>NZ_SZPT01000003.1:0-31328 GCF_005217585.1 Lysinibacillus sphaericus
GTTTTCAAGGTTCATTTTGTCGCCGCTTGTTTCAGCAACTCTTATATAATACCATCTTTTCAAATCGATGTCAACAATTTATTTTAAATTGTTTTTTGTTTTATACAAGTTGTTTCAGTTGTTATCTTAACGACTCTTATTACTATATCACAATATTTATAGTTTGCAAGCCTTTTATAAAAATAATATTAAAAAAGTGATTCCTAGTACACCTGGAATGCCCAACAATGCAATTGTGAAAACGGAAAACAGGTTAATTGGTACATTATAACCGCTATAACCAACACCTAAATGAATAATGAATAATAATAAAAATGCAAATGCAAATCGGAACCAAAATACTGATAGTCCTTCTAATACTTTACCCAATTTAATGTGTCTTCCTACTATATAAAGAAAAAGAAGCGCTACAGGAACACAAATACTCACAATTACAGTCCACGGCATATGCTTGCCCCCTTCGATCATAATTATGTAATTTTATGATTCCTATAGCACGTCTATAACTCTACAATCATTATTTTATTAGTACTCGTCGAATTCTAGCTTCTTTAAATAAATAAAAATGAATACTCTCTGCTGCTTTTCGCTGAGCAATAACTTCTAAATCATAATCATTTAATAATTCTTCAATCAATTTTGCTTGTTGTAAATCTTCTTTTGTTTGTTTAATGAGATTAACAAGCTTTTCGTCAAATTCTCTTTTTAGCTTTCCTTTATTGCGGAAGAACATTTCAATCCCTCACTCATAACTCTCGGCGGCCTTCCATTGCCTTCGATAACGTTACTTCATCAGCATATTCTAAATCTCCACCTACTGGTAATCCGTGCGCAATGCGTGTTGTGCGGATGCCAGATGGTTTAACAAGACGAGAGATATACATAGCCGTCGCTTCACCTTCAATAGTAGAATTGGTTGCTAAAATAAGCTCCTGCACCGTTTCATCTTGTAAGCGTACTAACAGTGAGGCTACATTAATATCCTCTGGGCCGATACCATCCATTGGTGAAATAGCCCCCTGTAACACATGGTACTTACCATGGTAATCACGCATTTTTTCCATTGCAATAACGTCCTTTGTATCTTGAACAACGCAAATTACTGAGGCATCGCGTTGTTTATCGGTACAAATATGACATGGGTCTACATCGGTAATATTGCCACAAACAGAGCAATAACTTAAATTACGTTTTGCATCTATTAAAGCTTTGGAAAAAGAAAGAACGTCATCTTCTTTCATTGTTAACACAAAAAACGCCAGTCGGGCTGCGGTTTTTGGCCCGATACCTGGCAATTTCATAAAACTATCGATTAATTTTGATATTGGTTCTGGGTAATACATATTGTTACCTCCTAGAATGGAAGGTTCATGCCTTGCGTAAATTTACCCATTGTTGCATTTGTTTTTTCTTCTACTTTTTTAAGTGCTTCATTCGTTGCAACAACAATTAAATCTTGTAACATTTCGATATCGTCAGGATCTACTACTGAAGTATCAAGATTCACTTCTACTACTTCACGTTGACCTGTAACTGTTACTTTCACCATACCGCCGCCAGCAACACCTTCAAATTGTTCAGCATTTAAAGCTTCTTGAGCTTCCATCATTTCTTTTTGCATTTTTTGCATTTTTTTCATCATGCCTTGCATATTTCCCATTCCACGCATAACCTATTCCTCCTAAGTAATCAGTCTTCAATAATTTCAATAAAATCCTTACCGAACAGCTTTTCCGCTTCCGTCACCAATGGATCTTGTGATGCCAGCGGTTGCGCATCATCGATAAAAGGTTCTTCTGGCATTTCTGCCGGTGGTGGTTCCAATAATTCAACATTCGGATCATCGTTAGCTAATGGTGCTTTCTTTTGATGTAATCCGTGATCACGAATGAACTCTTCACGCAACTTTAACCATGTTTCTTCTGGCGTACAAAGCATTTCATACATCGTGCCTGTTTGACCTGCAATAAGTTGTGTGAATTGTGCTTTTAGCATTTGATTATCAGCAACCATTTGACAATGAATATCATACTTGAATTTTAACACAAAAGCACTCGAAGATGCCGCAACAGGTTCAGCTTCTGCTAAAAGAGCTGATTGTGACTTTTGCAATTGATTTAACGCCTGCGCCCATACAGCCTTTACACGTTGCACATCTTGCTTTGTCGCATCCTTTAGCACTTCTTGAATACGACCAGTAGGCGCCTTATAACCATTTGGACTTTTTGCACGCGGACGTTGTTCTTTGGCAACCTGAGTAGCTTGTGACGGCGCACCATTTTGTATTTGTAAAGATAGTTGTTGCACCATTTGCTCAAGCGCAATGATTTTTTGCGCTAGTTCTGGGCTCATTACCGCCTCACTTGATGGGGCAGTTTGATTGACTACGCCACCCGAAAACTGTGTCATTTTTAGCAATGCTGTTTCCAAATAGATTTTCGTATGATGCGAGAAACGCATTTCTTGTTGTGTTTTCGCTAAAATGTCGATGTAGCCGTAAAGCATATCTGGTGCAAAGTCATGTGCCAATGCAAATACGCGCTCCTCAGGTGATACTAACTCTAATAGTTCAGCTAAATTCTCACTCGTTTGTAAAAGCAGTAAATCGCGGAAAAATGTAATTAAATCCTCCGATAAGCGCAATGGATCCTTCCCATCTGCGATTAGCTGCTCTAACAGCGCAAGCATTTGTGCCACATCTTTGACCTTTAAAGCTTCAGCTAAATCATAGAAAACATCCTGACTAATTGAGCCTGTGACTAGTAGTGCATCCTCTAGTTTCAACATTTCACCGCTAAAGGATACAACTTGGTCCAACAAGCTCAATGCATCACGCATACCGCCCGCAGCTGACTGCGCAATCACTTTTAGACCTTGTTCTTCAAACGGGAGTTCAATATCTTCTAGTACGACCTTCATGCGCTCGATAATATCGTTAGTTGAAAGTCGCTTGAAGTCAAAACGTTGGCAACGTGAAATAATCGTTGCAGGTAATTTATGAGGTTCTGTTGTTGCTAAAATAAATACAGCGTGAGGTGGTGGTTCTTCTAGTGTTTTTAAAAGCGCATTGAAGGCACTTGTAGACAGCATATGCACTTCATCAATGATGTACACTTTAAACCTGCTACTAGCTGGAGCAAAACGTACCTTTTCAATAATGTCCCGTATTTCTTCAACACGTGAATTAGAAGCTGCATCAAATTCAATAACGTCTGGATGAGAACCATCTGTAATGCTTAAACAAGTTGCACACTCATTACAAGGTTCACTTGCTGGAGCATGCTCGCAGTTTAAAGCCTTAGCAAAAATTTTAGCTGTACTTGTTTTCCCTGTACCCCGAGGTCCAGAAAACAAGTAAGCATGAGTTGTTTTATTCGCTAGGAGAGCATTTTGCAGCGTTCTTTTGACATGCGCTTGACCTGACATTTCTCGGAATGATTGTGGTCTATACACACGATAAAATGCTTGATACGTCAATGATTTCCTCTCCCCTTCTTTTTCAATATTAATAAAACTATTATAGCATCGGCAGCCTTGTTTATAAAACCGTGTCCTATTTTATAATATAAAAAAACGCACTCGCCTACAGTAGACGAATGCGTTTAAATTGGCAATTTAATGCCGTGCACCTTTCTTCGACAGCCGCACATAAGCGTTACTCTTGTCGTTAGCTCAGATTAGGCAACCCCGCGGCACATGAATAAGACCACTTAATGCTGCTTCCTTCCGGACCTGACATGGTTCATGGGTATCCATTGCGCAGGACCCAATCGTCAACACTACGTGCAAAAGGCAGACCAAACAATACGGACAGCCTCGAAAAAGGAATTCAGTCTCGCTAGAGCGGATTGCGAGTTACAGGACACCGCTACCTTCCCACCTAGCACGGCAATAACTAGTATACTTTCAGTTTGTATAAATTGCAACGAATTGCACAAATTATTTAAGTACATTCTTAATTAATAAAAATTAATTTTTTAAAACCTACTATTTTTTCAAAAAGATGTTGACGCCAAAATAAAATCATGATAAATTAGTTCTTGTCGATAAGACATTGAAGCAATATAGTATGGAGGTATACCCAAGTCTGGCTGAAGGGATCGGTCTTGAAAACCGACAGGCGGGTAACACCGCGCGGGGGTTCGAATCCCTCTACCTCCTCCAGTTTTTTAAAATCCGACTACACGATGTAGCCGTTTTTTTTTGCTTAAAAAATTGTATGTCATACTTATTAAATACCACTTCCGATTAGGTTGTGGTATTTTTTTATTAGCTATCTTGCTCTTAAATACTTTAGGGAGGATATTTAATATGTATTCCAAAGCCTTTATTTCTCGTAGTTCCCTCACATGGATTATATCCATCGCTTTATTAACGGCTATCGGTAGTGAAATTAAAATCATCCCTTTCGCCAATACTTCTTTTCGCTTTGGTCTGGGGACAATTATATTCTTTTTATGCACCTTACTTAGACCGACACCTATTATATTAGCCGGTATTGTAACTAGCATTGTAACAACCACTTTACGAATCGCTATTAGTTACTATACGCATAATACATCTTTAATAGATGGTATTTATACTCACTTACCTGCTGGGACATTTTATTTATTGTTTGCAATATGCCTACAGCTTTTAAATATTCATCAATATCGTGAAAAGCCATTAAAGTTAGGATTACTAGTAGCCCTCAGTGAGGTCATTAGTAATTTAGCGGAACAATTGCTACGTTTCCTTGTCCAATCTTATACAATTTTATTTATTCATGACCTGCTCATCTTATTAGCCGTTGCCCTATTACGTAGTTTTTTTGTTGTTGGCATTTATAGCTCTATTGTTATTGCCGAGCAAAAAAAACGCGTGCAGGAAATGCTTACGATTGGTTCAGATTTATATGTAGAGACGCTCTATTTAAAAAAATCTATGAATCATATTGAAACGATTACTGCTAATGGGTTTGATTTGTATAGACAATTAAAAGCACAGGGCAATCGTTCAGAAAGTATACAAGCACTTCATATTGCCCAGGAAATTCATGAAGTCAAAAAAGATTCTCAGCGTATTTATGCGGGTATATCTAAAATTGTTGGGGACAAGAGCTTTGGCTCATTACGATTATCAGAATTATTACATTATATAGAAGACGGCAATCGCAAATACAGTGAGTTACTCGGTAAAGACATCCAGTTTAATATAAGTTTAGATACTGATTTTTTAACGAGAGAGCACATTGCCTTGCTGGCACTATTAAATAATTTAACTGCTAATGCCATTGAAGCAATAGAAAAGCAAGGTATCATATCTATTGATATTCAACAGCAGGAGGTTGATACTGTAATAACAGTAAGTGATGATGGAAAAGGCATCTCCGAAAGTGACCTTTCTATTATTTTTGAACCTGGCTATACGACGAAATACAATGTTGAAGGTGTAGCAGCTACAGGAATTGGACTATCACATGTCGCTGAATTAATTTCAAAATTAAATGGCTCCATTTCAGTTGAATCAAATAACTACAAAACGGTGTTTAAAATTATAATTCCTACGCAAACTATTCTAACGGGAGAGACTTAAATGAGGTATTTTATTGTAGATGATGATCGTGCAAGCCGCGTGATGCTAAAACAAATTATTGAAGATAGTGGTTTAGGTACAGTAATCGGCGAAGCACGCAATGGAGTAGATGCCATTCCACAAATATTAATGACACAACCTGAATTTGTACTAATCGACTTACTTATGCCTAAGTTAGACGGTATAGCAACAGTGGAGCATCTTCTTCAGAATCGATTTGAAGGACAGTTTATTATGATTTCACAAGTTGTGAATAAGGAAATGGTCGGCGAGGCCTATGAACAAGGGATAGATTTCTTTATTCATAAACCCATTAACCGTATTGAGGTTGAAAATGTTTTACGCAAAACAACGGAACAATTTCGCCTAAAAAATTCCCTATTAGTTATTCGACAATCGCTAACGAACATCGATCTAAGTGAGCAAATAAACAATAAAGCTACATCGCGAGACCACATCCAATCGATCTTAAATGATATGGGGATTGTCGGTGAAATTGGAAGTGAGGATATTATAGCAATTATTGAAACATTATTAGCTCATCAGCACAAAATTGCGCCACTTCCTCCATTAAAAGAGCTCTATGAGGAAATAGCAGCTGTCACAAAGTCAACTCCTGATGAAATATTGAAAGAGAGTAAAGCGATTGAACAGCGTGTACGTCGAACGATTTTAGCTGCCATGATTAATCTCGCCAATTTAGGAGTCGTTGATTATACAAACTCTGAATTTGAATATTATGCACCTCGATACTTTGATTTTAAAGAGATTCGCCAGCTTATGACGCAAATCGAAGACCACGGGAATCGCAAAGCAAAGGTCAATATTAAAAAGTTTATTCAGGTGTTATATTCAGACATTTTAACAAAAGTAAATTAATTTTCTCGGATTTTGTCGGATTTCATAAGTCCTCCGTATTATTAAAGTAAGGCGTGTCCTAAAAATTTTAATATAGGGGAGGAATTAAGATTTTGAAAAAGAAATTTAAAATCAGTTTAGCCGCTCAAATTTTAATCGGTTTGATTTTAGGGATAATTATTGGTGGTATCTTTTATGGTAACCCCAAAGTTGAAACATATTTACAACCATTAGGGGATATCTTCCTACATCTAATTAAGATGATTGTAGTACCTATTATCATTTCGACTTTAATTGTTGGTGTTGCTGGAACTGGAGACATGAAACAGCTCGGAAGATTAGGCGGAAAATCGCTTATTTACTTTGAAATCATTACAACAGTAGCGATTGTTGTTGGATTACTTTCAGCAAACCTGTTCCAACCAGGTGCTGGCATCAATATGAACGAACTTTCGCAAGGGGATATTTCAAAATACGTTTCAACAACTGAAGAAGTACAGCATGAAGGTCCATTTGATATTATTGTAGGTATTGTACCGACAAATATTATTCAATCAATGGCTGAAGGCAATATGCTTGCCATCATCTTCTTCTCTGTTATTTTTGGTTTAGGGGTAGCTGCAATTGGAGAACGAGGTAAACCAGTATTGGACTTCTTCCAAGGTGTAGCAGATGCTATGTTCTGGGTAACGAACCTTGTGATGAAATTCGCTCCAATTGGGGTATTTGGTTTAATTGGTGTAACCGTTTCCAAATATGGTTTTGCTTCCCTCATACCTTTAGGTAAGCTTGCAATACTTGTATATGCCACAATGTTATTCTTCATCTTTGTTATTCTTGGCCTCGTTGCAAAATTTGCCGGTGTCAACATTTTCTACTTAATCAGAGTGTTAAAAGATGAGTTAATTTTAGCCTTCTCCACTGCTAGCTCGGAAGCTGTCTTACCACGAGTGATGTTGAAAATGGAGAAATTAGGTGCACCAAAAGATATTGTTTCTTTTGTTATTCCAACAGGTTATTCTTTTAACTTAGATGGTTCAACATTGTATCAAGCAATTGCTGCATTATTCATTGCCCAAATGTATGGTATTCACTTAAGCATCGGGGAACAAATTACATTAATGCTTGTATTAATGGTTACTTCTAAAGGGATTGCCGGTGTACCAGGCGTATCATTCGTAGTATTACTTGCCACTTTAGGTACTGTTGGTATTCCAATCGAAGGTTTAGCATTTATTGCTGGTATCGACCGTATCCTTGATATGGGACGAACAGTAGTTAACGTAATCGGTAACTCACTAGCTTCATTAGTAATGGCGAAATGGGAAGGCCGCTTCGATAAAGAAAAAATGAAAAACTACTTTAAAGAAAATGAAAATTTAGCATAAATTCATAAAAAATGCCTCACGATGGCTTAAGCCATCGTGAGGCATTTTTTATTTTGTCAGTACTTTATCTAAATAAGCAATAATAGACGCTTTGCCATTGACATGGGCTTCTTGTGCACGCACTTCATCCTTTTCGACTTTCGCCTCAGCGGCTGCAACAATACGCTCTGCATCCTCTTGAGGCACGACAATAACGCCATCTACATCTCCAATAATATAATCACCTGGTTGCACTGTTACACCGCCAATTGCGATTGGCACATTCACTTTACCACCTCCATTTTTGTTGCCTGCTGCTACGGTTGTCCCAAGTGAAAATACAGGAAAATCTAGTTCCCGAATCGCGGCAATATCACGAATAACCCCGTCTACTACAAAGGCCTGTACACCCATACCCTTTGCTAAAGAAATAACAAAATCTCCTGCTACCGCACGATTTCTATTACCCTTTGCATCAATGACCAAAATATCACCCTCGCTAGCTGCTCGAATCGCTTCAAGTACAGCTCCATTTTCGCCATCTGGTAAACGTACAGTAACCGCTCGACCTGCTATTTTAAAATGGTCTGCTAACGGTTTAATGTCACTGCGTAAATTTGTATGTCCCCCAGTTGCATCTGAAATTGCTGTCGTTGGTAAATGTTTAAAACTTATTTCCACCTTTGCCATGCATAACACCCCTATTATGATTTATGAATACCTTACACAATTATTGTAAATAAAACACATCTACTATTTCAATATAATTCAGAAAATTTAGTAAAATATGTTGTTAAAAACAAATCGCCGTTATCCCGTTTTTTAAACAAAATAAAACACCTAAGGCAATGTTCATATCGTGACCATTTGCCTTAGGCGCCTTTTAAATTATTTCAATAAATTGTTTAGACCGTTCATCTAAAGCCTCTGCTGCAGAAGCGATTTCAGCAAAATCACTCGTCGTCACAGTAATTTGCCCATTCGTTTTTTCAATTTCCTCAGAAATTCGCGTGATGCTTTCTGTTACTTGCCCAACCTCACGTACAATCCCTTCCACATTTTCTTTCACTTCTGAAATTGATTGCTCTACTCTTACAGAAAGTTTTCGTACCTCTTTGGCGACAACATCAAAACCTCTGCCATACTCTCCAGCTCTTGCGGCTTCAATAGCTGCATTTAAAGCTAGTAAGTTTGTTTGGGAGGCAATTCCTTGAATTGTTTTGACAATGCCTTTAATGGAATCTGCTTGATTTTGTAATTGATCTAAATTTTTAACATTTTCCGAAGATTCCTTTGAAACTTGTTGAATTGTTGCAAGTAAATTTTCACTATTTTTAATACCTGCCTCTGAACGACTGTAAAGCTTAGTGGACATTTGTTTTAACTGATCTGCTACATTGACAATGGTATTTTGACGTTCCGTAATATTTGTTGCTATTTTGGATACACCAATAACTCTTCTTGAATGATTATCAAATACGGGCATATAGGTAGCTTCTAGCCAAATACTATTTCCACGGGCATCCATTCGTTCTACTTTATCTTGATAGCTCTTACCTGCTGCTAAATTACGCCAAAACCTCTCGTATTCAGGACTCTTCACGTAATTAGGAAAACAAAATTCCTTATGGTCTTTCCCCATCATTTTTTCTACTGTATAGCCCATTGTTTTCGCAAAAAGCTCATTTACATAAGCAACTTTTCGGTTCATATCAAATCGGATAATCGCTATATTACGCTCAATTGCTTGAACAACTAAATCATCTGTGACTTGTGTATCATTCTTTTGCACAACATCCACCTCTATCACCCTATTGTACTAGCGTTATCTCTAATCTACTTTCTTCTTTTAAAAAAATGCATTGTTATATATTATAATATATCTAATAGCATCTTAAAAATACTATAAATTTGTATTTTTACTATTCTTATGCTCAATTATGCTTTTTTTCTTATTTTATCATTGTTAAAACTTCTTCTGCCGTTGTTGCGACACGAATTAATGCCTTGTGTTCTGGGCGTATAAAGCCCTCCTCTAGCATTTTAGAAAAATGTTGTAGCAGTGCGTCATAAAAACCATTGACGTTAAATAAAATAACAGGTTTTTCATGTAATCTAATTTGCGCCCATGTAAATACTTCAAAATATTCGTCCAGTGTACCGCCACCACCTGGTAACGCAATAAAAGCATCTGCTAATTCAACCATTTTTGCCTTACGTATATGCATGGATTCTACAAAATGGATTTCTGTCAATGCGGCATGAACAATTTCTTGTTTTTGTAAATGAGTAGGCATGACACCAATCACTTCTCCACCTGCTACTAATGCAGCATCTGCCACTTTGCCCATCAATCCTATTTTAGAACCTCCATAAACAATACCATGTCCATGTTGTGCTAATACCGTTCCTAATTCACTTGCCTTTTCAGCATAAATCGGGTTATTGCCAAGTCCTGATCCACAATATACTGCGATTCTCATATTTATTCCTCCTATTACAAAAGACGTGAAAACAATAGGTATCATATTGTCTCACGTCTCTTGGTCTTATTTCTGTTATTTATTTTAAAATACAAAGTCCTTATATTTCTATCTGGAAGCTTTCTACGTTCCTTTTGCTTTCGGTCAGAACGCTTTGATATTCCCTTCTTCAACGTCTTTACTGTTGCATAGCTTTTCTTCTATTTACGTAAATGACTTGTTTGCTTTAGCATATGACTTATGCGACTGACAATTGATTCAATTGCGTCTGGATTTTTTAATAAATCATAATCATTAATATCTAAACGTAGGACAGGGCATGAATTAAAATTATTTATCCAATTTTCGTAACGCTCATGCATTTCAATCCAATAATCATTCGGTGTTTGCTGCTCCATCTCACGACCACGCTCTTGAATACGTCCAATGACGTCATCAATCGGCCCCTCTAAATAAACTAATAAATCTGGGTGCGGGAAATACGGTGTCATCACCATCGCATCAAATAAATTACGATACGTTTCATAATCAGTTGGACTCATTGTTCCTTTATCATAATGCATTTTGGCAAAAATCCCTGTATCTTCATAAATAGAACGATCTTGCACAAAGCCCCCACCATATTCGAAAATACGCTTCTGCTCTTTAAAACGCTCTGCTAGAAAATAGACTTGTAAATGGAAGCTCCATTTTTCAAAGTCATCATAAAACTTATCTAAGTATGGATTGGTATCTACTTTTTCAAATGATGTACGGAAATTTAACGCTTGTGCTAGCGCCTTTGTCATCGTTGATTTTCCTACACCTACTGTTCCGGCAATTGTAATAACAGTTTGTGGTGGAATATCATATTTCTCTCTCAAATTCATTGTTGCAAGCTCCTTTGTTGTAACGTATCTTCGATTGTTTTTAATACATATTGTAAATCTTGTGGGTTTTTTACAAAATCAAGTTGATCTCCATTAAATCTGATTACAGGTATTTCGGGATGTAGCTGCTCAAAGTGCTCTGTAAAAGTATGATAGTCTGCTACTAACTGCTCCATATATTCACGTGAAATCATTTTCTCAAATTCACGCCCTCGTTTAGCAATGCGTTTCATTAACGTATCAACACTAGCATGTAAATAAACAACGACATTAGGCACAGGCATATCTTTTGTTAAAATTTGATAGATTTCTTCATACTTTTCGTACTCGGCAGGTGGCAATGTACGCTTTGCAAAAATTAAATTTTTAAAAATATGATAGTCCGATACAACTGATGTCTTTTGTGCTAAACGTAACTTCTTTATATCTGTTAATTGTTTATAGCGATTACACAGGAAGAACATTTCCGTTTGGAAACTCCATTCCTCTATATTTTCATAAAACTTATTTAAAAACGGATTTTCGTCTACAATTTCTTTTAATAGATGGTAATTAAATGTCGCCGCTACCTCTTTTGCCAATGAAGTTTTGCCTACACCAATCGGACCTTCTACTGCAACAAATGGAACCGTCACTAGAAGTTCCTCCTTTATATTTAGGATTCTATAAGTCAATTATGCCACTATTTTAAGGCTATATTGTATGAAACTAAAATGAATCAGTGCTTTTCATTGTATCATAGTGAGAAAATGAAAAACAGAATCAACATGTATCTCAATTTTTAACATTATTTGACCTGCCCAGTTGATAGATATCAAACAAACTTATAGCTCCATGCAACAAAAAATACCCACCTTAGTGGGCCTAACTTTAGCCAGCAAATACTGCGTAAATTTCCGCTAGGTGGACGCTTTCCTCTCTGCACAAGTAACGTCCATTCTACGCAATCGTTTTAGTAAAAATCTACTTAGAGAATTGTTTGAGAATTGTTTGAGTGACTGGCACTATAATTTTACTCGTTGTAAACGTAAGGCATTTAACACGACGGACACTGAGCTGAATGCCATAGCTGCACCCGCTACCCACGGTGCAAGAAGGCCCATAGCTGCAATTGGAATCCCTAATGTATTATATGCAAATGCCCAAAATAGATTTTGCTTAATATTGCGCATTGTTTTACGACTCATAATAATGGCATCCGCAATGCTAGTTAAATCACCACGAATAAGCGTAATATCAGCAGCCTCCATTGCCACATCTGTACCAGTTCCTATGGCCATCCCAATATTGGCAGTTGCTAATGCTGGTGCATCATTAATGCCATCACCAACCATCGCTACGTTTTTGCCTGTAGCTTGCAGTTTTTTCACTTCATCCGCTTTTCCTTCTGGAAGTACTTCTGCGATAACATGGTTAACCCCAACTTCCTGACCGATTGCTTGCGCAGTCCGTTCGTTATCACCCGTCATCATAATGACTGTAATACCCATATCCTGTAAACGACGAATGGCTTCTTTTGACGTATCTTTTACCGTATCTGCAACAGCAACAAGGCCTGCATATTGACCGTTTATAGCAGCCAACATAGCGGTTTTACCGTTTTCCTCTAATATCTCCATTGTCGGCAATATATGCTGAATATCTATATCATATTGTTGCATTAATTTACGTGTCCCGATTACCACACCTTGACCAGAAACGGTTGCTTGCACGCCGTAACCTGGAATGGCCTCAAAAAATTGAACATCGCCAAGTGTGATACTTCGCTCTTCAATTCCTTGCACAATGGCCTGTGCTAGCGGATGTTCGGATTGTTTCTCTGCTGCCCCAATCAATGAAAGAAAGGATGCTTCTTCTTGCCCCGTTGCTAGTACAACGTCTGTTAATATCGGTTTGCCGTGTGTTACGGTTCCTGTTTTATCGACAACAACTGTATCAATGCGTTGCGTTTGTTCTAAATGCTCGCCACCTTTAAACAAAATCCCAAATTCAGCGGCGCGACCAGAACCTGCCATAATAGAGGTCGGTGTCGCTAAGCCTAGCGCACAAGGACAAGCAATAACAAGAACCGCAATTAACACTTCTAGTGCAGGTGTAAATTCACCAGGTTTTACCCATAAAATCCAAACAAGGAATGTCACAATCGCAATACCAACAACAATCGGCACGAATATACCCGAAATTTGGTCTGCTAAACGTTGTATGGGGGCTTTTGAACCTTGTGCATCTTCTACAACTTTAATAATTTGAGCAAGTGCTGTGTCTCGACCAACTTTGGTTGCTGACATTTTCACAAAGCCATTTTTATTAATGGTTGAACCGTATAATACATCTCCTTGTTTTTTATCTACCGGAAGACTTTCCCCTGTTAGCATTGATTCATCAACGGCTGTTATACCTTCTACTACTTCACCATCTACAGGAATTTTTTCACCTGGTTTAACTAATAAAATATCACTAATCACAACTTCTTCTAATGGGACTTCTTTTTCTACTCCATCTCGCACAACTATCGCAGATTTTGCTTGCAGACCCATTAGCTTTTTAATCGCTTCTGATGAACGCCCTTTTGCCTTTGCTTCGAATAATTTACCTAAAAGAATTAACGTAATTAAAACGGCACTCGTTTCAAAGTATAGATGCGGTCCATGATGTGAATTAACTGTAACAATGGCTTGATAAACGCTGTAAAAATAAGCTGCTGAAGTCCCCATAACGACAAGGACATCCATATTAGCACTGCCATTACGTAAAGCTTTATATGCACCTACATAAAATTGTTTCCCAATAATAAATTGAACTGGTGTAGCTAACACTAATTGCACCCAAGGATTCAATAAAAAATCGGGGACATATAAAAACGATGTCAATGAAAAGTGAGCAACCATCGTCCACAGTAATGGTAGCGAAAGAATAGCTGAAAAAAGAAATTTTTGTTGCTGTTGTTTTATTGCCTTTTCTCGATAATCTTCAGTTGCTCGCTCATCCGCTTTTTGATGAGCACCATATCCCAGCTTCTCAACCTTACCGATAATATCCGATACAGAAACCTCTGTTGGATTAAATTCGATGGATGCTTTTTCAAGTGCCAAGTTTACAGTTGCTGTTGAAACACCTGAAAGCTTATTTAAACCTTTCTCAATACGAGTGGCACATGCAGCACACGTCATACCTGTAATATCAAGTTCCGCTTTCTGTTTTACGACGCCATAGCCTAACGCTTCGATTTTCTTTTCAAAGTCTACTTCACTCAATATTGCTGGATCATATTTTATAGAGGATTTTTCAAGCGCTAAGTTTACGGTTGCTTGCTCGACACCCTCCATTTTTTTCAAGCCTTTCTCAATACGCGTAGCACACGCTGCGCAAGTCATGCCAGTAATTTGTAGGTTCGTTTCCTTCAATTCAGAACGCATTAACTTCCCACCTCTTTCTATACCATATAGGGGTATATAAATTTGAAAATAATAGAGTGCCTTGTGAGCACCCTATTGATCTTATTCTACCTCGTAGCCTTGATCGTCAATCGTTTCTTTAATTTGCGCAAGTGATACTTGGGCATCGTCAAATGCGACATCTACCAAACCATCTGCTAAATTTACTGTTACTTGTTCTACACCTGCTAAAGCGCCGACACTTTTTTCCACTGCATTGACACAATGTCCACATGACATTCCTTGTACGTTTAATGTTACATTTTGCATAAATATCTCTCCTTTAAATTTAATGTACATGCTATATAAGAGTAACTACCCGTAAAATTATTTTTTCATTAATTTTTGAATGGTCACGACTAACTCATCTAGAACCGCTTCATCGCCTTCAGATAGGCGATCTACGACACAGCCTTTTAAATGACCTTCTAATAAAATTTTCGCTACGCTATTCAAAGCTGATTGCGTGGCAGACAGTTGCGTGATGATATCATCACAGTAAACGTCTTTTTCAATCATTCCCTTAATACCTCGGATTTGACCTTCTACTCGATTTAAGCGAGTCGTTAAATCCTTTTTCACGCGCTCAGGGTGATGACTTTTTCGACACGATGCAGTTTCCTCTGTATGACAAGCATCCTCTTTCACTGTGTCCTCCAAATTCTTCACCTCCTATTTGCTAATATCATACTATACCCACGAAGGGTATGTAAATAGGCGTTTTATTTTTTTATAATTAATGGTGATCGTGATGAACTGGCTCACTCTTAAGATTACATAAAATTGATTCATCATGGCGGTTCGCTGCGGTTTCCAATTGAATCGTTATATGCTTTATGCCCTTATGTTCAAGATTATGTTCAATTTCACGTAAAATATGCTCGCTTTCTCCAATGTTTAGCTGGTCATCGACAACTGCATGACAGGACAATGCATTTGTTCCGCTAGTTATCGTCCAAATATGAAGATCATGAATACTTTGCACACCTTCAGTTTGCTCCATTATTTGAATGATTTCCTGAACGTCGACATTTGAAGGTGTTCCTTCCATAAGAACATGGATAGCAGACTTTGTCACAAAATATCCACTACGTAGTACTAATAATGCAACAATAACACTGGCAAGTGGATCGGCCCAGCCCCAGCCGAAAAACATAATGACTAAAGCAGCAATGATGGCACCGACAGAGCCAAGCATATCACTAAGAACATGTAAAAATGCACCACGCATGTTTAAATTGTCTTCCGTATCTCCACCCCGCATCATAATCCAAGCCACTACTATATTAATTAACAAACCAATTACACTAATAATCAGCATACCTGTTGTTGCTACTTCTGGTGGATTTGCAAAACGCTCAATGGCTTCATAGAAAATAAATAACGCAATTAAAATTAATGTTACACCATTTAACACTGCAGCTAATATTTCAAACCTTTTATAACCATATGTTTTACTAAAGCTAGCTGCTTTTTCTCCAAAAATAAAAGCAAGAAGTGCAATGGCTAAAGAAATTGAGTCACTTAACATATGGCCAGCATCCGATAAAAGCGCCAAACTATTTGTTAAGAACCCACCAATTGCTTCAATCACCATATAACTCGTAATGATGATAAAGGATAGTAAAAGCACCTTTTTATTTGCACCATGTGTATGATCATGACCGTGATCGTGATTATGCCCCATCGTTTTCCCCCCAAATATTAATTCATACAATTAGTTGTGCGTAGCGTGTTCAATTGCTTGCTTCAATAAATTCATAATGTGGTCATCATCTTTTGAATAATATAAGCTTGTTCCTTCCCTCCTGAATTTTACTAATCGTAAATTTTTTAAAAATCGTAATTGATGGGATACCGTTGACTGACTTAAGTCTAATATTTCAGCAATGTCGTTAACCGAATGCTCATCTGAACATAATAAATTTAAAATCCGTATTCTTGTTGGATCACTCAATGCTTTAAACGTTTGAGAAACAACAAATAACGTTTCCTCATCTAAGTGCTGGCCATTACCGGTTTCTATTTCGCCCTGTTTAACTTGTTCATCCATTTTCCGTTCCTCCTATAGTTTATTTATATATGAGCATGTGTTCATATATAAATATATAGGGTTATTTTAGAAATGTCAATTCAAAGCAAAATACAAAACGCCACCCGCATGATACACTACTCTGTAAGGAGAGATTCTAGTGGATATTTTTGAAAAAGACCGCATATTTATGAACCAAGCTTTAGAGGAAGCAAAAAAAGCTGCTTTGCTTGGTGAGGTACCAATAGGGGCCGTTCTTGTATATGAAGGAGAAATTATTGCGCGCGCGCATAATCTACGTGAAACAACTCAAAATGCAACTACTCATGCCGAATTAATGGTGATTCAAGAAGCATGTAAAAAACTTGGTAGTTGGCGTCTTGAACAAACAACACTTTATGTCACACTGGAACCTTGCCCTATGTGTGCAGGGGCTATTTTGCAGTCGCGAGTGCCACGTGTTGTATACGGCGCACGGGACATAAAAGCTGGCTGTGTCGATTCACTCTATCATTTATTAAATGATGCGCGCTTCAACCATGACTGTGATGTAACGGAAGGTATATTAGCTGAAGAATGCGGACAAATTTTAACCGATTTTTTTAGAGCATTACGCGAACGAAAAAAAGCTGAGAAAAAAGCACGGAAAATGGCAGAATCTAGTGAGCCACAATAAGTGGTATTTACGAGAGCATTTGCTGTCAACATGAAAAAGGTACCCCAAAATTTAGGTGGGTACCTTTTTCTATTCTCTAATAATAGGGGGTAAATCAGGAAAGTAGACCGAAATTATCCTTTTATCCGAAACTTTTCCACGTTTCATTCGTATTAGATATAGAATAAATAAAACATCATGGGAGAGAGAACAATTGAAAAAATGGATGAAGAAATCAATTGCTTTAGTAGCGTCAGCTTCACTAATGGTTCCTGCTGCTTCTGCCTATGCTACAGCACCAGAAAAAACAGCACAGCACACAGAAGTAGAGAAAAGTCTTATAGCTAGCAATAAGGAAAAAGCATTAAAGTATGTAAAAAATGATAAGGAATGGATTAGTAAAGATACCATTATCGTCAAGCATACAGGTCTTGCTAAGAACGCACATAAAAACATTGGCTCCAAAGTAATACGATCTATTCCATCACTAGGATATGATGTAATCCAACTGAAAAAGGGAATTTCTTTAGAAAAAGCAGTTTCTTATTATGCAAAGCAAGACGGCGTTAAAAGTGTATCCCCAAGCTACGTTTATCATTCCTTCGCTAACGGAGCAGATCCAAAGAAAAAAGATATGTATCATTTAAACTTACTTCAAATGGATAAGGCACTAGAGTTAGCAGGTAATCATGAAGTAAAAGTAGCGGTTATCGATTCTGGTGTGGATTTTAAACACCCTGATTTAAAATCTCAAGTACTTCCACCGTATAATGCCGCAGCACCAGCCAATACCACTTATACTGGTGACCACGGAACACATGTAGCGGGCATTATTGGCGCTGCAAAAGATAATAATGTAGGAGGACATGGGATTAATCCAAATGCTAAGCTTCTTCCAATTGATGTATTCAACGGAGAAGAAGGTGCCAATGATTTCGTCATTGCACAAGGTATTCTTTACGCCATTGAACAGGGCGCTGATGTTATTAACATGAGTCTTGGTGGTTATGGAGAATCTCCATTAATGAAAGACGCTGTTAAGCAAGCGATAGATAAAGGAATTACGATTGTAGCAGCAGCAGGAAACGAATCGACAGATGAATATTCTTTCCCTGCTTCTTACGAAGGTGTCATTAGCGTAGGTTCTACAAATGATATCAACAAACTATCAAGCTATTCAAACTATGGTCCATCGGTTGACGTGGTAGCACCAGGTGAGGAAATATACAGTACCGTTCACGACGAGAAAAAGGGATCATCCTTTGTCAAATTTAGTGGGACATCAATGGCGGCTCCCGTTGTAGCAGGTGTTGCCTCCCTACTAAAATCAAAACATCCAAATTTAAAGCCTCATGAAGTAGAAGCTATTCTTGAAATGACTGCAAATAATCTAGGCGAGAAAGGCTATGATCTTACATATGGACATGGTCTTATCAACCCGGTGAAAGCATTACAGTTTAATGTCAATAATCTTCCGAAAGAGTATTCAGAAACAACGGAAGAACGTATTAAAAATGCCAAAGTTCTTGCAAAGAATACATTGAATTCAGAAAAAGGTGAATTCAAACAACCAAACGAAAAAAAATGGTACAAGGTTGATTTAGATGCAAATGAATATGCTCAACTGACATTAAAGGGTGCAAACAAATACGATTATGCACTTGAATTGTATTTCTACCCTACAGATAGCAAAGAGGAAGTCGACCCAATCCATGTCAATGATGTGCGTGTAGGAAAGCAAGAGGGATACCTATACAAAGCAGATCAAAAAGGAACACTGCTTGTTGGGGTTAAAGATTATAATGGCAGCTATAACTTAAATGGTGAGTCGAATTATGTATTCACTGCTCAAACAACGAAGGATTTACCAGTTGATTCATTAGAGATGGACAAAAAGGAGAACATTCAACAGTTCCCATTCAGTACAAGAGGGAAAAACTATACCCTGCTTTCTAAAGATCAACAAAGCGACCAAGATTATTTCACATTTTCAGTAAAAGAACCAACAACGCTGCGATTTGATTTGTCTGGTATTCCAGGTGTTACAGCCTCTATGGAACTTTATCTAAAGGAAGAATTAGATGCTGTACCAGCAGAAAACGTTAATGATGAGGAAATGTATGAGGCCTATCCAATTCAAACAAGCTATAGCGCAGATAAAGGCGACGGTGTAAACCTTATTGTTGACGCTATTCCTGGGACAGAATATGTATTAAACGTATCCAATCAAGGCAGTAGTGCTTTTTCACTTGATATGTTCTTTAGCGGCGGCATTGAAAATGAAGAAACGATAAGTGAATCCATCATCCCTTATACATTAAAGGGTGAAGTCGTTACCCTTCCTGAAGATGAAGACGGGTTACCGTTAAATGAGGAAATGCCAGAAGGTAATGTAGAAAATGAGCTTTTACCTTTAACTCAATATCAAACAAAAAAAGACAATCAAATAAATAATTTATTCAATATGTTTATGGATCCTGGTGCTATGGGTAATCCGGAAGACATAGCTCTAATTATGGAGCAAGCCGTTCCTTTTGACATTGGTCAAGATAAAAAAGCTTACTTCCAAACAGAATTTGATGAAGATTACTTCTTATTAAAGCCCGAAGAAGATGCCGTATATGGTTTCCAAGTTAAAAAAGGCATGAATCAAATTCCAGCTGGAACTATCTTTGAATATGATGAGGAAACAAACGAATTATTAGCAGTTTCTTCATTAAGTAATGATATGGGGATACTAAGTTTACTTCTTGGCTCAACTAGTAATGCCAATGATGCAAAAGCAGTCGCATTGAAAAAGGACAAAACTTATGTTGTAAAGGTAATGAATCAAGGTGCTCGCTCGGCTGAACCATATACTCTTAAAACAAGTAAATTAGCAGCTATCCCATCAGATTATAAAAGTGATAATAACACAACAATAAATGCTCAAGCGGTGCAACCTGGTACAATCTATAAAGATCATATCATTTATCAAGATGATATTGATTACTACTACTATAAACAACGCGGTCAAGATGAAATCATGAGCCTTCTTGTTTCTTCTTTACCTATGACAAATGAACAGCTAAATCAATTACCTAAAGAGCTTCAAAATGCCTTTAAATTTTCAGGTTCTATAATTGAAGATACAAATGGCAACATGGAAATTGATCCAAAAGAATTGGAAACCGAAATTCAATTTGGACAAGGCAATAACATTTTTGAACTATTACTCGGTATTATTGGCACAACTGATGTTAATACCTCTTTTAAAGCGAAAAAGAATCATGGTTATTTTATTATTATTAACGGTATGAACCTTGAACAAGTATCGATTCATCCATATACTTTAAGCATGTATAAACACAATCAAGTCGATGAAGATAAGGATTCCGAATTAATCAATGGTATACCAACAAAGCCATCTAAGCTTACGAAAAAAGATAACAAATGGGTTGCTTCGCAATATTTAAATGCCGGTGTTCCGTTTGGCGATAAAGACTACTTTGAATTAAATATTGATAGCAAACGCGATGTATTCTTCTCTCTACAAACAGAAAAAGCACTGGATGGTGTTATCCGTATTATTGATGCAAAAGGAAAAACAGTAGGAACTTTTGATCTTTACGGAACTGAAGATCCGGAAGTAGGTACAGTTGAATTAGACAAAGGAACTTACTATATTGAAGTAAGTGAATTAAACGGTAAAGCTAGTACTCAACCATATACACTTGAAGTACAATAGGGTATAAATCACCTAAACACAGTCACTTCTGTTGTCTGATTTAGAACTAAAACAAAAGAGAAAAAGTGTTAGATTGACTGTAGTCAATCTAACACTTTTTTGCTATGCCGTTGTTGCCTGCAACAGCGGTGCTTTCCGCTACCAACAACTAGTGAACAGTTCTAATTTTTTAGTAGTTGCAAAAGTAAGAATAGCTATATTCTCTATATAGCAAAAATTTACGAACATCTTTCTTCTGTTCCTTAATTATGCCCCAACGCCTTTTTTTGTGTGGATGGTTTGGAGAATTTCGCTAATTACTTCGGTGCAATGACTTTTTTGCCGCCCATATAAGGAACTAATACCTCTGGAATAGCTACGCTTCCGTCGGCTTGCTGATAGTTTTCAAGGATGGCAGCCACTGTTCGACCAATAGCAAGACCTGAACCATTTAATGTGTGTACGTATTCTGGTTTAGCATTTGGCTCACGGCGGAAGCGGATATTGGCACGACGCGCTTGGAAATCCTCAAAGTTTGAGCAAGAAGAAATTTCACGGTACATATTTTGTGCTGGAATCCATACTTCTAAATCATATTTTTTGGCAGCAGTGAAGCCTAAATCAGCTGTACACATTTTTAATTTACGATAAGGTAAACCTAATAATTGTAATACTTTTTCAGCGTGACCTGTTAATAATTCTAGCTGTTCATAAGATTCCTCTGGTTTTACAAAACGGACTAATTCCACTTTATTAAATTGGTGCTGACGAATTAAGCCACGTGTATCGCGACCGGCAGAGCCCGCTTCTGAGCGGAAGCAAGCGCTATACGCTGCAAAGCCTTGTGGTAAAACTTCAATAGGTAGAATTTCATCACGATAGAAATTCGTAACAGGTACTTCTGCTGTTGGAATCATAAAGTAATCTGTATCATCTAGTTTAAATACATCTTCTTCAAATTTAGGTAGCTGACCTGTACCCGTTAAGCTATCTCGATTAACAATAACAGGTGGTAGCATTTCTTCATAACCATGCTCTTCTGCATGTAAATCCATCATAAAGCTCATTAATGCACGTTCTAAACGAGCACCTAAGCCACGATAGAATAAGAAACGACTGCCCGCTACTTTTGCTCCACGTTCAAAATCTACAATTTGTAAATCTGTTGCGATATCCCAGTGTGCTTTAATATCAAAATCAAAAGTTGGTACTTCGCCCCACGTATATTCCACTACATTGTCGTCTTCCGTAGTACCGACTGGCACAGATTCATGTGGCACGTTTGGTAAGCGCATCATCATATCTTTAAAACGGTCTTCTACTTCATTGAGTTGTGTATCTAGCTCTTTAATTTCATCGCCAACTTGACGCATACGTGCGATGACTTCATCAGCATTTTCTTTATTACGTTTCATAACAGAAATTTGTTCAGATACTTTATTTCGTTCTGCTTTCAGTTCTTCTGCTTTCGCGATTAATTCGCGACGTTTTGTATCTAAAGCTTCAAAATCATCTAAGTTTCCTAAATCTTCATTGCGTGTTAATAGCATTTCTTTAATTTCCGCGAAGTTATCACGGACGCGTTTAATATCTAACATCCTTCATACCTCCAGTAGTAGATTCATAAATGATGGGAATTTATAGATAAGATAGAACACAAAAAAGCCCTCATCCCATGAAAGGGACGAGAGCTACCCGCGTTGCCACCCTAATTGACCAGACAGATTGTCTAGTCCACTTATCTCATAACGGCATTTCAGCCGGCGACAGCCTACTTCATTCACTTCGACTGCGCAACTCCAGGACGGATTCACAAGTGCTTTTATCAGCTTCCACCACCCGCTGACTCTCTAAAAAAAACGTGCTTGCTACTACTTCCCATCATCGTGTTCAATTATTTAAATTTTATCCATACTGTACTATATGAAACGACATTTTGCAAGTCACACCATGGTCGTCACAAAATATTCGACAATGCGCAAATCTGTCGTTAGTTCAGGATGAAATGAACAGCCAAGTAAATGACCATCTCGCGCTAGCACAATTTTTCCGTCATGCTCCGCTAGCACTTCAACACCTTCCCCAACCGACACAATATGCGGTGCGCGTATAAAGACAGCTGGTATTGCTTCGCCAATCGCTTGGATATTTAAATTCACTTCAAAGCTATCTACTTGACGTCCATATGAATTTCGAGCAACGACAACATCCATTACAGCTAAATGTGAATCATGGTCAACTACTTCTTTTGCCAATAATATCAATCCAGCACACGTGCCGAATATTGGTACGCCTTTTTGCGCAAGTGAACGAATGGGTCCTATTAGTTCATAGCGATCAAGTAACTTGCGCATTGTTGTACTTTCTCCACCTGGTAATATAAGACCATCAAGCCCTTCTAATTGCTCCTTATGCTTGACTAAAACCGTTTGACAACCAAGTGCCTCTAACATTCGTACATGCTCTCTAACAGCACCCTGTAATGCTAATACACCGACTCTCTTCATATTACCAGCCTCGTTCTTGCATACGTTCACTTTGACTAAGTTGTGCAATATCAATACCTTTCATCGGCACACCCAGCTCTTTTGAAATTTCTGCAATCAATTTATAATCTTTATAATGCGTCGTTGCTTCTACAATGGCACGTGCAAATTTCTCAGGATTTTCCGATTTAAAAATACCAGAGCCCACAAATACTCCATCAGCACCTAACTCCATCATTAATGCTGCGTCTGCTGGTGTCGCTACACCGCCTGCGGCAAAGTTTACAACTGGTAATCGACCAAGCTTTTTAATTTCTCGTAATAATTCAAATGGAGCACCAAGCAATTTTGCCTCAGTCATTAACTCATCCTCAGTCATCCCGACAACTTTTCGTACTTGGGCATTGACCTTACGAATATGGCGTACAGCCTCTACAATATTCCCTGTACCTGGCTCACCTTTCGTCCGTAGCATAGATGCCCCTTCACCGATACGACGAGCCGCTTCTCCTAAATCACGACAGCCGCATACAAATGGCACTGTATAGTCACTTTTCAATAAATGATATTCCTCATCCGCTGGCGTTAACACTTCACTCTCATCAATATAATCAACGCCCATTGCCTCTAACACGCGAGCTTCAACGATATGACCAATACGTGCTTTCGCCATAACAGGAATTGTGACAGCCGCCATAACCTCCTCTACAATACGAGGATCTGCCATGCGTGCCACTCCTCCTGCCTTTCGTATATCTGAAGGCACTCGCTCTAATGCCATCACAGCCACAGCACCCGATGCTTCAGCAATTTTCGCCTGCTCCGCATTAATGACATCCATAATCACGCCACCCTTTTGCATTTCCGCCATCCCACGTTTTACTAATTCTGTTCCTGTTTGCTTCATTCTTTTCTACCTCCACCTTTGTGATGAAATTTAGTATAATAGAAATTGACCATATCAAAATATTCAGTTTATAAAATAATTATAAGGTCAGGTGAAAAATCGAACATGGATATGCTTTTATTTCAGCTTGAAAAAAACGGTGGAAAACCGCTATATGATCAGCTTTATAGCGGTATTAAAGAAGCGATTATTACAAAGAAAATTACGGTCGGAGAAAAATTACCTTCGAAGCGAAAATTGGCAGATTTTTTAAATATTTCTCAAACAACAATCGAAATTGCCTATGCCCAATTACTTGCAGAGGGTTATATAATATCAAAATCTCGGGTCGGTTATTTTGTAGAGGATATTGATGAGCTCCCCTATATACAGCAAGATACATCTATGCTGCTAAAAGAGCAACCTCGGAAAAAAACATATGCCATTGATTTTAACCCTGGTTCCATAGATATTGATGCCTTCCCATTTCAAACATGGCGAAAATATGCAAAAGAACTTTTTGATGATACCTCCAAAGAATTATTATTGACTGGAGAACCTCAAGGAGAATTAGCGTTACGTACAGAGATTGCAAATTACTTATATCAATCGCGCGGCGTTATTTGTAGCCCAGAGCAAATTGTCATTGGTTCAGGTACAGAACAACTGCTCCCGATGATTTTGCGTCTTTTCAGCGAAGACACTTGCTTTGCACTCGAAAACCCTGGTTATCCGACCGTGCATCGGATGTTTTTACAACACAAACGACAGGTTTGTCCAATTGCAGTAGATGATGAAGGTATCCTTATTCATCAACTAGAAAAAACAACTGCTAATGTCGTTTATATCACGCCGTCGCATCAATTCCCTACTGGCGCTGTATTGTCTGCCACAAGGCGCGCACAAGCTTTAAATTGGGCAGCTCAAAGTCCATCACGATATATCATTGAAGATGATTATGATTCGGAATTTCGTTATGCTGGAAAACCAATTCCCGCGCTACAAGCTTTAGATCGCAATGATAAAGTCATCTATATGAGTACTTTTACCAAATCATTAATGCCTTCCTTGCGAGTCGCCTATTTTGTACTACCACCTAAGCTACTTGCTACTTATAATGATGTCTTTAATTATTATTCATCTACAGTACCAAGGTTCGATCAGCACATTGTAGCCAATTTCATGCGAGATGGACATTTTTCAAAACATTTAAATCGTATGCGAAAAGTATATCGAAAAAAGCATGAGAAGCTCACGACGATATTAGAAAATTATTCTAATCAAATAAAAATCACTGGGGAGCAGGCAGGTATGCATATCTTGCTCAATGTTCAACATGAACTATCCGAGCAACAATTACAGCACAGTGCCAATGATGCAGGTATCGGTATCTATCCATTATCCGCTTATCGTCTTGATGAAAATACGGCCACACAAGCTCAATTTTTACTCGGCTTTGGCGGCATTCCTGTACACGAGATTGAATCTTCCATTGAGAAGTTAATGAATTGTTGGGCAATACAAACGAAACAACCATCTCCGTCACGATTCAAGTGACAAGATGGTTGTGCTTTTTTTAATTTTCTTTTAGTTGAATGTTATAATGCTTAAACCATGTATCAATTTGCCCCAAATAGGCTAACAGTTGTGGTCCTGCCATTAATTGTCCATACCAAGGTTCTTTAAATGAACTTCCTCCAGAGTCAATTAGCTCCACTAGTTTTTGTCGTTCAAAAAATTCATGAAGAACTGAATGTTTATCGTTCATAATTTCTGTTAACCATCGTTGAACACCTGCTGTATAAACTGGATGATAGGTTTTTGGATAAGGATTTTTTTTTCGATATAATACTTCCTCTGGTAATAAATGCGACATCGCCTTGCGAATCAAACCTTTTTCCATACCGTCTAAATTTTTCATTTCCCAAGGAATATTCCATGCGTATTCCACAAGCCGATGATCTGCAAATGGCACGCGCACCTCAAGACTCGCGCCCATACTCATCCGATCTTTTCGTTCTAGCAATGTTTGCATAAACCATACCGTGTTTAAATAAAACATTTCACGATGTTGAGCTGCGTCTGTACTTTCCCCTTCTAAATAAGGTACTTCACCAATCGTTTGTTCATAAACATGCTGCGCGTAATTTTCAACAGCTAACTTTGTACGCCATTCCTCGCGTAACATAGCTGTTCTTTCGGGTAATGAACGAATCCAAGGGAAACCAGTCGCTCTTTCTTTGAACCATGGATAACCACCGAATATTTCATCGGCACATTCCCCTGATAAAGCAACCGTAAAATCTTTTTTTATTTCTCGGCAAAACCATAGTAAAGATGAGTCAACATCAGCCATACCAGGTGCATCTCTTACAAAGACAGCTTCTTTCAACAAGTCAATTAACTGTTGTTGGCTAATTTGCTCCGCATGATGTGTTGTATCAAACGAGTCTTTCATTTTTTGTATCCAATAGGTATCCGTTGAATTTTGAAAAGCATGCGGATTAAAGAAACGTTCATTGTCCTCATAGTCGATAGAGTATGTGTGGAGTTTACCTTTCTTTTGTTGTTGAAAGCTGTTTGCCGCAATTCCAGTAATAATACTGGAATCAAGCCCTCCAGAAAGGAATGTACAAATCGGTACATCTGATACTAGCTGACGCTCAATAGCATCGGTTAGTAAATACCGTACATGGTCAATCGTTTCTTCTAATGATTCTTCATGTTTTTTACTTTGAAGCTGCCAGTATTGCCATATACGTAATCCTTCTTTTGAATACCGCATTGCGTATCCTGGTCGTAGCTCATGAATATTATGGAACAGCGACTTTCCGGGCGGTTTAGATGGTCCTACAGCCATGATTGTCGCAAGCCCTTCCCTATTAACAATTGGTTGGACTGCTGGATGTGCAAATAATGCCTTGACCTCCGATGCAAATAGTAATCCTTCTTGTTGCTCAGTGTAATACAGAGGCTTTACACCTAGACGATCACGACACAGAAAGAGCGATGCGGTTTGTTCATCCCACACACCAAATGCAAAAATGCCATTTAGATAGTTCACACACTGTTCTTTCCACTCAATATACGCAGTTAATAATACTTCTGTATCTGACTGGGTTGTAAAGTCGTGTCCTCTTGTTTGCAGTTCTTTTCGCAATTCTTTGGTATTATACAGTTCGCCATTATATGTAATGACATATGTTACGCCATCATGTTTTTTCACCATTGGTTGCTTGCCACCTATTAAGTCAATGACCGCTAACCGTCGGTGGCCAAATGCGATATGTTCATTACACCAAATATTTTCATCATCTGGTCCCCGTTTACTTAATGTTTGCGCCATTAACTTCACAATGCTCTCGCTTGTTCGTAAATCTTTTTTAAAACTAGCCCACCCGGTAATTCCACACATTTAGCCACATCCTTTCGCCTATTAGCGTATGCACATTGACTGTAAAACGTGAAAAAAAAACACGCTATGTTTTTTCAAACATAAACGTGTTCTTACTAGTTAGTTTTTAAAATAATCCACCAACAAAATCAGTAATGCCGCCCCATAAGTTTGCGAAGAAGTTACCGATACCTTGGAAGAATAGAGAAATACCGCTAGCACGTTCTACAGACGCTGTTGTCACGACATCAGATGTAAACTCCTTACCATCAATAAAGCCGTAATCTTTGCCTTCTGTGCGCTCTATAACGACCTTCCCTACTACTGTATCTTTCTTAACTTTAGCTTCAAGGCTTTTTTTATCTAAAACTAATTTAGGTTGATATAAATCCTTTTCAGAAGATTTCACCATAAATGAAATTGGTTCTTTCACAGCAATGGCTACTTTGTCTTCTTGCCCTTTAGTTACTTTCACAGTCTTTTGGTCTTTAAACTTATAGTTTGCTGGAATAATTTCATGTTTTGTAAATTGTGTGAAGCCATAATTAAATAACTTAGCCGTAGCATCAAAACGTGCTTTATAAGAGCCTTCTCCTTTTGCATCGACAGCCTTCATTACGACTGCTATTAAGCGTGTCCCATTGCGTTCTGCAGTACCAGTGAAGCAATGCCCTGCAAAGTTAGTAGTACCTGTTTTTAGGCCATCTACGCCTTCATATTGGAATACTAGACCTGGTAACATAAAGTTCCAGTTTGACATTTCAATCGCGTCATCTGTTCCTTCACGGAATATCTTTTTTGTTATTTTAGATGTCTCTAAAACCTTTGGATGATCTTTTAATAAATGATAGGCTAATTTTGCTACAGATTTAGCAGGCATTACATTCTCATCTTCTGGACCAGTACCTGCTGGGTGCATACCAAATAAATCAGCATTGTTAAGACCTGAAGCATTTACAAACTTATAGCCTTCAAGGCCAAGCTCTTCTGCCTTTTTGTTCATTAGTTTTAAAAACTCAGTTTCAGTACCAGCAATTGTTTCTGCAATTGCCACTGTAGCTGCATTAGCAGAGTAGATAGCCATTGCTTCATATAGTTCACGAATTGTATATGATCCGTCTCTTCGTAACGGTACATTACTTAATGCACGGTTTTGAGACATACGATACGTATAATCCGTCACATGATATTCCTGATCCCATTTCACCGTACCTGCATCAATTGCGTCCAGTAGTAGGTACTCCGTCATCATCTTCGTCATACTAGCGATACCTAGTGAAGTATCTGCATTTTGTTCATATAAAATTTTTCCTGAATCTGCGTCTATTAAAATCGCAGCATCAACCGTCAGCCCTAAATCTGTTTCTGCATTTGCTTTTGCAGGAACACCTGCAAATACACTAAATAATAGAACAGGAATTAGGAGCAAACGTAATACGGTGTTCGTTGTTTTTTTCACCTTTATTGCCCTCCAAAAAATAATCTTGTCCTCGACATTTTAACATAGATATCCTAGTAGGTGCGCAATCTATCTCATAAAAAATGCCCTCGTATCATCTTTGTAGACGATACGAGAGCATAAAAGTTGCTTGAAATATATTACATTGAATAGTTCGGTGATTCTTTTGTAATTTGAACATCATGCGGGTGTGATTCACGAAGACCTGCACCTGTCATGCGGACAAACTGAGCTTTGTCACGTAAATATTCAAGGTTAGGCGCACCACAATAACCCATACCTGCTCGAATACCACCAATCAATTGATAAACTGTATCTGCTAGAGGACCTTTATAAGGAAGTCGACCTTCAATTCCCTCTGGTACTAGTTTTTTTGCATCTTCTTGGAAATAGCGATCTTTTGAACCTTTTTCCATTGCGCCAATAGATCCCATACCACGGTAAACTTTGAAGCGACGACCTTGGAAAATTTCAGTATCTCCTGGAGATTCAGAAGTACCTGCAAGAAGTGAGCCAAGCATTACGATATTACCGCCTGCTGCAAGAGCTTTTACGATGTCTCCAGAGTATTTAATACCACCATCGGCAATAATTGTTTTACCTAATTCACGCGCTACTGTAGCACAATCATAAATGGCTGTAATTTGAGGTACACCTACACCTGCAACAACTCGTGTTGTACAAATTGATCCTGGTCCAATACCAACCTTCACTACATCTGCACCAGCTTCAAATAATGCACGCGCTCCCTCTCCAGTTGCCACGTTACCAGCAATAATTTCTAATTCTGGGTATGCTTCGCGGATAGAGCGAATTGTTTGTAGTACACCCTCTGAGTGACCGTGAGCTGTATCGATTACTACGATATCCACCTGTGCTTCAACAAGCTTCTCAATGCGAATCATTGTATCTTTAGATACACCTACAGCTGCTCCTACTAATAAACGACCATGTACATCTTTTGCAGCATTCGGGAACTCAATTACTTTTTCGATATCCTTAATTGTAATTAAACCAGTTAACTTACCTTCTTCATCTACAATAGGAAGTTTTTCGATTTTATATTGTTGAAGAATCTTTTCCGCATCCTCTAAAGTCGTTCCAACAGGAGCCGTAATCAAATCTTCTTTTGTCATTACATCTTCAATTTTTAAAGAGTAGTCAGAAATAAAACGTAAATCACGATTTGTAATAATTCCTACTAGCTTTTGGTTTTCCATACTATCCACAATTGGTACACCTGAAATTCGGTATTTACCCATTAAATGTTCAGCATCAAAAACTTGGTGAGTCGGAGTTAAGAAGAATGGGTTTGTAATAACACCATTTTCAGAACGTTTTACTTTTTCAACTTGTTCCGCTTGCTCATCTATGCCCATATTTTTATGGATAATACCGATACCACCTTGACGTGCCATAGCAATAGCCATCTTAGATTCTGTAACTGTATCCATACCTGCACTGACCATTGGAATATTTAATTTAATCTTTGGTGTAAGTTGAACTGATAAATCAACATCTTTCGGTAGTACTTCTGAATGAGCTGGTACTAATAATACATCATCAAAAGTTAAACCTTCTTTGGCAAATTTAGATTCCCACATTTTCGTAACTTCCTCCTATAGTTAAAAGAATATTAATTGTAAGATTAACAACGTGTCATGCTACTGTCAAGAAACTTATAAAAGAAAGACAATTCAGATTTTTTAGTTTGTCCAAACTTATACCTAATTATTCATTTTTAAAACCATTTTTCTATATTTAATGCTGAAATATCTCTTTTTAAAATATTTTTCTGTTAAACAATCAGCTACCAAGAAAAAATTAAACATCCAAACATTATTGATAGAATTAATAGTTAGCATAATTATTTTCACTTATTTTTTCACACAATTTGAAAAAATAATAGCACTAATGGACTCATAAGAACGCTTACAATTTTATTGAAATCGTTTTCGAAAGCTAAAAATAGACAAAAAACAGCCAGCAATATGCTGACTGCTTTGTGTGCCTAGCGACGTCCTACTCTCACAGGGGGAAGCCCCCAACTACCATCGGCGCTAAAGAGCTTAACTTCCGTGTTCGGTATGGGAACGGGTGTGACCTCTTTGCCATCATCACTAGA
>NZ_SZPT01000004.1:0-261587 GCF_005217585.1 Lysinibacillus sphaericus
GTTTTCAAGGTTCATTTTGTTGCCGTTTGTTTCAGCGACTTTTACATCTTAACATCTTTCGTTAATGATGTCAACAATTTTTTTAAATATTTTTTGGAGCGGGTGATGAGAATCGAACTCACGACATCAGCTTGGAAGGCTGAGGTTTTACCATTAAACTACACCCGCAATTATTAAAATGTATTATGGCGCGCCCGGCAGGAGTCGAACCCACAACCTTCTGATCCGTAGTCAGACGCTCTATCCAATTGAGCTACGGGCGCATGTGTTAAATAACTGAACTGACTTGGTGCGGCCGAGAGGACTTGAACCTCCACGGGGTTGCCCCCACTAGGCCCTCAACCTAGCGCGTCTGCCGTTCCGCCACGACCGCATTCAAAAAACAGGAACCTTCTTATTATACAATGATAATTCGAATTTTCAACCTTTTTCTTAAAAAAGATGAGCCATGAAGGACTCGAACCTTCGACCCTCTGATTAAAAGTCAGATGCTCTACCAACTGAGCTAATGGCTCATATTAAGAAATGAATGGCTGGGGTACTAGGATTCGAACCTAGGCATGACGGAATCAAAATCCGTTGCCTTACCGCTTGGCTATACCCCAATAAGTGGCGGTCCCGACCGGGATCGAACCGGCGATCTCCTGCGTGACAGGCAGGCATGTTAACCGCTACACCACGGGACCAATGTTACAATTATCTATTTATGAAAATGACCCCTACGGGATTCGAACCCGTGTTACCGCCGTGAAAGGGCGGTGTCTTAACCGCTTGACCAAGGGGCCATGGCTCCGAAGGCAGGACTCGAACCTGCGACAACCTGATTAACAGTCAGGTGCTACTACCAACTGAGCTACTTCGGAATAATCATATTGTGTTGTCGGCTTTATCTTGTCGACTTTTACTATTATAGGGATTAGCTGAATAAACGTCAACCCTTTTTTAAAAGTTTTTTTACTCAACTATCTTTAATTGCCCTGAACACTTGCCACAACAGTATCTGTTCACATTGAATCTAATTTTTCTAACATACCTTTGGTGACATTGTATACATTCATATGTATAGTGAGGACGCTGTTTTTTGCTACGAGATTTAGGTATTTGCAACGCTGAACAAAATCGAGGGGCATTCACTTTTTTTAACAACGCTCGAAAATCTTTATCACGATGTTGATAGCCCTTTCCTTCAAGGTGCAAGTGGTAATGACATAATTCATGAAGAATGATCCCCTCTACCTCTCTAACACCATATATTTCAAACGCCTTTGGATTGATTTCAATATGGTGGGATTGCAAAAGATAACGCCCACCTGTTGTACGCAGCCTTGGATTAAAGTATGCACGATGCATAAAGGGTTTATGAAAACTTTCTAATGAAATTCGACTTACAAGCTGTTGCAGTTCCTCATTGTTCAATTTCATCACCTCTAACAATAAGAATACCACACTGCGCAGTATAGACAGTGTGGTAAGAAATTATTACACTTCAACCATTTGTTTTTCTGGAGGAAGCATCGTTAATGAAATACGGCCTTTGTTTACCTCTATTTGTTCCACCCATACTGTGACAATATCACCTAATGCCACAACCTCTAATGGATGTTTAATACGTTTTTTTTGCAACTTGGAAATATGCACAAGCCCATCTTGTTTTACACCAATATCAACGAATGCACCAAAATCGACGACATTCCGTACAGTACCTTGTAATTCCATTCCTACTTGTAAATCTTCCATTTTTAAAACATCCGTTTTAAGTAATGGTTGTGGGAAAGCATCACGTGGGTCACGGCTTGGTTTCATTAAAGTATCTACAATATCCTGAACAGTAACAACGCCAATCCCTAGACTTTCACTTAACACTTGAACATTAAGAGCTGCAATTGCTTCCTCTGCCTTTTGTGTTCCTAGTTCTTTTTTATTTATGTGAGCCGCATCTAAAATTTGCTCTGCAATATTGTAGCTTTCTGGGTGAATACCTGTCGCATCGAATGGATTTTTCGCTTCAGGCACACGTAAAAACCCTATTGCTTGCTCATACGTTTTTGCACCGAGGCGAGGAATTTTCTTCAGTTGCGCACGAGTTGTGAATTGCCCATTTTCTTCTCGTACTTTTACAATGTTTTCGGCAACGGTTTTCGATAACCCTGAAACATATTGCAATAAAGAGGCTGATGCTGTATTGACATCGACACCGACTTGGTTAACCGCTGTTTCTACTATAAATGTTAATGACTCTGATAATTTCTTTTGAGAAACATCATGCTGATATTGTCCAACACCTACTGCCTTTGGCTCAATTTTTACTAATTCCGACAATGGGTCCTGCAAACGTCGTGCAATGGACACCGCGCTCCGTTGCTCTACTTGCAAATCAGGAAACTCAGCACGCGCAACCTCCGACGCTGAATATACGGATGCACCGGCTTCGTTGACAATAACATAGGCCACATCTGTATTCACTTCACTTAAAACATCGGCAATAAATTGCTCAGTTTCGCGCGAGGCTGTCCCATTACCAATCGCAATGATTGTAATAGGATATTTCGCTAAAATCTCTTTCACAACTGCTTTTGATTTTGCTACATCTGGCTTTGGCGGATGTGGGTAAATCGCCGTAACTTCTAGCATTTTACCCGTCTCATCAACAACAGCTAATTTACAACCCGTACGATAGGCAGGATCCACCCCTAGTACATACTTACCTTTTAACGGTGGCTGTAGTAAAAGATTGCGGAGATTTTCCGAGAAAATATGAATCGCTTGCGCCTCTGCTTTTTCCGTTAATTCATTACGTAACTCTCTCTCAATCGATGGTTGAATTAATCGTTTATAGGAATCCTCTATTGCAAGTTTCACCTCTGCAATGGCAGGTGAGAAACCTGTTGCTGGTATCCACTCTTTCCACATAATCATCAGTACTCGATCTATCGGTACTTGGATAGCAACCTTTAAGACATCCTCCTTCTCCCCACGATTGACAGCTAAAATACGATGAGGAACAATGCGGTTGACAGGCTCTTCATATTCGTAATACATTTCAAAAACCTTTTTTTCATCTAGTTCCGCATTTTTTAAAGCGGTAGTCAGCATGCCCTCTTTCCAAGAAAAAGTACGGATTTTCTGCCGTATACTTGCATCATCAGCAAAGCGCTCTGCTAAAATGTCACGTGCTCCAGCAATTGCATCTTCCACTGTTGCAACATTCTCCATATCAACAAAATCTTGAGCTAATTGGACTAACGCTTCACTACGATACTCTAGCAGGAGATCAGCTAGAGGCTCCAACCCTTTTTCCTTTGCGATAGTCGCTTTCGTACGTCGTTTTTGCTTATATGGGCGATATAAATCTTCAACACGTTGTAATACCGTCGCCACTTGGATGGCTTGTTCCAGCTCTGGCGTAAGCTTATCTTGTTCTTGAATTAAACGAAGAACCTCTTCTTTACGTTGTTCAAGTTGCTGTATGTAATGATAACGATCTTCTACAGCTTTTATTTGTACCTCATCCAAAGAGCCAGTAGCTTCTTTTCGATAGCGCGCAATAAACGGGACGGTGTTACCTTCATCCAGTAATTTTATTACTGCCTCTGCTTGATTTGGTTTAATTGCTACATCCTTTGCAATAAGCTGGTACATTTGTTTTTGTTCCACATTATCACTACCTTTTTTCTTTTCATTTTACCACTACACTTCAATAAAAAACCAAAGATAGTCCATCCACCAAGAAGGACAGCCAAAAATAAAAGGCGCTATTGCTATTGGATTATGAAACCCTCTAGTAATAAACGCCCTAATGAAAGGTATTACAGTGGCACACTTCCACTTGCAAGAATGACCTCCTGTAATTTCTTAATTGCTTTTCTTTGAATTCTCGAAACATGCATTTGAGAAATACCTAATAGTTCTCCCGCTTCTTTTTGGCTCAGTTGCTCTAAATAAGTAAGCTGAATAATTTGTTTTTCTCGCTCATTCAAAACTTCCATTGCATCTGCAACAATCATTCTTCTGTTGGTCATTTCATAACCTATATCTTCTTTACCCATAATATCAGATAACGTGACAGTACTTCCGTCATTATCTGATTCGATTGAATGATCCATTGACAGTGCTTGGTAGCTTCGGCTCATCTCCATTGCCTCTAAAACTTCTTCCTCCGGTACCTCTAAACGCTCTGCAATTTCTTTAACGGAAGGTGAACGTTGGAACTCTATCGTTAACGATTCTACAGTCGTTTTAATACGTGGTCCAATTTCTTTAATTCGTCTCGGTACATGAACATCCCACGTTTTATCGCGTAAGAATCGTTTAATCTCCCCAATAATAGTAGGTACTGCAAAGGCCTCAAAACTGCGACCAAATGTAGCATCAAAACGTCTTATTGCACCTAGTAACCCGAGCATTCCAACTTGCACAATATCATCGTAATAAGATTTACCATATGAATATTTTCGCGCAATGGACTCTACTAAATTACGATAATGAATAACCAAATTGGTTTGAGCTTCTTCATCTTCTGTTGCTTGGTACAATTCTATCCACTTTAATACATCTTCCTTAGTAGAAGATTTATGTAGTGATTCTTTCGACATTTTTTTCCACCTGCTCCCTAGCGACGTACTTTGTCATGAAGACAGTTACGCCACCATCGTTATTAATCATCACCTCATCCATTAAAGTTTCCATTAAATAAAGCCCTAAACCGCCCTCTCTTAGCCCCGCAATACTGTCTCCCGGATGATAAGGCCCAATTTTCGTTTTAATCTCTTCAAAGTTAAAACTATTCCCATAGTCTGCAATCATCATTTCCAACTTGTTTTCATAGAGCGCACAACCTATGACAATTTCGCCTTCTTCAACATCTTTATACGCATGGTGCACAACATTTGTCACCGCTTCACTAACGGCGATTTTCAAATCTTCAATATCATCGTAGCTAAACCCTATGCGGTTAGCTAATCCAGAAACCGTTAAACGAATAACACTGACAAACTGCGGCTTTGCAGGAACCCTTATCTCAATATAATCAAATTCCTTCATTACTTAATTCCACCTTCTTATCAGTTTCAATATCCATCAGTTCACTTAAGCCAGTAATTTCAAATAATCTTTGTAACCGTTTAGATAGGCCTACAATTTTAACTTTACCTTCTTCACGTAAAGCTCTTTTATAAAAAGCTACTAAAATACCAAGACCCGTACTATCCATATAATTCACTTTCGATAAATCTAATTTAATCTCCATACCTTCTGTAATCTTAACCGCCTCTAGTTCCTCACGCAGACCAGAAGCTGTAAATGTATCAATTTCACCTTCAACATAACCATATAATTTTGTGCCATCTTTTTTAAAATTTACTACCATGTCCATACAGCCCACCTCCACCATATTTATTAGACTTTTCTTCTTTACCCGCATCTATCGGATGTTAAACATGATTAACTTTTTTTCTTCGCATAAATTTTATTTTTTTGAGTTACAAAAAACCAACGACAATTTTCTACAAACTTAAAAGGCAATAATGCTTGTAATGAAAAAAATTAAAAAAACATCAGGATAAATAAAATCCCTGATGCTCTATACACATATGTATATCAAAATTTAACAAGCCCCAAACTAATCATCAATGCTCCATCCACTTTTTCCATTACTGCATGATCTAGCTGCGTAATACGATCAGTCAATCTAGACTTATCAATTGTACGCACTTGCTCAAGCAAAATGACCGAATCACGTTCAAAACCGTACTTTTCAGCATTTATTTCAACATGTGTCGGTAATTTTGCTTTTTGAATCTGTGCAGTAATTGCCGCGATGATGACAGTCGGACTAAATCGATTTCCAATATCATTTTGAATTATTAATACCGGCCTAGTGCCACCTTGTTCGGATCCAACTACCGGCGATAAATCTGCAAAAAAAACGTCACCACGTTTTACATTCAAAGTGTCATCCCCCGCTAACGAGACGCTCCACTGTATGTTGTGCTTCATATTCCGCGTGCAAGCATTCACTTGCAATCATCAGGTTAATATGAGACATCTCAACATATCCTTTCATCATAGCTTCCCGTATTTGATTTGGTTGCTCCTGCATTAAATTTTTGCGCGACAAAATACGCACAAAAGATTCACCTTCAATTACTTCCTTTGTTTGTAGAATCAGTCTATCTTGAATAGCAATTGTAGCTTCTCTTAACTTTTTCTCGTACACAGCAAGCACCTCCAACGGAACCATACACTTTTTCATTACTACCCATTCTACCATTGAAAGATATTGTTGAAAAGACATGAAATGACAAAATATCTGACAATTTGAAGGACAAGTTGTAAAATTTTGTAGGTTTTCGAAAGTATGTGCTGGTACCATCCGTCATATTGACTTGGTGCCTTGTTACTTAATTTCACTATACATAATCCACTAATCCGAACAGAATTGGCTTTCCCATTCACAGATTAATTTCGACAAAAATTCGCTAACCTAATTTGTCTACATGTATTGAAAAATTATTTTCATTAAAAAACTACTTGTAATAAATTACGCGTTCCACCCATATTTTATAAGCCTACATAAAAGACTCCTCTAAAATTTGTTATACTCCTTATTTAACTTAACCAAAATTGAATAATTACTATTCACTCTTATTTTATGAAGAGAAGGGCTACTTGGTTAAACAAAGTTAAATGTAAATACGAGGAACTCTTGCTGTAATAATGCATGGTACTTCATAATTAATCGTTTCTAGCTTTGTTGCCCATTCATCTATTGAAATCTCATCTTGCCCTTGACGACCAATGAGCGTTACTTCCTTACCTATAGCATATGCTTTTGGTAGCGCAACCATACATTGGTCCATGCAAATTCGTCCAACTATAGGCATTCTTTGTCCGTCTATTAGTACCTCTTGTCCTGCTAATTTACGAATTACCCCATCTGCATAACCTACTGGAATTGTCCCAATCCACATATCTGTTTGTGCAATGAATGTTGCTCCGTAACCTACTGAATCTCCTGCTTTTAACTGTTTGACATGGACAAGCTCACTCTCAAGTGAAAAGGCAGGCTTCAATGGAAATGGTAAAATCCCCTCTACATAAGATGATGGTGCTAAACCATACATTGAAATACCATAACGTACAGCATCATATTGTAAACGATTATCCTTTACCAAAGCCGTTGCTGTATTGGATGCATGTACTAGTCTAGGTTTGTCAGGCAATATAGCAATGAGCTTTTCAAATAACGCTACTTGGCTATCGAAATAGGCTGTGTCTTCCTCATCAGCTGTTGCAAAATGAGTAAAAATGCCATCCAATTCTACATTATCTGTTGAATGGATGGTATGGTATAGCGCTAACAATTCGCTTTCGGTGCGTATACCAATTCTGCCCATTCCACTATCTACCTTAATATGTAGTTGTAAAGGGTTTTCTTCCCCTGCTACCATTGTTGCAACTTGCTGTACCCATTCACTTGAAAATACCGTAAGAGTAATGCGTTGTTGTGCTGCATAGGATGCAAACGATACTGGCGAGGCCCCTAATATTAGTATGTCTGGTTCTTCGAAATGTGCTCGAATATGTAATGCTTCATCTGGTGTAGCCACGGCAAGCATTGTTGCACCCGCTTCCAAAGCTGCTTTAGCAACTGCAATATCCCCATGTCCATAGGCATTAGCTTTTACGACTGCGATAATTTGTACATTTGGTTGGAGTAGATCTTTTAAATTTTTTATATTTTGTTGGATTGCTTGTAAATCTACAATTGCTTTGGTTGGTCTAAAATGCTGCTGTGTCTCCATTAGAATACCCTCTTTTTTAGTTATTAAACCGTTATGTATAGGAATAATTCCATATAACATTAAATTCTAGCATACTACTTGTCCGCCATTTGGATAATACATTGATGATCTACTTGTGCATGTCATTATATAAATTCGACAGCATGTTAATTTTTCCCTTTTTATTCCTATTAAAACTAGCTTATCTTTTTGTAGAACATGCAACATACTTCTATAGATCATTAATCTCCACTGTTTCACATTGCTATACATAAACTGCTAGAAATAAAAAGTTCTTTTATTGCCTAATAAGCTACAGCTCTCTTTTCAGAAAGCTGTAGCTAGAAAAATTACTTCATACTACTTATCGTCATGGAAGTCGCAACTTCCACCATTTCTTCACGTGTTAATTTACTAGAAGCTACAAAGAATGCGACGCCATCTTTTTCCCAGCTAATGGACGTATCTGTAATCGCGCCAATTGTAAATCCTAAGTCAACAGGATCACCTGGCGAAGTAACTGGTAACATAGAGGACTCTTTCATAACTGGTTGCTGCATAACTGTAAACGCTTTATCCCCTTCAAACGTTAAAATAACTCGTTCCATACCACTATCACTAATGGCTTTTTCATTTGTCATTTTCGTGTTTTCAAAATTCACAACTGGATAATGCGTTTGGAATTCTTGATATTCAACCTCTGCACCGACTGCTTCTTTTTCACCATTTGCATCTGCTTGACCTTTAGCATCCGCTTCACCGTCTGCTTCCGCTTGACCTTTTGCATCCGTTTCACCTTTTGCATCTTTATCATCTTTTGCATCTTTGTTTGCAGGTGCAGCTTGTTCGCCTTTTGAATCTTCTGTTTCAGTAAATTGTTCAACAGCATACTCTTTCGCAGCATGTTGTACACCTAGCTTAATATTATTAAATGTAATACGAATTTGCTCTTCTTTGACATCATTCATAATCACTACAGATGTAGGAAGCATCGTTTTCTTATCTACCGTTATAACTTGGTGAGGCATACTATTTTTATAACTATTTCTAGTAGCCGCTTCAAATATATATGCTTTGTCCTCTTCTTTCATGACTAAATTTTTATCTTCAGCTAAATCTTCTGCTAATGCTCCGATTAAATACGCCTGACTATTTTTCTTTGGCCAATCGCTTTGGAATTTGTACATTTTGTTTAATGTTGGTGTAACCACAAAAACTCCATCAGCATTACGCACAATCATTTGCGATACATCTTTCCCACTTTCCACTACTTCCACTCGATAGAAATCAGGTTTAGTATGCCACACGGTAACATCATATGTTCTAGGTTCTCCACCTGATTTAATCTCCATCTTAGCGTCTAACTCATAACCATTCGTCTCTGACCACTTACCATTAACTTTCTTCAACACTTTTTCCTGTGAGGCTGTACCACACGCCGACAGAAGTAATATCGCACAAATTAAGACGAGCCAAGTAACTAAACGGTTGCCCACGCTTTCACCCTTTCTTCTTTCAAATCCACTACGACAATATATGAACCATATTTGTCAGTTATGTCATTTGATGAAAAGGCAATATATTTTATTCCATAAGTAATATTACTTGCGCGGCTGCATATTGCTTAGAATGTGTAATACTAACAAAGCCCTTTACAAGCTCTCCTTTAAAATATAAAACAGGGTTACCCGCTTCCCCTCTTAATATTTCAACATCTTGTAGCGCACAATCTTTCCCTATTCCGGTACCTAGCGCTTTTGAAAAGGCCTCTTTTGCCGCAAATCGCCCTGCTAAAAATTCTATTTTGCGAGATTCAGAATGCGCTGTAAATAGTGCACGTTCGTTAACTGATAAAATGCGGTCCATAAATTTATCTGTGCGTGTCATTGCTTTCACAATACGCTCAGTTTCTACAATATCGAGACCAATTCCTTTAATCATATGAACTTCTCCTTTTCTTATTTCCAAAAAGCCATGTATAATAATTGTAAATTGAGGTGGAGCTATGTTTAGTAGAACAGAAAATTTTAAGCAATATACAAGTTATTATCCTGTTGTTTCAACACTAATAGCAGTGAATCTTATTCTTTATGTATTAACACTTCTTCCAGTCATAGGAGAACTGCTGTGGAACTATGGGATTCAAGTCAATTTCCTTATACAAAGCGGTGAATGGTGGCGGATTTTCTCTGCGATGTTCTTACATGCGAACTTTATGCATGTGCTCTTTAATATGTTCTCCCTGTTTTTATTTGGGCCAGAACTTGAGAAAATTGCAGGCAAAGCACGCTTCATTACGATTTATTTATTATCGGGTATCGTAGGGAACATGGCAACCTTTATGCTTAATGACAGTAGTTATGCCAGCCTTGGCGCAAGCGGCGCAATTTTTGGTATCTTCGGTGCGTTTGGTGCACTTGTCTACTACACGCGTCGTACAATGCCAATGCTTCGTAAGCTTATTTTGCCGATTATCGTCATCAGTGTCATCATGACTTTCTTACAGTCTAATGTAAATGTTTATGCCCATTTAGGTGGCTTAGTGACTGGATTCCTACTCGGACTTATTTACCTACATCCTACAAGAATTCTAAGTTGGCGCAAACAAAGAATGGCAGGAAAATAGCTTGTAAAAAGAGGAGCTACCCCATCAGTGAGGTGTTAATCACTGCGGGCTGTTCCTCTTTTTTATAGCTTAACATCCCTAACATTCCATTTTTTCTAAGGTCATTGACATGCTATCGTTGAAATTATAGTACAACAGTAGCCTCTTTCGCCATTTTTATTTTTTTCCATTCTACTGCGGTTAGCCCATAGACAACCTGATCTACATAATGATCGTATAGCCATTCAGCATCTCTTAAACGCCCTTCTTCATTGAATCCTAGCACTTTAGGAATTGTCCGACTACGTATATTCCCCACTGCAACGCGGACTTCAATGCGATTTAACTTTAGATATTCGAAAGCAAAATCAATAAATACCCTCATCGAATTTGTCACAAGCCCATTGCCAACAAACTCATTCCCTAACCAATAGCCAATACTTGTACACTTATGTTGCCAATTCACTTGATGATAACCAATGACCCCCGCTAGCTTACCATCATAATAAATTCCAGCCTGTATCCCATTATGGTCAGCATATTGTTGCATTGCATTTCGAACAAATTGTTCTGTATCTTTGACCGTCTTGACATTGTCTACAAAGGGTAACCACTCACGTAAAGTCTCTCTTGAACGGTCTGTTAGCGCAAATAACTCCTCTACATCATTTAAATCTAACATTTTTAAATAGGTGTGCTCATTTATGCTGTATCGAAACATCAAATCCACCCCTTTTTGTCAATTTATTCTATTATAAACGCATTTTTTCTAGATTTGTACATAAAAAAAGCTAATCCTTACATTTTTATGCAAAGATTAGCTAATCATTTTCTATTTAATGTTCATACCAAGTTAATATAGTTTCAGCATCTTGTTGTTCTAGGCTAGGTACATTAACTGTCATACCAGCCATTCCTGACATTACCGTTGCTTTTATCGACATGACTTGTTTACGCTTTTGGAAATACGTTTGACTACTTTCCATAGATTGTATACGTTTTTTCTCCATAAACAATGTAATGCGACTAAAGATCCGATATTGCATTGTCAATTGCTTGCCGTCAATCATGTAGCCTGCTGTTCGATGTTGCCAAATACCAAGGAATATGATTAATGGTATTAATAAGAATGCTAATAACCCGTAAGGATATAAGAAATAACTGCTTGCCCCTATTATCGGTACGAGCCAAATGAAATCAATGCGATAAAAAAATGGACGTGCACGTTTCGGAGCCTTTATAAATTCAGGATGCCAATTCATTTCAGGGAAAAGTTGTTCGAGCGTCTGTACACAATGTTGTTTTTTAATCAGTGGGAACAATGCAATTTTCTTATCTCCACCCTTTTCACCATTTCCCCCTGCACTTTCTACTACAACCGTAGCAAAACCAAATATTTGACGCAAAGGGTTTTCAACTATACGGATTGCCTGTATACGATTTAATGGTAATGTAATTCTTTTCTTCTCCAGTAACCCTTTAGTAATCATTAACTTTTCATCTTCAATACGAACCGTATAATCGTAATAATTCACAAGTGTTATAACAACCGATAGTAGCCACGCAATAATCAACACAAACATGATCATTAAAGCAACTAAGAATGCGCCAATCTTCACAATATCTGCCACTTCATGAAAGACCTCTTCATACGGGATAATATCCGAAAACTGAGAGATGACCGCTGCAACACCTGATAGGACAACGCCAATTCCACCAGAAGTCGTTGCTAATACAAGTAAATCCCGCATCGACATACGATAAATAACAGGCACCATCACTTCTTCTATTTGTCCATGTGCTAGTTCCTCGCCAAGTGGTTGCGCGATTTGTATTTTTGCTCGACGCATTTCTTCTTCAATAACATCAGCCGCTATTTTTTGAATAGCTGTTAATTCTACCTCTGGCTTGCCACCTTTATTGCCTGCTGTCTCAACTTGCACCTTGACTAGGCCAAATATCCGATGAAAAATACCTTCATGGTAATTTAAACTTTGAATGCGCTCAAATGGAATATAACGCTTCTTTTTGACGAATAACCCGTACTTTACTCTGAGTTCACCATCCTCAAACCAGTAAACAAAGGTACGCCACTTTACAATACCACCGACAAGCGCTAGTACTGCCCCTACCCCCCACACGCCAAACAGTAATACGGTTTCAAAAAAATATTCACTGCGGAAGTTCAAGGAAAAGTTAAAGCCATTACTAATAATGATAATGGCTACAGGTAAGATCATACTCTTTAGTGCTTTGACACTAGAGATAATCGCCGATACGGGGTGTAAACGATACAATTCGTTAGACATCATCTTCCGCCACCCTTGCTAATTCCGAAATACGCGCACGAAGTCCATCTGCTTCATCCATGACCAGTGCTGGAATTGTATGTACCGTGGCGGCTGTAGAAATTGAAATATTACCTAGGCTGTATCTTTTTAAAATGGGGCCTTGTGTCGTGTCAACATGTTGCACACGTACCATTGGTATTAATGTGCGTTTGACAACAAACAAGCCATGTTGGACTTCAATTTCATGTTCGCGCACTTCGTATCTCCAGCGTTCCCATCGAATTTTCGGGAATAAATACGCAGAAAAAAATGCACTTAATAGAACAACAGCAATCGCGATAAAATAAATAAATGAAGGCCATTCATAATAATAAGTGCCATAACAAACCAATGCTGCAATGACTAACAACAGCAATGTTTGTAACACACCATATAATCGCCATACTGTTAACCCTTTTCGGGAAATTTGATGAATTGGTTCAGCTCTCAAAATTGTTCCTCCTCTTTTCATTACCTATGTATACGTACGCAAATACTAATTTGTTTCAAATAAATCCATAGCCTTTTCATCATAATTAACCGCCATCTAAACATCTAGTATATCGCCTTTTTAGTATACGGCGCTATAGTTTAATGCTTATAATAAGCCGCTTTCGTCGCAACGTTCCGTTTAGAAATCTCGCATACTTACTTTTCCTTCCAAAAATTTCGAATAAATTAATTTAACTATAAATATAAAAAACCTTACAGTCAATTTGACTGTAAGGTTTTAGAGTTAATTAGTCTTCATGGCGACGTGGTGCACGTGAACGACCTTGTCCACCTTCACGACGAGCTCCGCCCTCACGGCGACCACCTTCACGACGGCCTCCACTGTTGCGACGATCGCCACCACTACCTTCACGACGGTTACCGCCAAAGCTACGACCACCACCGCTTCTGTTACGGCTATTACGATCGCCTCCGCGGCCACCACCGCCACCACCAGAACGCTCACGGCGCATTGGTAATGGACGCTCTTCTGTAATTGTAACAGGCGTATCATCCGGCTCTTTTGTTAATGAGCGTAATGCAGCTGCTACTACATCGATTGCATCATGGTTTTCAAGTACTTCTGTAGCTAATGTACGATAATCACCTAAGTTATTATTGGCAATAAGACCTTCAAGTGTCTCAATAGCTAAACGTTGTTGACCTACTAAAGCTTCGTCATTTGTTGGCGGACGAAGTGGTGTCATACGTTTTTTCGTTGTTTCTTCAACAATACGTAAATAGCCCATTTCACGAGGTGTTACAAATGTTACTGCAAGACCTGATTTTCCGGCACGGCCAGTACGACCAATACGGTGAACGTAAGACTCAGGATCTTGAGGAATATCAAAGTTATACACGTGTGTAACGCCTGAAATATCTAGACCACGAGCTGCTACATCTGTTGCAACAAGGATATCAATTTTATTTTCTTTAAATTGACGTAAAACTGAAATACGTTTTGCTTGGCTTAAATCACCATGAATTCCTTCAGCAAGATATCCTCGGATTGATAAAGCTTGTGCTAGCTCATCAACACGGCGTTTTGTACGTCCAAAGATAATCGCTAATTCTGGTTGGTGAACGTTTAATAAACGAGATAAAACATCGAATTTTTCGCGCTCAGCAGCTTTCACAAAGTATTGATCAATGTTATCCACTGTTAATTCTTTTGCTTTAATTTTTACAATTTCAGGGTCACGCATAAATGTCTCAGCGATTTTACGGATTGCTGGTGGCATTGTTGCTGAGAATAATAATGTTTGGCGCTCAGCAGGTACGTTTTCTAAAATTGAATTTATATCATCGATGAAGCCCATGTTTAACATTTCATCTGCTTCGTCCAGTACAAGTGTTTGAACATCTTCTAGTTTTAAAGTACGACGATTAATATGGTCTAAAATACGACCTGGTGTACCAACAATAATTTGTGGTTTATTTTTCAGTGCACGAATTTGACGTCCTATTTCTTGACCACCGTAAACTGATAATAATTTCACACGCTTGTCGTAACCGACTTTATATAGTTCTTCTGAAACTTGAATCGCTAATTCACGAGTTGGAGCAATTACTAATGCTTGGATATTAGGGTTTTTAGGATCGATTTTCTCGATAAGTGGAATACCAAAAGCGGCAGTTTTACCTGTACCAGTTTGCGCTTGACCTAATACATCGCGACCTTCAATGGCAAAACGAATAGTACCCTCTTGGATTGGTGTTGCTTCTTCGAATCCCATACGTTTTACTGAACGTAGTGTAGATTCACTAATATTTAATTCTGAAAAATTTGTCAAACTTCTCAATCTCCTTTTTTCCTTTTAAGTTGACAAATGGTTACATTTTCAGATGAAGTTGTCGGCAAATTCGAGCCTGTGTTGTGGAACGTTTCCGTTACTTAAAAATTCTCTCTACAAATGTTTCAAGTAGAGCTCTTATATGAAAAGGAAAGCCCGGTCTTTACCGAGCGGTTCGATTCTGCGTAATTATTCACTTAGAATAAAACCGTTATGTTCAAAAAAAAGTACTCTTCAACCAAATTATGAAGAGTCTTCGCACAAAATGTATCCATTGCTTACACTAGTCTATCACGGGAATCAAACGTATGCAACGATAACGCATGAGTCGTAATAATCTGACTATTTACTTATCCTTTAAAAACGCTAAAACCTTCGTAAACCAATCAAAACAATCTTCACAATGACAAATATGGTGTTTGCCATTGTTAGAAAAATACAACTTTTTATTTGTTGAAGCAAGCTGATCAAACAAAAATTGAGCGGTATGATAGGGCACAATTCCGTCTAATTTCCCTTGTACAATATACACTGGAATTTTAATGTCCTGATAGTACGGCGCTACCTTTTGGACAAGTTTCATGAATTCAATCGTAGCTGCTAAGGGGACGTTGTTGAACTTATGACGATATCTCAAAAACAACTCATTATTCGAAAGGTTGCGATGATACGCTTCAGTTGCTAACATTTTAAAATCTTTAACAAGCTGCTTAGGGCTAATGTATTTAGCTGCAGCACTAAGCAGTACAAGCTTCTTCACCTTATAACGTTTCGCTAAATATAACGCAATAATGCCACCCATAGAAAAACCAACGACAATCACTTCATCCACTTTTTTCGATAGCGCTCGAAAAGCTAACTCCGCATCCATTAACCAATGCTGTGCGGTAAAGCCTTTCATCTTTAGTTCTTCTCCATGCCCTGATAAGGTAGGCGTCTCGATTAGCCAATCTGTATTGGCTTGTAAATAAACGGTAAAAGGCTCTACCTCATAAGCACCACCCGAAAATCCATGAATACATAATACACCTATCGTCATTACCCTCACCTCAAAAAGTGGCTGTTTTACTAGCAATAGCATACAAAATGCTTTCCAATTTTTTTAATAAAGGGTAAAAATCAGCGCATCTGTAAACCAGAGCGGATTTTTACCCCAAGTAACAATTCATTATGTCAACAACCGCAAATCATGAAGTAAATGATTGCAAAATTGTTTCTAGTTTCATCCCACGTGAGCCTTTTAATAAAACAATGGATTTCTCTGTTGCCTGTTGAAGCTTTGCAATGATAGGCGCAAAATCATCCTTGTCGTATAATAAATGGTCAGCATCGAAACGTTCTTTCAACACCTCATACAAGAAAGCCATACGCGGGCCGTACAAGCACACATAGTCAATTTCACCTTCATGAATTGCTAATGATAACTCTTCATGGAAGCTTTTTTCATTATCCCCTAGTTCCAGCATATCACCTAAGACAAGCCACTTTTCAGGGCGAATAGTTGTAGTGGCTATAAACTGAATCGCCGCCTTTACCGACGTAGGTGCAGCATTGTAAGCATCATTAATAAATAATGCGCCTTGATTTCCTTGTATTTGCTGCATACGCATATCTGTTAACGTTACGTCTTTTAAAGATGTACGGATTTGCTCATCCGTTAAACCTAGTTTTTGCGCGATAAGCATGGCAATTAAAGTGTTTTTCACCTGATGCTTCCCAAGAACAGAAATAAAGAAATCCCCTTCAATAGCACCATGCGTTGTAAAGCTACTTCCACTTGCAGTTGCTTCAATATTATCAGCATATAACAAATCGCCTGGTTCTAAACCAAACGCCTGTGCATTTAAATTTTGTTCTTTTGCAACAAGCTCATTTAATAATGGCTCATCACCATCATAAAAGAGTACGCCATCCTCTTGCATACCTTGTATAATTTCAAACTTCGCCTTTGCAATACCGGCACGCGAGCCTAGGTCTTGCATATGTGCCTCACCGATATTGGTAATTACCGTTATATGAGGACGAGCTAACTTTGTTAAAAACTCAATTTCCCCAAATCCACTCATGCCCATTTCAAGTACAGCAACTTCTGTATCCTCTTGGAGCTGTAAAATCGTAATTGGTAAGCCTAGTTGATTATTAAAATTACCAATTGTTTTTTGTACTTTAAAAAACGGTGCTAGCGTGCCCGCTAAAATATCCTTTGTGGATGTTTTACCATTCGATCCTGTAATACCAATAAAGGTCGCCTTATGCTCGTTACGATAAGCACGTGCCATTTGCTGTAACGCCAACTCTGAATCATCCACAAATAGTAACGGAACATTTTTGGGCGGGTTAGGTTCATCTTTTTGCCAAAGCGAAGCACCCGCTCCTTTTTCAAAAGCTTGTTGTACAAACTTATGACCATTTGCCTGTTCACCGCGGAATGGCACAAATAAATCCCCTTGGCAGATTGTTCTTGTATCAATCGATATACCAGATACAATCGTATCTCCGAAAGCTGGCACCTCATCATTTAACCATGCTGCTAATTCCTTTAATGTCTTTTTCACAATAATCCCACTCAGTCTTTTTTATAGTGAAGCTGTTGTTTTTCTTCAAAGCGCTCAAGTGCTAGCGCAATCAGTCGATTAATAAGCTCTGGATAACTTACGTTTGTATGTTGCCAAAGAAGCGGATACATACTAACAGGTGTAAAACCTGGCATTGTATTTACTTCGTTAATATAAATGGCATGATCTGCCGTGACAAAGAAATCAGCGCGTACTAAACCACTTCCATCTAAAATCTTAAACGCACTTTTTGCGTGCTCTTTTAAACTAGTCACAACTTCTGTAGGTAGTTCAGCAGGAATAATTAATGCTGTTGAACCATCCTTATATTTTGAATCATAATCATAGAACTCCGTCATAGGCTTAATTTCACCTGGCACAGATACTTCTGGAAAATCATTGCCCAGTACAGCTAATTCAATTTCACGTGCTACAATACCTTGCTCTACCACAATTTTACGGTCGAATTGCAATGCTACCTCAATTGCTTGAATCAGTTCCTCACGGTTCGAAGCTTTACTAATACCAACACTTGAGCCTAAATTTGCTGGCTTTACAAACATTGGCCAAGACAATTTCTGTTCACAACGCGTTAAAATAGCATCTTGCTCTTTCGTCCATTCACTGCGAATGAAGTACGTATATGGCACTTGTGGTAAGCCCGCAATTTCAAACAACTGTTTCATAATCACTTTATCCATACCTGCAGATGATGCCAACACACCATTACCGACATACGGAAGATTCAACACTTCCAGTAAACCCTGTACAGTTCCATCTTCCCCGTTTGTTCCATGCAGTAAAGGGAAAATAACATCAAATTGGACCGCTGCCCCGTTTTTATCAATTAAAAACGCTGTAATATTATTTTCTAAAATAATGGCATCATCACCAAATTGCAATTCTTCAATCGAATTTGCGGGTTTTTCTAAACGCTCACCGCGTCGCCATTCCCCATCTGGTGTAATGTAAATCGGATATATCTCATACTCCTCGAAATTCAAAGCTCCAGTGACTGCGCACGCCGTCGACAATGACACCTCATGCTCCGCTGACTTTCCGCCGTATAATAAACCGATTCTTTTTTTCATTTTTTGTGCCCTCCACATACTTCTTGAGTATTATTAGTTTATCACGAAACGGCTTGACAAATGACATAAAAATCTCACCGTAATTTGGACGGTGAGATTTGAGTGCCTTATTCATTCAAAAGTTGGTCACCCAAGTAAAATGACTGACTATCACTTTCTTGAGTTCCATTCCTTTATAGCTGGTGAAATACCTGCTATATAGTTAAATAATATGAATCAATTCATCGTGCTCGTTTTTCAAAATTGTATTTAAATCATCCCAGACCTCATCTGGAAAGGAATAATCTGACAGGTTACGTATTTCTATACCATATGCGGCTTTCGGCTTCTCAATGCGATACAGTGACAACAATGCGCCCTCTTTAGCAAAGGAGCGATACGCACGCAAAAATTCCGGCGTAAGAGAAGGAATACTCGATTTTACTTTACGGCGCCAAAAACCTGTGCTTCGTTCTTTTTCACGTATTAACGTATTAAACACATTAGCGACGAGCAAATCTGAATCACTTAAATGGCGAAAATAAATTTTTGTCATTTTCTCTACATCCGAAGAACAATACACAAACCGATTTTGCAATTTATTAAAAAATGGCGAAGTAATCGGTTCTTTTTTATGACTTATGTAAAGCAGTTCTCCCTGTTCCATCGGTGTCAGCTGATCCAGCCTCTTTTCATCCATAAAATCTACCCAACACAATTCTTTCGACTCCGTAGCTTTTTTTACAAAACGAGGAACTTCCTCATCTGCTATATAATCAAACTGTGTATGCATATTAAATGATCCGTCTTCATAGGAATGCTTTAGTAAAAGTAAGTGATGCAGTGGATCTAAAGCAGCCACGAATTGCGAGAATTTAAGCCCGCTAAATATAACAAATTTATCGACATCATTCATATGAACATATATATGATACATAAAATCTTCAGCTGACTTTAATTTCTTAGCCACATCCATCACCCCATTCTTCACTTTATTATAAAACTAAACATCATTTTTTGAAACATTTTATGCTATTTGTCGTCACAACAATATACTCAGGCGTAAAATTGTTTTTTGCGTTATAATGTTAATGTTCGACATGCGTCTGTGCGCAGATTTTAAACTATTTTATTTTAGGTGGCTTTTATGGAAAATAAACGAAATTTCGTGAACCGTTTTGACTGGACGCTCGCTTTTATACTTTTCACTTTTCTTGTCATTAGTTTATTAGCAATTGCATCCGCTCAAACTTCCGGACAATATGGTATTAATTACGTACCTTTGCAACTAAGATGGTATGTAATTGGTGCATTTATTATCGGTGTCATTATGTTTTTCGAGCCTGATCAATATAAAAAAATGGCTTGGTATATGTACGGAGCTGGAATTGCTCTTTTAGTTTTGCTTATTTTCATGCCGGAAGGTAAAGGCCAAATTGGTGAGCCTGTGAATGGTGCTAAAAGCTGGTTCCATACACCACTTGGTAATATCCAGCCCTCCGAATTTATGAAAACTTTTTACATTTTAGCGCTTGCCCGCCTTATTAGTAAGCATCATGAAGTCTACTCTTTAAGATCCATTAAGTCTGACTTCATTTTACTAGGTAAAATCGCTTTAACGTTGATTATACCACTTGGTATTATTATGAAACAGCCTGACCTTGGTTCAGCACTTGTTTTCTTTGCGATTACCGCTGCACTCGTTATTGTAGCAGGTATCTCTTGGAAAATTTTATTACCTACTTTTTTAGGTGGCGCTGTCGTCGGGGGAAGCCTCCTGTGGATGGCACTTTACATGCAGGAATTTTTAGAGAAAACATTTGGATTTAAAGCGTACCAGTTTGCCAGAATTTACTCTTGGCTAGATCCATACTCCTATTCATCGAGTGATGGTTACCATTTGATTACTTCCTTAAACGCTATTGGGTCTGGTGAAATCTTCGGTAAAGGCTTCCGCGGGCGCGAAGTATACGTAGCCGAAAATCATACGGACTTCATCTTCACCGTCATCGGTGAGGAATGGGGTTTTATCGGTGCAAGTATAGTAATCTGTATTTTCTTTTTGTTAATCTATCATTTAACTAAAACAACATTATTATTGAAAGACCCTTTTTCAACTTATGTTTGTGCAGGTATTATCGCGATGATTACGTTCCATGTATTCGAAAACATTGGTATGACAATACAGCTACTACCGATTACAGGTATTCCACTTCCATTCATAAGTTATGGGGGAAGTTCTTTAATGGGCAATGCCTTGGCCATCGGGCTAGTCTTTAGCATGCGTTTCCATTATCGTACTTACATGTTTACAACGTACGATGAAGAAGATTAAGAAATTTAAATAATAAAAAAAGAATGGATAGCCTCTTTACTTTCGAAAGAGAACTATCCATTCTTTTTTGTAAAACGAGTTAAGCTTGAACTTGCGGAGTTTGCGTTGGTGGTGTGAGCACTTTTAAAAGTTCAAGTCGAGACTTTGTTACAGTAGCTGTCACACCCAACTTCGATAAATTCGAAACAATCTTCTTCAAATCTACTTCCTTCGTCATACATTCCACCTCAATCTTTTCTCGATTTTATATAACGTTTTATTTCCAAAAAAGTTTCATTTTTTCTAAGTGTTAGATGTCAGACGAGTTTATCTGTATCTATCATACCATTTAACTCGCCTTTAATATTTTTCAATTTTGTTACAATGTAAATTATGTTTAAAGGTCACTTTTTTAGGCAAACAAAATACACTATAGAATAGAATTTGATAAATACATTATTAACTCATCAAATCAATTCTATTCGTTGTTCTTCATTATTTTTGACCAGCCAGCAGGAACAAACTTCTACCAAAAGAGGGAGTGAAAGAAGGAATAACTATTGTGGATGAACGGTTACGCAAAATAATAACTGAACATAAACTAAATCAATCCTTGTCTTGGTTTCAAATGCTTCTCCTACCGCACCCTTGTAATAGCAAGAACAAGAGAGGTAGAATATACATACTGAAATATTGTAAGAAAGCAGGAAATTAAATGATAAAACCAATTTTACTCTTAATGTCAGTACAGTTTCTCGTCTACCTAGGCTTTGGAATCATTATTCCTGTCCTACCAGAGGTCATCGTACAAAACGATTGGCAAAACATCCATGTAGGCGGTTTACTGACAGTGTATTCTCTTGCAAGTTTTTTTACCGCACCACTTTGGGGAAAGCTTTCTGATAAAGTCGGTCGTAAGCAACTCATTTTAACAGGATTGGTAGGGTTTAGTCTCAGTTTCATTATTTTTTCGATGTTCATTGATCATTTAACAATGTTATACGTATCACGTATCGTGGGTGGCTTATTCTCAGGTGCGTTGTATACAGCTGTAACAGGTTTTATTGGTGACATGTCGAGCGAGGAAGATCGTAATAAGTACATGGGTTTCATGGGCATGTCCATTGGTCTAGGTTTTATCTTCGGTCCTGCAATTGGCGGCATGTTAGGTAATTATAGCTTGCAATTGCCATTTATCGCATCAGCAGCTTTAATCGCACTATTATTTATTTATGCAACTTTCGTCTTAAAAGAACCAGAAAAACGAAAAGATGTAACAAAAAGAGCAATTGTCCCAAAAGGTGTTGGCAAAATGCTTCAATACCGTGTTCGTTATTTATTTATGTTCTCGTTCTTAGTGACTTTTATGCTGGCAGGAGTAGAAGCAACATTCCAGCTTTTTCAAATTGACCGTATACAAATAACACCTTTGCAAATCGGTTATTTATTTATGTTTAGTGGCTTTGTAGATGCAGCCATACAAGGTGGCGTAGTTCGTCGCATTAAAAATGGCACAGAAACATCTTGGCTCATTGGAGCTCAAATCATTACAGCAATCGGTATGCTTTTATTTACTTTAACAGGCAATCTATTAATGGCAGGTTTTGCACTTTGTATCTTTACAGCCGGAAATGCCCTTGCAAGAACATGTGTCGTGTCATTATCCTCCAAAGAATCTGGCGGCCAATATGGGACAGCAGCAGGTCTTTCCTACTCTATGGATAATTTAGGGCGTATTCTCGGGCCTCTATTTTTCACATGGTTATTTACGATGCAATCTAATCTTGGCTACTATATTGCTGCAGCTATCGCAATTATCTCGATTAGTTTAATCTTTATTTATAAGGCTTCAAATAAAACTTTAAGGCTTGAATAATTTTCGTACTATATGTCGTAACTAATAGAAACAGATGTATTTGTTAAACTTATATGACATCCATGTTTGAAAGCGTAAACTCGGAGGATACTGCATGAATAAAACAATCAATTTTTCTCTTCCTAGAGAGCTTGAACCATTACGGTCTGAAATTGAAGATTCGCTACTGGCGGCAATCACTATATCGCCATGTAAACGTTCAACTACAATAACAGAAAGTAAATTCGCCGGTGAACCTTATTTACCTTATTATCAAACAGTTCCAAAGGACATTACTGGTGAAGCGATGCGTTTATTAGCTCAAATAAATTTTGCAGAAATACCAACAATACAAGATTTTCCTACTCAAGGTATTTTACAATTTTTTATTTCATCTAATATTTTTGCCAATGCGGCACATTATAAGGAAGACATTTTTCAACAGTTCTATAAAGTACGATTTTACCCAACGTTAGAAACAAAAACAGCAATGCCAACACAAGAAAAACCTGCTGTGACCACAGATGATTGGTTTCCTATTAAAGAAGAGTTATCGCTACAATTCCACTTTACACAGGAACCTGTCTCAGCTTTAGATTATCGAGCTGTACACTATTTACCGAGTCTAATATGTACCCTAAACCATGATGTTAATTTGCACGAAATCTACTTACAGCATTTTTTAGGAGCTGGCGCTAAAATAGGCGGATACGCATATTTTTTAGAGGAAGACATTCGGCACGAATCTCATCTGCTACAACGGTATGATGTACTTTTACTACAAATAGATTCCAATGATGAGTTCGGTATTATGTGGGCGGATAGTGGCGTAGGGAAATTCTTTATCAATCGTGATAAGCTTCTTCAACAAGATTTTAGCGATATACTATTTCAATGGGAACATTATGTATAAGCTAACTGATTTACCTCTTGCCTTGAAACTGAATACAAAACGAGCAAGCCCCAGCACTATTTTTTTGTGATGGGGCTTGCCTAATTTCGATTACTGTTTGCTAGCTATGCCCTCAAAGTCGCAAAATGCAAAGGCATTGCCCCTGCTTTTTTGGGGAGGAATTTTTTTTGATGATAACAAATCACTTACTGTCCTTTCTTTCCACCTGTGAAGTAAGCTATACTAGATATAATGTGAAATATAGTAAAGGGGTGCAGGAATGAGCATTTTTACAGATGTAGAATATCTAGTACCTTTAATTTTATTCGTAAATATCTTATCTGCGATGACAATTATATTTTTAGAGCGTAAAGATGCTAGTTCTACATGGGCATGGATTCTTGTCCTATTTTTCTTGCCATTAGCTGGATTTATTTTATATTTACTACTTGGCAGACAACTGCGCAGGAAACATTTGTTTCGTTGGGAAGGGCGCAAAGATATTGGGATTGATAATCTGATTAGCTATCAAATAGACACCATTCGAGATAATACGTTTGAGTTTCGTATTGAAAATGCCGAAAATTATAAAGAAATGATTTATATGCATTTAAAAACGAATAATGCGGTATTAACACAAGACAATCACCTTGCTATTTTTGACGATGGTGCAGACAAATTTGAACAGCTATTAAAAGACATCGAAGCAGCTAAAGATCATATCCATATTCAATATTACATCTTCCGCTTAGATAATTTAGGTACTCGTCTTATTGACGCAATGATTAAAAAGGCAAAACAAGGAGTCAAAGTAAGGCTCTTATATGATGAAATGGGCTCTCGTAATGTAAAAAGGAGACATTTCAAGGAACTTCTTGAAGCAGGTGGTGAAGTAGAAGTATTTTTCCCTTCCATATTCCCACTGCTTAACCCTCGCCTCAACTTTAGAAATCACCGCAAAATAGGAGTAATTGACGGTCGTATTGGGTATATCGGGGGCTTTAATGTAGGAGATGAATACCTTGGACTTCAAAAGAAATTTGGCTATTGGAGAGATACACATTTACGTATTGAAGGAAGCGCTGTCCACCCATTGCAAACACGCTTTTTATTAGATTGGAATCAAGCATGTGCACAGCAAAAGATGGGTTATTCCGACCGTTACTTCCCTGCTATCCCGAAAAAAGGTGATGTCGGTTTACAAATTGTTTCCAGTGGACCGGACTCTGATTGGGAACAAATAAAAATCGGCTATTTAAAGCTGATTAATATGGCCAAGAGATATATTTATATTCAAACGCCTTATTTTATTCCTGATATTAGTTTTTTAGATGCCATAAAAATTGCTACTTTATCAGGCATTGATGTACGTATTATGATCCCTAATAAGCCGGACCATATGTTTGTTTATTGGGCAACATACTCTTACGTGGGCCAATTATTACGTGCAGGAGCAAAGGTTTATATTTATGAAAAAGGATTTATTCATGCTAAAGCTATTATTATTGACGATGAAGCATCTACAGTAGGAACTGCAAATATCGATGTTCGAAGTTTTAGTTTAAACTTCGAAGTAAATGCCTTTATTTACGATTCTAAAATTTCTCATCAATTAGCTGAGCTATTTGAAAAGGACATTTTAGATAGCACAGAATTAACTTGGGAAATGTATCAAAATCGTTCCAGCATGATAAAGTTTAAAGAATCTATTTCTCGCTTATTAACACCGATATTATAACAACCCATTCGTTTTGCAATTTAAAAAATTAGAAGTGTTCACTAGTTGTTGGTAGCGAAGGCGGTGACTCCAGCTCAGAACAGCACATAATGTAAGACGCGGGCATACGCGCGCAAGCAGAGGGTTGCGGCTTACTGTGCTGAGCGGAAAGCACCGTCGTAGCGGACAACAACAGCATAGCAAAAAAGTGTTAGATTGATTAGGTTCAATCTAACACTTTTTCTCTTATGTCCCAGCCACTTTTTGCTCTGGTTCGCTACAGTGGTTACTTCCCCATTGCACACCGTAACGCTGCGTACGTTCTCGCTTGAAGTTTTGTCTCCAAGCTCTTTGTTTATTCAGCCCCTAAATACTCTTCTAACGTAACATTCTGTTCTTTCATTTTCTTAGCAATGTCAATTCCAACATAGCGATAATGCCAAGATTCATACATATAGCCTGTTAAATGTTCTTTATTTTGAGGGAATCGTAAAATGAAACCATATTCTGCAGCATGCTCAAATAGCCATTTCCCAGCAGGTGTTTCACCAAACTCCTCAGTCAACCATAAATCTTCTTTGCCGACTTCCCCAATATCAAACGCTAGGCCTGTTTGGTGCTCGGAAAAACCTGGGCGTGCACTATAGCGATCTGCTGCAGCTTGACCATCGCGCTTAACATAATTATTGTATAATGTTGTTTGATATTCATAAGAACGATATCCACTAAACGCGACTAAGTTAAAGCCCTGTTGTTTAGCTTGGGCTAACATCTTATTTAACGCTTGACGTGCCTCTGGATTTTCACCTGGTGCAAATGTGGATGGTAGTGGATATTTTTTATTAGCCAGTAAAATACCATCAATATAAGTAGGCTCTGTCGGCATTGCTTGATTTGGGTAATAGCCATTTTCGTCTGGCTGCTCTTGTGGTTCAGTTACTTCGGGTGTTTTTGATTGCTCTTTTGTAGGATTGTCTTTTTTGCCTTGTTCTGCTACTGGTTGTTCTTCATCTGACGCTACATTGACTTGATTATTCTTATAGTAAATCACTATAAAAATAGATACGATCAGTGCCGCTGAAATAATAGCGCCAATAATAAGTGGTAGTCGATTTTTTTTCATTTCTTTGCCCCTTTTGTGTAGATACAGGGTTGCTAAACAAAACGAGATTTCAAAATCAGGTCGTTTCAATGGGAGTTTGAGCAACCCTAAGACCTTTAATCAATTACACCTCGGCGGAATGTCTTTAAGATTTTTTCAAAACGGCTCGACAGTTCTTTTACATCTTTGACAACCACCAGGTATTTAACTTGTTTCAGCAAGGTTTGCCCTAATCGTTTGCAGTACATACATAGCACTTTCCGTATTAGGCAAGGCTACTGCCAAAGCAAGTTAATACACTATATTTTGATAGTTTTATTTTATCACTGTTCACATTTTTAAGTGTAGCATTTCCACTTATTCTGTAAAAATAATAATAAGTACCGCAATGGAAGCAATAGAGAAAAAGATTGCCATATACTTCATCCATTTCGCCTCTTTAACATATCCTTGCTCCTTAAAACTCTTCGCTCTAAAGCCATTTGACAAAGCAAACATTATTGTCATCGCTAGCACCGCTAAATTAAAATTGCCGATAATAATGCATACAATAGCCGCAATACTAAATATTGCAACTAAAATTGAAGATACCCATTTTGTATTCATGCTGTTTTCCTCCTAAAAAAAATCGAGGCTACAACGCGCCTCGACATTCATTCATTTATGATTCTGCTTTTTCGGGATGCTCCGAATAATATTTTCGACCAATATACGTTTGAAGAATTAGTAATGCACCGCTGACAGACCAGTAAAGCGGTAGTGCTGCCATAGAAGACATAGAAATAAAGACAATCATAATTGGCGAAATGTAAATAAACATCTTCATTTGCTTTTTTTGTTGCTCTGGTACGGTCCATAAAGAAACTCGTGCTTGTACCAAATAAACAATCCCCGCAATTATTGTCATCACAATGTCTGGTGAACCTAAGCTAAACCATAAGAACATATGTGATTTCACATCGGCAGAATATAAAATTGAGAAGTAAAGACCCATAATGATTGGCATTTGAATTAACATTGGTAAACAACCCATATTTAAAGGATTGACACCATGTTTTTGGTACAATGCCATCATCTCTTGCTGATATTGCATTTGTTCTTCTTTTGTCTTTGCTTCCTTCATTTTTTTCTGAACAGCTTCCATTTCAGGTTTGAAGGCATCCATTTTCGTTTTCATCAGTTGTTGCTGACGATAGTTTTTCAACATAATCGGCATTAAGACTAAACGGATAAGAACTGTGATAGCGATGATTGCTAAACCATAGCTACCTGAAAAAATATCATTTCCGAAAAACTCCAGTAAAAATTCCATAGGTTTTACAAAAACACTATAGAAAAAGCCCTCTTTGTTCTCAACTGCTTTACAGCCACTTAATACAAAAACAACAAGCCCAAGCATTGATAATAGCTTCAAATTTTTCATTTTTCCACCTACTATTATTTTTCAACTAATGTGAAGTATACCTTATTAAGACTACCTTTATCAAATAGCAAGCGCTACTTATCAAATACGCTTAGGCGTTAACGGAAGCGTGACATAATGGTAGTTTGTTCACATAAAAAAGATGCGCGCTTTAGCATCGCTAATACAATCGCATCTTACAGTATGGTTCTTATTCATTGAGTGCCATTTATTGTCCCACAATATTAAGCGTTTTGCATCTCCGTCTCGTTCATTTCAAAACGGTAAAATTCATGATGCAGCTCATCACGGAAATGTTTAGGTGTTACCCCTGTGTATTTCTTAAAAATACGTGTGAAGTAACTCTGATTACAAAAATGGAATTGGTCTGAAATGGATGTAATACTTTTATTCGTATGTCGTAGGTAATATTGGGATTCCTCTACGCGACGAACATTTAAATACTCGACCAATGTAATGCCCACATGTTCTCTGAAAATACGCGACAAGTGACTAGTACTAATATGGAAGTTATTCGCGATACTCTCCACTGTTAAATCGTTCTCTAACTCATCATTGATATACATAATCACTTTATTGACTGTCTGATGACGGAAAGTCGGTTGCTTTCTATCTGCGATAAAATACACAAAGAAATCAATTAAATCATCAGCAAATTGCAAAAATTCTGCGTCTTTCATCTGATTTTCAATCATATCATTACAAGCAATATTAAAAGCAAAGGCTTTCTTCGAAGGTACTTGATTGTCTAGCAATTTACGAGCAACAATCGACGACAAAACGGAAAAATAACCTCGCACTATTTTAATGACCTGCTTGCCAAAACGTATAGAAAGAATATCAATTAATTCATGCAAAGATTTTTTAGCCTTTGCAGATTCTAAATGGTAAATTTCAAATATTAATTTTGACTCAATATTAAAAAATTCTTCTACACCGATGTATTGATTAATATTATCGATTTCTTGGAAGTATCTTTTTGATATCGTTTCTGACATAGAATGTTGATGTAGTTGCATAATCTTCCCCATCTTTCCTCAGAGTGCACGAATTACATTACAATATTTGACATCAAATTACAAATTCAAAATAAGAAAAAAGTATTTACTTATTTATCATATGAATTGAGTCCTATTACACAATTATATATTGAATATAGCTTAAAAATAACCTAACTTAAACACCAGTATTAAAAAAAATATACTTTACAGTGAATTTTACCATATTTTGCGATTTCCTTTCAACCACATTTTATACATCGTCCTAGTTCTAATTTATCATATAAATACCGTAGAAACCTTGTAAACTTATTAATAGACATTTAAATTTTACCATATACATATTAAAAATAATTAGTAATTAATTATAATACCTTGAATTTTATGTAAGTCAATTTTCATCTTTTTAATGTAGCAATCGACATATCTCTATTTTATTCCGAAATCTTCTCTATATAATTTATACGAATATGTAGTAAAATAGATGATAATACTATTTTTAAAAGTTAAAATGAGGTGCTAATAGTGGATCCAAAGCAAATAGAAGAAATCATGGAGATTATTAAGGAGTTTTTCCCTGAGAATACTTCAATCGCAATTTCTGATACAAATGAATACTTGTACTACCAACCGAGCAAAAAGGTTGATCTAAAAATTAAGCCGGGTGACCCTATCAAAGAAGGCTCAGCTGCACACAAAGCTTTAAGCTATGGGCAAAAAATCAGCACCTATATCGAACCTGATGTATTTGGTGTTGCTTACTATGGCATGAGTATTCCTTTAATGGAAGAAGGCGAAACAAAAGGTGCCATTACCGCTATCTTCCCACAAAAGCCATCAGCATTTTTAACAAACTACATCACGATTAAAATCGATGACTGTTGGTATCCGATTAAACATGATCAAGTGATTTATCTTGAAACACAGTTACGTAAAACATTTGTTAAAACAATGGGGCGCGAAGGTTATCACCGTTTAAACTTAAGTGATTTAGAGCTATTTTTAGCGCCAGACTCATTTATTAGATGCCACCGTTCATACATTGTAAACATCGATTATATTGATGAAATTCAACCAGATTCACATTCAACTTTCTTATTAATTATGAAAGACGGAACGCGTATTCCGGTTAGTCAACGCTACGCAAGTTATTTCCGTCGTTCTTTAGGCTTCTAATTATCCCTAGTACAGCAAGTATCCTCTTAAGGAGGGCTTGCTGTACTTTTTTGATTTACCGCTTAGATAATACATAGCGCTAGATTAAAACGTTTTCTCTGTCGAAAAAGCATTCTTCCGCTCGATTTTCCTTTGTTTACTTAATTTAATGCTATTTATAAAGTTTTTGTGACAAATTGGTGATAGTATTAATCAAATGGTTGGAGTCATACTACAACTAAATAAACAGAAAATTCTTACACGTTTTTTCTAGTTTTGTTATCGGTTTCCATCAAATTTAGGGGAGGATTTTTTAATGGATGCAATCATTCAAAAACGCTTAGGTAATAAGGAGCTTGAAAGCAAAGTCGTATCTGCTGATGTAGCTGCAGCACTTCTTTCTGACGGTGATGTAGTAGGTATGAGCGGATTCACTCGTGCTGGGGATGCAAAAGTTGTTCCTATGGCATTAGTGGAACGTGCTAAAAACGAAAAATTCCAAATTGATGTATATACTGGTGCTTCTTTAGGACCAGAAGTAGATAAGTATTTAGCTGAAGCTGGCGTTATCCGTAAACGCGGACCATTCCAAGCTGACGCTGGTATTCGTAATCAAATCAACGCTGGTAACGTAATGTACGTTGATGCTCACCTTTCTCACAACGCTGAGTTAGTTCGTCAAGGTATTATCGGACCAATTAAATATGCAATTATTGAAGCAGCTGCAATTACTGAAGATGGCTATATTATCCCAACTACTTCAGTTGGTAACTCACCAATCTTCGCTCAATACGCTGAAAATATTATTATAGAATTAAATATTTCTCACCCAGAATCATTAATCGGTATCCACGATATTTATGTTCCTGGTGAACAAGGTAAACGTGATGTCATTCCAATGACAAAACCAAACCAACGTCTTGGTGAGATTGGTATTAAAGTAGACCCTGCTAAAATTAAAGCAATTGTTATTTCTGAAGAGCCAGATGCACCTTCAATGATCGTGCCTCCAGATGAAGAAACTCAAACAATGGCTAACATTTTACTTGATTTCTTCCGTTCTGAAATCAAAGCTGGTCGCTTAACAAATACTTTAGCACCAATTCAATCTGGTGTAGGTTCTGTTGCAAACGCTGTACTTGACGGTTTTGCTGATTCAGAATTCGAACACTTATTTGTTTACTCTGAAGTACTACAAGATGCAGTATTTAATTTAATTGATGCTGGTAAAGTAGATTTCGCTTCTGCAGCTTCTATCACACTTTCAGAAGAACTACAAAAACGTGTATTCGGCAACATGGAACACTATGCAGATAAATTATGCTTACGTCCACAAGAAATTTCTAACCACCCAGAGCTTATCCGTCGTTTGGGCTTAATCTCAATCAACACTGCGCTTGAGTTAGATATCTATGGTAACGTAAACTCTACTCACGTTTCAGGTACAAAAATGATGAACGGAATCGGCGGTTCTGGTGACTTCGCTCGTAACGCTCGTCTTGGTATTTTTGTAACAAAATCTTATGCAAAAGGTGGCGCAATTTCGTCAATCGTACCAATGGTTTCTCACGTAGACCATACAGAACACGATGTTGACGTAATCGTTACTGAGCAAGGTATTGCTGATTTACGTGGTCTTGCACCAAAAGAACGTGTACCTTTAATTATCGAGAACTGTGCACACCCTGATTACAAAGAGCAATTATGGGATTACTACAACCGTGCTGTAGAAGCAACAGGTAACCAACAAACACCTCATATTTTAGAAGAGGCTCTTTCTTGGCACGTAAACCTTGCTAAAAACAAAACAATGAAAAAAGAAATTGCTAAAGCTTAATAGTAGCAATTCTAGAACGCCTAATAAGTTGTTTTAAACTTATTAGGCGTTCTTTTTTTGTCGAAAATGGTATAATAAACCCACTATGTCGTAATAAGTAGTCGGAGGAGTTATGAAGAAATTTATCTATTTAATTATATTCTTTTCATTTTTTGACCTATTTACTCAGCTTCCTGTTATGAGTACATATGCAGAATCACTCGGTGCCTCTGCCTTTTTAACCGGACTTGCAGTTGGTATGTATTCTCTTTCTAATACATTCGGGAATATTATTTCGGGTTTTTTAACCGATCGTAAAGGACCCTTTGTTATTTTAATTGTCGGTCTGCTGACAACGGGCCTATCATTAACATTATATAATTTAGTAGATGCACCGCTTGCCCTCCTCATCGTTCGTTTTATACATGGATTGGTTGCCGGCTTTATTGTTCCTGCGGCCTTTACATTTCTAGCTAATGCCACCGATCAAGAAAAGCGGGGCAAAGGTAGTGCCATTTCAGGTGCATTTGTAGGTATTGCGGCTATCGTTGGCCCAGCATTTAGTGGTATTTTAGCAAGTCGTACGAGTGTACCTTTTGTCTTTAATATCACTGCAAGTTTTATGCTACTGTTAGGTATCCTTTCTTTCTTTTTACTACATGCTAATCATGTCAAAAAGGACAAAACATCTTCTAAAACTTATATCCCAATAAGTGTATTTTTCCATAATATAGGTACGTTAAAGGCATTTTCAGGAGCATTCTTTTTAATGTTTTCCCAAGGTGTGATTGCTTATTTATTGCCTTTAAAAGTCCAAACTTTAGGCTTCGACTCACGCTTAAGTGGTACATTAATGAGTGCATTCGGTATTGTCGCTGTCCTTGTCTTTATATTGCCGACAAATCGTATTTTTGATAAAGTAGCTCCGATAAAAACATTATCCCTCGGTATCGGTTTAATGGGCGTCAGTCAAATACTGATTAGTCAGGCTGATTCGAGTACTTTCCTTTATATAGCGATGATTTGTTACGGTATTGGCTTCGGTTTGTTATTCCCATCTGTGAATTCACTATTAATTGATTCTACGACAGTTGAAATCCGCGGGAAAGCATATGGCTATTTTTATGCATTTTTCTCATTGGGAGTAGTACTAGGCTCCTCATTGCTTGGATGGTTATCACTTGGTGTAGTCAGCGGGTTTATCTTTACAGGCATTGTCTTAATCACCTTTGCTGGTGTAACACTTATGCCACATAAAAAGAGGCAGTCCTATACATCACTTTAAGTAGAGTATCGGACTTCCTATTTTTTAAAAACGTATAGTAGCAGGACTATTTCTTCTAACTAATTCTGGTGCTTTGCATTGTGCTATCTTTTGAAGCGTAAAAATCCACTTCGCTTTCCGGCGGGCACATCGTAAGCCGCAATCCTCGCTAACGCGCAGCTTGGTGCGGCTTACATCGCGTGCGTTCTCGCTGGAATCTTCGTGGATTTTTACTTTAAAATTGTTTGAGTGCCTGGCACCTTACTTTTCTTTTTCTTGTATTTCTTCATTGTAGAAATGAACGCCTGTATGTCCTCCACCTTCAGAAACCATTTCATTGGAAGCTAGCTTTGTAGGTGCTGTACCGGCTTCAGTTGCTACTTCGGCTGTGATACGCTCCGCAACTCGATCATCCATATTCACATTCGATGTATTCATGAAAGATCCTAGCTTAGCTTTCATACTGTTAAACATATCCATTGCTTTATCACGGTTTTCTTTTTTGCTTAAATAAGATGCTGCAAATCCTGCTAATCCCGCAAGCACAACACCCGTCCCTTTATTCTTTGCCATCATAAATCCCTCCTAAAAATATAGAAACTGGCCTTATACTATAGCTTTTCCCTATTCTTAGAGGACTAAACATTATTTTTTTGCTTGGTATAGCATATCTATATGTGGCAGGCTATCGTAAATATACGACGCAGAAACTTGTTGAAAGCCAAAAGAACTATAAAACTTTTTTAAATATTCCTGTGCCTGAATAAATACTTCTGAACCTGACCATCTGTCTTCAATTATCTCTAGTGCTAAGCGAATCATATCTTTACCAAGTCCAGTACCCCGCATTTCCTGACTTGTGATTACGCGACCAATAGATGCCATTGTAAATTTTTCACCTGGGGGTAATATACGAGCATAGGCGCATAATTTTCCATTTTCAACATATGATAAATGTATAGAGTTTTGATCATGGTTATCCAAATCCTCATAACAGGTTTGTTGTTCAACAATAAAAACATTTACTCTTAGCTGAATTATTTTATACAGTTCTTCCGTCGTTAATTCATCGTACGTCTGTATTTTCCAAGACATTCACAATCACTCTCCTAGTCGATATTATCGCATAATTCGAATATTTTTACGTATTTCTTTATTATTTTGTACTTTTTTATGATTAGCACTGACAATATGAGGGAATTAATGAAATAGTACAAACGATAGGAGGATGTTCTTTATGAAAGATTTAGATTTAGTTTATGATTGGGTAGACATGGCTTCTTTAGTAGGTGGCGCAGGCTTTTTAACATTCCTTATTTACAGTATTGTTTTTCTATAATGGCGAAGATGGAAAAGTTCTATTTTAAAACCTAAAAAGCAATCCGCATAGTAGCTCTAGGCTATTTAGCAGATTGCTTTATTTTTATTGTTTTACATCGTCATAAGCATCAGATTTTTCAAATGCTGCAACTACATATGAACAAACAGCCACCATTTTGTAATTATTTTCACGGGCATAATCTGCTGCACGATCTAATAATTTTTTGGCAACACCTTGCCCACGGAGCTTATCTGATACATAAGTGTGATCCATGACCATTACTTGACCTTCTTGTTTCCATGTAATTTCCGCTAACTGTTCCCCATCTTGCTTATAAACAAAAGCTAGTTTGTTTTCCGCTACTTTTTGTAATTGGAATTCCATTTCTCACCACTCCTTTTTTTCATAGTACCATAGCTTTTTGCATTTTTACAAAAATAGTAGACGACGTTTCGTTTAACAGTTCGGACAGATTAAAAAAGCTCTGCTGCCATCAAGAGGCAGAGAGCTTTTCAATTAGTTAAACCATGTTGAAACTGTATCTTTTAAATCTGCAAAGAAATTTTTCACACTCGTCCAGAAGCCTTCATCTTCCATCAGCGAGCCAAATTTTTCTTGTATTGTATTACTAATATCATCTAATTGCTCGGACCATTTACTAAAATCAATATCTAGTTTACTAATTTTGTCCATCAAATCAACTAGTAACTGACGATCTTGTTCACTTAAATTAATCTCTAATTTATCTAGCTGCTCTTGGACGATTTTTTCCACGTCTTCACGCGTTGCTGGCTTTAATTCAGCAATTTGCTTTTTGATTTCTGTTAGTAACTCCGCTACCTTGGCATCATCAACTCCTGCAGAATCAGCAATTGTAGTGGCAACTGATAGTTCTTCATTGGCAACGTCCGTACGCTCTATATCTAACGTTTTGCCCGTTGTTACCTCATAGGCCTTATAAATACCAACAAGCGCAGAATGACCTGTTACAGCCTTTGGAGCGGCTACTTGCACGGTCGCATCCTCAATTCCCGCAGTCAGCATTGCATTTGCATACATCTCTGACGTTACTTGTGTAATATTTGATGGTGTGACGATTTCAATAACTAATCCTTTACCGGCATCTTTACGTGTAATTTTGGCAGAAGAATACATACGTGAGCTTGCATTACTATCTTTAATGTATTTAGCTAAGTCATTCCCTGATACTGTTATTTCCTCAACTTCAGGATTTTCATTTACTTTTAACGATTTTTTTACAGAATCTTTTTCCGCTTCGGATAGGTTTGCACCATACACCACAATTGGTACACCTAGTTTTTCATCTATTGCATTTGGTGTCGCATTGTCAGGTGTGGTATTGTCTGCTGCAAATCCAGTTGTTGGTGCCAGCACACCAAATACTAGCATCGTAGCTACTAGCATTTTCCCCCATATTTTTTTCAATTTGTGTGACCCCTTTCGCTAGAAATCATTTAGCCTGTATAATGTATGTCATCATACAGTTATTAGTACGAAAAAATGACGAGAAGGTTTCTTTGCTTATCTCTCGTCATTTCCTTAGTATTTATAAAAGCTACAAGTTAAATTTCTTCTGTCCAGCCATCTTGTTGTTTCACTTTACCAGCCTTCATAAGTGTACCGAGTGCACGTTTAAATGACGCTTTACTCATATTAAACATTTCTTTAATTTCATCTGGCGAAGATTTATCGCTAAATGGCATTTTACCACCAACATCCTGTAAATAGCTTAAAATTCGCTGCGCGTCTCCTGTGATACGTTCATGTTTACGAGGTAACAAAGAGCCATTCATCGAGCCATCTTCTTTAACATCAATAATACGTACTTCAACATCTTGTCCAAGGCGTGGTTCTGCATAGCGTTCTGATTCATGGACGAAAATACGATATGGTTTTTCTACACCTAGTAAAAATGATCCTACTGGCAATAAACGATAAGGACGGGCAGTAATATTTTTATTATGCATATCATCAAATGCACCTTCGTATAACTCTGAAATCTTTTCTTCTGTTACTAAACGACCAAATAAATCTCCATTGCGATCTGTTCGCAATGTCATATATAAATGGTCACCTGGCTCTGGCCATACTTCTTTTATCGCAGGTAGGTCCTCCGCTTTAACCAGCACTTCTCGTGAAGTACCAATATCAACAAAAGCTCCTTCGCGCTCTACAACACGAAGAACACGTGCCCAGCCGTATTCGCCTTGGGCAAATGCCGGAATAGCAGTCGTGGCAGCTAAATCACCACGGCGATCCGCAAATAAAAATACTTCAATACGATCCCCAACAACTAATGGTTCTGTAACTTCTGAAGCATTTAATGGCAGTTCAACTACCCCATTTGTTAAGACCCATTTCGATGCTTGTTGCTCTAATACAGTTAAAGTAACAACTTCACCTGATTTTAATTCGTTCATAATGTCTTCCTTTCTTTTACCATCAATTTCGCAAATATATAAGCTCCGCATACAATCATCACTTTGCGCGGGTATCACACAACGAAACGTAGAGATCGTCTCAAAATGCTGCTTACATCCTTATGAATAAGCTATTCCCTCTATAGATTGTGTTGTGTTCTAGATGCTTCTAGTTTTTTTGCGATATCTGGATTTTCTTCCATTACCTGCACAAGATCTGCAATACGATCAATTGAATTCCAACTCAAATGATGCTCAATTCCTTCTACATCATTGTAAATACGCTCTTCATCTACACCAATGATTCGCAAAAATTGCTCTAGCAGTTCATGTCGCTGCACAAGACGTTTTCCAAGTTTTTCTCCTCTTGGCGTCAATGTAAGCCCACGATATTTTTCATAAACTAAATAACCATCTTTATCTAATTTTTGAACCATCTTAGTAACAGAAGAAGGAAGAACAGATAATGCTTCAGCAATGTCAGACACACGAGCATATCCTTTATTAGCAATCAATAAATATATTTGTTCGATATGGTCCTCCATACTAGGTGTTGGCATATCTAATTCCCTCTCTTTCCTATTCTTACTCTTTAGTTTACTACAAGCTTGCCTTAAAAGTTAACTGAAAATACATAACCAAGATAAACACTTCCTTGAAACATAAATAGAGCCTACTTCAATGTAGAAGTGGGCTCTATCTAATGTCGAGGATGCTTATTTACCACATGTAATGCACGAATAATTTCTCTGTTAATCAGTTCAATATTCTCAGGAGTATTCATGGCTTTAAATGCTTCATCTCGCTCTTCCTTAGATGTAACATACTTACTAGGCAATGCATTTAATGCATAAGCCACTGTTTGAAATTCACAGATTTGACATTTACAAAATGTTTGGTATTCTGGTCCTCGCAGTAGAAAACTTACTAAACCACGCACAATTTCCTCTGTAACATTTACTAAAATAGGTTCTGACATATAAAACTTTCGCCTCATTTATAATGTATTGTTACATTTTTACACAATTAATAATAGCGTGAAATTTAGCCCTTTTCAAGAATCGCTAGTAGCATCTATACAACAATTATAAATATACATTGCAACGATTATTTACCTACAAAATTACACCAATCACGTCATTATACCTATTATTTCTTTTGTTTTATAAGCCTTAAAGAATTAAAGACAACGAGTAATGTTGCGCCCATATCGGCAAAAATGGCAATCCATAATGTTAACCATCCTGGAATCACGAGCAATAAGGCAATTAATTTTAAGGCTAGTGCAAAAATAATATTTTCTTTAATAATTCGTAATGTTTTTCTGCTTAATGCCATTGTATAAGGTAGTTTTGTTAAATCATCGCCCATTAATGCAATATCAGCTGTCTCCAACGCAGCATCTGTACCCGCACCACCCATAGCGATACCTACATTCGCGGAAGCTAATGCTGGCGCATCATTAACACCATCCCCGACCATCGCAACTGCTCCGTACTGCGTGCGTAAGTCTTTAATAGCAGATAATTTTTCGGCGGGCAGTAAGCCTGCTCGCACATCACTCATACTTAAAGTAGTGGCAATTGCTTCGGCAGTTGATTTTGCATCACCCGTTAGCATCACAGTATGTTTCACCTTTAAAGCACTTAACTTTTGCAGTACTTCTTTACTTTCAGTACGTAATTGATCGGCAATTGCTATGATGCCAATAAAGAGCCCTTCTCGAACAGCCGCTACTACGGTCTTACCCTGTTTTTGCAGTTTTTGAACCTGTTCTTTCATTATTTCATCAACTGGAGCTAATGTTGTAATCCAATTCATACTACCGACATAAACCTTTTGACCATTCACTGTTGCATAAGCACCCTTACCTGTTACGGATTGAAAATCTGTAGGTATAAGCTCTGGAAGTTGTTTGTCATGTAATGCCTTTAAAATAGCTTTAGCTAATGGATGTTGCGATTGTTTTTCAACAGCAGCCACCAGTTGTAATACATCTTCCTCTAACATTTCCGTAGGAGTGTAAATATCTGTTACGGCAGGTGTGCCCTTTGTTAAGGTACCTGTTTTATCAAAGGCAATAGCATCTATATGGCCTAGTTGCTCTAAATGAATACCACCTTTTATTAGAACGCCTTGTCTTGCAGCATTCCCAATAGCGGTTACGATTGCTACTGGAGTAGAAACAACAAGCGCACAAGGACAACCAACCACAAGCACTGCTAATCCTTGGTAAATCCAGTGTTGCCAATCCCCTACAAATAAAGGTGGCATAATCGCTACAAGCAACGCTACAAGCATAATGATTGGTGTATAGTATTTCGCAAAACGATCGACAAATTGTTGCGAAGGTGCCTTTTCAGCTTGCGCTTCTTCTACTAAATGAATTATTTTCGCAATCGTTGTATCCTCTACACGTTTCGTTACACGTACTTCTAATGCACCTTCTTCATTTAACGTTCCCGCAAAAACCTCGTCACCTACTGATTTGTTGACTGGAATCGATTCTCCTGTAATAGCAGCCTGATTGACTGCTGACAGCCCAGCAAGCACAATACCATCCATTGCGATTTTTTGACCTGGTTTCACGACTAAAATATCGCCAATTTCAATCTGGTCCGTTGCTAATTCCATCTCATGGTAATGCTCGCCATGCGCTCGTTTAATCGTGGCAGTTGGCGGAGCAATATCCATCAATTGACGAATTGATTGCCGTGCCTTATCCATTGAATACGCTTCAAGTGCTTCACTAACTGCAAATAAAAAGACAACAACAGCCGCTTCTTCCCACTCCCCAATAATCGCAGCACCAATTATTGCTATAGTCATAAGCGTCTTCATATCAAACTCAAATCGTGCAAGATTGCGTAAGCCTGTTTTAAATATCTTTACGCCTCCAACAATAATCGCAATGATAAACATAGCAATCGTAAACAAGTCTTCTTCGCCACGAACAGAAGATAATAGATAGCCAACTATAACGAATAGCAGGGATACGCTAGCTAATATGTTCTCGGTCTTCTTATAAAAAGGAATTGTTGCTTCACTTGCTTTAGCCGTAGATTGTGAAACTTTAATGCCGTCAAATGCTCCTGCTTCTTCAATTTGATTGACGCTAACTGCTCCTACAATCGTGATTTTAGAAGCTCCAAAATTGACTTGTGCATCTTGTACGTCAGGTATCGCTTTTACATTTTTTTCGAATTTAGCTGCACAACTAGCACAGGACAAGTTTTGCAATCGGTATTCTTGCTTAATCGGTGTTACTGCCATTAGTAATCCCTTCTTTCGCATGTTCATAAGCAATCGTTACAATTTGGTATACGTGTTCGTCAGCTAAAGCGTAATACATTTGCTTTCCCTTACGATGCGATTTCGCTAAACTATGATCTTTTAAATAACGTAAATGGTGTGATGCAGTCGCTACAGATGACCCAATTATTGTCGCCACATCACAAACACATAATTCATTCTCTACAGTTAAGGCATACGCTATTTTAAGTCTTGTTTCATCAGATAATGCCTTTAAAAATTTCGCTACACCTGATAAATCAGGCATTTGCTGTTGAACCCTTGTCACCGCTTGCTCATTAACATGCGTCACTTCACAGACCTCTTTTGCCATTTCCTCACCTCATTCAAATACTCGTTTGATTGTTTTAAATATAGCATATTATTCCATCATATTCAAATGGGCATTTGAATGTATATGATTACTATCACGAAAATAGCATTTGATTATATTTTGAATTGTTCGAATTGTTTGAGTGACTGGCACAAAAAAAACAGCGCAAGAAAAGCTTGCGCTGGGTTTTTATTGTGCCTTTAATAATACTGTTTTACCTTTAATCGCTTCCTTGTTAACAAAGGTTTCGTGATAATTTCCATTTGCCCAGTCCATCACCTGATCTTGATACCAGTCCGATTTCACATGACCGCTTTGACCCGGTCCGACGATATGGAAAGCTGAGTTCAAATTACCGACATCCGCAACAAAACGCCACGACGCTCCATGATTAACGTTGCCAGCTAAATCATTATCAGCAGCCTGCACCGTCACCTTCGAGCCACCAATTGGCACCTTCTTCGCATTAAAGTATGCGGCAAATATCGGTGAAGCACTACCTAATGTGTGATCAAACGTTAATTGGTGAAAGTCACCCCATTGCCACTTCGACACATTTTTTCCGAACTGCCCCTCAATTTTTCCAACAGTACGCTCAAACGCCTCAAAGACTGTGGCATCAACACCACCTTGCTCTTCTATCCAAATACTTTTCTCACCTGCGTATGCTTTACGCAAAAGTTGATCCGTAATATTGAATTTCCCGTACATCATGTTATACATATCCTCTGGCATCTGTTCCTTAAACAATACCTCTTGTATTTGTACCATTAACGTATGAAAGACTAACGGGGCTCCCAACTCTTTTGCATCCACCATATTCCAATCTTCTAATAACGCCATGATCTCTGCATATTTTTTATCCTTATCCATCGTTTTGATGGATGCTAATAAATTCGGTAAAAATTCGCGAGCATATAAATTATGTTGATCCATTTGTAAGTTCATCATATCTTTAACCGTTAATGAATCATTGGCCTCAAGCACTTCCTTAATTCGTTCAAAGCGATATGGCTGCGCCCAAAAATCCGTAATATGATACGGATATTCCTCACCAATCACCTCATTATTGGCAGTAGCAATAAAGCCCTCCTCTGGATTAACAACAGTCGGTAACTCATCCCACGGAATAAAGCCTTCCCAACCATAGTCACTTGAATCACCCGGCACAGGTAATTGTCCATCCCCTTGCTTTCTCAATGGAATTTGCCCATTAGCTTTATAAGCGATTGTGCCATCCTTAGATGCAAAAACAAAATTTTGAGCAGGTGCTTTAAAATCTTCTAATGCTTGCTCAAACTCATGCCAAGAGGAAGACTTATTAAAACCGAGCACTGCTCGTAATTCAGCGGTTGGTTGTAGAGCTGTCCACTGCATTGAAAACTGGGCAGAAGGCTCCGTTTCTTTAAATACTAGGTCTGTCAAAATCGGGCCATGCCGTGTAACAAGGACTTCAAAATCTACCGTTTCGCCATCCTTTACCTTTATCGGTTCTTTGCGCACCTCAGCTTGTTCCCACTCACCGTCATAACGGAATTGTGTTGGATTATCTGGATTTGGCATTTCAATATATAAATCTTGTACATTAGGGCCTACATTCGTTACACCCCATGCAATTTCATCGTTATGACCTAAAATAATTCCTGGAATGCCTGCAAATATAACACCGCTTACATTTTGCTCTGGCGATTGTAAATGCATTTGATACCAAATAGATGGTGTACTTAACCCCAAATGCGGATCATCCGCTAGTATTGGCTTACCTGATTTCGTTTTATCGCCAGATACAACCCAGTTATTACTGCCATTAAATTCATTTGGCAATAATGCAGGATTAAATTGCCCTGCCACTGAAACAGGATTTTCTTTATTTGCTTCTATAATCGATGAAGCATTTTCAGGATACGTAATAAATAACTCCTTCGCCTTTTCTTCATCGAAGTTTTGTAAAGCCCAATGTCGGAAGGCGAGTGTATTCCAATTGCCCCCTAAATCGTATGCCATATATTTTCCTATGGTTAAAGAGTCTACAACCGTCCATTCTTCTGGCTCGTAACCTAGTAACGCAAATTCATAACTTAACGTATTCGTGCTCTTTGCCTGTTCAATAAAGGTGTTCACTCCCTCTGCAAACCATTCAAGCACTTGCTTGCTTTCGGCATCATACGCTGCCAATGATTTTTCAGCCGCATTTCGTAAACTAAAGGTACGGAAATGCTTATCTGTATTAATCGTTGCCTCACCAATAATTTCTGACAGGCGGCCACTTGCCTGCCTACGTGCTAAATCCATTTGAAACAGCCGATCCTGCGCCTGTACATAGCCTTGAGCACGATATAAATCTGCATCTGTCTCGGCAAATATATGTGGAACTCCTTTGTCATCCCTTGTCACCGTCACATCTTCATCAAGCATGTTAACAGTGAGCTCTCCATCAATAATCGGTTTTGACTTATTCATAAACAACGTAAAGACAATGAAAGATGTTATGGCGACTACTGCCAACACACTAGCGATTATCATTAACCACTTTTTCCACTTAAACTTTCTCACCTTACAACCCCCTCTTATGCAATATATTCTTTATTTGCCGTATCAAATCCTTTCCTCCCATCTGAATAACCTCATTTTTTAGCGAATTTTGCTGTATTACACATCTTTTTTCTACATACGATTACAAAGGAATCTTTTGGGCAACAGTAAAAAACCGTATGTCTTTTTAGACATACGGTGTAGACATACGGTGTCAGGCACACAAACAATTAAATAGTTAGTTGAAGCTCGATTGGGCAATGATCACTACCCATTATATGCGGATGCATAGTAGCTACTTCAATTTGGTCCTTTAAACGCGCTGATACAATAAAATAGTCAATGCGCCATCCGATATTTCGTTCACGGACTTTATTCATATAAGACCACCAAGTATAATGATCAGTCACTTCAGGATGCTTATAACGGAAAGAATCAACAAAGCCACTTGCTAATAACTCAGACATTTTAGCACGTTCCTCATATGTAAATCCTGAATTGCCCATATTCGATTTGGCATTTTTCAAATCAATCTCAGCATGGGCGACATTTAAATCACCGCCATAAATAATTGGCTTTTTGGCATCAAGTTCTTTTAAATACAGCGCTAATCGTTCCTCCCATTCTAGTCGCAGCGGTAATCTTGCTAAATCGCGTTGAGCATTTGGTGTATAAACATTTACTACATAAAAGTTGTCATACTCCAATGTAACAATTCGCCCCTCATCCTGCGATTCATCCTCCCCCACACCGTAGTGCACAGCAAGCGGTGTATGCTTTGTAAAAATCGCTGTACCTGAATAGCCTTTCTTTTGCGCGTAATTCCAATATTGCTCATATCCTTCGAGTGCTAGTTCAACCTGCCCTGCTTGGCATTTTGTTTCTTGAATACAGAAAAAATCCGCATCCATACTATTAAAAAAATCTAAAAAACCTTTCCCTAAACAAGCACGTATACCATTAACATTCCACGAAATAAATTTCATTTGTTCACACTCCTCAAAAAAACGCCCTTCGCCATTAGCGAAGAGCGACATTTTTTTATAAGTCGTCACCGACAATTTTCACTTCTGTTTCTAAATCAATACCGAACTTTTCTTTTACCACTCGTTGTACCATTTCAATCGTTGCGATATAGTCAGAAGCTGTAGCATTTCCTTTATTAACAATGAAGCCGGCATGTTTTGTGGACACTTCTGCATCACCGACCCCTTTACCTTGTAGACCGCTATCCTGAATAAGCTTGCCTGCAAAGTGTCCTGGCGGGCGTTTAAAAACACTGCCTGCTGAAGGGTACTCTAATGGTTGCTTTGATTCACGCTGAAACGTTAAATCGGCAATCTTAGCATCAATTTCTTCCTGTACACCTTGAGCTAGTTGGAACTCTGAAGACAGTACATAATAACCTTTTTTGGCAATGCTACTTTGACGGTAACCTAATTCAAGCTCTTCTTTTGATAGTATTAAAATATCTCCCTCTTTAGTTAGTACTTTAGAAGAAATAATAATATCCTTTATTTCGCCACCATAAGCGCCTGCATTCATCGCCATCGCTCCACCAATCGAGCCAGGGATGCCACAAGCAAATTCAAAACCTGTTAGAGATGAAGCAGCTGCTAGCTTTGACACGTCTTTAATAAGTGCGCCGCTTTGGGCATAAACATGATCACCAGTAATTTGAATTTTATCTAAATGTGAAAATGTCACAACAATCCCACGCATGCCTCCATCTCGGACAACCATGTTGGATCCATTTCCTAACATCAATAATGGAATATTATTTATATGTGCATAGCGAATAACTGCAATTGCTTCTTCCTCTGTTTCAGGGAGAACAAAAACATCCGCTTTACCACCTAATTTTGTCATTGTATATTGCTGTAATGATTCATCTAGCTTAATATTGGCTGGATTTATGTTTTGTGCTAAATCCACAGCCCATTGTTCTTTTGTCATGAGAGCTAATTCCTTTCTACCGTCCTTCTTACTCTACACTAGTATGGATTTAGAACCTCGATTTGACAAGTAAAATGAAGGGTATTTTTTGCGCATTTTCGGGCAGCATCATGTCCTAGTTAGTTATACGCTGCACAAATCAGTATATCCAGAACCTTCTAGCTACCCGATTACTTCAATAAAATCATCTACGAAAGATATGACTTTCATAGGATGGGGCTTCATCTTATGACACTTTCACACTAATATCACTGCACAAAAATTAACTTCGCAAATATTCTTGCCATTACTATAGCCAGTTAGTTGCCCATGACTCAATATTTCGAATAGCACCTTCTAATGCTCGACCTTTTTCTGTTAAAGAATATTCTACACGTACAGGCACCTCTGAATATACTTTTCGTTCAACAAGCCCCTCTTTTTCAAGTTCCTTTAAACGTTCAGATAATAAACGACCGCTTACAGGCAATGCCGATTCAATCTCATTAAAGCGCTGTGATCCGTCTAATAATTGATATAAAATTAGCCCAGTCCAGCGTTTTCCGATTAAATCCATTGCCTTAGCTAAACGAGGACATAAAGTTGTCTCATTCATATTTTTTCACCTCTTATGTATTCTATTGTAACGATTAATTTAGCAAAAGTAAATTTAAAGTAACTTATTTACTTGACGTAACATATTTACTATTTTATATTTAATTACAAAAAGTAACTTAAAGATGGAGGATTTATTGACAATGACCTATAAAATTGATGCACAATTAGAGTTAGAGCATTTACATTTACTTGTACAGTCATTAGAGACAATGACTAATTTCTATAAAAAACTAGGGCTTCAAGTACTTCAAAGCACGCCAACACAAGTGACATTTTCTATTCCAGGCAATACAAAACCTATTTTAGTATTGTCAACAGAAGAAGGGGTGAAGATTCGTCCACCTCGTACGACTGGTCTATTCCACTTTGCTATTTTAGTTCCTTCTCGAGAAGACTTAGCTTATGTGATTGGCAACTTGTTGAATACAGGTATACCTATAACAGGGGCTGGTGATCATATTTATTCAGAAGCATTTTACTTAAATGATCCAGAAGGTAACGGTATAGAAATCTATCATGATCGCCCTCGTGCTGAATGGCTAAATGATGGTCATGGTGGACTTATAACCGGAACAGAGGCTGTTGATATAGAAGGTGTGATGGCATTATATGACCGTCAGCGTCCTTGGACAGGTTTCCCTAAAGGAACTGTATTAGGTCATATGCATTTAAATGTGAGCAATATTAATGACGCAACAACTTACTTCTATATAGATGCACTTGGTTTTGATATTATGACTAACTTCCATGATAGCGCACTATTCATGTCTGCTGGAGGTTACCACCATCATATCGCGGTAAACATATGGCAAGGTGTCGGTGCACACGTACCAGCAAAAAAAACAACGGGTTTACTTAGCTATACATTATCTCTTTCTTCACAAGATGAATTACAGAAGCTACTGGCTAATTTGAATGACAAACAAATCCCCTATACATTTGAAAATGAACAGTTAGTAGTTGTAGATAACAATGAAGATGCAATGATTTTCTACGTTCGTTAATGATTTCAAATTATAATAAAACGAAAGATTTTCATTAAAAGTCATATCTTGATTAGGAAAATTGGCATCATGTTGCGATAGAAGTACCCTAATGAATTAAATACTTCTCGTATGGATGTATCACGTGTATTTAAAAGTTTCCTAAGCTCTTTTAACGACTTTTTACTTGCAATAAGCTCAGAAATATTTGCCTTTTTTTGTAAGCTCTAACATACTATTCACTCTCCTAATAGTTGATAATATATTAGTTAACTAATAATACTATTACTTTTCTACGTGAAATGCACCCATTTCACGAAAAAAAAGAGTAGCGCTTTTTATATAATGATTCGTCAAAAACTGAAAGCTAGCTTGTACAAAACGTATTTGATGGTGAAACATTGGATAAGCGTTTGAAAGCAATGACACAAGGTTTTAATCGTTGAATGAAGTATAAAAAAGTATCTCAAAATATGATTGCCTTCATGTGATCAATAGAAGTAATCGTCAAATGGTTCGTATAATCAGCACATGCGTTAGGAAAATCAATAAAAGTTGATGATTGGAGAGAATGTAGATGGAGAATAATACACTTTCGGGATTTCATATCAGAGGCATTGAAATTATATCCAAAGAAATATACGTGGCATATCCCCTAAACATTTACGTGAATTAAATATTTAACCTGGTGATATTGTTGTTGTTGGAAAAGTAAAGTTACCCTTTTTAGTAGCAGAAGTTTTTCGGGAAGAATTAAAAGACACAGGAAAACGATATAAAAGAATTATAGGGGTTTTGGAAAAAGCGCCAGTAAAAAATTAAGTAAATAAAAAAAGATTGAGAGTAGCAAAAGCCGTTCTCTTTTTGTTTTGATAGGGGTTCATTTCTTATGTAAACAAAGTCCAAAAAATTGACTTTGTCTACTTCTTTGGTTTGAATCAAATATACAGCCATTGAACGGTCATTTTAAAAACTCTTTAATATCCGTGTTTCTTGAGGTGTTTTACATTAAGAAATGCTTTTAAGAATATAAAAGAGTGTCAGACCTTACTAATTTTCTACTTGAAAATTAGTTTGTCGCCACTCTAGTAAATATTATTTTCGAAACATGATAGCAACAGCTAATGAAGACAAACCTACTACAATAGCTATTGGAATCGAACGAGCGGTTAATTCAGCCGCTATATAATTTGATTGAAGAATAATTATAAAACTGATCGATGAAATTATTAGTATAGTAAGCAAAAACCATTTAACGATCTGTTGAATCACTTTAAGAACCTACTTTCTATCAACTGAATAATATTTTATAGCTGGTTTTCCTACACTACCGTAGTATGTTTTAGTCCATAACACACCATCCCAATTGGATCTGCGTTCTTGTACAATTTTTACTCTATGTATGTGTCTTCCTTGCTTATAGTAAAAATCTCTACTAGAATAACCTGCGCCAGGACCCGATAAAACAATTTCTTCAGTTATTTTTTTGCTGCCCGATGCACTGAAACCGAAAGAAGATTTAACTTTTGGTAAAGCCTTACTCGGAATATCACTACTAAATGTGCCTGAAATAGTAGCTGATACTTCTGTTGAACTTTTATAAGACATGCCTCTTGCAATACTCATAATAAAATATGGTCTTGATAACCAAGACCAGCTTTGAGTTATACCCTGATCATAAACTAAATACGTGTCATATTCTCTATAATTGTCGAGTGTTTTGATTCCATCTAAGTTCTCTTCTATGTAGTATCCAATTAATACTTCGTAAACTCCATCATAGTTTTCTGTTACGGGTTCCGAAAGTTCAATATAGTTATAACCATCTAGAGTGCTTCCTGTCAGAAACTCAATTTCATTATCTGGAATTTTGTTATCCATGAAATTTGTTTCTGCTTTAGCAATATTAAGTGATCCAAATACAGTGCATATCAAAGTTGTCGCAATAATTAAAGACCAAATCTTTCTCATCATTACTACCTCCCTTTTTATTGAATCATCTTATTTTTTAATAAGGTAACATGAGAATATTAAAAAAGTAATAATATTTTGTAAAGATTTTGTTACAGAATATTAGTAGAAAACACTATTTGTAGGAGGTCTATAATCGTTCTTTTGCAAAATACGCTTTCTTTATCTGTACTTTACAACGCTAGACGATTCGTTTTGATGTATTGACTGCTCGCTGAAATTGCTGCATCTAATAATTGATACATAATCACTTCTAATCGCGCGTGAGACAACTCTACATTCGACGTTGATATAACAGCGTTTTGAGCCAAATTCTGATGTTTACTTTGATGTTTAAAGTCCTTTTTAGGTTGCCATTTCATACGCAGTTAGACGGTAAATACTACTTAGAATACTTTCAAAATTAGCATGCTGCACATCAATGACACGACAACCACTATTCGTTTTCCTTAAATTATTTCCTTAATTTTTTTCATGGTCTTCGGTACATTTGCCTTCGTTATACTTAACGCCATTAGACAATGGGCAAAAATAATAATTCACCTGAATTAACAGTACCATCAAAAATTGTTGCAAAAAGGACAGACACACGGGGCGGTTCAGGTAATACTAGTGCTCACACCTCCTACTATGTAACATTTGAAGTTCAAAGTGGGGAACGTTTAGAGTTAAAGCTCGATGGTCGGAACTATGGACAGCTAGCTGAACATGACTTTGACATACTACCGTTCCAAGGTACTCGCTTCAAAGCATTTGAACGCCAAAAAAGGGAGAGCTACGATGAATAATCGTGCTCTCCTTTTGATATGCAGCATTATTTTTTAAAAATATTTACCGAAACCGCCTTCTGTATCACCAAGATAGTCAATATTGCTATGAAAGGAGCACCAGCAGATAGGATTGGTATGTTTTCATCTGAAGTCCCTTTTTGGATTGACTACCGCCTGTTTCCTTCTGTCCATAATCTGTTGTTCCACTATTTTAAGATAACGATAGTGCCGTTACTCCACTTATACTCCAAATAATTATTATAAATGAGATTGTTAAAAAAATTTGTTCTTTCGAAATATCTGTTTGACCTTTACTAAGTTTCTTTAAAAGGTTAACAAGGCTCAAACAAAATATCATTCCATAAATCGGCATTAAATAAATAGAATTGAAGAAAAAAAAAGCAAGAAGTAATTCCATAATTAGACCTCCTACAAATAGTGTTTTCTACTAAATTCTACAACAAAAACCTTTATAAAATATCATTTTTTCGATATTCTTATAGTAAATTAATGAAAAAAGGAGGCAAAAATATGCTAAATAAGAAAACTTTATTTTGTTCTTTTCTTACACTCTTAGTATTCTTGAGTCTATCTTTTTTAAATGTTGAAGCTAAATCTGAGGACCCGCCTTTAACAAACGAAGACAAGAAGTATTTATACGAGGTTTTAAAATAGAACACTTCACTAACAGGAAAATGCCAAAATGCTTTTCAATCAGCATTTTGGCATTTTTTAATAACCACTATAATAAATTACTTACGCAGTTACAGTTTGTAGAGATTTTGCTACTTTTTTAACTGCTTCTAGGCCGTTTGCAATAATCTCTTCTGCTTTATCTTGTGAAGCATTATGACCTTCAATAATAACTTCTTCAATAATTTCCATACCGAATACGCCACCTACTACATTTTTAATGTAGTTCACAGACATTTCCATAGGTTGTGCTTCTGGTGCAGAATAGTAACCACCACGAGCATTTAAGATTACAGCTTTTTTATCAGTCATTAGGCTAACTAATTGACCGTTTTCATCATATTTAAACGTGAAACCAGCTTGATATACATAGTCAATGAAAGTTTGTAATGTCGCTGGAATTGTTAAGTTCCATAATGGGAAAGCAAATACAACTACATCTGCTGCAGTTAGTGCATCCATCGCTTTTTGTTTTGCAGCTAAAAGACGAGATTCAATGTCAGATAATTCTTCACCGTTTTGAACTTTACCGAATGCATTGAAAAGATCTTGACCGAAGTATGGCATATCTTCAGCAAATACATCGAATGTTGTTACGTTTACATTTTGTACGTTTTCCATGAAAGTGTCGTACATTTTTGTTGAAATTCCGTCTGGGCGGTTGTTAGCTTTTACTACTAATACGTTCATTATATAATTTCTCCCTTGAGTTTCCTAAATTAATATCTCGAATTCAAGATATATCCTTATAATAAAAAAATTCCGATAAAAAGTCAACGTTAGGAGCCTCAGACTTTTGACTGAATCATTGTGAGTAAAATGCACAAACGCAATTACGCCTAGGCGTAATTGCGTCCAATTTTTTTCGAACTTGCTCGAATCGCTCCTCTTTCAAATCTGGAACATCAGCCGGAGCCCTTTAACTTGGTTGTGTCAATTCAACATTTATAAAGGTTACAGAAGCAAGTTAGATCTGACAACTATCATCTGTACAAATACCTGCATCTCCAGAGCCTTCCATCTTTAACCCTGGTTGTAAGCCTTCTTCCTCCGCTACTTTACGCAAAGTATTTTCAAACACCTCTTGCGGTTGTGCTCCTGAAATACCGTATTTACGATTTAGCACAAAGAATGGAACACCTCGTACACCAAGCTGAAGCCCTTCCTGTATATCTACTTCCACATCACCTTTAAATTCATCACTAGCAAGAACCTTTTCAATATCCTCACGCTTGAAACCAACTTGTTCTGCGATTGCCACTAATACCTCATCATGACTAATGCGCTTTCCATCGATAAAATAGCCATATAACAGCGCTTCAACTAATTCACTAGCGTCACCCTGTTGTTCAGCCCATTTCACAAGTCGATGTGCTTTTAATGTGTTTTCTGCCATCATCTGATCAAAATTATAATGTAAGCCTACTTCTTTTGCGCGAGCTGCCACACCTTGTGTCATTTCTTTCGCTTTTTCTAATGTCATACTATATTTCTGAGACAAAGATTCGTAGATAGACTCATTCGTATCCGCTGGTGTTGTCGGGTCAAGTTGATAGCTTTTATAAACAAGCTCCACTTGGCCCTCAAACCCTGTATCCTGAATTGCCTTTTCCAATTGTTTTTTGCCAATGTAGCAAAAAGGACAAACATAATCTGACCAAATTTCGATTTTCATAAAAAACACGCTCCTTTTGCTACATTGTAACGACACATGCTCTCTTCGAGCAATTTTTATGCTTCATTGCATAAATTTTCAAAGCTATCTCCATACTGAACGTAAAAACACTGTGAGGGTTATGTATGACACAATCTCTTTGGCTTGCAACAACCGACTCGGTTTCCTTGCCATCTTTAACAGCTTCGACTAAATGTGATGTTTGTATTATTGGAGGAGGATTGACTGGACTATATACCGCTTATGTATTAGCAAAAGCAGGTGTCGATGTTGTACTACTAGAGGCCAATTCAAAGCTTAGTCATGGTACGACTGGTCATTCAACAGGTAAACTAACTGCACAGCATGGCTTAGTCTACGCAAATCTTCTCGAAAAGCTTTCTGTAAACGATGCTAGACTCTACTATCATTTAAATCAACATGCTGTAGAGAAAGCATTACAATTCCTTCCTAAAGAGTCCATTCGGCCAGTTGACTCATACCTGTATTGTCAAACAAAAGAAGGCTACTCACAATTATTAAAAGAGTGGAATGCCTATAAAGTATTAAATGTAAAGGCAAAGATTACTTCTGAAACAGAGCTCCCTTTCCCTATTACAAAGGCACTTAGCGTATCACAGCAAGCTCAAATAAACCCTGTAATTGTAAGTAACTTTCTTATAAAAGAGGCATTATCAATGGGCGCGAAACTATATGCAAACACACGTGTCCAGCAATTACGGATAGCACAAAATGACTTACATACCGAAAAAAATATATCGGTTCAATATAATAAGCTTGTTTTGTGCACGCATTACCCAATTGAAGCCTTCAAAGGATTACAACTCCTAAAGCTTTCAAATAACCGATCTTATATGGTTGCCAGTAAAATAACGGAAACGTACCAAGGGCAGTATCTATCAGTTGATTTTCCTTCACGTTCTATTCGAACGACTACTATAAACGATGAGCACTATTTACTTCTCGGTGGGGCTAATCATATCGCAGGTGAAACGACCAATACGAAGCCCTTTTACGATGCTATTCAAAATGAAATGAAAGTACACTTTGGGCAGGAGCCACTTTATAGATGGTCGGCTCAAGATATCGAAACACCCGACATGGTACCTTATGTCGGAAAAATTACGCAGTCCTTACCAAATGTCTTTATCGCAACAGGATATCGCAAATGGGGGATTTCAAATTCATTCGTCGCTGGGGATTTACTGTCTTCACTTATTACAGGTACTGCGAAGAACAACGATGCAAGTACGCTTTATTCGCCTGCACGTACAAAATTTGGTGCGCAGTTTATGCAAATGCTGAAAGTCGGAGGCTTCGTGGCAAAGGAACTGGTCACAGGTTATATTAAAAATGGAAATGCTCCGACTTGTACGCATTTAGGCTGTAAAACAAAGTGGAATGAAGCGGATGAAACATGGGATTGCCCCTGTCATGGCTCCCGTTTTAATGCCCAAGGAGAAGTGTTAGAAGGTCCAGCAGTTCAACCACTAAAACTTGATTAATAAGGCACTAGTTGATGATAGCGTGAACGCACAAAACGTAAGACGCAGACATCAATGGCATAGTAAAAAAGTGTTAGATTGATGGCATTCAATCTAACACTTTTTCTATTTGTCCCAACCTCGTTCTTCAGTTTGAACAATACACTATTTTATTTTAATGCATCCGTTAATACTGGAACGATTTGTTTTTTACGAGATACAACACCTGGTAAAACAACACGGTTGTTTGTCAGCTCTGCACCAAATGCTTTTGCTGCCGCTTCTGCTACTTGTCCAATTGCAACAGCTGTTGAATCATTGTTTAAAATGTCTGTTACAACGAAGAAGAATAGATCTAAACCATTGTCAGCAACATTTTTATTTAAAAGAATTTCTAATTCTTCTTGTCGTCCAAGCACATCGTTAATATCAACAGCATTCACTTGGGCAACGACAGATTTATATTCACCAAACTGGAACTCTTTTGCATCTAAAGATAAAAGATCCTCTAAAGATTTATCTGAAAGGTCAGCGCCTGCTTTTAACATTGCTAGTCCATAGTCCGCAGCATCAACACCTGCGATTTTTGCAAGTTCCTCCGCAGCCTTGACATCCTGTTGTGTACAAGTTGGTGATTTGAACAGTAATGTGTCAGAAATAATAGCTGATAACATTAACCCTGCAATATTTGCTGGTATTACAACATCATTTTCTTTAAAGATTTTATTTAAAATAGTCGCTGTACAACCAACTGGTTCAGCACGGTAATACAATGGGTCAGCTGTTTGGAAGTTTGCAATACGATGGTGATCAATTACCTCTGTAATTTGTACTTCCTCAATGCCATCAGCCGATTGTTGGAATTCATTATGGTCTACAAGAATAACCTTTTCCGCTTCCCCTACTACAGAAGAAATAACACGCGGTGCCTCAAAGCCAAATTTGTCTAGTGCATATTTTGTTTCATTATTTAATTCGCCCAGACGTACTGCTTCAGCTTCTACTCCTATTTGTTGCTTTAAATATGCGTATACAATTGCAGATGTAATTGTATCTGTATCAGGATTTTTATGTCCGAAAACTAAAACGTTGCTCATTAATACTTTTCCTCCTAAATGACTTCTACATTTTCATTTATTTTAACATAATTTATGAAAGAACATGATATAAAGTATAACTTTCATCATACGCTCTTTTTGAAAACTATGTTGTTGTTCATTAACGCTACACTATACTATAATAAAAGTATTTCACTCCATTTAATAGTTTATCTATTTTTTACCATGGATTTTTTTGATTTCCTTTGTTAAACATAAATTTCCTTATTTTAGATAGATAGATAGTTGTGATTTTTATACAAGAAACGATAATTTTATGCTATTATCATGTAGTCAAAATTTTTAGGAATTACAGGAATGGGGATTGTGATGACAAAGAAGATGGAAAAAAAGTATATTCCTTTGGCAAGCTATTTTGACGTGGCTTCGCAAAGTGAAATTACTTTATCCTTTAGCGCATTAGAAAACATTATGGGACAAGCCTTACCCAATGCTGCTTATTTAAATAAGAGCTGGTGGAAAAAAACAAAGCCTCCTCTTACGCATTTTTTATCTTGGACAAATGCAGGTTATTATGTCATAGATGTCAAATTAGGCACAAGTGTCACATTTTCTCGCACACAGGAGAAAATATCGACGGATCATATTTCTGAAAATAACGAAAATACTTCTGCGTACATAATCCGAGCGATTGAAGCATCAGATGCTAGAGCATTTATTCTTTTACAAGAAGAAATTCTTCAACAAACTGAATTTTTGTATAATGTTGAAAATGAGTTAGAGCTAACTGTACAACAACTTAGAAAAAACCTAGCTTATTGGAAGCAATTAAAAAACCGCACAATTTTGCTTTGTATTTTAAATGGCACGTTTGCAGGTTATGCAGTAATTCATGGTTATAAGCACTCTAAAGCCAAACATGTTGCCTCAGTCCACTTGGCCGTGAAAGAAGAACACCAACGAAAAGGGATTGGTTCAGCACTTATGAAGGCAGTGGAAGACTGGGCTAACCAAAGAAATATCTCTCGCCTCGAATTATCCGTTATGGAGCATAATGATGCCGCATTACAGCTATTTAAAAAACTAGGCTTTGAACACGAAGGAACTCGCGTTAATGCTATTAAACTGAATGATACATTCAAGGCTGAATATAGTTTAAGTAAAATTTTATAAATTGTTTTTTAAGGATGTCTAATATTTTAGTTGGACATCTTTTTACTTTTCTAGACCTTAGAACCAAAAACGTATAGATGAGCCTATTACTCCATCTATACGCTATACTTGATTAAAATACTTGCTTTTCTCTTGCTACATCTAAAAATAATAAGTTATTTTCTACTTGTTCATATGATTGTTGATATTGAGTGTATCGCTCTTTATCATGACTAACCATTTCCTCAATAAGAGCATGCATAAATGAAAATAGAACAGGTACCATATCTAAAGAGGATTGATTTTTTAAACCTAATGCAAATAGGGCACTTGCATAGTCTCTTATTGGTGACAACGCCGATCCGGTAATAGCAATAATTTTCACTTTTTTCATTTTCGCTATTTCAACAATCGTTTTCACATCATTGGAATGTTTATCACATGAAAAAACAATTAACGTAGTACGTTCGCTCATGCTGTTGATTTGTTGAACGAGATCATCTGAATCTGTACGTAGTTGCTTTACATTTGGTCGTAAAGTTTTCAACGTATACGATAACCAATTAGCAATAGAGGCTGCTTGTCTTGTACCTAAAATATAAACTGTATCTGCTTCATGCATCCATTTAGAGCTTTTTTGAAGCACCTTATCGTTCACAAGATGTATTGTATCTTGTATGTTTTGCATATCACGTTGCATGATTTTAGCAAAGCTTGAAGTTCTTTGCTTGCTCGCCGTATGTGCTGGTTGAAGAGGAACACTTTCATGTTGTGAGTTTAAATAACTTCTAATCTCTTCTTGTAGCTCCACATAACCTGACAAATCCATCGCATAACAAAAACGAATAACGGTTGATTCACTAACATTTGCCTGTCTACCTACTTCAGCTGCCCCATTAGCAATAACAACCGTTGGATTACTCATAACAAATTGCGCAACTTTACGTTGTCCTTTTGACAGTCTTACAAATCTTTTCTTTATATTTTCATTTATACTCATTCCTAACAACCTTTCTTTCAAAGAAATTATCACGAATGGAGATTATTCCCTACTGACTCTAAATTCGATTAAAAATACAGTATCATGATTGCAATTTGAATACAATGACTTTTCAGAAAAATCTTTAATGTATTAACACACTAACGCACTAGTTCATAATAAAATGACATAAAATCTCTATATTTATCATATCCAAAGTATCTTTATCAACTTAGTAGTTGGATAACAAGTAATCTACGAATTGAAATTTTAACATATTTTAGAAACAAGTGCATAAAAATAAATAAAACATAATTTTTATGTATTTAATAAAGCAGATTTCAAAAAAGTCTTGGATTCAAATTGAACCCAAGACTTTCCTTATGTTTACTATTCCAGTTCCATTTGTTTCGTTTCTGTGCCTAAAAATATGACACCAATAACCCCTATAATGATAGCACCACAAAAAATTGCAAAAATAAAACCGATATCATAGCCTGCTGTTAGTAATGATCCTACCAATAATGGACCAAAAATACCGCCAATTCGTCCAACTGCGGCAGCCATTCCTGCACCTGTACCACGAATAACGGCTGGGTACTGTTCTGGTGTATAAGCATAGAGTGCACCCCACGCGCCTAAATTAAAGAATGATAATAGCATCCCAGATGTTAATAGCACCGCCATTGTTTCTGCATTACCAAAAATGAAAGCACTTACAGCGGTTCCAATTAAATAGGAAACAAGTACAAATTTGCGTCCAAATTTTTCAATAAACCATGCCGCTGTAAAGTAACCCGGAAGCTGAGCTAAAGTCATAATCAACACATACTTAAAGCTAGTAATCATATCAAAACCTTTTCCGACCATTACACTCGGTAACCATAAAAACATACCGTAATACGAGAATACTACTGTAAACCATAGCACCCATAGCATAAGTGTCGAACGGGCATATTTTTTCGACCATACATCACGTATGTTGAGAAAAATGCTACGTTTTTTAGATTCAGCCTTCGCAGTAAACTGTGGTGAATCGGGTAAATGCCAACGCAGGTATATAGCGTACACTGCTGGAATTGCTGTTAACAACAAAGCGACACGCCAGCCCCATGTCGGGATAACAAAATAAGAAATCAGTGCGGCAATAAGCCAGCCTGCTGCCCAAAAGCTCTCTAGTAATACCACTACTCTTCCACGTTCCTTTGCCTCCACACTTTCAGAAACAAGAGTAGATGCTACCGGTAGCTCTCCACCGAGCCCCATCCCTACTAAAAAGCGTAATGCCATAAATGCGATTAAAGTTGTTGTAAATGCCGAAATACCACTTGCCACAGAAAATAATATAAGCGTCCACATGAACACTTGCTTACGACCGACTTTATCTGCAAAAATACCAAAGATGAGTGCGCCAACTGCCATTCCTATAGAATTAACACTGCCAATCCAACCCATCTGACTTTTAGTTAAATCCCAATCTACCGCGAGCGCTGTAATAACGAAAGATAAAATACCGACGTCCATTGCATCAAAGAGCCAGCCAACACCTGCTACACCCAAAAGCTTGTTACGTGATATAGATTGTTCTTGCTTAATTGTTGTCATCTTAACCACCTGTCTTTACACTTGACTTTACATTACGAGTTTACTATACAGTTGTTTCAAGAAAGTGACAAGTAAAATTCAAATGACCGAATTGTTTAGACAATTTATTAATTGCTATTGAAAATAGATGGTCATTTGCGTTAAAATGTCTCTTATACAAAAACAACTGTTCTTTCTATAAGAACAAAAGGAGATCGTTACGTTATGTGGAAAGGCCTTATTGAAGAATATAAACAATTTTTACCCGTAACAGAAAATACACCTGCTCTAACATTAAACGAAGGCAATACGCCTCTTATACATTTAGTTAATCTTTCTAAACAGCTTGGTATTGAGCTGTATGGTAAAATAGAAGGTGCAAATCCAACTGGTTCTTTCAAAGATCGCGGTATGGTATTTGCCGTAGCCAAGGCTATTGAAGATGGTAGTAAATGTGTTATTTGTGCCTCAACAGGCAATACTTCAGCGGCTGCTGCAGCTTATGCAACACGTGCAGGTATCCAATCTATTGTTGTGATTCCTAAAGGGAAAGTAGCCCTTGGTAAATTAGCACAAGCGACAATGTATGGTGCAAAAATTATTGAAATTGATGGTAATTTCGATGATGCATTAAACATCGTGCGTCAAGTGAGTGAAACAACACCTGTAGCACTTGTTAACTCAGTTAACCCATATCGCATTGAAGGGCAAAAAACAGCTTCTTTTGAAATTGTAGATGCTTTAGGATCTGCTCCAGACTATTTATGCATTCCAGTAGGTAACGCAGGAAATATTACTGCTTACTGGAAAGGCTTTAAAGAATATAATGATGTCAAAGCTTCAGGTTTACCAAAAATGTACGGCTTTGAAGCAGAAGGTGCCGCAGCAATTGTAAAAGGTGAACCAATCGCTAACCCAGAAACAGTTGCAACAGCTATCCGTATCGGTAACCCTGCTAGCTGGCAGTATGCTGAAGCAGCACGAGATGAGTCTGGCGGCATTATTGACTCTGTAACAGACGAAGAAATTTTAGCAGCTTATAAGCTGATTGCAGGAACGGAAGGCATTTTTGTTGAGCCTGGTTCAGCTGCATCATTAGCAGGTGTTATTAAATCTGTTGAAAACGGTAAAATTGTCAAAGGCTCAAAAGTCGTGACAGTCTTTACTGGTAACGGCTTAAAAGATCCTGACACGGCAATGAACGTTTCAACAGTAGACGTTGTTGCTCTAAAAAATGATGAAGAAGAAATCCGCAAATATATCGAGGGCGTACTATGAGTAAAAAGTGGCAAATCACCGTTCCTGGGAGCACAGCCAATTTAGGCCCTGGCTTTGATTCTATTGGACTCGGCTTGTCTCTTTACTTGAAATTAGATGTTTCCCTACAGGATAGTTGGGAGATTATACATCTCGATGACAACGGTCCTAGTGAATTTGAGCTTGAGCAACATTTACTATACATTATTGCCAAAAAAATCGCTGATCAGTATAAGAAGAATTTACCTACTTGCCGTGTTGAAATGGCAAGCGAACTTCCTTTAGCTCGTGGTTTGGGCAGTAGTGCAGCCGTTATTGTTGCAGGTATTGAACTAGCCAACCAATTATGCGATTTGAAGTTAACTGTGCAAGACAAGTTAAATCTATCTTCTCAGATTGAAGGGCATCCTGATAATGCTACTGCCTCAGTACTTGGAGGCTTGACTATATCTTCAATGGATGAAAACGGTATTGTAGATACTTTCCATGTCAATGATATCAATGCTTCATTTGTTGTTTATGTCCCTGATGTGGAGTTGAAAACGAGTGAGTCACGCTCGGTCTTACCAAAACAATTTGATCGGGCTTATGCAGTACGTGCTTCTGCAAATGCAAATATGCTAGCTGCATCGTTAATGGTTCGAGATTTTGAACGTGCTGGTCACTATATGGAAGCTGATTTGTTCCATGAGCCTTTCCGTTCAACATTAATACCACAATATGCGGAGATTAAAGAAGCTGCAAAAGCAAATGGTGCTTATGGTACAGCATTAAGTGGAGCTGGTCCAACACTAATTTCCATCATCCCTACTGCTATTGCCGAAGGCTTTGTTGCAACAATGCAAGCAAAATTCCCAGAACATCATATCATTCTAACGAAGGCCGATGAGCATGGTGTACAAGTAATATAAATTTACAACGTCTACTTCAAAGTAGGCGTTTTTTCTTGAAGGAGGCTGTAACTTGAAACCAATTATATTTTGCGACTTTGACGGTACTATAACCGAAACAGATAATATCGTCTCACTTATGACGCATTTTGTCCCTGAACAATCTGAAAAAATTGCGAAGGCGATGATGGCCCAAACAATAAGCTTTAAAGACGGCATTACAGCTATGTTTGAACTATTATCGACTAACCAAAAAGATGACATCATTCAATATTTACTGGAGACCGCTGTTATTCGTGAAGGCTTTAGAGAATTCGTTCATTATGCACAGGAACACAATATTCCATTTTATATTGTCAGCGGAGGGGTCGATTTTTTCATACAACCAATGCTTGAAAAGTTTGGTCCATTTTCAGGGGTTTATTGCAATAGTGCTGACTTTTCTGGAGAGCAGATTACTATTGTTTATCCAAATAGCTGCGATGCACAATGTGCAAAGTTTACAACTCAAAGTTGCGGTTGCTGTAAACCAACTGTCATGCGTAAAGTGACACAGCCCGATCATTTCAAAATTGTTATTGGTGACTCTATTTCTGATTTTGAAGCTGCTAAACAAGCGGATTTAGTATTAGCTAGAGAACAGTTACTTGACCACTGTAAAGATTTACAAGTTCCTTATGAGCCATTTAACACTTTTTATGATTGCTTGGAAACAGTTAAAAAATTAATAGAAGTATAAAAAAAGGAATCTAGCCGATATCCATTGACTAGATTCCTTTTTCATTTAATTATGCTAATAATACTAGACTAATAGCCATTACAGCCATTCCTGCAACTAATCCATACATCGATAAATGTGTTTCATCGTAGCGCTGTGCAGCGGGGAGTAGCTCATCTAATGATATAAAGACCATAATTCCGGCAACACCGGCAAATACAATCCCAAACATGACGTCTGTTAAAAAAGGCATTAATAGCAAATATGCTACTAGCGCACCAACAGGCTCTGCTAACCCTGATAAAAAAGATAGTTTAAACGCTTTTCTACGATTGCCTGTAGCAAAAAAAATAGGTACTGATACAGCAATTCCCTCTGGTATATTATGAATGGCTACAGCAATTGCAATAGCAATACCAACATTCGGATCGTTTATTGCGGACATAAACGTCGCAATACCTTCAGGGAAATTATGAATCCCAATGGCAAGAGCAGTGAAAACCCCCATCTTCATCAGATGGTTTTCATCTACCTGTGGTTTTACGGCATTAACATCTTCAACAAGCTTAACCTCATGGGGATTAGTCGATTTTGGAATAAATTTATCAATCAATGCTATAAATAACATTCCGCCAAAGAAACCTGCTATCGTCAACCAATAACCGTTAGTTGTACCTAAAGCATTCGTTAAAGCATCTTTTGCTTTTACGAATATTTCCACAAGTGATACATAGATCATAACACCAGCGGAAAATCCAAGGGCTATCGATAAAAATTTTGTATTTGTGCGTGATGTAAAAAATGCTATTAAGCTCCCTACTCCTGTTGCAAGTCCAGCAAAAAGGGTTAACCCTAAGGCGAATAATATTGATCCTTCCAAGTCCTTCTTCCTTTTCTCTTTTTCTTATTGTACTCATCTTAGCTTAAAAGTTTCCTAGAAGCAATTCTTTTTTACTAGGTAAATATTCTATACAAAAACTTAATAATTTTCTCATATAAAGGAAGTAGTCCCAATAAAGGACTGTCCGCAAAAGCACACGCCATATTACGCTATTCTATTACGTAAAAATCCACTTCACTTCTCATAGGCACGTCATTCGACTAGCACTACTAAAAAGAGCAGCACCCTTTGAAGGGTACTGCTCACATTAGTACTATTGTTTTATAGTATTCTTTTTATATAATCGTTTACGTCGCTCATACCAAAGTACACAAATGATAAACCATGTGTAACCGACGCACCAGCCAGCTAGTACATCAGAAGCAAAATGGCGCGCACCTGCTATACGTGATAGACCAATAAGTATTGTCAGTGCAATTGCCCCTACCCAAAGCTGTATTTGACGTGCTTTGCTGTTATTTTCAGATAACAAATAAGCAACGGTAAACAAATACAAAATGCCTGACATAGCATGTCCTGATGGAAAACTAAACGATGTTAATTGATCTTCTATTTCTGGTCGAGGTCGTTGAATCCATTTTTTTAGCAATTGATTCAGTACATTACCTCCTGCAAATGTTAACAAAACAAATAGCATGCCTCGGTAATTTTTTACCCTCCATGCTAAATACACCATTAATATAAGCGCAACGGTAATGACAAAACTCGGCTCACCGATATAATGAAAAGCTTCGATAAACGGATTACCAAATAATATGTCTGCCACTTTTGTATCAAAATTAAAAATTGTCTCACCCTGATATGTTAACCGCAACATAAAAAAAGCGATTAGCGTTACTATTGCTAATGGAAATGCCCATTTTTTTATCAAAATTTCACCTCAAAATACATTCACGAATTGTTTTTTCACATCATACCATAATTACGTGAAATAGAGGAGTATATTCATATATTTCGGCATTTATAGCATCAGTAAACACTTAATATCACGAGCTAGTCGAATAGATGCTTCATCCGATTTATTGAAGTAATTTGAAAGTGCTAATGCAACAATAAATAAAATAGCTATTATAGGTAGTATTTTTCTAAACAACATCAGCACTCTCCAAACCTCTGATATTTCATTCTTCAGACTATTTTAATAATACTGGGTCAAATAACCAATCTTTCGGTCCAAAGTTTTGATCTTTTTCTCCTCTAACTTCTCTAGAAATACGATTATTAATAATTAACTCCCTGAACTTTCTACTAAATAGTGTTTTTCTGTACAGATATCTGCCATCATGACTCCATTCAGAAGAATAAAATACATCACCACTTAAAGTTATTATATCGTTACGATCATAAATATCAGGACCATTAATGACACCGCTTAACCCACATTTGCAAGGTGGTTGTTCAGTAGCAAAATACAGTTTAATTCTTTCAGCGCTACATCCAGGCATTATCTGTGTTGGGATTATTTGATATGCAGGCTGTTTTCCAACTTCTGATCCGCTATGCATTACTTCCAATAGTTCATAGCCCTCAATTTTAGCTTGCTTCATTAGTGCCACTAATTCTTCGGAAGCTACCCAGTACCCACTTACATGGACTAAATGACGATCTTTCATTTGCGAAATATCAATGACTAATGGTGAGAGTTGCTCTTTTTCCATTAGACCACACTGCTTACAATACGTACTGATAGAAAATAAAGTCCCTTTATCATCTACAAACATCTCTGGGGAATTCCCCGTAGAATTTAAAGTAAATAATGGCGCTTGTTCATATTCGCTCACCGAAAAATCAAAGTAAAAACGTTCTCCAATAGAGACAATCCCTAATTCATGTTCCAATGATTTATATAATGCTGCCACCTGCTCATACGTCACATCTTCATTTAAAGTAAAAATAGGATTAAAAGATGCCTTCAAATTTCTTTTTCTGATTTCAGGCGCACCTACCAAAATACCATAGCGATTATAAACTTTAATGACTTGATCTTTATTAGATTCATCTATAGAGATTAAATTTTCAAGTTCTACTTTCAAATTATACGCCTACCTTTATTAAAGTTTTATCTTGAATATGCTGTCTAGCTAGTAACATTACAAAAAAATCCACTTTCTACTATATAAACAAATTAGTAATTTATTAATTAATGAACCATACACTTACACTATTACGCACTATGGCAAATAAACTTAACCACGATTAAGTTAAGCGTACCAGTACTTATACCACCATTTCAATGTTGTGTTTACGCCACTTTTTTGGCGGACTTCGCTAGATTTTTTGGCGTGATTTGGCGGTAATACAAAAACACCGCCAAAAAATGGCGGTGTTTAATACACATAATAGGTATTTAGAATTATAAATACAGAAAATTATTCTAATTATAGGCAATGCCTCTTGATATTCACCTAAAATACCCTTTTATAGTAAAATATAACAATAATTTTATATATTGTACCACATTCTAAAACTAGAGTAAATTCATTCGTTCTGCAAGGTTTACTGCTTCTGTACGTGAATCTACATTGAGTAGGGAAAATAACTGTGTTAAATATCTTTCAGTTGTTCGCTGAGGAATATTTAACTCGATTGCTATTGCTTTATTTGTATGCCCTTTAGCAATCAATCTTAAAATTTTCTTTTCTTTTTCATTTAAATGTATATCGAGCTTTGCATCCTGCAGTTTAAAGCGATTATCAAGAAAATCTAAGAAATTTTTTGGTAACACAATTTCACCATTGGCAATGGCTCGAACCGTCCGTAATATTTGCTCTTTAGATGCTGTCTTCGCTAAAATCCCCTCGATCTTTCTTTCCAAAATGAGTGGATAATAATCCGTAATATCATCCCCTGTATAAAGGATAATCGACGCATCCACCTGAAGAGCTTTAATATTTCGAGCTAAATGGATGCCATTTTCTAAAGGCATATTGATATCAATAAGATAAATATCATATGGCTTGTTTTTAATTTTTGGAATGACAGAAGTTGCATCACTTTCTGTATCCACTAAAATATCTTCATTTTCTTTAAATAGATTTTTTGTTCCCTCTAACACAATTGGGTGATCATCCACTATGAGCATCGTTATCAAGTGTGTCACTTCCTTCTTTTACTGTAATTCTAATAGACATCCCTTTATTAATATGGGTATCCATGTAAAAGTGTCCATTAAAGGCTTTTACACGCTCTTGCATACCACGAATCCCCATCGATTCTGCCACTATAATATCATTTACATTACAGCCTACCCCATCATCCTGATAAATGATTTCAAATCCATTGTCCATTTCCTTAAGATGAATTTCAACTGTTGTCGCATAGGAATGTTTCATAGCATTGTTGAGTAATTCTTGAAATAGACGGTAAATCATTAAGTTCATTCGCTCATCCTCTAGATAGAGGCGATCGATTGTATAGATTAACAAAAAACTAGCTCTTTCTGTTACTTTTCGAATGAGTTTTTCTAAGGCTGCATTTAGCCCTAGTGTGTCTAATAGCGGGGGTTTCAAATTTTCACAATAAGCTCTTAAATCGTGTAAAGATGTAACCATTTGTTGATGAATCTTTACAAGTTTTTGTTGGATTTCTACTGTATCTTTTGCATTTATTAAGACATCTATTTCTCGAGCAATATGGAGTTGCTCTTGTAAGTTCGTATCATGCAATTCTTGAGCTAATTGATATTTTTCCTCTTCAAACCTTAACCACAGTAGTTTGTTTAGCCAAGGTAATTGACCATCATCTGCTTGCTTCATATGCTTTAGTTCCTCTAACAGTTCTTCCACCATTTTTGTATTTTCTATAAAATTATTTACATATAACAGGAGCAACTCGAGCCATAGTAGCTCTTCTTCTTTTAAATGAATTGAATTATTATGCCCCAATACTAAGGCTCTTTTGTAATGAGCATCTTGATGGAGGAAAGCTAGATAGACTTTGTCAAGTTTCCGTATTTCTCCTAATCTTAAATCTTCCATTAACATAGGATTTATAGGAATCTTTCCCTCAACCATTGAAGTAAATTGATTTGTGTCATAGTCATAGGTTAATACAAATACATGCTCAAGCTCAAGGTGCAGTGAAACCTCTTGTGCAAACCTTTCTAGAAGCTCATCTAATTTAATCGTTTTGCCGATTCTATCTACAGCAATATATAACTGATGTATATAATCACCTTTAGTAGAAAACAATATTTTACGCTTGCGATAATCGACCTTCTCTTTTATGTAGAAAAGAACAACCAACGATAAAAAAGTAAACAATGAAATACCTGATATCACAGTCATCGTTAAAAATTTCCCAGCGATCCAATACAAACCAAAAGCAAACCACAAAGTAAATATTAAAGAGAATATTACATAGTACCGAAGTCTTGTAATGTGATATTCAATATCAAATAATCGTTCCGCTAGTTGAGTAAAAATAAAGCTAAATGGAATCAACAATAAAAATAAAGCACTGATTTCAGCGGAAAGAATATATCGATTAAATAATATAAGTGGAATTGCATAAAGAAACAAGAATGGAAGAAAAGGAATCATTACGCCATTTAACAAAATTTTCAACTGAGGTGATTTATATTTAAAATAGCTTAGCAATAAAATGCCAAGTATAGTAATAAGGAAAATTAAGAAAACAGTTAAAACAATATTTGAAAGGAAATCATGCAAGTCATAATAAATAATACCAATGTAGCCAAATAGCATGGCTATAATCGGTAGTAGATAAAATAATTTAATATTGTTAGAAAGTATCCAATTTGCCTTTAAAAAAATAAAATAATTTCTCAAAAAATGTAAAAACAATACTAAACATAATAGCATACTCCCTCGATTGACGATAATACCTATACTGTTTAGACTGCCAGATGCACCGCTACTTAGATAGGCTATAGAGACCGATAGCATAAATAAAATAAGCAATCTTAATAGCGAGGTGTTTTTTTGTTTACAATACAAATAAAGGACAATAAAAAATGTTAAAAAATAATAACACGCTGGGATTACCAACACAAAATAAAAGTGGTCAGTAAAATCTAAACTACTTACCTCAACATCGATAATTTGACCATCAGGCTTCAAAATAGTTAACATATTTGCCGCCCTAATAACAAAATCATCTTTGACATAAGGAATAGCGTCGATTGGAACATTATCTATGTTTAAAATAATATCGTTCGCAGAGATTCTTTGCCCAGTCAATAATGGTCCATATGATTTTTCCACTACCCAGTTTCCATTTATTTCTTTTATATCTATACCCAAATAAGGCTTGCTATAAGTAACATATAGTAGGTAGAAACCTAGCAGAATGTAAACACTTATAGCAAGCATAAACCATTTTCGTATAATTATATTTAGTTCCAAATTGTTTGTTGTAGGCATAGTTCTTCTTCGAATGAGTCAAGTATAGCCTGTTGTTCAGTTGCTGAAAAACCAATTAATGCGACTTTCTGTTCTTTTAACAGTGATACTAATGCAGGGTTTTGTTCTAGATACTGAATTACATTAATCATAAAAATCTCTCCTCATCTCATTAGTTTTATTAGGTATTCTTTACCTACTTTGTTTATAGCAACATTTTCGAGATTATTCAATGCTTTTAGCTTATAGAGGTTCTTCATCGTAATGGCATAGCGTATTGCGCCACCATTTTTCAGCTCATTTTCTATAGCATTTTTATCCAAAAATGTAACTATATCTTTATTATAATAGTTTATCACATATTTTGAAACACTATTATTTTGTGACATTAGATAAATAATTGGTAACGAATATTTTTTATTTATAAGGTCATTCTTAGGTCCCCATGTTTTTAAACCTTGAATATCATTTTTTATTTGTTGAATAATACCTATATATTTTCCGTATTCTTCTATTTCAGCAGTCATTTCTCCTTTGGCAAGTACTTCACCAATAACACAACTCATCGCTGTTAGGGAACCTGATTTTTGGTCAATCATTTGTAAATATGATTGCTCATCTCGACAATCATTGAGTACATCTAACTGCTGGCCACTAATACTTCGCAAAGCATATTCTTGTAATAATCGAAGGGCCATATTTTTGTGTTCAAAAGTAGTGCTATGTATAGTCTTAGATGACATAACGAGCATGGCTAATGCAACATTTAATGCAAGTTCGGGTGTTTTGCTCCAAATATAATCAGAATCCTTATCCTGTAAATCATCAATAATATCATAGGACAATATTAGAAGTTCAATAGCTGCAGCGACTTTATAAATATCATCATTCAAACAATCTACAAATGCTTCATAATGCCAAAAACATAGTTTGCCAAACGAATAGCCTGTAACTACTTTTTCTTCTTTAAAGCTTTTAAGCATTGTTTTTAATTCATCACCAAGCATTGCATCATTTTCAATAATTATGTCTAAAGATTCATTAATGCGTCCATCTATATCCTTCAATAGCCCTCTTCCTCCTTAATTATATTATTCAATATTATATATATTTTTGGTAATTAATTCTATCATTTACGAGTTAAATGAATTAGTATTCACCTTTTCTACCTATCACTGATAATAAAAACATATATACCGCCAAATAATGGCGGTATTTTCAAATAGCACGCCAGTTTTTTGCTAAAAAGTAGTATAAAAAATGGCGGGATAATACTAGTGACCGCCATTTTTTGGCGTTAACTGACCATTGAAATGGCGTCCTGACAGATGTTACGCTTAAGGTAGGTAAAATTCATCTGTAATATATGTGACACAATCTGGAGTTTTTGCCTTATGTTAATTTTAAAATTCTCCAAATTAGGAGTGATTGAAATGGCTAATGGAGTAAATAACACTATACTAATACTTACAGAAACTTTTTCCTGCACGATTTATGTAGCGGCAGAAGAAATCACTATTAAAAAGCCTTCACACGAACAACAATCTATTGAACAACTAATTATTCAAGCAGAGCAACGAGCTTATCAAGAAACTTTAGCAGCATACAAACTTAAATCTACTCTATCTAACTCCATTTGTGATACATCTGGTTTTGAAGATACTTTTCAGCAAAAAATGGATGCCTATATGGCGCAATATAAGATTGTAAAAGTGTCCGATGACGATTTATTATTATTGTCTTTAGTGAGTCCTTTAACTTCTGGTTTGAATCTTCATACCCCGATGATTTATAAAGCTCCTCATTGCAGCATTATGTATGCTCGAGGAAAGCAAATACAATCTCTTAATCACCATAGCATCGGCAGTAATACCGTTAACAATGCAGACTTACCAACTGATGTTACAAATACAGATTATATTGCCTCTACAAAGACTTTCGATTCTGTTACTAAGGCAAGTGAAGCTTATTATTACTGTCCGACTAATTTTACTGGATTATGCATTAATGAGAGCGGTATTTCTTTTAATATTACTTCAGCCTTCAATAGCTGGAATAAAACTTCTATTAAACATTAAAGTACAACCTTCATTCATGGCGAGGTGAGGTGTGACACAAACAGAGTCACCCTCTTGCCTACCATCCTTTTCTTCCCTACTTCTTCACACATATTGCTATATCTTAAAAAGCAAAAAGAGGTGCCACAAATTACTTGTGACACCTCCCATTCTTATTAACCTTTTACATAGTAAACATCTTGTCCGCTTTCAATGATAAAGTCAGGTTTAGGCTTACCTGCATTTGCTTTATGACCAGCAATATGCTCAGGGCTCTTCTCCCAATTTTTCCATGCTTCTTCTGATTCCCAACGAACCATAATAAGCACTTCTTCATCGCCACGACGTACTTTTTTTACAAGGACTTGCTTATCGATAAAACCTGGTTGCTGTTCAAGTAGTGATGGACCATCCTTTTTAGCTCCAAAACGCTCTACAACCTTATTGGCATTGCCTTCTGTAACGACCATACGCTTAATTTGAACAAACATATTAGTTAAACGCCTTTAAAATATCGTCAGCTTTTGCAGTTTCTGATAATAAACCGCCACCTGATAGGTACCAATATTCTGGATTTAGATAGAAAATTTTACCGTTCTTAGCAGCGTTAGTAGCACTAACGATTTCATTTTCAATAGCAGCTTTTGTACCAGACTCACCTTCAGGGTTAACTGCCGCATCACGGTCAACTACGAATAACATATCTGGGTTTTTCTCACGTACGTACTCAAAGCTTACGTTATCACCATGTGTATCAACTTTAATTGTGTCATCAACAGCTTTTACACCAAATACATCATGAATAACACCAAAACGTGAACCAGGACCATACGCAGATAATGAACCTTCACTACCTAAAACGATTAAAGCTTTGTCTTCAGATGAAGCAGTTTTTGCTTTGATCTCTTCTACTTTCGCTTCATATGCAGCAAATGCATCAGCAGCTTCTTTCTCTTTACCGAAAATTTTACCAGCTAATTCAGTGTTTGTTTTAAATGATTCCATAAATTTCGCGTTATCTACACCAACGAATACAGTTGGTGCAATTTTAGATAATTCTTCGTAAGCAGCCGCTTGACGACCAGAAATAAAAATAATGTCTGGGCTCATAGAAGAAATTGCTTCAAAATCAGGCTCTTTTAAAGAACCAACGTTTACATACGTAGTGTCAGCATATTTGCTTAAATAACTAGGTACTGATTGTTGTGGCACACCTGCAACGTCAACGCCTAAAGCATCTAAAGTATCAAGGAAACCATAGTCAAATACAACAATATTTTTTGGTTGTTCTTTAAGTGTTACTTCTTCAAATGTATTTTCGCCCATTGTACTACCTGGGATTGTGATTGGGTAAGCAGAAGCAGCTTCATTTTGCTCTTCAGCAGGTTTATTATCTGTTGAACCTTTATCGTCTTCTTTTGATTCTTCTTTCGAACTACAAGCAGCTAATACTAAAAGCATCATTGCCATTAGCACAGTAAGTAATTTCCAATTTTTCATTGTGAAATGCTCCTTTAATTGTTTTTATATTTTTAGATAGGTAGGACTATCTATTATTACTATGAGTTAAAATAGACACAAATGCGACAGCCATTCTGCTCTTGAACAGGGATATCCATATCATAGATTTCCTTTAATGCATCTGAGTTAATAATGTCATTCGTTGGACCATCTTTTACAACACGTCCATTTTTTAAAGCGACGATATGATCAGAATAGACAGATGCAAAGTTAATATCATGTAAAACAATGACAACTGTTTTTCCTAACTCATCGACCAACTTACGCAATATTTTCATGATTTGCACGGAATGCTTCATGTCCAAATTGTTAAGTGGCTCATCTAATAGAATATAGTCGGTGTCCTGCGCAATGACCATTGCAATAAATGCCCGTTGACGCTGACCACCCGATAATTCATCCAAGTAGTTATGCTGAATATCGTCTAAATTCATATATTGTATTGCCTCATCTATTTTTTGTTCATCCTCTGGTTTTAGGTTCCCTTTTGAATAAGGAAAACGACCAAATGATACAAGTTCGCGTATTGTTAGACGTACATTCATGTAGTTTGATTGCTTTAAAATCGATACACGCTTTGCAAAGTCATCGGATTTCCAGCGACGCACATCCGATTTATCCAGTAGTACTTCTCCAGTGTCTGCATTCAGTAAACGGCTTACCATTGAAAGCAATGTTGATTTACCTGCACCATTTGGTCCGATAAAAGACGTAATTTTTCCTGGTGCAACGTCTACACTAACATCTTGAATGACCGGCTTTTTCCCAAAAAACTTAGAAATCTCTTTTACTTGGATCATCCTGCTGACCTACTTTCCTTCAATAATAAGTAGATGAAGTACACACCACCTACAAAGTTTATAATGACGCTAAGTGTTGTATCGAAGTTAAAAATACGCTCGACCATCCACTGTCCACCGACTAAAGCAACAATACTCATCACACAAGAGCCTGCGATTAACACAGAGTGCTTGTACGTCTTGAAAAACTGATACGATAAATTCGCTACGATTAAGCCAAAGAATGTAATAGGCCCAACAAGAGCTGTAGAAACGGCAATTAATATAGAAGATAGAATAAGCATGCGCTGTACAAGCTTATCATAAGGTACTCCTAGGTTTATCGCTGTATCACGACCAAGGGACATCACATCGAGCTGGCTCATATGGCGCCATCCGTATATAAAAGTTCCGACAATCACAAAACCTGCTAACCATACTAAATCTGAATTCACATTATTAAAGCTGGCGAACATTTTACTTTGTAAGCTTAAGAACTCATTAGGATCAATTAATACTTGGAAGAATGTTGTGACACTTCCTAAAAACGTTCCGACGATCATTCCGACAAGCAGTAGGAAGTAAATCGGTCGTTTCCCTTCTTTGAACAATACCCGATAGAAAATAAGTGCAAAAATTACCATAGCTGTAACAGCTAACATGAAATTATATTGCGCATTAATAACGAATATGGACATAGAACCAAAGAAGTAATAAATAATTGTTTGCACCATCATATATAACGCATCAAGTCCCATAACACTTGGTGTTAATATCCGATTATGTGTAATCGTTTGGAATACCACTGTGGAATACGCAATGGCAATTCCCGTTAATGCCATCGCCACCACTTTAATGAGGCGACGAGGGAACGCATAATGATAGTTCCCATTTAGTTCATAAAAGACATACAGTAACATAGCAATTACTGCTAATCCTAGTAATATCAACATTTTGGTACGGTTACGCATATGCTCTCCCCCTAAACAACATAAATAGGAAGATGGCACTTCCGATGACGCCGACCGTCATACTAATCGGAATTTCGTAAGGGAAAATCAAGACGCGTCCTAAAATATCACATAATAATAGGAATGACATTCCGAGTAATGCTGTATGTGGTAATGTCTTTGCAAGGTTATCCCCTTTGAATAGCGATATGATATTTGGAATAATTAATCCAAGGAAAGGAATCATACCAACAGTTAATACCACCGTAGTTGTTACGAGTGCTACTAACACTAGACCTAAATTCACAACGAATTTATAGGAAAGACCAAGATTTTTTGCAAAATCTTCACCCATTCCAGCCACTGTGAAACGATTCGCATAAATGTAAGCTAAAATTAGAACAGGTACACTTATGTATAAAAGCTCATAACGACCTTTCATTATTAAAGAGAAATCTCCTTGTAACCATGCAGTAATGTTTTGAATTATATCTGCCTTATACGCAAAGAATGTCGTAATCGACGAAAGAATATTTCCGAACATTAAGCCAATAAGCGGTATAAAAATCGCATCTTTAAACTTTATTCGATTTAATATTTGCATAAACAATAATGTGCCGGCTAAAGCAAATATGAAAGCGAAGGAAATTTTTTGGAAGTACGTGACATTTGTAAAAAACATCATTGAAATTAGGACACCTAATTTCGTAGCATCTAAAGTTCCTGCTGTAGTTGGTGACACGAACTTATTCCTACTTAAGCTTTGCATAATTAAACCAGCAATACTCATACCTGCACCTGCTAGCAAAATTGCTACAAGTCTTGGTACACGACTAATAATAAATAGTCTAGTTTCTTCTGAACCGAAGTCTAATAAGTCACTTGGTTTAATATTTACTACACCAATAAATAGCGACACAATAGACAACACAACAGTTGCTGTTAAAAGATATCTTATTTTCATTGTAATCCCCGGTAGATTCATTTTTGCTTGTAATTAATTATCGGATGAAAATGATTATCATTACTCACGATTCTCATTATAAGCATCTTTCTATTATCAGTCAACCAACTATTGAGAATTGTTCTCGTTTTAGTTGGAAATACTTGAAAACTTTGATTTTTCAACAATAATATTGGCTAAACGACTTATTTTTCGATGCATTTCAACGAGCTCCCCAACCCTCAAGTTCTTCCAAAATAAAAAAGTAATTGAGAATGGCATAGCTTATCCTTCTCAATTACCTTATATTTACACTACTCGTCTTATGCCTCGTAACCACGCAAAAATAATAGACCCCACCAAAATAAATCCTACATAGCCCATCACTGCATATAATTTTGATACAAGTGTCGTAAAGCCCACTAAGCTTGCCAAAAATCCTAAACCACCCATAAAAATTACAGCAACTTTAAAGCTAGGCTTTGTTGGTTTAAAAAATCGTACCGTAAACGAATAAAACATCCCTACCGCCGTATTGTAAATCATCCCTAATAATGAAAATGACATTAATAAACCTACGATTGGATGAATTTCATTCGCCAATGCTAACATTGGAATATCCAATCCGACAATAACGTTCATTTTAGCTAGAAGAGAAAAATGAATAAGTAGAATGAGCGCGCCTAACAACAGTCCCCCAATAATGCCACCCATACCTGCAATTCGTTCATTACGGATTGCGCCACACATCACTGTAAGGAGCGAGAAGCATACGCCGATATTAAAAGACATATAGAGCAACGCCGTTACCCACCAGCTTTTAGAGGATGTTTGTAATTGCTGTTCTGCTATTGTTGCTTGCTCCGCAAACGATAAATCCATCGTAGCTATTGAATAGACTGCAATAATCGTAACAACAGCTAATAAATAAGGCGTTGCAATTGCAATAATATTAATAATGCTTTTTACATTCATCATTACTGTCATCATGGTGAGGGCAATCATACAAATGCTCCCCAGCCATACGGGTAGTCCAAACATTTGCTCAAACGTAGCGCCAGCACCAGCAAACATAATAACTGATACACCAAACAAAAATAGCGATAGAACAAAGTCCATTAAAAAACCAATCGTATTCCCTGAAATTTGATAAATCAAATCCTTATGGGACGTTGTCTGCAACCTCGAACTAATTTGTGCTGTACACATTCCCACAAAGGCAAACCATAGTGTCGCTAAAAGAGCACCTAAAATCCCCTTATTGCCATAACTCGTGAAATACTGAATGATTTCTTGTCCTGATGCAAACCCCGCACCGACGATAATTCCTACATAAGCACCGCCGATTTGTAAGCTCTTTTTCAATCACTTCTCTCCTCGACTATTTATGCAATACTAACAATCATGATGGAAAATAAGCCAAGCCCTATTACCCTTTATAGACTTTTTTGCTAATTGTTAATTTATCAATAATTTCTAAATTCGGCTGATAGCCAATTCCGATGCTCTGTGGCACACGAATATGCCCATCTTCCACTACGATTTCGGGTGTTACAATATCCTCGTACCAATAATGGCTAGAACCTGCGGTATCACCCGGTAGAACAAAATTAGAAAGCGCTGTTAAAGCGATATTATGTGCTCGTCCGATTCCCGCTTCTAACATGCCCCCACACCAAACAGGAATAGCATGTTGTTGGCAATAGTCATGTATTTTTTTGGCTTCTGTTATGCCGCCTACACGTCCAATTTTAATATTAATTACACCGCAGCTACCTAGCTCAATTGCTTTCCTTGCATCCTCTAATGATGTAATGCTTTCATCTAAGCAGATTGGTGTTTTCAACTGTTTTTGAAGCTTGGCATGATCGATAATATCGTCTGCTGCAAGTGGTTGCTCAATCATTAGCAGATTAAATGCATCCAACTGTTGTAACACTTCAATGTCATTTAATGTATACGCTGAGTTTGCATCCGCCATTAAAGGCAGATTAGGAAATGCAGCACGAATAGCACGAATGACTTCGACATCGTAGCCCGGTTTTATTTTTACTTTTACCCGTTTATAGCCTTTTTCCACATAGACCTTTATTAGCTCTAATAGCTTATCCGTACTAGATTGAATACCTACACTAATGCCTACATCAATAAGGTCCTTGCTTCCACCTAATGCATGTGCAAGAGATTGCTTTGTTTGCTGAGCATAAATGTCCCACACTGCACCTTCAATCGAGGCTTTAGCCATACCATTACGCCGAATAGTGGCGAACAAGGCACTAACCTCATCCGGATGTGCAATGTCTTTATGTAGCAAAGCGGGCATTAAAAAGTCCTCTAACATATGCCACGTCGTTTTTAGTGTTTCCTCTGTATACCACGGTGCTACAAAAGCAACTGTCTCACCCCATCCAATCGTGCCACTTGCATCCTTCACCTCTAAAAGCAATAGCTCTTTTTCAGCAACAGTACCAAAGCTCGTTGTGAACGGTGCTTTCATTGGCATTTTTAAATGTCTAATTGTAATCTCTTCTATTCTCACAAACGTCACTCCTTATCCATCATTATAAAGCCAATAAAGAGCGTCTGACCAACAGATAAAAATGAACATATTCTTTATGCTTTTTCACACGAACGATTGCATATTCTTGCTCAAAAAAGGTTGTTAAAATGGTACGCATCTTATAACGCCAATCTTCTGCTAATTTAGGACTCTCTATTTTCATCTTTTGCAGATGCTGTGGGATTGGTACTAAATAAGCATCCTTATAAAATTGTTGCTTACTATCGAATTCACCCTCTTTATCGAGCACAGGCAATCCGTCGACTGTCAACGTCCACGATGTTATTTGTTCTGCCACTTCTTCTAGCTCATCTAAACTATCGTCTGCATGATTGCGCTCAATCCACCATTCGACTGCAATCCTGTCCGAAGGTAGTCCATCATTAAAATCGTCTTGCAGTGGCCCATAATAATCTACCTCATACTGATCACTAAAAGCACTAAGCTTTAAAAACGATAAATTTGCTAAGCGCGCTTCTAATGGATCAATTAACCAACGAACTAGTTGAAATCCATTCTCTCGTGCATACTCTTGTTGAGCATGCTTCAATAGTTCTCCTACACCTTGTTCACGATATGTTTTTTCAACACCAATCATGTGTGAGTGTAAATACATTTTTCCGTCCAAATAGCCTACAAAGCAGTAATTAAAACCAATTAGCCGACTTTCAAGAAAAGCACCAAGCAATAATCCACCGTTTTGTACAGCCGCTAACATTTGATGCGATGGAATTGCTTGACTCCCCCAAATTTCAGCATTTAAGTATTGCACCTCAGCAATCTCCGCAGGTGTCATCATTTTTTTAATAACAACGTTTTTTAACATGTTCTGATGCCTCCTTTATGGTTCTAGTTTTAATGCTCCTAATACAGCGTTTGTAAGAATTTCCACTCCTGTTACAAGTCTTGCCTGTTTAAATTTCATTTTTGGATGATGTAACCCTGGTGTTAATCCGCAACCTAGACCAAGCATAGTTGATTTTAAGTGCGGACGTTGCACCGCATAATGGTGAAAATCCTCTCCTCCTGGGGTATGTACAGGCTTACGTAAATTAGACAGGCCAGCAGCCTTTACAATAGCTTGTTCCATAATATATTGAGCCGTCGTATCTACCTCAGCAGCAACAATATTAGCAACTGTCTGTAATTCAATTTGCACTTTATGCAATATTTTTGAAGAATCGATTACACGCTTGACACCTAAAGCGAGTGTCTCCATGACATCGTTACGTTGTGCCCTGATATCAATTGTAAAGGCAGCTCTTCCCGGAATAATATTGCCCGAATCTCCTCCAGCTTGAAATTTTGTCATCTTAATAGAGACAGGCACCATTGGATCTGTATGAATAGTGCGTAAATCCTCTATTATCGTTGCCCCAACTTCAATTGCATTAACACCAAGATGCGGTCTTGCTGCATGGGCGTCCTCACCTATAATTTCCCCTTCAAGTAAACGGGATGCGCCGTGATACAACGCTGCACAGTATGTACCATCTTCAAGCTCATGGACAGGTCTTAAATGGACGCCAAATAAATAATCTAAATCATCAATAATACCTTCTTTTAGAACAGCTAGTGCGCCCGTTCCTTTTTCTTCAGCTGGCTGAAAAATAACACGTACTGTTCCTTTTAATAACTGAGATTGCTCTTTCAAAAGTAAGAGTGCACCAATTGCCATTGTCATATGACCATCATGCCCACAGGAATGATTCGCTCTAAACTCACCATCTACTTCTTGCCATAATGCATCTATATCCGTACGTAAACCCACTTTTGGATTTCCCTTGCCGATATCAACATAAAGCCCTGTACAATTTTTAAAGCGTTGTGGGGAAAATCCTTCACGCGTCAACAGATCAACAATATAATTTGTTGTCTCTACCTCTTTCCAGCTTATTTCTGGGTGTGCATGTAAATACGTGAAAATCTCCATTAATCTTGGCCTCAAACGATCCAATGCTTCTTTCATGACAACCAACCCCTTAAAATTGTTACTAGTAAGATTATTATAACGAAAAATAGTCCTATTCTACAGAAAATTAAATTATCTTCTAGCTAATAGACTACACAAAAGACAAAAAAGATGCGTAGTAATGCCTTTTAGTTTTGTAACAACTGACGATGTGCCCATGGAAAGCACCACCGTAGCAGACAACAACGCCATAACAAAAAAGTGCTAGATTGATGACAGTCAATCTAACACTTTTCTCTATTATCCCAGCATATTCAACTAATTAATGCCTCGCATCGCTTTAGAAATAATCGGTGAAAGTACTAATAAGAGTATGCCAATAAGAATTGACAATGATCCTAAAAATCCGAAATATGTGAATTCACTTACAACCTCATATACCTTAACAAGTTGAGCGTTAATCGCTTGAGCCGCAGCACTAGTTAAAAACCACAATGACATTGTTTGTGCGGCAAAAGCTTGTGGAGCTAATTTCGTTGTTGCAGACAGACCTACAGGAGATAATAATAATTCCCCAACTACTACTAAAAAGAATGATAATACTAACCACAACGGACTAACTAAAGCTTGTCCACCAGATAGATGTGCCGGAATCATCATCACTAAAAATGATAGTCCTGCAAAAAATAGTGAATAAGAAAATTTACGTGGTGTGGATGGTTGCTTATCGCCCCATTTTAGCCATAACATCGCAAATAGTGGTGATAATGTAATAACAAATAAAGGATTTAATGATTGGAACCAAGATGATTCCAACTGGAAGCCACCAAGATTTAATTGTGTACGCTCATCTGCATACGTCGCAAGGATTGTTGCACCTTGCTCTTGAATAGCCCAAAACATAACTGCCGCTAAAAACAGCGGAATGTATGCCAGAAGACGAGATTTCTCATCTTTCGTTGTTTTCTCACTGCGGTACATATAAATAAAGAAAGCTGTTGGAATAAGTACACCAAGTATAGTAATAAGTAAACTAAAGACATTCATTGTTAGTACACCAGTTTTAATGCCGATACCACCTAAGACAAGAATAACTAGCGCTACAATAGCAATTTGTGTAAAGACTTTTTTACGTTCTTCTGGTTTTAACGGGTTATTTACTTGTAAGCCCGCTAATCCTAGATATTTTTTCTCTGTTACTTTAAAAACAATTAAACCAATTAACATACCAACGGCTGCTAAACTAAAGCCTAAATGGAAGCTATACTTTTGTCCAATTGTTCCGACAATAAACGGCGCAATGAATGCACCCATATTAATGCCCATATAGAAAATCGAGAATCCTGCATCACGACGACTATCTGTTTCAGCATAAATATCCCCTACAATACTTGAGACATTCGGTTTTAATAAACCAGTACCGATAACAATAAACGCCATCGACGCAAATAACATTGTCACACCGCCAGGGAATGCTAGCAGGAAGTGACCAATCATAATTAATACGCCACCATAAAAAATCGTTTTACGTGTACCTAAAAGTCGATCGGCTATCCAGCCACCAATAATACCCGACATATAAACAAGGGAACCATATATGGCCATAATGGAGTTCGCTGTACCGCGATCAAGACCTAATCCACCTTCATTTAATTCATAATACATGAAGAAAATTAGAATCGCTCGCATCCCGTAGTATGAAAAACGTTCCCAAAATTCTGTGAAAAATAATGTAAAGAGCCCCTTAGGGTGTCCGACAAAACCATTTTGAGGGACGGATTTTACAATTTCATCTTTAGTAGACATAACAATATCCTCTCCCATTTTATTATTCCTTAAAAATATTATTACCCATTAGTAAGGATAAAAAACTATGTTTCATCATACTAAAGCGTTTTTATCACTTTATCAAGAGTTTTAAAAAATGTTGAAAATTTATCAGTTTTCTCTATATTCAGATTGATTAGTTGATATTTTCTTAAATATATTGAAATATCTACGTTTTCGCACTTTTTGCTTTATCAAAAAAATAAAATATAAATATAATATTTTAAAATACTATATAATCAGAAAATAATTTATTTATTGCAAATAAAAAAATCAATGGCGAGAGTCACCATTGATTGTAATTTTTTCAAAGCCCATTTTTTCCAATTACTGTGAGTTATCACAAGGTACATGGCGACCTTATCTGAACGCACAAGCTTTATTCTGTTATATGTGTCATTTCCATAGAAATAAGCTAGGCAACTTTTCTAGCTACGTGTTGGCTTACTTATATTTTAACTCTATGTTATTTAACAACAAAATGTTGATATTTTGCATAATCGGCTTCTTTTACTTCAAGCTTTAATAATGTGCCCGCTTCTTCATATGCCGTTTCATAAATCGTCGCATTTTCATTTAAATAAGAAACAATATTTCCTTGCTCATATGGAATAAGCATTTTACAAGTTACATAATCGGAAAAAATATGCTGACGTATTATTTGTAAAAGTTCATCTAATCCATTGCCTTGCTTAGCAGAAATCCAAATATTGTCCCCACTGATAACAGGGTACGGCACATTTGCTAAGTCCGCTTTATTATATACATAAATAGTAGGGATTCCTTCCACTCCAACCGCCTTTAACGTTTCATTTGTAACATCCATCATAAAGCCATGTTCTGCATTTGAAACATCCACAACGTGGAGCAATAAATCTGCATCCCGCGCTTCTTCTAATGTAGAACGAAACGCTTTTACTAGATGATGCGGTAACTTACTAACAAAGCCAACTGTATCTGTTAATAAAAAAGATTTCTTATCGTGTAATTCAATATAACGGACAGACGTTTCGAGTGTAGCAAATAGCATATCCTTCTCAAATACTTGTTTATGATCCTCTTGTCCAATTTTAGCAAGGAGCTGGTTCATAATCGTTGATTTACCAGCATTCGTATAGCCCACAATGGATACAACAGGTACAGCATTTTTTCTTCTTTGTTTTCGTTGGGTTTCTCGTTGCTCCTTTACTTGCTCGAGTTCTTTTTTTATTTTAGAAATTTGATCTTCAATTTTTCGTCGATCTAACTCAAGTTTGGTCTCACCTGCTCCACGGTTTTTAAAACCGCCACCAGTACCACCACCTTGTCGGCTTAGGGAAGCATGTAAACCGACTAAACGTGGAAGCATATATTGAAGTTGCGCCAGCTCAACTTGCATTTGTGCTTCACGTGTTTTGGCACGGCGTCCAAAAATATCTAAAATTAACATCGTCCGATCAATGACTTTCGTCTCTAAATCGCGCTCTAAATTACGGATTTGTGAAGGTGATAATTCATCATTAAAAATCACAAGATTAGCTTGTGCTTCTTCATAAAAACTTTTTATCTCTTCGATTTTACCTGTCCCGACATAATGAGATGGTGTGACTCGCTCTAAATTTTGCGTGACGATACCTACCACTTCCACATTTAAAGCTTCAGCTAAATTTGTAAGCTCCTCCATCGAATACTCAAAATGCTTATCATTACGTAAATTAACACCAACTAATATGGCCTTTTCTAACAATACATCTACTTCTTTCAATTTATCCATTCACAATCCTCCCACCAACGCCTTGGTGTTGCTACAACAAATTTTCTTCATCTTACCATATAATGCCCTAAACTGTGTCTTTTAGTCGGCAAAGATACCTTCCACCGCAGCGTTATTTATACACATACTTCAACGTCGAATCATCAAAAATAGTCTGCTCATTATAAAAAAACAAATGCGCCCTAGACTAGAAAATTGGGCGCATGCTTTAATGTAGATAAACTATGTTTAATTAGAAATAAGTAAACTAACTTTAGCTTACTCTTATCAACTTATCCTCGCTCTTTTTTTAACAATGTTTCAGTACGATCGAATTCTTCCTCGATTTCTGCATTTCTCTTATAAGTCACCATACTTACAACAACGGCTACTATTAAACAAACAAGGAATCCTGGCACGATTTCGTATAAAGTAGTTGAAAGCAGCTTTATTTTACCCCATATAAAGGCTGTTGCCGCACCTGTCACCATTCCACTGAGCGCTCCGTAATTCGTCAATCGCTTCCAATACAATGATAATAAGATAATTGGACCAAATGCAGCCCCGAAGCCAGCCCAAGCAAAGCCTACTAAATTTAAAATAGAATTTTCAGGATTCCAAGCCAATATTGCCGCAATAATAGCTACTACTAAAACTGCCATACGCCCAATAAACACATAATGTTTATCGTTTGCTGTTTTATTAAATAACGCCTTGTAAATATCTTCAACGAGAGCTGAAGAAGTGACAATTAATTGCGATGAAATGGTACTCATAATTGCAGCTAGAATAGCAGCCAACATAATACCCGCGATAAATGGATGGAATAAAATTTGACCAAGTACAATAAAGACCGTTTCAGCGTCTTTTAATTCCCCTGCATTTTGTTGATAGTACGCTACACCTACTAATGCAGTTGCAAGGGCACCAATAAGACTTAAAATCATCCAACCAATACCGATGCGACGAGCCTGTTTCGTTTCCTTTACAGAACTAATCGCCATAAAACGCACGATTATATGGGGTTGCCCAAAGTATCCTAACCCCCATGCAAGCGATGAAATAATCGCTGCAGCTGTCGCTGATGCTGGTAATAAACTTAAATGTTCTGGGTTTACCGTTTTAATGGATTCTACTGTTTCACTAAGACCACCCGTTAAAAATAGCCCAAATAAAGGTACTGTAATCAGTGCTAAAAACATAATAAGACCTTGTAAAAAGTCCGTATAACTCACCGCTAGGAAACCACCAAACAATGTATAAGCAACAACTACGCCTGATACAATCAATAAACCTGTATGATATTCGTAGCCAAATGAGCTGTCAAAAAACTTACCGCCAGCTACCATACCTGAGGAAACATAGAATGTGAAAAACAATAGAATAATGAGTCCTGAAGCAATTCTGATTAATCTTGTATGATCACGTAAGCGATTATCTAAATAACTCGGTATTGTAATTGAGTCATTTGAAACTTGCGTATAAACCCGTAATCTTGGTGCGACAAACATCCAATTCAAATAAGCTCCTATTGTTAACCCGATGGCGATCCATGCTTCAACAAGTCCTGAAGCATAAATTGCCCCCGGAAGCCCCATTAAAAGCCAACCTGACATATCTGCCGCACCTGCACTCAACGCTGTAACAGCAGGCCCTAAGGATCGACCACCTAGCATATAATCTGTTAAATTTGAAGTTTTAACGAATGCATACCACCCGATTCCGAGCATGACAATCATATAAATGATAATAGCGATTAGCTGATAAGTATTATCTGACATAAGCATTCCTCCTTTTGAACATTATTTTTTTGCATAGAATACTTTTCACTATTAATATACCGTAAAATGTTCAAAAACAAAAATCCATTTTCTGAATATTCGATTTACCGATTATTTGAAATGAAAAACAACGTGAAGAAAATTGTGTTACACTAATGCCATCTATTACACAACAAAGAAGGCGAAACAAATGACATTTGAAGAAATGAAAACACTGCTTCTAGACCAAATTTCCCAACAACAACTCGTTGCGGCTACAATTAGTCAACCACGAATGAAATCTAATGAAATAAAGCGTATTAAACTAAAGCCCATCATGTTGAAAGAAGCTTATCATATACAAATTGAATACCAATATGAGCGTATTTTAAAACATGAGAATGTCCTATTAGCCGATTTTCCGCCTAAATTTGAACTATTCTTTGCTGACTTCCGTCAAGCACATATCGACTTTAAAGAAGAAAAAGTACACGTGCAACTATCGAAAAAAAATAAAGTTTTATGGAAATCAGATAAAGCCGCTACTCCGAAGCAAGTAAACTTATCACATAATCGTAAGAAAAACTATTTACTTGATGAGTCCACGCCTTATCCTTTTTTAATTCGTTTAGGTGTACAAAGCGAAGAAGGAAAAGTAAAAAAACAAAAATACGATAAATTCAAGCAAATTAATCGCTTCATTGAATTTATCGACGATGCCTTAGCCTATTTACCCAAAAATCGCCAAGTCCGTATTTTAGATTTTGGTTCAGGAAAATCCTATTTGACGTTTGCCTTGTATCATTACTTAAAAATTGAAAAAGGGTTGGATATTCGCGTTACTGGCTTAGATTTAAAAAAAGAGGTAATCGAGGAATGCTCTCGTATTGCACAAGATTTAGGCTACGAGCAACTTGAATTTTTAGTTGGGGATATTAATGATTATAACGATGAATCGAATGTAGACATGGTCGTAACTCTACACGCGTGTGATGTTGCAACAGATATGGCATTATCACGCGCAGTGAAATGGGGCGCAAGTGTCATATTAAGTGTCCCTTGTTGTCAACATGAGCTAAACCGTCAACTTGATACACCGGCACTCGATGTCATGTTACAGCACGGCCTTGTCCGCGAACGTTTTGCAGCTCTCGCGACTGATTCCATTCGCGCTGAGATTTTATCACTTGTTGGTTATGAAGCACAGTTGTTGGAATTTATTGATATGGAGAACACACCAAAAAACATTCTAATTCGCGCTTATTATACTGGCAAAAAGCCGAGCGCACAACAACGCGCTAAGTATGATGCCTTTGTAACCCTGTTGAATGCAAAGCCATTTTTAGCAAATGAACTAACATCTTATTTGTAAATTATGAAAACCCGAGGCGCATTATGTGCCTCGGGTTCTTTTTATAACTCTTGTCGTAATGCTTGAATAACATCTATCTTCGTTGCTTTACGAGCTGGTCGGTAGCCTGAAATCATCGCCACACCAATACTGATGGCAGACGCAATGATAACAAGTTGCCATGGGATAAGTGAAAATGTAATATCTGATGAACTAAAAGCATCTTCACCAGTCGCCACTTTTAAAATTAACGGTAAAACTGCATTTGCTGTAAAGCTAATGACATATGAAATAATAACTGCAATAACGGTACCTAAAATACCAATAAATGTGCTTTCCATTAAAAAGAGTCGTTGAATCAACTTTGGACTAGCGCCAATTGCCTTCAATACCCCAATCTCACGTGTACGCTCTGTAACCGCCATTGTCATCGTATTGAATATCCCAATAGAGGCGATTAACACTGCAATTGTCCCAACAAAAATTAAACCAATTTTCAACACAAGGAAAAATACATCCATTTGATCCAATTGTTCCGTCACAGAGAACACGCTATAGCCCTTGTCTTTTAACTTTTCTAAAATAGGCTTAACATTTTCTAGACTATTCGCATAAATATTGAATTCCGTATTAAATACTTCATCTACTGCTACTTTATCTAATGCTGCAAGGGTACTTCCTATCGCTGCTTTTTGCGCTGAATCCATATAGACTGTATTGTCAATCATCCAATCATAAGAAGGTTTTTTTGTCACACCAACTATTGTATATTTCACCTTTTCAGTTTCAGACGCTCCATTGGAATTGGAAGCTAAAGATAATTCAATTTCTTTACCAATTAAAGATTTTTTATATCCTTCTTCACTACCATCATAGTATGTGCCTTCTATTTCAGCCTTTTTGTTTTTTTCTTTAATGACATCTCGTTCTGCATCATTTAATAATGTTTGAGCAAAATGGTATCCTACAATAATCTCATTTGGCTTTGTTGGGAACTTCCCTTTTGCAAGTTTCCCAGTTACACTTTTAAAATCTGACATAGTCGTTATAACTAGACTTGAATTTGTATCACGATCTTCAAAATATGAGTGCGCACTTGCATTAACTGTACTCGTTTCAAGTACTGTTTTAACATGCTCGATAGACTTGATTTCATCTTTCTGTTGCTCTGTAAATTGTGAGCCATCATATACTTGAATTTTAGTTATATTTTCATCTGATAGTATCTCGTTACGAATTGAATCCTGTAGCCCAAACCCTACGGATGCAAGGACAATTAAAAATGCACAACCCATTGTTGCAGCCAGCACGGTCATAAATACGCGTAATTTATTTTTCTTAATATGTTGGATAACAAAATCCAATTGGTCTTTCCATATCATGTTATTCATCCTCCTTCACAAGCTCGCCGTCATACATACGGAAACGACGATGAGCAATTGTTGCCACTTCTTCATCGTGCGTAATAATGACAAATGTTAAGCCTAGCTCACGATTTAAACTTTGAATAAGGAGTAAAATATCCTGCTCTGTTTCAGAGTCTAGACTCCCTGTTGGCTCGTCCGCTAGCAAAATAGGAGGATTGGTAATCAACGCTCTTGCAATACTTACACGTTGTTGCTGACCGCCTGATAATTCATTTGGGTAATGGTCGGCTACTGCCGATAATCCGACTTTGTCCATTAATTTTTTCACTTTTTCTTTACGAATAGCTTTGCTTGCACCTTGTAATTTCAAAGGTAACTCTATATTCTCAAATGCAGTTAAACCCGGCATAAGTTGAAAGTTTTGAAAGATAAATCCGAACTGGCGCAAACGAAACGCTGCACTTTCTGTTTCAGTGAGTTTCTCTGTTTGTTGCCCATTCACACGAATAGAGCCTTGTTCAGCTTTCATAAACCCGGCTAAAATTTGTAGCAATGTTGATTTTCCAGAGCCACTCTTGCCCACAATTGCGACAATCTCTCCTTTTTTCACTTCAAAATTTACGCCCTTTAATACAGGTACATGTTTTTCCTTACCCTTTTTCCCAATTAAAAATGTATGTTGTAAGTTCTCGACTTGAATCATTTTTGACTTGACGCCCCTTTCTCTTACTTCTCTATTGTAGAAAACAATTCTTAATATTAACGAAGGATAAAAATGAAGATATTCTTAAGAAAATAGGGAACACTAAGAAATGTTAAGATATCTATCTTTACAATTCCTTTACAATTCAAAATCAATCGCTTGTGATAATGAGGTCTTCAAAAGAGGTTCCTCTGTACTAAACAGATTTTTAAAATTAATAAATTCTTTGTTATATAGGCATTTATACTGTATTAATATAAAAAAACACACCCTAACACTTAATATTTGTGAACAAAATGTATATTACAGGATTGTAAAGTTTTGTGTAGGAAAGATAAATTTTATGTAGATAAACGTAAGATTTTGTTATGATAGTAAAGTTTAAAGGTCGTTTATTTTATCTATATCCAGGAGGATTCTATTTACATGCTTAACTCAAAAAAACAAGACCCTTTCTTTGTAGCATTGCATAAAATTGCTGAAAATATGAGAGAGGCCGTACATTACGCAAATGATTTTCGTATAACAAGTGTAGCTGACTTAAAAGAGATTAGCATTACAATGAAAAATTACGAAACAGCTGGCGATAAACTCATTCATGAACTAATCGTAATGCTAAACAAATCATTTATGACACCGATCGAACGAGAAGATATTTTAGAATTCGCTATTCGTATGGACGATGTGTTAGATGGTACGGAGCATTGTATCGCCCACTTCGAAATGTTCTCCTTAACAGAAGTTGACGAATCAATGCGCATTTTCTTAGGCTATATTTCTAAAAGTGCCGACGAAATTGTTAAAGCAACTGAAGAGTTAAAGAAAAAGAATCTTATTGGCATGCGCCCACATGCCATTCTAATAAAAGACTATGAGCGTGAATGCGACGAAGTACAAAGAACTTCTATTAAGCAATTATTTTTAAATGAAAAAGATCCAATCCGCATCATTAAGTTTAAAGATATTTATGAACAACTTGAGGATATCGCTGATTATTGTCAAAACGTTGCCAACACAATGGAAACAATTATCATGCGTAACGCGTAACTAGGAGTGGGTCAAATACAATGAATACAATCATTATACTAACCGTATTGGTCGTCATCTTTGCCCTAACATTTGACTTTATTAATGGTTTCCATGATACAGCAAATGCTATCGCAACTTCGGTTTCCACAAGAGCATTACCCCCACGTGTTGCCATTATTATGGCAGCGACGATGAACTTTATCGGTGCTATTACTTTCGTGGGTGTCGCAAAAGCGCTAACAAAAGATATTGTTGATCCATTCTCTTTAAATGCTTTTGAAGGAGATACAACTGGTTCTGTCGTTATATTAGCCGCATTAATTTCAGCTATTATATGGAACCTACTTACTTGGTACTTTGGTATCCCATCAAGTTCTTCACATACATTAATCGGTTCAATTGCCGGCGCAGCAGTTGCTTCTGCAGGCTTTAGCGTCCTTAATTATGGCGGTTTTACAAAAATCATTATGGCATTAGTATTGTCACCACTCATTGCAATTTGTGCCGGCTTTCTTATGATGACGCTGTTTAAACTATGGTTTAAAAACTTAAATTTATATCGTACGAATAAAGGCTTCCGGACAATGCAAATTTTTACAGCGGCTATCCAATCGTTTACGCACGGTACAAATGATGCCCAAAAAGCAATGGGTATTATGACTATGGCGTTAATTGCAGGTGGCTTGCATACTGGGGATGAAATTCCTTTTTGGATTCGAGCAGCGGCTGCAACCGCTATGGGTCTTGGTACTTCTATTGGTGGCTATAAAATTATTAAAACGGTCGGCGGTAAAATTATGAAAATCCGTCCTGTAAATGGCGTTGCAGCTGACTTAGCTTCTGCTACTGTTATTTTCGGTGCGACATTAGTACACTTACCAGTATCCACAACACACGTTATTTCTTCATCCATCATGGGTGTTGGTTCAGCACAACGAGTTCGTGGTGTTAACTGGGGAATGGCACGAAAAATTGTAACCACTTGGATTATTACAATGCCAATATCAGCTGTAATGGCATCCGTTATATACTTTATATTATCTTTATTCTTTTAGAATTCACGGCACTCTCTGCTCCCAGAAAGTGCCGTTTTTTGGTGACAGGCACTCACACAATTCTCTTACAATTCTCACGCCATTTATTGCGAGCAGGATTTTCTACTTTGTCACACGACAAAAAGTGACACATCCTTTACACTAGTTTAAAAGGGGGATGCTTTATCGTTATGAAAAATTTTTCAGCTTTTATCACTGCACATGCGAAAGCTATCGTTGCCATTTGGATTGTTATTTTTATCGCAATGGCTGTGTTTGCTATACAGCTTCCTAGCAAACTGCATGGAGATGGCTTTTTTGTTGAAGCTGATCATACCTATGTCACAAATGAACTAGCCAAAACATTCGACTTACCTGCAGAAACAATCATGGTTGTTTTTGATCAAACAAGCAATCAAAAAATCGAAAACACTCTACAAAAGCTAGAGGACATTGAAGAAGTTCATTCCATTCAGTCACCATTGGATGATTCTACTTTACAAAAGAATGGCATTTCCTATGCCATGGTACATTTTAAAAATAACATTGATAATTTGCCAGCTATCGTCAAAGAGGTTCGTGCTTTAGTTGAAGAAGAAGGTATCAGTGTGACAGGTGGCCCTGTGATTTCGGAGGATATTAATGAAGCCAGCCAAAAGGACTTAGCATCCGCTGAAGCCATTGGTTTACCAATCGCTATTGTTGTGCTATTACTTGCTTTTGGTACTGTTGTAGCTGCGATTTTACCAATTTTAATCGGAGTTGTTACCGTTGTCACAGCATTCGGGCTGTTGACGTTACTAAGTGGTAGCGTTAATTTATCCATTTTTGTGTTAAATATTGTACCAATGCTTGGACTTGCCCTTAGTATTGATTTCGCTCTGCTATTTATTAATCGCTATCGTGAAGAGCGTAACCATTCTAGCATTGCCGAAGCTATACAAATTGCTATCCAAACAGCAGGTCGTTCTATTATTTTTTCTGCTGTTTGTGTCATGATTGGTCTTGGTGCCATGATTGTCATTGATGTAGAAATCTTCCGCAATATTGCCTTAGGTGGCACAATTGTCGTATTGTTCGCCGTGCTTTCAGGTCTCACTTTATTACCTGCGACAATGATGGTGTTAGGAGATCGCCTAAATAAATGGCGCATATTACGTGTAAAGCCAGGTGGCACGAATCGTTGGCACAGTTTTGCCGGCTTTGTTATGAAGCGACCTGTATCCATTGTTATTGTTGCTTTATTGTTACTTGGTATCGGGATGATTCCGTTAAAGGATATTAAACTTGCTATACCTCAAGTAGATTCTTTACCACCCAAATACGATGCCCGAGCAGCTTACGATAAATTGGATGAAACGTTTGGGCTTGGTGATACATCCGTTTTGTATTTACTTGCTGAACGCCAAGATGGCTGGGAGAACGAGCAAGGACGCAAGCTACTTTTTGATATACAAGAAAAACTGCTTAACGATCCGCTCGTTGATGAAGTCTCAACGATTTATACAGCAGCCCAAATGAAATCACCAGAGGAATTAACAGCTTCCTTGAAAACGCCACAAGTGGCAGAACAATTAAAACCAATCATTAATACCTTTTCAAAGGATACACAGCTATTTATTCCGATTACATTAAATGTAGCTGGTTCGTCCTCCGCTGCACAACAATTCGCCAGAACGTGGATGGACAAGGATTTAAATGTTGACTTCAAACTAGGTGGACAAGGGAAATTTAATCAAGAAATTTTTGATGAAATTGCTAGTAAAATAATATTTGCGGTTTTAATCATTATCGTGTCAACGTTCTTTATTTTGATGCTTGCCTTCCGTTCCATTTTAATTCCTCTCAAGGCAATCATTATGAATATAATCGGGTTATCTTCAGCGTTCGGCATACTGGTTTATATTTTCCAATATGGGCATTTTGGAATAGAGGCTGGAACAATCGTCCTTATTATTCCAGTTATCGTATTTTGCCTTGTCTTCGGTTTAAGTATGGACTATGAAGTATTTTTAATCTCTCGCATACAGGAAGAATATCAAAAAGGTGCAGATAATACACGTGCAACAGTGGATGGGCTAACATCTACTAGCCGTATCATTACATCTGCTGCACTTATTATGATTGTTATTACAGGGGCATTTGCTTTTACTGATGTCATGCCTGTAAAGCAAATCGGTGTTGGTATTGCGATTGCCATAGCGATTGACGCGACCATTATTCGCCTTATGCTGGTACCGAGCCTTATGAAGCTATTTGGTGATTGGAACTGGTGGCTACCATTTGCTAAGAAAAAGTAATGATACACACAAAAAATCCGAGAACATATAGTTACATTGTTCTCGGATTTTACGTTTAAAAATTTTGTTGATACCACGCTCTTGCCGCTTCTACTTCCGGCATTGTGAGCTGATGTCCGTAGTTAAACCATGCTGTCGTTACATGAGCACCCGCTTTCGATAACAGCGACTCCAAATCTTCTGATTCTTGTGCAGTACACATCGGATCATTGGTTCCTGCTGCTATAAATACCGGAATATTAGGAAGCGCAGGTAGTTCGATGCCACGTCTTGGCACCATTGGATGATGCAAAATTGCCCCTGCCAATGCATCTTCAAAGTGGAATAATAAACTTGCAGCAATGTTTGCCCCATTTGAATAACCAATCGCTACAATGCGCGTACGATCAAAACCATACTCCTCTGCTGCTGTTACCAAAAAGCTTTGTAATTCTTGTGTACGGAAGATTAAATCTTCTATATCAAAAACACCTTCAGCTAAGCGACGGAAAAAACGAGGCATACCGTTTTCTAATACATTACCTCGTACACTTAAAATATTGGCTGTTGCATCAATTTCCTTTGCAAGACTGATTAAAGAATGCTCATCCCCACCTGTACCATGTAATAACAATAAGGTTGGCTTGGTTTCATCTGTACCTTTATGAAATAAATGTTGCATAAACCCATCACCTTTCAATTATCTTGAATTCGAGATAATTGTAGCCTGTGGTAATATTAAATTCAAACTTTTTGACTTATTTATTTCACGATTCTCACTATTTGGCTGTTCTTGATTATTTTTATAAAAATTTTGAATCGTAAAAACTGAAAATAAACATGCAATGACTAAAACAACAATTACAATACCTACCAATTTTTTACCACTCATGTCGTTTCCCCCATATTACTTAGTTCTTTTTACGAAAGCCTTCTTCTAGTAAGTATTCTTTTGCAGCATCATATGTGCCAAAGGCTTCTTCTAAATTTTCTCGATGATAAACATTCCAAGAACGTTGCTCAAACGCAAGCTCTAATTGATCGCCTTCACGATTACGCCAAGTTTCAATAATAGGTTCTTCCGCTTCTTGTTCCTCACCTAAATAAGTAATGGCATCTTCAATAATGGCACGCAACTGGTGCTCATCATAATCGCGAATATTGACTAGTCCTTTATCATTTGCTTCATTTTCGTAGCGCAATAAATCTCCTACAAAGACAAAACCATTGCCATTTGGGTGCAATTTTTCTACGACAATCGTCTTTTCAAACAAACTGTCCATATAATGATAATTCACTCGTTTCATCGAAATTTCTTTTTTCGTTAATTCGGAAAACGATTCAATTATCGCTTGTTTTTGTTCAAATGTTAGCATATATATGCTCCTTTTCTTTCATTGTAAATACAAGTATAGCTTATTTTCTACATAAATTAACAGATAGACATAAAATGCTCATAAACATAACTTCAATTCATTTCGAAGTTATCTTTATGAGCGTAAAGCATACATCATGCTATATGCCATACATACCGATGGCCATTTTCTAATCGTTATTCATGGCTGGTGACTTTACTATCGATTGTACATTGCACTTTTGGCAAAGCCAATAACATCCGCCACATACAGCTCACGATACGGCACAAATTGTGCTGTACTGACAGGACGCACGAGTCGAGCTCGTTGCCCATCAGGGAAATATTCATACCCCTCAATATTTAGCGTGCCAGTTTTCCCTAAAAAGAATGCTTCCGCTTCATCAAGCTGTGCTCGAACAACACCCGAAACTTCCTCATATTGCAGCTCAAATGCATCCCAATTATCTTCAAACGGGTACAAATAGACATGACAAAATTCATTATCTATCATATTTTCAGATACGATGCTACAAGATGTCATCCCCATTTTGACGATGTCTTGAATATTAATTGTTAACCCTAATTCTTCTTTTACTTCGCGGATGCCTGCTTCCACTGTCTCAACTGCTAGTAAATGCCCTGCTGCTGTTATATCTAGCAGCCCTGGATAATCCTTCTTTTGCCCACTACGGATTTGGAAATAAATATAGTTCTCGTTGACAAGCCAGCAGTGAAATGTCTCATGCCACAAGCCCTTCTCATGTACTTCTGCTCGTGTTGCCGTTCCAATTTGTTCATGCTGCTCATTAAAAACTTTAACAATTTCTTGTTCCACTTTTTATTCGACCCCTATACTGACTTCGTAGCCTTTTTCTTTATCGCATTTCGTTCATCATAAATATTCGAAACAATTACCTTTAGTACCGCATAGAATGGTACGGCAATAATAATCCCAATAAAGCCTGCTATATTACCGGCTGCTAAAATAATCGTAATAACTGTTAACGGATGGATATCAAGCGATTTCCCCATAACATTCGGTGTAATAAAGTTACTATCAATCTGCTGTGCAATAAGTGTAACGACGCTTACCCACACAACAAGCATCGGATCTTGAATTACGGCTACAATAACTGCTGGTGCAAGAGCAATCCACGGTCCAATAAACGGAATCATATTCATAAAGAAGGCAAAAATCACAAGCAATAATGAATACTCTAAGCCAATTATTAAATACCCAACATACATAATAAGTGCTAGTAAAAAACTGATTTGTAGTTGCCCTTGAATATAGCTACGTAATACATCATCTATCTCACTTAATGTCTTTTTAATCCATTCACGACGCTCACCAGTAAAATATTTATAAATGGAAGGCGCAAATTTCTCATGGTCCTTCAACATAAAAATGAAGAAAAATGGAATTAAAATCGCTAGTAAAGAAACTGACACCAGTGATTGGATAAATGATACAAGCCATTTACTTGCTACCACCGCAATGTCCTGTACAGAATTAGCAAGATAATCAATAAAATCTTTTAATTGTGGTGGGAAATTATCTTTATTTTTGAATACATAATCAGCGGCCTCTTGAATGCTTGAACTAATCATCGGTGCATTTTTTGCCAGATTATTAAGCTGGGTAGCAATCGGATTACCAATAATCCAACCAAAGCCGACCACTATGGCAATCAGTCCAACGACAATTGTTAAAATACTCGACCACCTTGGCCATCTACGCTTTTCTAAAAAACGTTGAATTGGCTCGGTCACATAATACAACACACCCCCAAGTAGTAACGGCACAAAAATCGCTTTTAAAATCATAGCAAGCGGTGTGAAAATCCAATGAATCTCTATAAAATATTTAAGTATTAGTAAAACTAGTAAAATCCCTATACCTACCTGGAACCATACCTTCCTCGTCACTTTCTTCACTTCCTTTTATCACAGTTACTGAAAATACTACTTATATATTAACCATTTCGCAAGTATCCTAGTATCGATTACATAGATAACAAGCAAAAAAACAACTTATCTTGGACAATTTTTATAGAAAACATATTCTTGCTTTTGCAATAAATAAAAAATTAGAAGGGTTCACTAGTTGTTGGTAGCGAAGGCGGTGACTCCTGCTCAGAACGCACAAAGCGTAAGACGCGGGCAATAACGGCGTAGCAAAAAAGTGTTAGATTGATTGCAATCAATCTAACACTTGCTAATTTCTTATAGAGCCACTATATTAGCTCTGCACAGTTTCTATCTAACATCTACAACTTTGTATCATCCACTGAATTTAAGTAGTCCTCAATCACACCGATTACTGATTCTACACAGCCATCCTCAAACGGAGAAATTAAGCCCGCTTCCTTCACAAGCTTTGTAAATGACATGGAACCGCCTAAGCCACATAAATGGATATAATCCTTCCATGCTGCGTCAAACTCTTCACGTGAACGTTTCCAAAATTGGAACGCACAAATTTGCGCTAACGTGTAGTCGATATAATAGAACGGGCTTGCATAAATATGTGCCTGACGTTGCCATATACCACCTGACTCTAAATAGCTATTACCATCATAGTCACGGTGTGGTAAATAGGTTTGCTCGATTTTTTTCCATGCAGCTTTACGCTCAGCAGGTGTCATCTCTGGATTTTCGTAAATAACATGTTGGAATTCATCAACAGCAACACCGTAAGGAAGAAATAATAAGCCACTGCTTAAATGTGTAAATTTATATTTCTCCGTGTCTTCTTTGAAGAATAATTCCATCCAAGGCCATGTGAAAAACTCCATACTCATCGAATGGATTTCGCATGATTCATATGTTGGCCATAAATATTCTGGGATGCCAATATCACGGCTTGAGAATACTTGGAAGGCATGTCCAGCCTCATGTGTTAACACATCAATATCACCTGATGTACCGTTAAAGTTCGAGAAAATAAACGGCGAATGATAATTTTCAATAAACGTACAATAGCCGCCACTTTCTTTCCCCTTTTTCGCAACTAAATCCATTAGGTCATGGTCAATCATAAAGTTGAAAAATTCACCCGTTTCAGGAGATAGTTCTTCATACATTTTTTTACCGTTTGCCACTATCCAATTTGCATCACCCTTTGGCGTAGCATTACCTGTTAAGAAGTTTAAAGCTTCATCATAAAATTTTAAGTCTGAAATCCCGATTCGCTTTGCTTGACGCTCAAATAGTTTTGTTGCAACTGGCACGATTAAATCACGTACTTGGTCACGGAATTTCTTGACCATTTCAGCATTATAATCAATTCGGTTCATACGGATATAGCCAAGCTCTACATAATTTTTATAGCCTAATTTTACAGCAATTTCATGACGCACTTTAACTAGCTCATCATATAAGCGATCAAATTCCGCTTCATGCTCAGCAAAAAAGCCAAAACGAGCTTCTGTAGCAGCCTTACGCATTGCTCGATCTGTCGATTCTGTATAAGGTCCTAACTGTGCTAGCGTTAATGTTTCACCGTTAAAGTCAATCTGTGCTGAAGCAACTAGTTTATTATATTCTGATACTAGTTTGTTCTCCTTTTGCATTAAATCAATGACTTTCGGTGAAAATCCTTTAATTTGATAGGATGCTAAATCAAATAACTGTTGCCCCCATTTTTCTTCTAACTGCTCGCGGAATGGTGAAGCGATTAATGCTTTATAATATTCGGTTGTGATTTCTTCAAGCTCAGGGCCTACTTCATCAAAATAATCACGTTCTTCTTGGTAAAATGAATCGTGGGTATCAATCGATGCTCGAATGTAGACGAGGTTTGCCATTGTCGCATATTCATTACTCAGTTCATTTAATTTTTCAATTAGTTCGCTTTGTGCCTCAACCGATTGTGCTTCTTTAAATTGCTCGATTAAAGCTAACTGTTGCTCTTTCATCGCCTCCACGTTCGGACGGCTGTATACATAATCTTTAAACGTTGTCATAGAAGTACCCTCTTTCTGTCGTTTACTCATTATATTTCTATTATATGCCAAATATATAATGGAAAGAAAGTAAATATATCATTAATGACCAATGATATATGTTTTTAATAATGCAGCTCTTTCCCGTAGTGTTAACTTCGCTTCCACAGATTTTGGGGTTTTGGCAACAACGACATCTGCCTCTAAATCAAGCTTATTCGCTAAATACTTCGCTCGTTGTAAATGGAAATCATTCGACACAATCGTAATTTGCTTTGTCCCTGCTGGTAGTAATTCTTTTGAAAATAATAAGTTTTCATATGTCGATGTGGATTGCTCTTCCATTAAAATTCGTTCAGCTTCAATGCCATTGTCTTCTAGGTAGGTAAACATTGATGATGCCTCTGTTCTATCCTCATCTGTTCCCTGTCCACCCGAGACGATTACCTTAACATGCGGGTATTGATTGAGATAGGTTACAGCCTCTTCCAATCTACTTTTTAAAGATAGTGATAACACACCACCTGGCTTTACTTTTGCTCCAAGCACGATAACATATGGTGCTGTTCCATCTGCAACTGGCTGTGTGCCTCGTTTCATTTCTTGTCCTAACCATATATAAAGAGCACTACCTATACAAACAACAATTATGATGCCTCCCACTATCCACCTTTTCATATGCAACACCCCTTTATACTAACAACGTCTTGCCTATAAAAAAGATGCTTGTACAAAAGAGAAAATGTGTTAGATTGACTGCCATCAATCTAACACATTTTTTGCTGCGCCGTTGTCCGCTTCGGCGGTGCTTTCCGCTCAGCACACGTAAGCCGCAACCCTAGCTAACGCGCGGAATGCCAGCGTCTTACGCTGCGTGCGTCCCGGAGGAGTCACCGCCTCCGCTACTAACTACTAGTGAACCCTACTAAATTTTTATTTATTGCAAAAGCAAGAATAGCTAAGTTAGCTAGTTCTCCATATAGCAAAAATTTATGAACAGCTTTCCTCGTTTCTTTAATTTTTTTAGTTATGTCCCAGCCTCTAAATGGTTATCTTATTGTAAAACGTTGAATAGATTCCTGTAATGCTGAAATTTCGTCTGTTAAATCATTAGATGATTCGCTAATAAGCTGAATAGCTCTCTGTTGCTCGTCAACTGATGCTGTGACTTCTTCTGAGGAAGCTGCATTTTTCTCACTAATCAGCGCGATACTTTCAATCGATTGCATAATATCTTCCTTAGAGCTATTTAAATATTCTACGCCCGCCGTCATCTCTCCAATATTTACTATAATCTCTCCGACAGACGCTTCTATCTCATTAAATGAAGATTCCATCATACTAACTGAATTATTTTGCTCACGGACAATGATATTTGTTTTTTGCATCTCATCATTTACTAAGTTCGTTTCACTTTCAATACCTCGTAACGTCGTGCGTACCAAATCTGTTGCAACAGATGTTTGATCTGCTAGCTTACGTACTTCCTCCGCTACTACAGCAAAGCCTTTGCCATGCTCACCAGCACGCGCTGCTTCAATCGATGCATTTAATGCAAGAAGATTCGTTTGATCGGAAATTTCATTGATTGTGCCCACAATACCTTCAATTTCTCTTACTTTAACAATTAAGCTATTGAACACTGTTTGAACACTGTTAATAAGCGCAGAAGATTCTTGTGATTTGTGTTTCAAACTGTTTAAATTCACAAGCCCTTCTTCATTGGACTGCTTCATTTTTTGAGAAGCATCCAACATTAATTCATTTTTATCATGTAGCTCTACAATTTGCTGTGCAAATGCAATCGCTGTACGATTTGTATCCTCTGCGTCTGATGCTTGTTTCACTGCCCCTCTTGATACCTCATTAATCGCTTTGACAATTTCATCACCGTAAGCATTTGTTTCCTCTGCAACGGCTGTTAAATTGGACGAAGTCGATTGAATTTCGACAATGGCCTCCTCAACATCTGTAATTAGTGTCTTTAATTGATCTACCATATCATTAAAACCAGTATTCAATTGACCAATTTCATCTGATCGTTGTAGGTTTTCAATTTCAACGGTTAAATTACCTTGTGCCACTTCATGGACACGCTTCGATAAGTTTTTAACTGGTAAAGCCAAATGTCTAGACACAAAAATTACAATGACGGTACCAATAATAATGGCACCCAATAATGTTAGACCAATAACCAATAACAATGAATTAGCTTCCTTATTAAAATCTTGCATATATGTACCAGATGCGACAATCCATCCCCAATGTGGATCTTTTGCAGAATAGATGATTTTATCCGCTAATACGTCCTGACCTGGAAGTGTAAACTCATATTCCGTAAAGCCACCGCCTTGTAATGCTCGCTCGGTTACATCACGAATAAAATACTTTCCACTGCTATCTTGATCATCCCACAAGTTATCCCCTTCGCGAGTAGGATGTGTAGTTAATGTTCCTTTGTCGTCTAAAACATAGATATAACCATACTCTCCTAGATTTCCAGGATAATTAATTGGTCGTTTTCCCTCACTATCCTTTGGACCAAGCAGCGCTTCTCGTACTCTTTCCTGCGCAACCTCCAAAGGGATGTCACCTTTTTCTACACTTTCATTTGCAAGTTCGATTAATTGTAAAGTAGACTCAACACTATTTTGAATAACTTGTTCGCCTAAACCTTCCATACCATCCTTTGCTTTCCCATAACTGACTATACCAATGATTAAGCTCGGCACTATTAGTAATGCCATTGAAACGATAATTAATTTCCCCTGTATTGAACGTAAAAATTTCATGCTTTACACCCCTTTTTACTTCGTTCATTTAAAGCATTAATATTAATCTATATTATGGAATGGTTTTATAGTTTACACAATATGTATTTCACAATAAATGTGTAGAATACTCACCTTTTCGTTTAAATATGCTAATATACACATTTTTCCCACAGAAAAAAAACTATCTTTCTACAGGGATACAATGAGTAGAAAAATAGTTTTTTGATATTCTTTATAATTTAAATGTATTAATCGCTTCAATTACCTCTTTAGATGTGCGTTCCAAAATTTCTACTACTTCATTTAATTCTGAAACCATTGCCACCTGTAAATCTGAAGCAGTTGCAACTTCTTTCGTACCTAAGGCACTTTGCTGCGCAATATTTTGCATTTGCTCTATCGTCGCTAAGATTTCTTCTGAACCGGCTGACATTTCTTCGATTACTGCAGAGTCATCTTGAATTTTATTGTTAACCATTGCAACCGATTGTAAAATTTGTGAAAGGCTTGTACCAATTTGTTGCACCGCTTCATTCCCCGCTTGCACATCTTCCGTACTTTGTGCCATTTCAGAAAGAGCACGGTCCGTAATATCTTTAAAGCTTACTAAATGTTTTTGAATATCATCAGCAGAAGTCTTAGACATTTCAGCCAACTTACGTACTTCATCTGCTACTACTGCAAAGCCTTTTCCAGCTTCCCCAGCTCTCGCCGCTTCAATAGCAGCATTTAATGCAAGTAGGTTTGTTTGATCGGCAATATTGGTAATGACTAGCACCATATCTTCAATTGAACGGAATTTATTGCCCATCTCTTCAACATGTCCTGCTGTACGCAACACAGAAGATTCAACATTTTGGATTTGCGAAATAACCTCTTGAGAATGGTTTACATTGGACTCTACTAATCCCGTCATTGCACTGGAAGACTCAGCGATTTCGGAAGTTGTATCAGCTAAACGTTGGATGCCAATGGACATTTCATTCATTGTTAACAAAACCTCATTATTGTTTTGCTGGTGCTGTTCACTACCTGCCGCAATTTCAATAATACGGTCTGCAATTTTTGAGTTTGATGCTTCAACCTGCTGTGAAGTAGCATCTATTTTGCCAACAACCTCTCGTAAAGCAACCGTGCGAAGTTGAATCGTTTGGAAAGTGTCTTTTAATTTTATCAACGATTCCTTAAAAGCATTGGCGAAAACGGCAATTTCATTTTTACCTTTAAACTGTAATTTCTCGACTGCTTCCGTTGCTTGAACAATATCACCACGTGCAAAGTATTCAGCTGCTTCCCCTAAAGAACTGAGTGGTTTTAATGAACGGTTAATATAACGATACATGATGACCATTCCAACCACCGTTAATACGAACATAATCGCAATAAGGGCTGGTAAAACTGAAGTTAATACCGTATTCGTTACGCCACTTACTTGTGTTGCATCAATATCTACACCAACAAAGGCAACAATCGTACCGGATTCATCTTTTAATGGCACCGTACCCGATAAATAATCTCCAAAGTCACTACTATGTAATATTGCGGAATAATAGCTACCTGTAGCCATTACTTTTTCAAGATCCTTATAGTAAGTAGAAGATGATTCCGAATTGATAGCACCTGCATTTTCTTGGTCATCTTTAGGCATACCATCAACTAAAAATCTTACTTTCTGATCTTCCTTTGGTACCGCAAATGTATAAGCATAAAGCACGCCATTTTTTTCTCGTAAATCGTTTAATTGCTCTCTTAGCTCCCAGTAAAGTTTAGACTCCGATGGTTTTTTCGAAAGCTCAATATAATCATCCGCATTTAACTGTTTTGCAATGTTTTCTGCTACCGCTACTGCCTGTGACCCCATTGTTTTATTTACAGATGATTTTGCTGTGTAAATCGTCGTGACGATAAAACCAATTAATAAAGCGACTAATGTCATTAATGAAATTAAAATAATTTTATTACTTAACTTATTTGCTCTGCTCATATTTTGGCACACTTTCCTTCTTCATTTTGCTAGTATAATAACTAATTATTACCTAAAAATTTATTTTTTCAACTATTTTGACTTTAATACTATAATATTATTGCTAGCCAAGCGCATAATGCGAGTAATGTAACAAGCAGTGTCGGGATCGTTAGGATAATACCTATCTTAAAGTACTGACCCCAACTGATTTTAATGCCTTTTTGCGCCAATATATGAAGCCATAACAATGTAGCTAAGGAACCAATCGGTGTTATTTTCGGCCCTAGGTTTGTGCCTATTACATTAGCATAAATAAGTCCTGCTTTGATTGTTCCTGTCGCACTTGTTTCAGCAATAGCTAAAGCATCTATCATCACCGTCGGCAAATTATTCATAACGGCTGACAAAATGGCTGCTACAAATCCCATCGTTAGTGTCGCTACAAATAAGCCTTGCTGAACGGCATGTTCTAACACATCGGCTAACAACCCCGTAAGCCCTACATTTTTCAAACCATAAACGACTACGTACATTCCTATTGAAAAGAACACTATACTCCACGGGGCACCTTTCATAACCCTCTGCGTATCAATATTTTTACTTCTCTGTGCCAACCATAAAAAAATTAGCGCAACACTACATAAAATAAATGACACTGGAATAATAAAATATTCACTAAATAAAAACCCAATTAATAATATTGCTATAACGTACCACGAGATGTGGAATAATTTTTTATCTCGAATGGCAACAGTTGGTTGAACCACCGCCTCCATCGAGTACTGCTTCGGAATAGCCTTTCTGAAAAAAACATATAGCACGAGTATACTAGCTATTAAAGAAACGATATTCGGCACTACCATATGCACCGCATATTCTATAAAGCCAATATCAAAAAAATCCGCTGATACAATATTTGTTAAATTACTAATCACCAGTGGTAACGATGTTGTATCTGCTATAAATCCACTTGCAATAATAAACGGAAAAACCTTTTGCTCTGTTAAGTTTAACTTTCTTACCATCGCTAATACGATTGGCGTTAATATCAATGCTGCACCATCGTTCGCAAATAGTGCTGAAACAATCGCTCCTAAGCAACCTATATAGATGAATAAACGAATACCACTACCTCTTGCAAGTCGTGCCATATGTAATGCAGCCCATTCAAAAAATCCGATTTCATCCAAAATCAGAGAAATAATAATAATGCCTATAAATGATAATGTAGCATTCCACACAATGTCAGTTACCGCCACAACATCATGCCATGTTACAACGCCCAACATTAAGGCAAATGCTGCACCAATACAGGCGGACCAGCCAATAGATAATTTACGTGGTTGCACAATGACTAAAAATAACGTCACTAAAAAAATAACGATTGCTAATAAGGTTTGCACAATTCTCCCCCTTAATAAATTTCCACATTTGCTTATCTGTGCCCATTTTCCGAGCCTACGCAAAAAGCATAAGTAAAAACCAGTAGCAAAGGTTTGCTACTGGCCTGACTGATAATAAAAACTATTCACCTAAATCTGCGTTATGGTAAACGTTTTGTACATCATCTAAATCTTCTAAAGCATCAATTAGTTTTTCAAATTTTGCTATATCGTCACCTGTTAATGTCACTTCTGTTTGAGGAAGCATTGAAAGCTCTGCAACGGTAAATTCTTGAACACCTGCCGCCTTCAGCGCTTCTTGTGCAGCAAAGAATTGATCTGGCTCAGCATAAACGATAACAGTATCTTCTTCTTCAAGAATATCACGAGCATCGACATCTGCTTCCATTAAAATTTCAAGTACTTCATCTGCTGTCTTACCTTCTAAACCAATAACTGCTGTTGAATCAAACATATACGCAACAGAACCACTTACACCCATGTTACCGTTGTTTTTACCAAATGCTGCACGTACATCAGATGCAGTACGGTTCACATTGTTTGTTAAAGCATCCACGATTAGCATTGTGCCAGCCGGTCCAAAACCTTCGTAGCGTAATTCGTCGAAGTTTTCGTCACCGCCACCTTTTGCTTTTTCGATCGCTTTTTCAATAATATGTTTAGGAACACTGTAAGTTTTAGCACGTTCAAGAACAACTTTAAGAGCGCGATTTGATTCAGGATCTGGTTCGCCTGATTTTGCTGCTACATAAATTTCGCGACCGAATTTTGCATTAACACGACTTGTGCTTTGGTCTTTTGACGCCTTCTTTTCTTTAATATTGTTCCACTTACGACCCATTGTTTCCACTCTCTTTCAAAAATAAAGTTTATAAAAATCATAGATGCACATTTACACATCTGCAAATGGTATTTAAATACTTTTCGTATCTTTACTCTGCAAATAATAACATATTGATGCCTTCAAAGCTAGATATGCCAATGTTTAAGGTAATCTTTTCACATGGGGAAATTACATAATATTTACCATTTTAAGACAAAAATAATCGTGAAGCTAGTGCCTATAACTTGTTGTCAAACTTAATTTTTTCTAATAATGCCTGACAGCCCTCTAATACTAGATCATAAGTTTCCTGAAAATCACCTGTATAGTATGGATCAGGTACATCCATTTGATGGTCCGTTAAATCTAAAAAACGAAAAATCTTCGGTGAATCTGGATTACCTAGCATCGTAAAAATATTACGAACATTATTTTCATCCATCCCTACAATATAATCAAATTGATCAAAATCATGTTTTTGTAGCTGTCTTCCTTGCATTCCCTTTGTCGCTATACCATATTCTCGTAACTTGTCTTGTGTTCCACGGTGGGGTGGCTCACCGATATGCCATGAGCTTGTTGCAGCGGAATCTACGTCGATTTTGTCGGTCAACTGTGCTTTTTCTATTAAATCTCGCATGACTGCCTCAGCCATTGGTGAGCGACAAATATTTCCTAGGCAAACGAATAGTACATGTATCATAAATTCAATTACCCCTTGTCGTAATTGCGTCCAAATTTTTTTCGAGCATGCTCGAAAACCTCCTCCAAAAAATCTATGACATCCGCCAGGGCTCTTAACTTGATTCGACTTGACCTTAGCTAAATCGAGTTAAGAGCCTCCTACGACAAAGCACCCAAAATCAACGAGATTCTGAGTGCTTACTGTATTATTTTTTATCTGCTGCAATGCGTTTATTCAATTCTTCTGTTAAAGCAATTAACTCATGCTCAAGATGGTGTGTAAATTCCTCACGACCTTCTTTTCCTTTCCCTGTCACATAAAACGGCTCTCCATAGATAAGATAACCCTTTCCTCGTTTAAAGACATCGCCAGCATTTCGCGCTCCAACGTAAGCGGCTGGAACGATTTGAGTTTTGGACAGTTGTGCTATGGTGATAGCACCCTGCTTTAAATCTGTTCCTTCTGAATTACGAGTACCTGATGGGAAAATCCCAACAATTTTTCCCTCTTTCAGCAACTGTGAGGGAATTTTGATTACACTTGGCCCGGGATTATCACGATCAACAGGAAAGGCATTTAAATGATTAATAAGCCATCCTAGCCCTTTGATATCAAACAATTGCTTTTTCGCCATAAAGTGAATTTCACGAGGCATGACCGCAACACCTAAATTTAATATATCCACATAGCCTGTATGTGTACACGCAATAATAAACCCACCTTCCTTTGGTAAGTTATGCGCATCATATACACGAGCCTTTGAACCTGTTAATTTTAATATTAATTTGACAAGATTTGCCGTAAATTTATACACTGTTTTATTCCTACCTTATTCAATAGTTATTACTATTGTAATCGAAAAGTGCTGTATACCGCAATTGTCCAAGTCAAATCGCTCTAATTTAGACCTGACCGATTAAGATATCAACATCAATCGTTATTTCACTGACGTCCACTGCTGTTTGCTGTGCTTTATGCCAGCCCATTGGCGTCATTTCAAGCAATGCTGGTACAAGCATTGCAGCAAGTGGAACCGTATAAGTAATGCGTTCTACTGTAGCCTTTGTAAAACATTCACGAAAGCGTTCGACCGTTTGCTCATTGGAGTACGTTTCTTTAGTCGAATCAGCGTAAAGCTGCGCTCGTAATTGTTGCAAATAACCACTTTGCGGAACCACTTTTACAACGCATCCTCCAGTTGTAAGTAGCCGTTTAAATTCTTCATAATTTGCTGGGGACAAAATATTTAATATGACATCGAAGCTATGCTTAGCAAAGGGACTTTTCGCTAAATCTCCTACACACCAAATTTGCTCTGGGTAATGGCGAGCAGCAGCAAGGATTCCCTCTTTTGCAATATCAATGCCTACACCGATACTATCTCTTTCAGACAGTATGCGAGCTAAATGCGAACCCTCTCCACAGCCGGTATCCAGCACCGTTTTTGCTTGTCCTATTAATTCTGCTATTTTCTCCTCTAGAGGATCGTACACCCCACTATCAATTATCTTTTTGCGGGATTCAAAAAGATCCTTGCTATATTTAGAGGTTGCTCCATGCGTTAGCATATTGACATAGCCTTGCTTGGCGATATCAAAAGAATGGTTTGCTGTACATGTCAACCTCCCTTGCTCATACACTTGCATGGACTCCTGACAAATTGGACAAGCAAATAGCTCAATATTTGCATTTATTAATGCCGCTCCTGCAGCTCGTTTAGAAATGGCCCCCACTATATTTCCCTCCTTTTTTCTGTTGGCGAAACAATGGCAAAACGCTCCCATTTTCTACTTTTCCACCTAAAGTATACGATAATAGCACGCATCCATTCATCTGCTGAAATAGCTAACCAAATTCCTACTAATCCCCAATCTAAAACAAATACAAATAAATAGCCCAGCGGCAAACTCATGCATACCATTGATAAAAATCCGATTTTAACAGGAAACCTTGCATCACCTGAAGCACGTAATGAATTAATAACGACGATATTCATTGTACGACCTGTTTCTAACAATATACTTAATGCTAAAACAGATCCGCCGATTGCGATAATCTCTGGATTATCTGTAAATAGGCTCATGAACTGCGTACGGAAAATTGTAACAACACTCACCATCAGTATCGTGAAAATAAAAGCTGAGCGCACGCTTACCCATAATTGATGATAGGCCTCATCTTTTTTACCTGCCCCCACATATCGACCTATAATAATCGCCGTCCCTGTACCGATTGCAACTGCAAATAAATATGTAAACATTGAAATATTCATGGCATATTGCCTTGCTGCAAGCGTCTCAGCACCTATATAGGTTGCGTAATAAAGGAAGACAATTTGGCAAAATTGGTAGAGCACTTGCTCAAAAGCAGATGGTAAACCGATATTTAAAATTTTTCGGACATATTCTTTTGAATAGGTGAAATAGTATTCTATCTTCACACGGATCTCCATCACCTGATACAACAGCCACGAAAAAACAAGTACCGCCAGTCCCCTGCTAATAATGGAGGAAATCGCAGCGCCCTTAACACCTAATTCCGGCAGTCCAAAATTCCCAAAGATTAATCCGTAATTTAAGAAGACATGAATAACATTCATTCCAAGCGAAACGTACATGGTCTGTTTCGTCCAACCATGGACACGAATAATGGCTGCTAACGCATTAATAATAGCCTGTAAAAAAATAAAACTACCTATAATGACTAAATAGCTTTGCGCATATTGCAAAACATCGCCCTTTAAATTCATCATCGTCATTAAATGGCTTGAGCCGAAGAAAAAAATCATACTCATAATAAGCCCAACAATTACGTTCATCGTAACTGCTAATGCCGAAATTTTTGTAGCCTCTAAATAGCGTTTCGAACCTAAATATTGCGATACAACAATGGCAGCACCATTGCCCACCACTTCAAGTATTAATATCGCAATATGAATATATTGATTGGCAGCACCAACACCTGAAACTGCATTATCCGACAAAGCACTTAACATCAATGTATCGGCTAATCCCATTAACATAAATAAAAAAACTTCCAAAAAGATCGGCCATGTTAAATGAAATAAACTAAACTGGTCGGTTGAATGTTTCTCTCTCATCGCATGTCCCAACTACTTCACTTCTCTCTATCCATTACATAAAAATCTATTGTATCTTATCACAGATTGGCTTGTTGTATAGGATAGGTAATACAAAAATAATTGAATAGCTACAAAAAAATCCCTCTCACTGCATGGCGTGAAAGGGTGTCTTATTAACATAAGCAATATTCTTGTAATTGCTGTCGTTTTTCTGTTGTTAAGCCAAATTCTTGCTCTAAAAATACGTTTTTTGAACCGTATTTACTATCCATAGCATCAAAGGCGGCTTGCAAATAATCCTCGCGAGCTGACATTAGTGCGTGAAACTGCTGTAATTCATAATCATTAAAAGTATCTTGGATTGCCTGTGCCATGCGCTCTACCATTGGGCGTAAGTAAATATTTGTTTCTAAATAGTCTTGCATAATGGTTTCCTCTGGCACATCTAATGCTAGCAAAATAAGAGCTCCTCCAATACCTGTTCGATCTTTGCCTACTGCACAATGATGAACTAGACCTAGATTATCTGGATTTTGGATTGTTGCCATTAATTTTTTAAATGATACATTGTTAAATGGCATTTGTGCATAAAAATCTCGAAACATCTCAGGACTTACAACTTTATAAAAATTGTGACCACCAGTATTTGTTGGCATCTCAAACGCATGATTTCCCTTTGCAGGAATTTGAATATACTTTGCATCCTTGAATGTTGGATTAGGGTTATTTCGTGCCTCGTGTTCATCTCGGTAATCAAAAATTGTTTTTACCCCTAATGTTTCAAAGCGCACCTTATCCGCTTGTGTCATCTTACCAAGTGCAGCTGAACGATATAGTAAGCCATTCTTTACGATACGACCATCCCTCGTCTTATAGCCACCCATGTCGCGGAAATTCAAGACTGCCTCAAACGGAATAACTTTCATGTCAAACTGTGTCATCCACTACGCCTCCCTTATGTTAGCAATCATTTCTACTTCTATTTTATAGAACAAACAAAGATAATACCAATTATCCAATGCCTTATTTATTCAACTATATTTATTTTAAAACATGAATCACGCTATTGTCCGCTAAGGCAAATGCTTTCTACAAAGGAAGAAATGCCAGCAGGCAACAACGGCATAGCAAAAACAAATAATGGAAAAAAGAGAAAAAGTGTTAGATTGATGACAGTCAATCTAACACTTTTTTGCTGCGCCAGTATTGTCCGCTTCGGCGGTGCTTTCTGCGGGCACACCGTAAGCCGCAACCCTCGCTACGCGCGGTCTGTTGCATCTAACATAATGTGCTTTTCCCGCTAGAGTCACCACCTCCGCTACCAACAACTAGGGAACCCTTCTAATTTATTATTCATTGCAAAAGAAATAATAGTAAATATGTTCTATATATTTTCTTAGCAAAAATTTATCAAAACCAATGTATCTCTATTTAGAATTTTAGGGTTATGTCCCAGCCTCTTTTCTCTTTTGCCTAAGCTATTATGAAAGGTTTTTACCGTTTATCCTTATTTAAATAACTCAGGATATACAGCTTTTGCAACCATCTCAACAGCTTCCCCGATACGAGGTCCTGGACGATTTGAAATATCTGTATCAATAGCATTTACTGCTTTATCTTCAATAGCTGTAATCGTATTCCATCCATCACGTCCTAGAATTTCCCCTACTGGGTCTTTTACATAGTTGACAGTTGTTAAAATAACTTGAGGATTTTTCGCAATAACATCTTCCTCTGCAACCTTTACCCATCCTGTTTGGTCACCAAATACATTGTTGACATTTGCAGCATTTAAAATTTCCTGTTGGAAAGTACCAGCTGCTGTTGTATAAATATCAGGTTTTGGGCTAATTTCTAAGTAAACATTTTTTGGTGTTTCTACACTTTTTACTTTTGCTTGAACATCAGCAATTTTCGCTTTAATCTCTTTGTTTAATTGCTCACCTTTATCTTGTACACCCATCACTTCAGCAAGTTGTTGAATATCTCCATAAACATCTTCAAATGATGCAGCTGATTGAATAACAAATACTTTTACACCTGCATCTTCAAGACCTTTTAGTGCATCTAGTGTCTCTTCATTTCCTGTAGAGTACGCAATGACAACATCTGGCTTTAAGGCTACAATTCGTTCGCTATTAAATGTCACTGAATCTGACACACGTTCGATGTTTTTTGCTTCTTCTGGGTACGTATCATATTCTGTAGCTCCGACAACTTTATCGCCAACACCTAGTGCAAATAAAATTTCTGTGTTACTTGGTTGTAATGACACAACAGTTTTCGGTACTGCATCAAATGCTACTTCTACAGCGCGATCATCCTTAACTTTATAGCCACTTTGCTCAACTTGTTGGTCTGATTTAGATGTATCGTCATTTTTCGCTTTATCTGCTGTGCCGCATCCTGTCAATACAAGCGCAAGCATTAACACAGTAAGCCATTGGAATTTTAATAGTTTTTTCACTTTATTCATTCTCCTTCTTTTTCTTCATTGGATATGATTTACTAATAAACGGGATTTCAGCGATTCCAGCCTGTTGATTCATGTAAACAGCCATAACAAAAAATACATTAGCTAGTAATCCTAAGTAGTCGAAAAGAATGTCCGGTACTTCCCTTTCCTCTGACACTTTGTGTAGCACACGGTACGATTTTTTTGCCTCACTCCGACATAAGTGAAGCGCAGTTGCAGCCCCCGTGCCTTGTGGCAAAACAAAATTTTGAATTTGTTCCTTTACATGTCCTACATAAAAATCATAACGATCACTGAGCCATGATAAATCTTCTTCCGTTACCGCTAGTTTGCCGCGTACCGAGCCATTGACATGATATGCCATTGGCAAAATAGTCAATAAATCTGCCCCAACTACTTCAACTTCTTCGGCTTTTACAGCAGCCAATGCTACACCGATATGCGTTGTTAAACTATCTGTACGGATTTCAAAATCAACTGTAGATATTTTTTCACGCATGAACGGGTAACAAGAATAACGCGCATCTTTTTTCATCTGTAACCCCTTCTTTCTTTCATGAACAGATTTTGCTTAAAAGGTGCATAAAAAAACGTCGCTCCCTAGGGAACGACGAAAATAGCATATATAGTGTTATCTGACGAAGACAGCTAATGTATTTGCCGTATATCCTCCTAGCTTCCGAAGAGTTTTTATACATTAAATAACGGTCGGTCTCCTGGCTCGTACAGTTTGCTACCTTTATTTCGTAGCGCTCATAAAGCCTTCCCATCCTGTTGTCTTTGGACAGTGGCATGTATTATGATTTTTGTACTTACAGTTGCGGAAACAGCTTCGGTCTTACACCGAATTCCCGATTATGCTAAATTAGCACCATTATTCTGCAAGAATTATTCACTTGAATAGCAGTTTATCATATATGGATTTAAAAAAATAGTTATGAAATTGAAGCATAATCGAATATATCCACACACTACTTAGCACTATTTCTACATCATGACCAGCTATTCGTTATTCTTTCCTAATAATTCTGACTAAAAGAGCTAGCTATAAAATTTTTTCAATTGCTTGCTCAATATCTAGTTGGGAATCGGTTGGTTCGAAGCGTTCCACTATATTACCTTGATTATCTACTAAAAATTTCGTAAAGTTCCAACGAATATTACGCCCATCTAAAAAGCTAGGAGCAATTTGGATAATTGATTCTGCTAACATCTTTTCCTGCATATTGGCTTTGCCGAATTCACGAAAATCTACTTCGTGCTTTAAATAATTGAATAATGGATGTGTCCCTTCGCCATTTACCTGAACTATTTCAAAGATTGGGAACGTTACCCCGTAGTTAATTTGACAAAGTTTAATCGTCTTTGCTCCATCTTCTGGGTTTTGTTCTCCAAATTGATTACAAGGGAAACCAAGCACAACGAAATTATTCTCGCCATATTTATCATACATTTTCTGTAAATCTTCGAATTGATATGTAAAATCACATTGGTTAGCTGTGTTGACAATTAGCATCGTCTTTCCACGATATGTTTCCATTGATAAAATTTCACCGTTTGGCTTCTTTACTAAATAATTATAAATACCCATTATCTCGACCCTTTCTAGTTACTATTTTTTATATAGAATGACCAACTATAACCCCTCACCCTGTATATTGCGTGAATAATTATGTTGCTTATTCCTCAACAAATGGTTTTGTCGCTTTTTAGAAATTTAGTAACTATTGCATACTAAATTCCATATAAGTAAATAAGACCTATATTTATATGAATCAAAAATACTGTTTTTTTCATTATAACAATAACTTTTCTTTCTTCAAAATAACTCGCTCACCATAAAAATAGCCATCTCGCTATGTTAACGGATGGCTGTTTTATATTTCTTTTTACATTTTGTATCTTGCTCTTCTTCAATTAACCTCATCGCAATATCCAATAGTTTATGATCATTAGTAGCATCAAATAACTTCTTAAAAGAGACAATTATATCATAACGAATAAGTGTTGGTTGTTTTTCATCCATACAAGTTTGGAACCTTTTCGCTAAATAAGAAACAATTAAATCTCTTTGAACCTGTCCAGCAAGCCCAATTTGCCAGATTGCTTGTAATGCCTGTCTTGCTGTTACTTTACTTTCATCATACGTCACTGCCCAGATTTTTAGAAAATCATCAAGAACACGCTCTTCTGGATCACTCTTTGCTGCTAATGCACATAAAAACTGTGCAGCACGCGCACGCGCATGTCCATTATTATATGTAAGGGCTTTAACAAGTTGTTCCCAAACTGCATATGTCCAATCAACTGGTTCTTGCACAATCTTCATCAATTTTCTATAAGACTCGTATTCAATTTCACGGTCACGCTCTGTTAAATTACTAAAAAGCTCTAAAATCTCTTTTTCCATGATTTATCCCTACCTTCATTACTTTCAGAACGTTTTTAAATTTTAATTTTATTGTGTTACACTGTACTTAAATTAATGATAAAAAGGAGAGCTTATGAATAGATCTATAACTCGAAAGTTGATTATACGAACGCTAGCGATTATATGCCTACTAGTAGCTGCATATTTTATCATACCAGTTTCCGTGCCCATACTATTAGCGGGTATTACAGCTTTTTTATTGGAACCCATTGTCATGTTTTTTAAACGAAAATGGAAAATGTCTCGGAAAATAGCTGTTGCGTTTATATACATAGTAAGTGTTATTTTTATTTCTATTATCTGTTACTTTACTATTACCCAACTAATGTCGCAAATAATTTCCATTTCCAAACAAGCACCTTACTATATTTCTAAGCTATCTGAGATGTGGGGGCATATGCAAGAGAATATTTCAAAATATACAGAAGACTTTCCTACTGAAGTGAGTTCCTCACTTCAAAAAACGGCAACCGACTTTATTAAGAAAATTGAAGAATCTTTTTTAAACTTCTTTAATTATACCAAAGTTACGACCTTCTTTTCACAAATTCCAAGCCTCTTTATTAGTCTTCTCGTTTATATGATTGCTCTATTTTTATTTATGCTCGATTTACCTAAATTAAAACAGATAACTTATAAATATTTAAAGCCATCAACAGAAAAGAAATTAAAAATTATTACGAATCGTTTAAAAGATGCATTTTTCGGTTTTATGAAGGCACAAGTTCTTGTTAGCTTTATCATTGCCGGAGTTACATTTATTGGATTACTCCTTATTCAACCAAAATTTGCGCTAACAATGACTTTTATTATTTGGATTATTGATGTTATCCCGTTCCTCGGCTCCATTATTATTTTAGCGCCTTGGGGAACTTACCACCTGTTGATGGGGAATACATCGATTGCCATTAAGCTCTTTGTTCTTGCAGCTATTTTATTAATTATTCGTCGAACTGTCGAGCCTAAAGTAATGGGCGCACATATTGGTTTATCTCCTCTGCCAACATTAATAGCGATGTTTGTCGGTCTACAACTATTTGGTATCATCGGCTTACTTGTAGGGCCATTTGTTATCATCTTATTGTTCGCCTTAAAAGAAACAGGGGTTATTAAAATCAATTTTAAAATCTAGCAGATGTGAAATAAATTGGACAGTTGCTTGAAAAATGGTGGACGTCAAGACGTAAGTAGCTCGCTAAGCTATGATTTACGGCTCTATCCAACGACAAATAAAAATAAACACAGGGCACATTCTATTCATGATAAATAGAAGTGCCCTATATTATTGTCTATTACTTTGAATTAATAAGCTCTGCTTTCTTTAAGAAGCGTTCGATTATTACCGCTACTTCTGCACGCGAAATATTAGCAGTTGGCGCGATTGTTTTATTTGCCTTACCTGTTACTAAACCTGTTTTTACTGCAACTGCAATAGGAGATTTAGCATATTCAGCAATTTGTCCTTCATCTATAAACGCAGCTAAAATAGTTGCCGCTTCTTGCTCTGAAATCGTTGTATCTATATCAGTTAACAACAAAGCACGCGCTAAAATTGTCATTGCTTGCTGACGTGTAATTTTATCATTCGGTCCAAAGTGACCATTGCTGTAACCTTGAATAAGCTTGTATTCACTTGCAGCATTGATATAGCTTGCATACCATGCATCTGTTGTTACATCTGCATAATGACTAGTAAGGTCATCTGTTTTTAAACCGAGCGCACGGACTATAATAGCAGCAAATTGTGCACGTGTTATATCTTGATTAGGTGCAAATATGCCCTCACGTACTCCATTAATAATCATTCGAGAGCCAAGATTATTCACAGCCTCTTTTGACCAATGATTAGCCACATCGGTAAATTCAATAGGATTCCAAACAAGAGCATACGTACTATTTGTTAAACTATTAATAACCGCATAGTACTTTCCTTCTTTTTGTATCACTTTTGTCGGTACATGTTGTGCTGTGCCGTCTTGTTTAACGACGATAGCCGTTGTAATTTTGCTTGCTTCCACGTCTTTTGGTATCGTTATTGTTCGTTGAACATAAGCGTTGAAGCTTGTAATATCAACCGTTTTTATAGTACTTACCGCTTTTACAGTAAATTCAATAGGTGCAACCATTAAAGAGAAATTACCTTGTTGTGCCACATTTTCTACAAACTTCACCATATCGTTTGTAGGCTTCGCAATTTCGATTTGTACTTTAATGTCTTCAAGTGAAATATCTTTTCCTATTTCTGTAGAAATTGCATCTATATTGATTTGTGAAGCTGGCAATGTGTAAGAAGCTGTTGGTGTTTGAATAACTACTAATGCTTGCTCATTCTGCATATTTTTTACCATTTGAGCATTTAATTCTCCAATAATGATATCAGCATCCTTGTTTACAGGAATAGTCACAACTGCTTTTTTACCTTCTGCCGCTAGTTTTTCCTGTAACTTTTTAGAATCTACCGTTACCGTCATTACTTTTTGATTTCCTACCTGTGTGCTTGTCGCTTTACCAATGGCCTCTTCTTTACCATTAACAAGTACTTTTACATCTTCTGTAGGAGTCGGCTTTGGAGTAGGTTCCGACGTTGACGGAGTACTAGAAGAACCACCATCACCACTAGATATCACTTCCCACTTCGCATAGACCGTTGTATTGCCTACTATACCTTTTGTAAAATCAAACACCTTCGTCAGTTCACGATCCATATACCAACCGCCAAAAGTGTATCCAGCTTTTGTTGGATTTTCGCTTGGTTTTGTAGCGACAGCTCCTACTTTTACTTTTTGCGCTTGTACTTTACTACCGCCATTCACTTCAAAAGTAACAGTATATTGTTGTACAACCGTTATTTCAAAATCAGTTGTAACTTTGCCTCCAAAGTCGTCTTCAGCAGTCACAGTAATAGTAGCTTGGCCGGCTGATAATGGGTTAATTTTTAAATTATTATCTTTGATTGAAACTGTTGCAATTGCTTCTTTATTTGAGGTTGCGGATAATGTCAAAGAATCATTATCTAAGTCCTTAAACGTATTTGACAAGTCCAAGGAGATAACATCGCCACCTGCAATACCTTGTTGATTTGCAATCGGTTCATTGACAGTAGGTATTTGGTTTTCTTGTACAGAAAAAACGACATTTCCTGTTGCTTCTTTCGGATCAATTAATCCAGAAGTTGTACCATCATCTACAATTGTATAGTTAAAGCTCCCTTGACCTTTAAAATCCTTTTCAAAGGCAAACTTAATTTCATCATTTTCAATCGTTACCGTTCCGCCTACTGCATTATCAACAGATTTCATGCTAAGTTTTTGATTGTTTTCGTTTTCTGGACCTGCTTTATCATTAGCAAGCAGCTCAGCAAACGTGATGATTTTAGCTTTAGCATTTTCTTTCACTGATAGTGTATCATCTGTCGCGATTGGTTCATCATTCACTTCACTCACAGTAATAGTAGCTTGAGCCGTATTACTTAAGCCACTATCTGTTGTATCAAGTGCTGCAGCAACATCAAAACTAAAGACATCATTTGCCACTGAATTTAAATATTGTGTCGGCGTGAACTTTAAGCCACTATTCCCTTCTGCAATGGTAATAAAATCTCCATCTTGGATGACTGTTGTACCATCGTTTTTGAATAATGCCCCACCTTGAATATTACTAATTTTTAGATGTGTAACGGCATTTCCATCTTCTGATGTAATAACTAATCCGCTTTGTGTTTGGCTATGTTCCGTAGTCGAAGCACTTGTAACCAATGGGCTACTTGCGTTTCTGATTACAGTTAGAGTATACGTATTTTCGATACCCTCGATAGATTTCACAACGACAGGTATACTATTTTTCCCAACTTGAAGTGAAAGCTCATCAGATGGACTTTCACTAGTAACATCTGTATCTAGTACTTTTATTGTAGCTGCAGTATCCATCACTGTCGGTGTTACCTTTAATGAAGTTACCGCATTATCTACATGGACGATATAGTCATTTGTGTCTTCTGCAAAAGCAGGGCTTAGTGTTCCTTCACTCACAGTTAAATTAGATAATGTTGGTGGATTGCCAACTAAAACATTACATGTTGCAAATTTTGTGCCATCTTTTGTTGAAGTGACCGTAATGGTAGCGCTACCTTCTGCTAACCCTGTCACCAAACCATTTTGGTCAACTGCTGCAATCGTGGAGTCGCTAGATTCCCACGTTACATCTTGAGATGTTGCATCCGCAGGAGTAAATAAAGCTGTTAACTGTTTTGTTGCATTTGCTTTAAGCGCTATATTCGTTTGATCGAGCGCTAAATTAGTAACTTCTTTATATGGATTTACTGGATAATAACTAACTTGACTAGTTCCAACTGTCAAAATATCATTAACACCATCATTATTCATATCTTCTATAAATAGTTGCTTGATATGTCCCCCATCTTTAGAAATATCAGGCGCACTGTTAAATTGACCTGCCCCGTTATTAAGGTGAATATCTAATTTTGTTTGATTTGCATCATTGGTTGTATGAGCAAAATCCTTGTAGCCGTCATTATTTAAATCACCAATTGCTATTGAGCCATTGATAAATCCACTTTGTTTTAATAGCGTTATATCAAAGCCTGTATTCGTACTATTACGAAGCCCTACATATATTACAATTGAATTCGATTGGAAACTACCTCTCGCTAATATAAAATCATCTTTTCCGTCTTGATTTAAATCATCTGAAGCAACATATAGTGAGACTATACTATCCGATCTTTGAGGTACTGCTTCAAGCTGAAATGTACCATCGCCATTACCTAGTCCAATTTTAAATAAATCATTATGATTTTTATTATTTGTCGAACAAATATAGTCTAAATTATGATCACCATTAAAATCCCCCATAGAACAACTTTGAACTCCCGATTGATTATCTACACCCACATTCTCTATCAATGAGAATGAAGGATTATTTGGTGTACTATTATTAATGCCGACATATATTTTATCAGTTGTAAACCAAATGACATCATTTTTCCCATCATTATTGACATCTCCCGTTTGCACACTAGTACCATAAAAGGCTTTTGAAAAAAGATTAAACGTAGATTGTTTCGTTAATATTTGATTATCATGGTTCCATAAAATAATATTATTAGGGCTTTCTTGAACGCCATTTGGTCCAGCTGAAACAATATCTTGTTTACCATCACCATCTAAATCAGTCAGTGCCGTGCCATAAAATTCATTTATCTCCGGGCTTTCAGTATGTAATTGATAGACCGGTTCTCCTTTTAAATCACTTATCGTAAAAGGGGATTGTGTACGCAACATTCCTGCCATGTGGAGTTTACCATCACTATCTTTTCCAATAGCTACTGTTTTTCTTTCATAGGCAATCTGAGTACCCGAAAATACCGTTTGTGGTTGTCCTAAAAATATTTGCTTTAACGATGCTGCTTTTGCTTGTTTTGGTGTTATTGGAAGCAAGCTAAGTAGCATGAATAAAATAATAACAACATGTATCAATTTCTTATTCTGCATTCTATTTCTCCTCTCCCTCTTTATTTTTCTAAAATGAATGCCGTAATCAGCATAACAATAGTAACTCTCAAACTTCTCTCAAATACGATACTTTAGCATTATTTCTATAAGGAATAACTATTACTATTTTCATTATCAATCGATTTTAAATCACTAAAAGGACTTAACTGCAAATAAAAATAGCACCTATTATCGTGATAATCCGATAATAGATGCTATTGTATATTTTTATTTAACTTTTTTGCTATTTCATTCGTCTAACTTTTATAAGCTTATTGAATACGACCGAAGCCTACTAAATATTGGTTCCACCAATCAAGTGATTCGATCACTACGCCTTTATTTTGCGCATCAATCATTGTGTTATTACCAAGGTAAATCCCAACATGTGCTACGCCTGAACCATAGCTAAAGAATACTAAATCACCAACGCGAGCTTCACTTGCTGAAATACGTTGTGTTGCTAAGTATTGTTGTGATGCTGTACGAGGTAATGATACCCCAGCTTGCTTGTAAGACCATTGTACAAGACCAGAACAGTCAAAGCCTGTTGTAGGGTTACTACCACCCCAAACATACGCACGACCTAGGAATTGCTTGGCAGTTGAAATAGCACCACCTGAAGATGCTGTACCAGCACCAGACCCCACGACGATTGACTGTGGTTTGCCACCATTATTGTTCACTTGAACAACAGGTGTAGCTGATTGAAGTGCACGTAAACGAGCCGCTTCTTCTTCAGCAGCCTTACGTTCAGCTTCTAAACGCTCTTCTTCTTGTTTCGTTGCAATTTGAGCCTTTAATGCAAGTGATTTTGCTTGGTTTTCAGCTTTTTTCACTTCCATTTCGCTTTCCTTTTGTTGAAGCTCTTGGAATTGTTTTTGAAGCTCTTTTTGTTTTTCATCTAATGTTGCTTTTTGTTGTTCTAATTTCACTTTGTCTGCTTCTTGTTGATTTACTAGCTCTTGGTCAGCATCCATTAATGTTTTAACCGCTACGACACGGTCCATTAAATCTGCAAAACTCTTTGCTTCTAGCACAACGCTTAAATAGACACCTACAGTGTTATCTTGTGCTTGATAAGCCGCCATACGTTCACTTAAAATAGCTGAACGTTGCTCAATGCGTTTTTCAGTTTCAGCAATACCTGCATCTACTTCTTTGATATCAGCTTGTACTTGGTTAAATACTTTCACTTTTTCATCGATTTCTTGTTGTAGCTGTTGTAATTCTGTCTCTAATTTTTTTACTTCCGCATCGATTTTTGCTTTTTTCTCGATCATTTGCTGAGACGTTTCTTCAGCGTGTGCTTCAATCGGTTGTACTGTATTAAATAATAAGCCGCCTGCAAGTGCTAATGTTAGCACCATCGACTTACGCCATTTATTGCGCTTACCCATGAATCTTCATTTCCCTTCATCTATCAATTTCGCTCTTTATTTCCTTATGTAAATACTTGAACGATTCAATTAAGTTCTTATGTTTTTATTAGCCTTTTAAAGTTTAGCATTAATGCCGTAACTTTTATACTATTTCTCACCGTTTTAATCGTAAAGTAAAACTCGAAATATAATTGTAACATTGTATAAAACGCGACATTTTTCTATAAAACCTTTATATACAGCTAGAAAATGACGTTTTCATCTCCAAGTAGTCCATTTCACCTTGGTGTTTTGTAATCTTTTTGTAATATAAAAAAGGTAGGAGAATCATCCCCTACCTACTATTTCATTGAACGTAAAGCTTGAATGGACAGCCGTACTAATAATATTGCACACAGAAATAACCCTAGATATGCGGCCGTATTCAAATACACTGCATATGGTTCATGTATAAATTGAGAAATGGCTAACAACGCAACAGAAATGATTCCAAATGTAATGCCGACAAGTAATAAGACAAAACGGGAAAATAGCTGAGTAATGAAACGTGCATTGTGGTCATCTGAAAAAATATCATGATGCAATATAATTTTTCCACTTTCTACTCGTTGAATTAGCTGATCGATACGCCTTGGCATTTTCCGTAAAGTAGGTATTAACATCGACAGTTCTTCCTGTATACGCTCTTTTGTTTCTAAAGGTTCTTTAAACGGTCTTAAAAATGCAGCTCGCATATAAGATGCCGAAAAATCCTTCGCTTCTGTAAAAATATCAAATTGTGAATCAATTACACGCAATGTTCCATCTAGTGTTACTAAAGATCGAAGCGCCAAACCAACAGAAGGATAAAACGCAAGACCAAAATCCCGTACCACTGTAAATAACGAATGAATTAGTTCTTCGGTAGGGATACGATCAACATAGGATATTTTCAGCAAGATTTGATCCATAGCCTGCTCTACCCTAGCACGTTCCGCATGTTCTTTATTTTCTACGAGTAGCATTAAGCCATCATATAAAATACCTGAATCATTTTGTTGAATACCTAGTAAAAATAGCTTTAACCCTTCTTGCTGAGTAGCACCTAGACGTCCAACCGCTCCGAAGTCTAGCAGAATTGGGACTCCATCGGTCTCATCAATATAAACGTTCCCTGGATGTGGATCGGCATGAAATATCCCTGAAAATAACATTTGTTCAAAAAAGGAATACAAAATTGTACGTGCAAATTGGCTACGATCAATGTTTAGTCGTCGAAATTCAGATGCCCCTTCCGCCACACTTTTACCACGAACGTATTCCATAACAATAATGTCTTCATCACAAAACTCTGTATATATTTTAGGGATGCGCACTTTATAATCGCTTTTAGCAAGAGCATTTGTTACCTGTAATGTATTACGTACCTCGATATCTAAATGAATTTCTTCCCTTAACCCATCAGCAAATCCACCAGCTAATTCTCGAAAGCCTAACGACTCTGCCCAAGTAGATTTGTTGGAAAACCAATTTGCAAATTCCTCTAAAATATCAAGGTCATCACGCATAATTCCCTTTACCTCAGGACGCAGTAGCTTCACCACAACTTCTTCGTAATTTTTCAGTCGTGCCTTATGTACTTGTCCAATAGAGGCTGCTGCTAATGGCTCCATTTGAAAGTGAATAAAGACATCATCTACTGACCTTGGCAAGGAAGTTTCTAAAATCTTTGTCACCTGCTCATGCGGCAAAGGTTTTACACTTTGCTGTAGATGTTCTAGCTCATCAATGATAATTGGAGAAAATAATTCTTTACGCGTAGATAGTACTTGCCCGAATTTGACGAAAATCCCGCCGCATTGCTCTAACGTTGTTCTTAAGGCAATGGCAAGCTCCTTTTCATTTTCTCGTTGCCTCGCATATTTAATCGTTTGGACAATCCCATTCGTCACTGCAATTTTTAACACCTGACGTAATCGCTTCTGCTGACGCCAGTAGCTACGCAATCTCAATAAAATTGATTTTTGCCCATGACGGCGCTCTCCACCTTTAATACCAATCGGATCAAAAAGTTCGAAAACGAGGTAGAGCAGCATGGAGATAAGGAGCATACTACCTATCCAAATAAGGGTGCTTACTTCCGTAACGGTTTGCATCATCGTTTCCGATAAAAAATCTCGATGGCGTAAGTAGGAATACCAATATACAAAGGACGTAAGCGTAACACTAATAACAACAGAGAGCACTCTGCGTACAAAATTTATATTAGAACCTATTAACCGTCCGCTAACAAAATAAATAATTCCTGCAACAAAAATAATTTGAATTAGTAACTTCAAATAAACCAACAAGTGCCACCTCCCGCTGTTTTTCCTAATACTGCTAGTATAACAAATTCATGAACGAACTTTCCTTTACTAGCCACTAACGACAACAAGAGGTTTTACAGAAACATATCTTCATCAGTTTAAGTCATTCCATTAGCACCTTTTATCTAGTATGTACTCTCCTACAGCGAAAAAATCCACTCCGCTTTCCATGGGTACATTGTAAGACACAACAACTCGTGTGTTCCCAAAGAAGTCTTCGTGGATTTTTAAATTTCAAAATTGTTTGAGTGACTGGCACTTGTTAGTTCGTAGAGAGCACTTGCTCCCAATCAATTGTGCCATTTTTCACTTGTTCGCGTTTTTCTTTGTTCATTAAGTCGTTAGGACGACCACCTTTAGGCCAGTCTTTATCGTGGTTGGTCCACTCTGGACGATCTTGCGATAAAATGTAAGCAGCTAAATCAGCAGCATCTTGATCTGATAACGTACCACCCGCTCCAACTGGCATATTGTTTTGAATGTAGCCAGCCATTTTAGACATACGTGCCATGCCCGCTCCATCATTAAAGGAATTTTCGCCCCATAATGCAGGACCTGTAGTTGCACCCGTTCCAGAACCATCAGCAGCGTGACAAGCAATACAAGATTGCGCATAAAGTTCTTCACCATGTGCTACATCTGGAATAGGGACGCTTTTCATATTACTTGTGCCAGCCCATTCACGCTCTGCACCAACAGGCACGCCTTGTGAAATATAAGCAAAATAGGCTACCATCGCTTCAAGCTCATCACTATTCATTTCAAATTTTTTACCGTTCATACTTCGCACCATACAACCATTAATGCGCTCTTCAATCGTTACAATGCCTCCAGAACGAGCAATATATTGTGGATAGTTAGCTGTGACACCAACTAGAGAAGAAGCTTGTTCATCATACCCTGCACCTGCATGACAGCTTGTGCAAGATAGCTGATTTCCTACGTATTCATCTGCCGCAACATGCGTATTACTTACCAGTTCATAACCATATAAAATCGCTTCTTTCATCGGTCCATCCGGTACTTCTTCGATACTTGGTGGAGCGTAAACGACTTTTTGTGAATTTGCCGTCGTTGGTATTTGTGTTTTAATCGCCGCTTCGTTCGTCTCACCATTGGCGTCACCTAATATTTTGTCACTAATGGCTGCTCCAACAAAAAGAGTAGCAGCTATTAAGATTGTTCCTGCTATACCAGTTGTCATTTTCTTCATCACTAATACCCCCCTTTGTATGTTAATTTTATTCTAGCAAGATAATATATGGCAGGATGTGATTTTTCTCACACTTCGCAATTTTAGAACCATAAAGCCGATAAAAATGGAATTAATATACATAAAAATTTGTACTATAACAACAGAAACAATGCTTAATACCCCTTGTAGTTTCCACTTTTATCTGCTAACACGATTAAATAAAACCAACGGCTTGCTTTGTAGCATATTGTTCGGTAGGAATAACGCTAGCGCAGAGGTTACTCTCCTGTTCAGAACGCAAGCAGAGGGTTATGGCTTACTGTGCTGAGCGGAAAGCGCCGCCGTAGCGACAACTTCGGCATAGCAAAAAAAGTGTTAGATTGACCTCAGTCAATCTAACACTTTTTCATTTTTGTGCAACAGCGTATGATGATGCACTTATAATTTACATGCACCATCCGCACAAGAAGCATCACCGTTACCAACCATATTTAAAGTAGGTTTAATACCAGCAATTTCCGCAGCTTGATGCAATGTACGTACGAATACTTCATTCGGCTCAGCACCTTTAATACCGTAACGATTTTCAAAAACAAAGAATGGCACGCTTTGTACCCCAATCTGTTGCGCATCGTAGCGATCTTTATCTAACTCTTCCTTAAAAGCTTCATTTGTATTCAATACTTGTTGTGCTTCGGCAACATCTAAGCCTAACTCTTTAATAACCGCTAGCAACATGGCATCATCATTTAAGTCTTTACCTTCCATTAAATAAGCAGCCATTAACGCTTCTATATAAGCGGCTTCTTTCCCAAATTGCTTCGTCCATTTTGCCAAGCGGTGGGCTTTCTCTGTATGCACTTTTTTCATCTCAGCAAATTGATATGTGAGCCCAACTTCCTTTGCTCGTTCAGTAATACCAATTGTCATTTGTTCAGCTTCTTCACGCGTTACGTTTTGCTGAGCCATAAAATGTTCATAAAAACTTTGCCCCGTCTCTTTCGGTGCAGTAGGATCAATTTGATAGGATTTGTACTCTATCTCTACTTGATCAGTATATCCAGCCTCTTTTATTGCTTGTTCTAACTCTCTTTTCCCTATATAACAAAATGGGCATGAGAAGTCAGAAAACACTTCAATTTTCATTGTTATCCTCCTATAAAATATCCATCCAAATTTTAATAGCCGTTGCTAGAATCAAGACAGCTAATATCCCTTGTAATACTTTCGTATTCAAACTTTTCCCTGCTTTTGCTCCTAATGGCGCTGCTATTAAACTTGCCACAATCATGATGGCTGCTGGATAATAATCCACTTGCCCCGTCATTAGCTTTCCTATTGTTCCCCCAATGGAAGAGATAAAAGTAATGGCTAAACTTGTAGCAATCGTCATACGCGTTGGAATTCTTAGTACAACAAGCATGATCGGTACAAGTAGGAAACCACCTGCTGCTCCTACGATACCAGAACCAATACCGACTATGAATGCTAAAATTACCGCTACGGGCTTATTAAAAGTAACATCATTCATTGGCTTATCGTCAATTTGCTTTTTAGGAATAAACATCATAATTGCCGCTATAAGCGCCAAAATCCCATAAACGATATTAACGCCTGCCTCCGATAAATATTGGGAACCAAAGCTACCGACAAAGCTACCTGCTAAAATTGCCCCACCCATATAAATAATCAGGGATTTGTTTAGATAGCCACCTTTACGATATGCCCATACCCCTGCAATCGAAGCGAAAAACACTTGTACAGCACTAATACCTGATACTTCATGTGCTGTGAATGCAGTAAATCCTAGTAAAGGTGGAATATATAATAGCATTGGATATTTAATAATCGAGCCTCCAATACCAAGCATACCTGAAATATAAGATCCTACAAAGCCGATTAAAAATATCGTAATAACCCATGTTATATCCATCTATTTTTCCTTCTTTCAAGTCGTTTACACCTTGTTCCTTAACGCAAAAGCTAAGTTTACCAAGGCTATTACTGCATTCGGCAAAATGCATTGTAGAATGAAGTGGAAAGGTGAGTGTCCTGCTTGAACACTCACCCGTCTCATTACGCTTTTTGAATAAAGAATGTAATGACGCCAGCGTCTTCCGATTTATCTAAAATCGTGTGACCACCTGCATTTGCCCATGCAGGGATATCCGCTAAAGCCCCTTTATCTGTTACTTGTACTTCCAAAATCTCACCTGAAGCTAGTGTATCCATCGCCTTTTTTGTTTTTACGATCGGCATTGGACAAGATAAACCTTTTGCATCTAATTGTAAATTTGAGTTCATGTTAATCTCCTTTTAAATTGTTTGTAAATTGTTTGGGTGACTGGCACTTATCTTACTGCACAGCGGTTCGGGCCAATCTCCATTTCAGTTTGTTCCTCTATAGCTGGCGTTATTTTCCCCATATTCACTTGACGAATTTCTTGATATGCATTTGGTTGTGGTGGTAAGTTATCTGTAACAATACTGCGGAATGTTTCAGCATCTTCAATGTTTAAACCATGATTTTCAGCAAATAACTCCCCTAAACGTTTTGCCACAGTACCATCTTCATTTAGCTCATCAATAATCATAAAATGAGCAGGTAGAACAATTAAATCGTCCGATAATTCACGGTAACGTTTATAAAGTGTTTCACGTAAATCACCAACCCAGTCTTCTGCAAGTCCTGCTAAATCAGGACGACCAATTGAATCAATAAATAAGATGTCCCCTGTTAATAAATATTTGTTATCTACAACAAACGACGTTGAGCCAATTGTATGACCTGGTGAATAAAGTGCACCTACATCAATTTTCGAAGCCCCAATTTGCACCACATTGCCATCTACTAATGGCGTATAATCAAATACAACCTCTTCTGCATCTTTTGGTGGTAAATAATATGTTGCACCTGTTTGTGCTGCAATATGGCGTCCACCTGAGATATGATCCGCATGCAAATGTGTATCAAAAACATGTTTAATTTGAACGTTTTTCTCTTTTGCAAAGTTTGTAAATACATCCGTGAAGCGTACAGCGTCAATAATTGCTGCTTCGCCTTCAGAAATAACCATATAAGATAGACAGCCTTTACCTAAACGAACGAATTGGTAAAGCTCACCACCACCTGTTAAATCGCCTACTTTAATCGGTTCTAAATATTCACTCCACGTTTTCATACCGCCCTCTAAATAGGCAACAGTACGTCCAGCATCAGATAGCATCTCTGCCACCATCATTGAAGATCCTTCCTTTGCACAAACGACTAATACATCTTTGTCCGTAGGGATTTTAGGTAAAATTTCTTCGACACCATCTAATAGCTCAAAATACGGAATATTAAGGTATTCAAATTTGTGTCCATCGATTTTCCAATCTTCAAATGCATCTGTATTACGTACATCTAAAATAAATAATTCTTTGTTTTCGATTACTTTTTTCGCTACTTCAGCAGCGCTCCATTTTAATACTGACACTCCGTTTACCCCCCAAGGTATTATTTCGTTGATTTTTTTAGCGGAAAGGACATGCCTCTCCGCTTATTGTTATCTTCTAGTCAAAATCCAATGCACTACTGAATTCAGCATTCGGTTATCACTCATGATAAACCGTCTACATCTGTTGCAACTTAATTAGAACGTTAATGATGGTGCTGCATCTTTAGCGAATTCTAAGAATGTTACAGCTCCCCCAACCTCAATACCTTCTACAAAATCTTCTACTGTTAAGCCCATTACATCCATTGTCATTTGACACGCAATAAATTTAACACCTAATTCTTGTGCCATTTCTACTAATTGCGGAATTGCAGGTACATTTGCTTTCGCAAAACCTTCTGCAAAATGTTCTGTACCAGCAGGCATTGGTAAAGCATTCATGCCTTGCTTATGAATTAAATTTAATCCTTCGAATGTGAAAAAGATTGCTACTTCCTTGTCAGAAGCTGCCGCTGCTGTTGCGATATTGAACACCTTATACGCATCAAAAAGACCACCGTTACTTGCAATAATTGCTACTTTGTTTGACATAATAAATTCCTCCAATTTAAATAGTTTTAATTAATTCGCCCGTCCAAGATGTCATACCTGGTAAGACGTTAAATACTTTTGTAAAGCCATTTGCTACTAGCTTTTGTGCAGCTAAATCACTGCGAGCACCTGTACGACAAATCACATAAATTTCACGATCTTTATCGAGTTCAGAAAGGCGCTCTTCAAGCTCACCCATCGGAATGGATTTTGCCCCTTCAATGTGACCGAATGCGAACTCCGCTTCTTCACGCACATCGAGGATAAGCCCATCTCTTCCTACGATTTGTTCCAACTCAATTGTGGACTCAAACGTTTTTTCATCAGCTGACTCCTGCGCGCATTTACGAATGTAATGCTTAAGCACAGTATCTTCTTCCACTGTCCCGATATACTGATGCCCAACAGACTCAGCCCAAGCTGCGATATCGGCTTTTGAACCTTTATCTGTAGCTGAAACTTCTAAAATTTGACCATCCGCTAATTCAGCCATTGCCTTTTTCGTTTTAACGATTGGCATCGGGCAGGATAGCCCTTTGGCATCTAGTTGAAAATCTGCCTTAATACTCATAACTTCCTCCTTATACCTATAAGGGTATTATTTTTGCTAAAAAAATATAGAATAGGGTATACCCTCACTATAGACTATTACTGTACTTCGCCTTCCCATGCAAGCATGCCACCAACCATATTTGTTACATCAAAGCCTTGGCTTTCTAAAAATTGTGTAGCACGACCACTACGAGCACCTGATCGACAAACAATAATATATGGTTCATTTTTATTTAACTCGTGCATGCGAAACTCAAGTAAGCCAAGTGGCATATTCATCATTCCAGGAATATGTCCAGCCTGCACTTCGTCCACTTCACGAACGTCGATTATTTTTAACATCTGTCCATCTGCTAAAGCTTGTTGTACTTCTTTTGCTGAAATTTCCTTCACAATAGTTTCCTCCTAATAGGCGCTCATGCCACCACGGACATTTGTTACGCGCTCATATCCTAGTTTTTTCAATTGCTTACACGCCTGACTACTACGCATACCACTCTGACAAATAACGACAACTTCTTTATCCTTCGGTATTTTATCAAAGCTAGAGCCTAACGGAATATTTTTGAATTGCGGGATGTTGCGACCTTTGTATTCAGCTGGCGTTCGCACATCGATGAATACTTTATCTTTATCATTCAGCACATTTTTTAATTGAGCTGTTGATATGGACTGCACTCCTTTTGCTGGCTTCATACGCCAAACTAAAAACCCAATCACAATAGCGATCATAATCCATGCTTCCAAGTATCACTACCTCCTATCTATATACTATAAAGGGTATAATAAATTTATCTACTTTTTACGACCAAATCCATCGCTTCTTGGATGGCACTATTCATTTTCTCTGAATCCCCATCAGCAGTCGCAACACAATTCAGCAAGTTCTCACTGACAATAACACCTATCGTCCGATCAACTGCAGAACGCACGGCAGATAGCTGTGTAATAACATCTTTACAGCTTTGTTCTTCTTCCATCATGCGTAAAATACCACGCAATTGGCCTTCCATTCGTTTTACACGATTTGCTGTTTTAGCATCGTACGCCATTATGTGTACGCCTCCCTTCGAATTAAGTGATTCATCTTGCTTACGTGTTTTATAATATACCCCATTAGGTATAATGTCAACATGAAAGATCTATTTTTTTCTTAAAGCGCTTTACATATAGATTTCATAACGTATGACATAAAAAAAACTCTGTTACAAGTGCGTAAAATGCAGCTTATAACAGAGTTCATTATAATTTTAGTTTGCTAATTGCATGGCAGGTCCAAAGAATTCATAGTGAATTTTTTCATCTTTAATACCAATTTCATGGAGATTTTTAATAACTGCCTCCATAAAACCAACAGGACCACAGATATAAACGTCCGTATTATGTGGAATCTGTTCTGCCAATAGTTCTTTCGTCAATAACTTATCCTCATCCGAATAAAGGGCTGTATAGGATGCATTCGGAAGGGTATTTACTTTAGTTTGGATGTCATCACTAAATGCTACTACTTTTTCATTACGTGCACATTGGATAAAATGCACTTCATTCACTGCATCATCCTTTAAAGATTGTAGCATACTGTTTAATGGTGTTACGCCGATTCCTCCACTAACAAATGTAATTGGAGCTGCAGTTTCTTCTAATACAAATAAACCTGCTGGCACACTTACATCTACTAAATCTCCAACTTGTAACACATCGTGAATAAAGTTAGATACTTTACCATTTGGTGTATGATCGCTTTCACGTTTTACTGAAATACGGTAGCCATCCTCAGCACTCGCTTGTGAAAGTGTATATTGGCGGTTTAATAAATATTCTTCCCCTGGTACTTTGACACGAATGCTAATATATTGCCCTGGTTCATATGCCGGAAGTGGCGATCCATCTTCATTCACAAAGTAAATAGAAGTAACAAGGTCGCTTTCAACTTCTTTTTTAGCTACTTTCAGTGGTTTAAACAAACGCCATCCACCATTATTTTCAGCTTTTTGATAAAGATCTTCTTCTACCTGAATGAAAACATCCGCAATAACGCCATATGCTTCAGCCCATGCGTTGATAATATCATCTGTTGCCGCGTCACCAAGCACTTCTTTAATTGCTTTTAGTAGATGTTCCCCTACAATCGGGTAATGCTCTGGTAAAATTCCTAAACTACGATGTTTATGAGCAATTAACATAACGGCTGGTAAAATTGCTTCTAAATTTTCAATATGAACTGCTGCTGCATACACGGTATTTGCTAATGCGGTTTGTTGACGGCCTTTTTCTTGATTTGTGTGGTTAAAAATATTCAATAATTCTGGATGAGCTTGAAACATATTTTTATAAAACGTCTTAGTAATTTCTACCCCATGAACTTCTAATACGGGCACTGTTGCTTTAATAATTTGTACTGTTTCTTGTTTTAACATATCGCATACCATCCTTTCGTGATTACAATATAACGCTTACAATTCATTAAAGCAATATATAAAATACATCTTTAACAAAATAGACAAATTTGATGTATTTGAAATACATGTTTTAAAAAAGTACTGATTTACAATAATTTAAGGTAAAAATGCTATAATTATTGAAGTGAATTACAGAAAGTAGGGTGTTCCAATGCGATTAACTTTATACACAGATTACTCCCTTCGAACACTCATTTATCTAGGTGCGAAGGAAGACGGTCAACTATCAACCATTCAAGAAATTTCAGATGCCTATAATATATCAAAAAACCATTTAATGAAGGTGACACACCAATTAGGACTGCTTGGTTACATCGAAACGATTCGCGGTCGAGGTGGCGGTATCCGTTTAGCAATCGATCCAAAGTCCATTACGATTGGTGAAATTGTACGCCATACAGAAGAAGATTTTCATCTTGTTGAGTGTTTCGACAAAGAAAACAACTTGTGTAAAATTGCACCTGAATGCCAGTTAAAAGGTGTCCTCTATGAGGCATTACAAGCATATATGGCTGTCCTTGATCGCTATTCTCTTGACGATTTTTTACACTCCAAAGAAAAGTTAATGGCCTTGTTATTTGGTAAATAAAAATACCCGCTCAACAATTGTTGGTCGGGTATTTCTTTATGACAGCCTTATTCTAGACATTGCCTGTTATAATGCTTTTGAAAAGACAATCATATCTAATGCTCGTATGCCATTTTCATAAATGGGTTCAGGATACTTACTGAAAAAATTCTTTTCGATGGTATCCATCCTGAAGCCTGATTTTTGATAAAACGCAATATTGTCAATACTAGAATTTGCTGTGCCAACTAAAATATTTTCATATCCTTGTCCTTTACAAAGAGCAAAAATTTTGTTCAAAGCTTCCTTCCCAATGCCTTTGCCCTGAAATGCTTCCACAACCGCTATATTTTTCAACTCAATTGTTGCGTCTGACTGTGGAATAAGCAAGGCTGTGCCTGCCAATTTTTCACCGCATTTAATGGTGTAAAGTTCACCATCACTCATATATTGGCGAACGGTCATTTCACTTTCATCCGCTAGTAATAAATATGGTAAGTAGCTTTCACGGCTACCTTCCACTTTTTCTATTGTTGTATAATAACGTACAAAATCCACACGTTCAAAAACGTTTAATACGCAAGGTTGCTTTTCCTTCACTTCTAACCAAGAATGTTCCTGCGGAAACTCTTTTTCTACACCTAGACGAATAAAAGGCAACTTTTCCTGTGCCTTTTGTGAGCGAATATTGATCTTTCTAGCTCCTGCGAAAACGCGTTCAAGCCCTAAATCAAAAAAAGCAATTTCTAAAATGGCCTTTTTCGCTTCCTCATTGTAGCCTTTTCCCCAAAACTCATATCCTAGCCATGACCCTATGTGACAACACTTATTTATATGGTCTATAAACATCAATGCTGTGACACCAATGAGTCGACCTTCCTCATTTAGCACAACACGAGGAACAGTCTTTCCTTCTTCCTCGTCTACACATTCACGTTTGATAAAATTAATGGTATCTTCCACTTTCCCAGCAGGTAACCCAAGCGCATCCCGAACCTGTGGCATTGAAGACAATGCATGCATTGCTTCAGCATATTTTATGTCATGCTTTACTAAAGTTACTGCCATATTCTTTTCTCCTTTTACGTATTTAGGTTTTACTATGCCAAACATGCATTGGACTTTTTGCTATATCCTCTACTGGCATATGAATCATGCGAAACACACGCTCTTCATTAATTTTCTGCAAATCTGCATAAACCTCACTTGAGCGACTTAAACCAACTGCCATTGCATCAGCTAGTGAATTAGCATAATAAGCCTTGTCGACACCCGCCATTGCCATTGCACCGAAGCACATCGGACAAGGTGCCCCACTTGCATACATAACCGTGCCTCGCAAATCGATAGAACCGAGTTTTTCTTGTGCACGTCTTAAGGCAAGTAGCTCAGCATGACCTGTACTATCCGGTCGCAAATGCAGTTCATTGACGCCTTCCCCAATGATTTCATCGCCCTTTACCAAGACAGCTCCAAATGGCTGACCGCCTTGTGCTATATTTTGAAGAGCAAGCTCGACTGCTCGCTCCATCCATTGATTCATATATACTCCCCCTGATATTTAATTATACGTAAGTTGCCACGATACACCGAAACGATCCTGAATCCAAGCAAACTGCTTAGAGAACCCATAGTTATTTAACGGCATTAACGCTTGTCCACCATCCACTATTTGTGCAACTAAACTTTCGATTTCTTCTATCGTCTCACACGTCAAAAAGATGGAAATTGCAGGGGTAAAGGAAAAAGCATGCTTGATTGAACTGTCATTCATCATAATTTTCAGACCTTTTAAATCGATTTCAGCCATTGCAACCTGTTGTGTGTCCTCCACATAAGTCAAGTTTTCAATTGTTAACTCTGGGAACCATTGCTTATATTGCAAAATAGCTTCATGCGCTTGTCCTTGGAACATTAAAAATGTAGTAGCACTTTTCATATATTCAACTCTCCCTCATATCTATTAACCCATTGTGCAGGGGTCATTTTGGAAACAAGTTCTCCAATTAAATCATATGGAATATTTTTTGTACTCGTAAAACGAATACAGCTTTTCCCCATATTTAGCTTAGTTGGTACACGCTTTGCATACTCCTCTTGAAACCAAGATAATAAAGCATTATCTGCATAAATACCCATATGGTAAACTGCTATATGTCGCTTTTGCGCTGCTAAGCTAATAAATGGTAGTGGTGTATTAGGTGTTACATGATAACCTTTAGGATATGACGATAACGGCACTACATAACTAATCATGTCGTAAGTCATTGTTTGTTCAAAGCCATCAGGAATATTCGTTGCTACTACGTCCGCAAGCTTTGCAAAGCTATCTCGCCATTTTTCATCTACTTGTTCGATATATGCATGCATGAAATTCCCCCACTTTTCAATATTTTGCTTCTAGAATGAATTAAAAATATTCCTTAATAGTAGTATGAAGATTATTAGTTGGCAATAGTGACAGTGTCATTGCTACAACAATCGACAAAAGTTTTACAGCATATAGCTTTTACCCCGAGAACCTTATGCTCAACCCTTTGCCTTCCGGTTGTGTTCTTTCGTATAAAACTAGCCCTTGTGATTTCATGCATCTCCGCTAAACGAGCTAGCTGTGACTCTTGTTTTTTTCGCACTCTAAATGGATCGTGCCCAATCTTTTTGATATCCTGACGTTTGCGCGTCTTAAACAGCAACATCATTTGGATTTTCTATCAGTATAGCGCGTAATAAAGGGACCATACATTCATAGTCGCTTACACATTAGCTACTTGCTGTTTTAATGCTAACAATAAAAATGTATCAACCAATGACATAAGTCTTAATTTATCCTAAATTTATCACAAAGTATTTAAATTAACTTCAATTGTCCAAAATATATACAAAAAAACGCTTGGATCAATTCTCCAAGCGCTTTGTTCTTTCTTTTCTTATCTTCCTGCTTGCATTGCATAGTTCCTATAAACCATGCCGTTTGTTTTCTTCATCCCAAATTTTTCATAGTAAGGTACAAGGTCATCATCACAGCATAAATCAATCATATAAATCTCATCCAATTCTTTTAGCATTCGACTTACTAATTCCTTACCTATACCTTTATTTTTGTATTGAGGTAATACTTCCAATAATGGAACATAGGCAGATAATACACCATCACTTATCGCCGTAATAAATCCTATTACTTCATTTGTATCCTCATCAATCGCCAAAACTATTTTGCTGCTATTCTCCAACAATCGTAAATGTGTTTGGGGATTAGGTGGATTCGGCCAGTCTACAAAAAAACCATTTAACATATTTGCAGATATACCTTTGAGTGAATTCTTATAAATCATTTTCTCAACTCCTAATATTTTTACTATTAGATAGCTTCAAAAAATCAATAGAACAGTAACAAGCTATTACCTCCCATATTTATAATTAATCCGTGCACTATTTAATTAATCTTTGAAGAAGCAATTAGACCTTTCAAAATCGGGATACCTGTACCAATTAGCACCACTGGCAAGAACCACCAGCCTAATCCTTCGATCTTTCCTAATGCAACAAGTACTATTTCACAAGAAATGATTGCAAATAAAATTAAACAAAAGTTTTTTACTTCATTGCATAATTTACGACTATTTAAATAAAATGCCTCAACGTTGCGCTCATTTAATCGGGCTGGATAATTATGCATATGTGGCGCTTTCTCGAGAAGCCCTAAAAATATCCACATAAAAATTCCGATACCTGGTAAAATTAATACTTCTATTTTCGAACCCCATCGGTCAACCTCGCCCTTAGCATTAAAATGTGCAGGTATTTCTTCTGGTAAATTACCCCATTGTAAAATAATAAATAGGATGGATACAGTAAATAACCCGCTACCAATAACGTCCAAACATTTTTCATACTTTGTTTTTGGTAATGTTAAGATTGGTCGATACATTGTCCCACATCCTTGGTTAACGTTTATGGTATGTATACGGTTGTTTCAACTTTTTAGTTTCAATTATTTATATGAAAAACATTACAGCTTAATACCATTCACTGTATTTTCATTCACTACTGACACAAAATAATACATAAATCTCCGCTTTAAGTAGTATAATCTATAACTTAATTCCCTCTTTATTTCATATTTTTTACTATGAATAAACTCATATTGCTTTTTAAAATCCATATAATCTGATATAAATGGTATATATACATATTTCACCTTTTTGTAACATTTCTACTAAAATTACTAGGAAAGGACTTTTCAAACATGCGATTTACGATTTATAAAAAATTAATTCTCGGTTTTTTTATAGTTATATTAGTTTTAATAGGCACGATTGCGCTAAATTTTAAACAGCTTAATTCTGTAAATGGCACTTATCAAGATTTACTCGAAGAACAAACTAAAAAGTCTATTAGTATACAAGAACTAAGAGTACTTGCAAAACAAGAAATAGTTAGTATGCGTGGATACCTTCTACTTGGCGATAAACAAAATCGTGAAGGTAATAAATCCGCTCGTGAAGAATTTAAAACAAAATCAGAAAGTTTAATGGCTACACTAGAGTCCAAAAAATCAATTGAACTGTTAGAAGCCGTCAATAAAAGTGAGCAAAATGTTCAGCAATTTGCCGATCGAATGTTTTCATTAAAAGATGCTGGTGAAACCGAACAATATGAAAAATTAGATAGCACACAAGGACGTCTTATTTTAAAACAATTTGATGAGCGCGTTGAAAACCTTGCCAATTACCAAAGTGAAGCTGTAGAAGCCAAAATAACTGCTACTTCCAATGAGATTGATGGCATTAAGATGCAAATGATTTTGCTTGGCATATTTGCCGTACTTATTAGTCTGATAATTGCAATGATTATGGGAACAATTATTTCTCGTCCTATTAAAGGTATGGCAAAGGCTGCACAAAAAATTGCTGAAGGTGATTTAACGGCTGAGCAAATTCGCATTAAAAATCGTGATGAAGTTGGTGATTTAGCATTAGCCTTTAATCAAATGGCTCAAAATTTAAAGAACTTGATTACCAATGTCAGTCAAAATACGATGCAAGTAAGTGCCTCTGCGGCTGAATTAACAGCTAGCGCAGATCAAACTATTCAAGCAACTGAACAAATTACTTCCGCTATGCAAGAAGTGGCAAGCGGCTCTGAAGCCCAAGGAAAAAATGCAACTGAAAGCTCGCAAGCTATGAAAAACATGACGAATGGCATTCAACAACTAGCATCGACAACTGCTGCTGTTTCTGAATTGGCTATTGAAACCAATACTGAGGCAAACAAAGGGAATGATTCGCTTCAGCGTGTTATTTCTCAAATGGATACAATTAATACAGCTGTCTTGGAGTCTGCTACTGTTGTCAAAAAACTAGGAAATCATTCTGTAGAAATTGGCAATATCATTAGCATTATTACTGATATCGCTGAGCAAACTAATTTACTAGCGTTGAATGCTGCTATTGAAGCAGCTCGAGCTGGCGATCATGGTCGCGGCTTTGCAGTTGTTGCTGATGAAGTAAAAAAATTAGCTGAGCAATCGAAGAACTCTGCTGAACAGATTGCTGGTTTAATTTCTGAAATTCAACAGGAAACAAATCGTGCTGTCACTGTGATGGATACTGGTACACAAGAGGTTCAAGTTGGGATGAAGGTTGTTAAAGTGGCAGAGGAAGGCTTTTCAAAAATCGTTGACCTTATTGAGCAAGTTTCCAAACAAATACAAGAAGCAACAACTGTTTCAGAGGAAATGTCCTCAAGTGCTGAACAAATTTACGCATCCTTTGATGACATTGCAACAATTGCCCAAACGTCATCTTCGAACTTGCAAAATGTTGCTTCTGCTTCAGAAGAACAACTCGCAACAATCGAAGAGGTTGCAGCTTCTGCCGCTACTTTATCGACAATGGCAGAAGAATTACAATCACAAGTTTCCAAATTTAAAGTTCAATAGCAAAATTGTGTGGGTGACTGGCACCCACACAATAAGCCGCAACTGTCGCTGTCGCGCCGTTTGTTGCGGCTTTTTTGTGCCCTATTCAGTGACTGGCACTCAAACAATTTAACCGTTGGATCATTTCAATTACTGCTGTTTCTTCACTTGGCACTTGTAATGTTGCAAGCTGGCTTACCTCATGCGCTCCAACACAAACACTGTCTAATGCTTTTGCAAACATGGATGCATCATTTGCATCATTGCCAAAGGCGATAAACTGATTTTGTTCTACGCCTAATTTCTCCAAGCCTGTCCACTTATTAATTCCGCTTGGGCTTATATCTATTATGTTTTCGGATGCATGTTCATATATCGAAATCGGTAGCTTTTGTAGCTGCGTTAATATTTCTAAGTGATGTGCACCAGGGAATAATACAATTTTCACGATGTCCTTTAGCTCTTGCAATGTCACTTGCTTTGCTAGCTTGAGTGGATCTAAATTTTGATAGATTGGATGTGTCTCACTACCTGTAAAGGCATAATCCCATTCACCGTCCACTAAATAAGCTAATTGATAAGCCGTTATAATATGCTTAATGTCTTCAACAATTTGTCCCTCGAATGCTACTATCTCTTTTATGGCCCCATTGACTGCAACAAATGCTCCATTACCTCCAACCATGGAAAATTGATGCATCGACTCGGGCAATATTGGTAACAAATCTCGAATCGGTCGAGCAGAGGCAAAAATTACTTCATGTCCATTCTGTAGACAACTCTCTAATGCAGCTATAATACCAGCACTCAAAGGCTGACCTTTAAAACAAATCGTGCCATCTAAATCAAATACAAATTTCATTGTTTTACCTACTTTCGATGTATATAAAATCCCCCATATTATCTCATAAAATATACCTTTATTTGTTAAAAATAGCGTGTGAAAATCCGCTGATTTAAAACCTATTAGTACATTTCATCTTTAAAACAGAAAACAAATAATTTTTAGAATATTGTTGACATACTGAAAATATCCACGTATTATAACTCTCAACAACACATTGTAAGCAAAGATTGGAAGTAGTAGAAATGCTCGTGTACTTGTAGAGAGCCGGTGGTTGGTGAAAATCGGTAGACACACATTTTGAACTCATCCATGAGCTACTCCCTGAACCTCATCGAATAAGGCATACGATGCTTAGTAAGTTAAATGCCGGTTTCAACGTAAGGGATGTCGGTTTCCACCGTTATTGGGATAGACAGTGATAGCTGTCGATAAGGGGACTTTTTCTTGAAAGAAAAGGTCAATTAGAGTGGTACCGCGAGCAATAACTCGTCTCTATATTTTGATATAGAGGCGGGTTTTTTTTATTTTTTTTATTAATTACAACAAAAGGAGTGTTTGAAAATGGGAAGAAAAATTTGGGTGTTTGATACAACTTTACGTGATGGCGAGCAAGTGCCAGGGGCAAAACTAAACTTATACGAAAAAGTAGAGATTGCACAGCAACTCAAAAAATTAGGCGTCGATATTATCGAAGCTGGTTTCCCTGCTTCATCACAAGGTGACTTTGATGCTGTAAAAGCTGTCGCACAAAAGGTCGGCAATACGAATGACATTATGATTACAGCTTTAGCACGAGCAGTACAGGCTGATATTGATTCGGTATACAACGCTGTAAAATATGCTGAAAATCCAATGATTCATATGGTACTTGGCACTTCTGATATCCATGTTGAAAAGAAATTCAGTAAATCGAAAGATCAAATATTACAAATTGGCGTAGATGCTGTGAAATATGCAAAAACACTTTTACCACAAGTGCAGTATTCAACAGAGGATGCTTCTCGCTCAGATTTTGAATACCTATGGAAAACAATTGAGGCAGTGATGAAGGCTGGCGCAACGATGATTAACGTGCCGGACACTGTTGGATTTGCTGAACCTGAGGAATTTGGCGCTATGATTTACAAGCTGAATGACCGCATGAAAAATCTAAATGACAGTGTTTTACTAAGTGTACACTGTCACAATGACCTTGGAATGGCAACAGCTAACACACTTGCTGCTATTAAAAACGGGGCAGACAAAGTCGAATGTACCATCAATGGTATCGGGGAACGTGCAGGAAATGCCGCACTCGAAGAAGTTGTCATGGCATTGAAAACACGCAGCTCTATCTACAATGCAACTACGCGCATTAACACAAAAGAAATTATGAACACATCACGCCTTGTTTCTAGCTTTATGGGCTTAGATGTACAAGTGAACAAAGCCATTACTGGAGACAATGCATTTGCCCACTCTTCAGGTATTCATCAAGATGGTCTGCTTAAATCTCGCGATGCCTATGAAATTGTCCATCCCGAAGATGTAGGTCTGGATGATATGGAACTTGTTTTAACGGCTCGTTCAGGACGCCATGCAGTAAAAAATGCACTGGAGAAGTTAGGCTTTTCAAATCTATCGAATGAAGAATTTGAAGGTATCTTTGACGGCTTCCTAAAATTAGCTGATGCTAAAAAAGAAGTTTACGACCACGACTTATATGTCATTGTAGAAAGTTATTATGAAAAGCATGACGCAAATCATGCCAATGCGACTCATTATAGTGAGCAATTTTTTGACATTGTCGATTTACAAGTCGTCAGCAATGCAAGCTTCCCTTCTGCTAGTGTAAAAATTCGCAAAGGTGGCGAAGTATTAAAAGCTAGTGCAGTCGGTTCAGGCCCGATTGACGCCTTGTATTCTGCCATTGCAGATATTGTACAAATAGATGTAAAACTTGTGGAATATAACATTAACAGCGTATCTCGTGGTAAAGAAGCGCTTGGTAAAGTAAAAATTACAATTGAACACGAAGGCGCGAAATATATTGCAAAAGCGGCAGATACAGATATTTTAAAAGCAAGTGCAATGGCTTATATCAATGCTATCAACAGCATTGTTGTAGCGAACCTAACACCCGTTACGAACTAAATTGTTTAGGTGTCAGGCACTCATACAATTCTCATACAATTCACATATGTTTTAAAGAAAAATCCGTGGAGACTTCAGTGGAATCCGCACAGAACATAAGCCGCCATAACCGCGCATTAGCGAGGATATGGCGGCTTATCGTGTGCCCGCGGAAAGTACAGTGCCAGTCACTCATACAATTCCAGTCACTTAAACAATTTTATTGACTGTCATTTACTAACTTTTGGTATTCTTCTTCAATTAGCCCTACATCAAGCCGTTCAAATAACGGTGTTACTTCGGTAATGCTTTTAGGTAGCTCTACTTGCTCATGCCACAGCAATTCGGTTATGCCTAACATGTTCCGAATTTTCTCTGTAGAGAACGGTAAAAATGGCTGTAGTACTTGACCTAAATTTGCAATCATATAAACACATGTTGCGAGCGTTTGATGGCAATCTTCCAAATTGTCCTTTACTTGTAACCATGGTTGCTGTTCGTCAAAATAGCGGTTGGCTGCGCGAATATATGCAAAAATCCCCTCTAACGCTTGTTTAAAATGCCCCGCTTCAATCGCCACACCGACATCACTAAACAATTGAATCGTTTGTTTCCTTACAGACCCATCGACATCCACCTGAGGCACTTGACCATCAAATGACTTCTCAATAAACTTCAACGTGCGATTGACAAAGTTGCCGTAAGCTCCTAGCAATTCTCCATTGTGACTATAAATAAATTCTCGCCAAGAAAAATCAGTATCTCGGTTTTCCGGCGCATTCATTGTTAAAAAATATCGTATCGAATCTGCATCATAGCGACTTAAAATATATGGCACCCACACGGCCCAATTTTGACTCGTAGATAATTTTCGTTTTTCCAATGTTAAATATTCATTTGAGACAATATGTGTTGGCAATGCTTTTGCCCCAATCCCCATCAAAATCGCTGGCCAAATAACTGTATGGAATGGAATATTATCTTTGCCATGCACATAGTAAGCAATGGTTTCTTCATTCCACAAATCTTCAAGTGCTCTATTGTGTTGTTTTGCCCATTCCATACTAGCTGTTAAATATCCTGCTACCGCTTCAATCCACACATAAATTTTCTTTCCTTCAAAGCCTGGAACGGGTACGTCAACTCCGTTCGGTAAATCACGGGTAACAGCACGATCTGGTACGCCTTCCGCTAAGTAACGTTCAGTTAAGCCTAGTGCATTGTCTCGCCAGCGTTTATCTGCTTTGGCTTCAGCTAAAAACGTTTCAAGTCTTCCTTGAAATTGACTAAAAGTAAAATAAAAATGTTCTGTTTCTCGGATAACAGGCTCATTGCCACAAATTTTGCAACGCTTATCGATTAATTCGAGTGGATCTAAAATTTGTGAACAATTATCACATTGATCTCCACGTGCCTTCGCTCCGCAATTTGGACAAATACCTTCTACAAAGCGATCAGGTAAAAACTGCTTATCCGTTTCACAATAGGCCTGTTCAATCTTCTTTTTGTATAAATAATTATTTGCTAGCAGTTGTAAAAAAATAGACTGTACCGCATCATGGTGGTGCTTTGCATCCGTTCTTGTATACAAATCATACGTAAATCCTAAGTCATGAAAACATTGTGTAAATTCGTTATGGTAATGGTTTGCGATTGCTTCTGTCGTCGTATTTTCCTGTGCAGCTCGAATTGAAATCGGCGTACCATTACAATCACTTCCTGAAACATACAATACTTGCTCACCTTTTTGTCGGTAATATCTAGCCAAAATATCACCTGGTAATAATGCAGCGATATGCCCTAAATGCAATGAACCATTCGCGTAAGGCCACGCTCCTCCAATTACAATTGTCATCTTAAGTTACTCCCCTCAATCTTCCAAATTTCTTGTTATGCGGATAACATGTTTTTCCTATCTTCATTCGTCCCTTATTAGAATTTTCTCCTAATTATTAATAGCTAACGCTTTTTGAAGATAAAAAAAACGCCCTAATCATGACTGATTAGGACGAGTATACCCGTGTTACCACCTATATTTACAAATAGCTTACACTATTTGCCTTAATCAGTACGTCTTGCATTTATATAAGAGATACTGCCGCTGTTGTAACGAGTGCCCATCTCGTCGTAATCTACTCGCAAAAAGCTTTCGGTACGAAGCTCAAAGGTCATTTTCAAAAGGGTTCATTTACCTCATTTCCACCAACAGAGGCTCTCTATTAAATGCTTGTCCAATTTACTTTTCCTTCTCAACGCTTTTATTATAGTTTGGCACTATTTTACTCTTTCCCCTTATGGAATGCAACGTAAACATTACGAGCTTGCTATAGATGGATGAAGAACAATGATACATTTTTATAAAATAGTCGCTAGTGCAGATGGTATTTCCTGTAGATTATCTATCACAATATGTGCCTTTTGTAACTCGGATTCTTGAGCAAAATCAAAGCGTACACCAATTGAAAATAGCTGATTATCTCGTGCTGCTTGGATATCCGACGAACGATCTCCGACAACAGTGCCAGCTTGAATGGCGTTTGCTTCGATTACACTTCTTACTAAATCAGATTTATGACCACTTGGAATAGATTGAATACTATATGTTCCTTCTATAAAACGGTTCAGCTTATATGTTTCAACAATTGCTTGCAAGTACTCTTTTTGTCCGTTGCTCGCTATGTATAAATGATAGTCGTTTGCTAAAGTAGCGAGTGTTTGCTCTGCATTTGGATACAATGCGCCTTTGCCGTTTCGTATTAGCTCGATAAGCTTTTCATGAAATAAAACATTACTAGCTTCACGCACCTCTAATGTGTGCATAGGGCATAATGTTTCCCATACAACAGGCAATGTAACCCCCATAATTTCACGATATTGGGCAATGGGTGTCTCCCCCTGCCATAATCCCTTTGTACGTAGCACATCGAATGTCGCAGAAAGAGCCGGCTCCAAAATAAGATTTGTTTGGAATAATGTGCCATCCATATCAAAAATAATTGCTTTTTTCATATTACCACTCCTTTTTTAATCATTGAAAAACTCCATATGCGGTTTTTCTTTTTTATAGTAAGCTAAGCGATCCTGCAAAGTACCTGTATGGAATTCAAATTTATGACCATCGGGATCAGTGAAATAGATAGATTGTTTATCTTGCTCATCTCTTACCCTACCCTCTAAAATATTGACTTTATAATGTACAAGCTTTTCATAGATCGTATCGAAATCTTTTGCATCGATAGAGAAAGCAATATGTGTATAGGATTGGTGAATTTCGTTACGTGGAATATCCGCTTCCTCATTTAACGCAAGCCATAGCCCATTTACATCAAAATAGGCTGTGCTTCTCCCTTTCACCAAAAGCTTCGCATCAAAAATATTTTGGTAAAATGCTATAGATTGCGCTAGATCTGAAACAGAAAATAAAAAATGATTAATAGTTTGTATAGCCATAATACATCTCCTCAAACAATTAGATAGCAACTCCGCAGTCATTGCGAAGTTGCTCCTTAACGTTTCTCGACTATTTCTTTCCCTTCTTTAACCCTTTCGCAATTTGCTTCCATTTGCGTTGCTCATTCAGTTTTGCTTGCACATTCGTTTTCCGCTCAATAAAAGCAAGTTCTTTTTGCAATTTAAAATAGCTTTGTAAGCGTGATGGTTCAAGCGTTCCATCTAAAATGGCTTGCTGTACGGCGCAATGCGGCTCTTTATGGTGGGTGCAATCCCTGTAACGACATGCTGTCGCAAATTCTTCAATATCACGGAAACTAGAAGATAGACTTTCACTTTGATCCCATAATTGCAATTCACGCATCCCTGGCGTATCAATTAAGCAACCGCCACTCGGCAGTACAATTAATTCCCGATGTGTTGTTGTATGGCGACCTTTCGCATCATCTTCCCGTATAGCTGAAACTTTCATAAGCTCTTCTCCATTTAATGCATTCATTAAAGTAGATTTTCCCGCACCCGATGAACCGAGCAGTGCACCCGTCACCCCGTCCGTAAAGAGCATGCGAATAGCTTCTATCCCTTCACCTGAACGTGCACTAGTAACAAAAATATCTACTCCAAATGCGACTTGCTCAACCTCACATACCATGCTCGGTATATCCTCACATAAATCGGCCTTGGTCAGTACAACTACTGGCTTAGCGCCTGAATCCCAAGCGGCTACTAAATAGCGTTCTAAACGGCGAATATTAAAATCGGCATTTAAGCTCATGACAAGAAGAACGATATCAACATTTGACGCGACAATTTGTTCTTTAATTTCTAATCCTGCAACCTTACGAGAAAAAACGGACTTGCGGGTAAATAATTTATGAATAATTGCCTTTTCTTCTCCTGCCATCTTCTCCACTAGTACCCAATCCCCAACTGCTGGATAGTCTTCTCTAGCGAGCGATGTATACGCAAAATGGCCAGCGATGGTCGCTAACCATTCCCCATCTTCAGCTAACACACGATATGAATGTTTATGCTCCAAAGCAACCCTTGCAGGTATGCAATTTGCTAACTTTGTTTGCTCTTTAAATGCAGTGAATTGCTCTTGAAAATATGTTGAAAAACCTAAAGTTGTTAAATTCAATTGTTATTCCTCCTAAATGTGTCTATCCATTACGCCTCTTAATGCGTTACAAACATAAAAAAACTTTGCAACTGCATTTCGGCAGTTACAAAGTTTCACAGGCACGTTTAAGGGAATATACAAATAGCCATTGCCACATCGTAGTATTTCACGCTACAAAGCAAGGTCAAATTGTATATTTTAGGCGTGTGAAATTGAACAAACCGAAATGCAGTTCGTTAAAAACGGCTCTATTCATCATGTCACATCACCTACTTCCAATTTAGATGTTTCCAATATATCTAATTTTTTCAAAATTGTCAAATTGATCTATATGAAGCATGTATGCCCTTCCTATCTGCATATAATGTACAAGACCCCTATTTACGAAGGAGATGTTGAATTGTCAAAAATTATTTCGATAAGTACATATCAACCACCTTACACATTGCAGCAAGCGAATGCAGAGGCATTAACAAAAGAACTATTTTACGAAAAAATCCCCAAATTAGAGCGTTATTTAAAAGTATTCGATAATGGTGGCATTCAGACTCGCCATTTCTGTGTACCAGCCGAATGGCACCGCAATGAGCATACTTTCGAAGAGCGAAACAATCTGTATATAGCGTTAGCAACGCAATATAGCGTTGAGGTCATTCAAGCTTGTTTACAAAATGAATCATTTTTAGAAGCACCGATTTCTTCTAACGAAATAGATGCCATTATTTTCGTAAGTAGTACGGGCATCTCTACACCAAGCATCGATGCTAGAATTATGAATCAACTACCTTTTTCAGATCGATTAAAACGTATTCCTCTATGGGGGTTAGGTTGTGCAGGTGGAGCAGCTGGCATAAGTCGTGCCTATGATTATTGCAAAGCACATCCTCAAGCAAAGGTGCTTGTTGTATGTGTTGAACTTTGTAGCTTAACCTTTCAACAAAACGATTTTTCAAAAAGTAATTTAATCGGTGCATCCTTATTCGCAGATGGTGCAGCTTGCATACTTGTTTGCGGAGACGATGCAGCAATACAGACGAAGAAAGCAGTTCCTTCGATTGTTACAACTGGCTCGAAGTGGATGCCTGATTCAGAAAATGTGATGGGCTGGAATATAAAAGATAACGGGCTTCATGTCGTTTTCCAAAAAAGTATTCCAGCGATTATTACGAATTGGCTAGGTCCTTTCATTGAACAATTTTTAGTCGAACAACACCTTTTCAGCGAACAGCTCGATCATTTTATTGCACATCCTGGAGGGAAAAAGGTGTTAAAAGCCTATGAGGATGCGCTCTATCTTTCTCAACAAAAAACCGACATTTCTCGGGAAATATTACGCAATCACGGTAATATGTCCTCGCCTACCGTATTATATGTACTCGAACAATTTATGTTAAACGAAGGGCAGATAGATGATATTGGGTTGCTTGTCGCCCTCGGCCCTGGATTCTGTGCGGAAGCTGTATTACTTAAATGGAGGGAGTAGTATGCTATTTTACTTTATTTTAATTCTTGTAATTCTACAAAGATTAACAGAGGTTTTTATAGCCAAACGCCATGAAAAATGGATGCTTGCAAAAGGTGCCTATGAAGTAGGTGAATCACATTATTCCTATATGGTTGCCATGCATGTTAGTTTTTTTCTATTTTTGATTGTTGAAGTTGTTTCCAATAATTTTGGACCATCGCCCTTATTTCCGTTACTTTTCTTATTATTCCTCTTAGTGCAAGCTTTACGTATATGGTGTATCCGGTCATTAGGACCTTTTTGGAATACGAAAATTTTAATTTTACCAGGTGCAGAAGTTGTCAGAAAGGGACCCTATACATTTATGCGTCACCCTAATTATGCCGTTGTTAGTTTAGAAATTCTGCTGTTGCCTATTATGTTTCAAGCTTATTTTACAGCATTTTGCTTTACACTCTTAAACATTACAATGCTATCAGTAAGAATCCCAATAGAAGAAAAGGCATTACGAGATGCGACTGACTATAATCATGTATTTAAAAAGGATCTACCACAAAAGTAATGTGGTAGATCCAGTTTCTCCTACAGTAATTCCATGCATTATTACTAAATCCAGCGAGCACGAACACTAAGCTTTTCATAGGCAAGCGCCGAGTCTCCTAGTTATTTTCTATGTGCAAGTTGATTGCCGTTACGGGTTGCTCGCATTTTTGCAGGCGTGGCTTAAGCCTCTTGCTATTCCATAGGCGTCGAGCAACCCTTCACTTTGATTAAACCTTATAACTCGTTAACTCCTATCATTAAAAGTAAGCTGAACAGGCAACCCACTATTTAGCCTCTTTAACTCCACTCCCAATTAAAAGGGTCCTCTAGCTGTTCCCAAGGCTCCGCAAACTCATTCGTTGTCAAAAGGCATGCATCAAGCTCTTTTGTAATTTCTTCTTGATCTAAGTCTATTCCTATAATGACTAACTGTGTCATACGGTCACCGAATTCTTCATCCCAATCGTCCAATACCTCTGGGCTTTGTAAAAAGACATCCTGTTGCTGTGCTGTAGGTAAAGCTGCTACCCAATAAGAAACAGGTTCAATTTTCGCAGACGAACCTGCTTGTGACAGTAATAATGCCACATCTTGATGCCTCGCACTCCAAATAATACCTTTGGCACGGACAATTGATTCTGGCATGTTATCACACCACTCTACAAAGCGCATTGGATGGAAAGGGATTTTACGCTTATAAGTGAATGAAGCAATACCGTACTCTTCTGTCTCCGGTGTATGATTTTCATGACCAAGTTCTAGCTCTTTTAACCAGCCTGCCGATTCTGATACTCTCTCAAAATCGAATCTTCCTGTATTTAAAATTTCGCTTGGCTCTATTACCCCATTAACGGTACGAATAAGCTTTGCCTCAGGTTGTAGTGCTCGCAAAATACGTTCTAGTCTTTCAAGCTCTTCTTCTGTTACGAGATCACACTTGTTCAGCACTAAAACATCACAGAATTCAATCTGGTCAATTAATAAATCTGCTACATCGCGTTCATCTAATTCACCAACTGCTTCCTTACGTTCCAATAGACTTTCACCTGACTGAAAATCATGCCAAAAACGATTAGCATCGACTACAGTTACCATTGTATCGAGTTTGCAGAACTTCGTTAAATCAATACCGAGCTCCTCGTCTAAATAACTAAAGGTTTGTGCAACTGGTATTGGTTCACTAATACCTGTCGACTCAATTAAAATATAATCAATATTCCCTAACTTTGCGAGACGCTCTACTTCTTGTAGTAAATCCTCACGTAGTGTGCAACAAATACAGCCATTGGAAAGCTCTACGAATTTTTCCTCTGTCCGAGAAATACCGCTACCATTTGCAATCAACTCTGCATCAATATTAATTTCACTCATATCATTGACAATAACAGCTACACGCATGTTTTTTTCATTTTGTAACACATGATTCATTATCGTCGTTTTACCCGAACCTAAATAACCACTTAATACAGTCACTGGAATTTTATTTGTCATTTTATAACCTCCATCATTCTAAATCGTAATGATTACTATTTATAGTTTGTAATTTAATCATAAAAAATATAAAAATGCAATGCATAACTTTTTGTAACGCAAAACATTGACATTAGTATGTAAACAATATATTATCTAAAGCGTAATAATTACGATTTAAAAGGAGTCGATAATATGCGTGTTCAAGTTACTTTAGCCTGCACTGAAACAGGCGATAAAAATTACATTACAACTAAAAACAAACGAAATAATCCTGAAAGACTGGAATTAAAGAAATATTCACCCCGTTTGAAGCGTGTTACATTACACCGAGAAACAAAATAATAACAGCGCTTAATTTTGCGTAACATTTATAGAAAAAATAGCTTCAGGCTGTGCCATGATGTTCGTACGCAGGCACACAATAAGCCGCAACTCGCTGATTCACGTTAGTTGCGGCTTCCATTTGAGTATTTTGAGTAGCACTTCTATGTCCTCCATAATCAACTACTAGTGAGCCCCTAATTTTTTGATTTTACATAAGAGGATACATCCATCCTGATTCCACATACCGCTTAAATGATGCCAGCACTTATTTTACATCGATTGATTGGCATTGATTTCTATAACGAGCTGGTTTAATTGTTGCTCTAAGTCATCCAGTATACGTACTTTCTTTTCTAGTTGCTCTTCAAAATCAATCGATTGAGCTATTATTTTTTCAATCTTAGCGTTTAACTCGGATAGGGTTTTTTCATTCGATACGGCTTCCGCACTTGTTTTTTTATTTTTTATTTCCATTAACTCTATGGACAATTTATGGATTTCATCGTTTCTCTCTGCTAGTTCTTTAACTAAATAATCATAGACATTAGTTGTGTCATCTTGCTGTAAAGTATCCATTATCGAATTCACTTTTGCATTGAGTTCTTTCGTAAATGTACTTAACTGTATTTCGAGATTCTCTATAGCACGCTTATCATCTACTGCTATATCCTGATGGGTCTGCTTCCTTGTATACTGTAACTGTTTATTTTCTGTACGTAAGCGCTCTATTTCTTTTAACAGTAGGTCTATCGAGGCAATATGTTTTTGTCGTTGACTCTCTCTTTTTTGTCTATCTTCTTCATAGGTCTTTGACTCCCTTTCAAACGTTCTCTTTAACTTCATACGATCCATTGAAAGTTCTTTATTTTGTCTTGTCAGTCGGACATTTTCTCGCTCTAGTCTTAGTACGAGTGAATAATAATCGCTATCTCTAAGTCGATTTATTTCATTTTTATATTTCGCAAGCTCTGCTCTTAAAAAAATAATCATTTGCTGTAGCTGTATAGGATCGTTATTTTTAACGCTTTGATTATCCACGTTAGTACCTCCTATCACGATAGCTTTTTCAAAAGATCCATTACTTCCTCAAACTGCACTTTCGTTTCCTCAATCATTTCATCTAGCTGCTTTACAATACTTAATTCAAATTGCCCATTGCCATTCTCTACTAGTACTCTCTTGTCCCCGGATAGCAAGGAGGCAAGCAATAGTTGCAACGTGTTTTTTTCTAGAAAAGCAAAACTATTATCTTCCTCCTGTTTAAAGTCTGAGACATTTATCAGCCGATCCTTCATATATTGACGTACGATTTGCTCAAGCCCTACCTCTAATTTTTGTTCCTCTAATTCACTCATCTTGCCCCTCCTTTACACTGCTCATTCCATTAAGATTAATAGGATTTATTACTAGGACACCGTCTTGTAGCTCATCACAATATGTAAATCCCGTTATTGTACCTGCATAGGATAAATGATGGGACCATTTAATTTGGAAATTAGTAAATGAAATCGTCTCATTTGGCTCAATTGTTGGTTTCCCTATTGGTTTAAGCCAAAATTCTGTTTTGTTAGAAGTATCATGTATTCGTTCCCAGCTACCGGAAACTTTTAAATTTTGATTAAAATGCTCATAAACATACCTTCCTGAAAATGAAAAAGGAGAATCATCAGGCAGCTTTATACAAATATACGGATTTGTTAGTGGTTGATTACCGATATTGCGAATATGATAAGAGCCAAGACATAGGCTTTCTTGATCAGCATCATATGAAATATTAAGTGACGTTGTGAAATAACTAACGCTACTTACTTCCTTTTTCTGGTCGAGCTCTTTCACCAGTCTTTTCATTTCATCGACATATAATGTTGTTTGTTCTTTCAGCTTCCTTATTTTTTCTTGCACAGACTCATTATGAATACTCATAATTAGGGCCCCCTTGCCTATATAATAAGTAACCAAAATAAAAAAGAGAGGATAATCCTCTCTTTATGTTATGACAACTTCTTATGTGTTAGCACCATTACCCCATTGTTGGGAAAATAACGGAACATTGTTTTGGACGAACCGCAGTTGGGCATGAGAATGGTAAATCTGCTCTTGGTTCGCAGTAGTTTGCTAAGAACTCTACAGTAACTGGGAACGTAGATTGAATACTTTGACATACTGCTACTGTAATTGTTAACGCAGAAAATGTAATTGTTCCAGTACCAGCAGTAAGCGTACCTGTTGTGCACACGAAGCAATCTAAATCTGTATAAAGAATTTCAACATCTGTTCCTTTAGGTGCACATAATGTAACTTGTTCACAACGTGATACCGGAATCTCACTGCTTGTAAACACAGTACCATTTGGTAAAGTAACTACAATTGTAAGAATGAAGTTCTTTTGAATATTCAAGTGTTGCAGACAAACTGTTGATCCATCAATAGAGAATTGGCGATTCTCACGATTAAGAATCACGATTGGGTTTGTCGCAGCCGGGATTACTCTACACGTAACAGTTGCACCTGTTAAAACTGTCGTTGGTGTTATACCAGGGAAAGTAATGGCACCTGTTGGCGAAATATCAAATGACATTTCCTTTACAATCCAGTCATATACCTTATCGACATTTATACAAATTAGTTCGCGCGCCTGGGATGGCATATTATCTTGCATCCTTTTGACACCTCCATAAGTTTTTTATCTTTCGTTTGTAGCATATGTTTTTTAGCGTTAAGTGCATGGGCTAACAAATAATTTACAGGATATTTATTCAAGAGAGGTGTTGTCGTGTAGTGAATAGAACCGTTGCTTTCTTCTCGACTGTTTACATGGTTTTGTAACAGAAAGTAGAGTTTTTTAATAAAATACTAATGGACTGAAAGGGGTGAAATGCAATGGAAGATTCGAAGTTGTACTCCACTCAAGACATTGAAAAATTGAAAGAAAAAATTGATTCCTATAGAGAGACGTTAACTACTTTAAAAGCGGGTACTTCAATTGAAGATTATCTATTTGTGAAGAATGAGTTTGAGGAGCTGAAAACGCAAATCGCTCATATAGAGGGCTTAACTGAAACAATTGATGATAAGCAAAGCTTACAAATTAAAGAATACGAGGAACAAGTAAAGCAGCTTTCGATTCAAATACAATCCCTTAATCAAACAATAGAAGAAATGAATCAGGAAATTTTAGCCGTATTAAATAAAATAATAACGGTTGATAACAATGGAGCATCACCGCCAACAGATACTCATTTTACGAATATTGATGAAAACTCGTTAAAAAATATTGCCAACCCTACAAAAAAGCTTTTAGAAGAAATTGCTCAAACAACTGTACAACCATCATTAACTACGACCGAACCAACTTATCAATTTCTTCAAAGTTTGGCTGGCAAAGCAACAAATATAAACACCGGCATGCATCATCCACCTAATCCTAATTCCGATAAAAAACATGAAGAACGTCATTTTAACCAACATTATTTTCAATCAATTAATACCCATCCAAGTCATATTTACAACGGTTTATATCGAAACACTACAGCAGAATCGACTTTTCACTTTAAAAATGCAGCAGATACACAGGGAGTCCCTGTAAGCATCTTGGAAACGAATAGTTTAACAGCACCCATAGCTAATGACTTGGTGCTAACAGAATCTTCGTCATTAGTTCAGGCAACGGTAGATACTCCAACTATGCCTCCTGCTACGGAAGCTGAAACATTCGACAACCATGATTTAGTTATAGAAGAACATACGCCGCTTATAGCAACGAATGAAGAAGCTAGCAACCAACTAGAAATTGTTGAAAAGGTAATGGTAGAAGAAGCAATAGAAGAAGTAATAGAAGTAGACCAGAAAAAAGAAAAAAATTCTTTATTTTTCAATCTATTTCGTAGACGTAATTAGTTTGAACGCCTCGGAGGAAAAACCATTCAATACCATGAAAATAGCCATTACAATTCCTATATGAAACGGTCCAATAAGTATTCACAATACCTATTGGACTTTTTCATGTCCACATTCCCCTCATTTACATTGATGGTTGCGTATTTTTAGCTGTGACATTTATCAAATAGACGATAGACTATCATGTTACGTCCTAAAACCTTTCTTTAGTTTTTAATGAAGATAAAAATAGCTTTATGTATGTAGTTAATAGCCCTTTTACTCTATTCCTCTATGAATAGAATAATGAAGAAAGGAGGTGTAAATATGTTCTTAAATGATCCTATGTCTAATAGCGGATGTGGTTGCTCATCTAGAGGTATGGAATGTCATGCATTAGGTCCATTTTTAGCGGTTGATGCTGCATGTATCACACCATCACAACCAGCTACAGGCGGTTCCATTATTCCATTCTCTTCTGGGGTTACACCTGTTGTGTTAACTTCTTTAGTTACTGGGCTAATCGCTACACCATCCCTTATCGGATTCGGTACTGCAGTTCCTGGTGTAACGCTTGTAGGTAACACGCTTGACTTATCAGGCGTTGTAACAGAAGCATTTACAGTACCACGTGCTGGTAGTATTACAGGTTTATCTGCATCATTCTCTGCTACAGTTGCCATTGCTCTAGTGGGCTCTACTACAGTTACTGCGACAATCTATCGTGCACCTGCTGGAAGTACGACTTATACTGCTACAGATGCTACAGTTAACTTAGCTCCAGCATTTACAGGAGCAATAGCATTAGGTGCTACAGCGTTTGGTTCAGGCAGTTTTGCACCGGTAGCAGTTTCTGCTGGTGACAAACTAATAATGGTGTACTCAATCACTACAACTGGTGTAGCTGTTGCACAAGTATTAACTGGTACTGCAAGTGCAGGTATAACAATTGTATAATTTGATACATGTTTAGTAGCATGCATTAACAAAAAAATTAAGAGGCGACTTTCTCTCAAATGTGAGAAAAAGTCGCCTATTTTATCTATTTTGCAAGAGCATTGTGTATATGCGCAAGATGATGCTTTCCATGCCATGCATACAGAGCGAGTGCTTTTTCAAGCGTCATGAACCCGTTGTCTGGATGGTGAAATGCACTTTGTAATTGCTCATCGGTTAAACTTGTCAGCAAATAGACCCAACGTTCGTGTAAACTTTCTAGCAACTTGTAGGAAGTCGCAACTGGCATATCTGAATCAGGGAGCATTGCCCAATGTTCTTCGTTATAGGGCTTAATTGTCGGTGTATCTTCAGTTAAAGCTAACTTAAAGCGAATAAAACTATTCATATGACTATCCGCTAGATGATGGACTAATTGCGTGACTGTCCAACCGTTCTCTCGATAGGATTTTGCTAATGATTGTTCACTTGCTCCACTTAATGCTTCCGCTAATTGCCTCGGCAATAGACGGACATCATCAATCCATTTCTGTACATGCTGTGCGGTCACTACTTCTGGAAATCGAAATTGTCCAATTGGATAGCGTAAATCGTTCATTTAGCTCGCCCCCGTTTCTATTTCTAAATTCATTATACTACCAATTTAAAAGTTTCATTTCATTTTCATTTTATTTTTTATCAGGATTTGCACATTTTGTATCAACGAGTCTCCAAAATTCCACTAACGATAACAATGGGTGTGTAATGGCTACACCGAACTCCTCTTCAAATTGTTGTGCGGCCTCAACCATCGAAAGCTGTGAAACAGCAATCCGCAGCCCATCATTCATTATTTCCCGGAAATATTGGATAATTGCATTGTTATACGCTGCCTTATTCCCTTGCATAATGAGGTCAAATGTATTGTCTAGTACCTTCACCTGGACATTGATGGCCTTCTTATGGCGCTTCGCATATTGGTAAAGTCTCTCCATCGTTCCATCTACCGTTGCAGGGTTTGTAAAAAGAATAAATTGGGGCTGCGTCTCTTCACATATCATTTGAAAAAAAGGTTCATCCATTTTTATAATCGGTATAGATAATGACAGTTGCTCTTCTTTTAACAATGCAATGTAATTTGTACATGTAATCAAAATGACATCGATATTACAGCTTGCTATCCACTCCAATTGCTCTTTTACCTTTAAGGACAAATGATCAGTACCCTTTGTCACATGCTGAATGAGTCCCGGGTCAACAAAGTGCACTAGCTCTATCTCTTGAAAACCATTAAATGCTTGCTCTATGTAGTCTATATTTGAATGATGTGCATGCAAACAGCCTATTCTTTTTTTCAAATACATGCCCCCCTACAGTGTCTTCTCCATTGTTACAATAGGAAGCGAAATACCGTTAAGATTTTCTGCCATCGTTTCTTTCGTAATAACATATCCCAATGCACGATACAATGCAATATTACGTGGTACACTCATACGGACTTTACATTTGCTTACACTTTTGCCTTGAGCACGCGCATAATTTTCAACTTCAGCTATTAACATCTTGGCCAAACCTTGACCTTGCTTTTCCGGAACTACAGATAATCGGCAGAAATATATCCCCTCATCATTCAATGTAAATCGAACCATCGCGACAGGTTCATTTTCCATATAACTAATAAAAGCTTGCTCGCCATTTTGTAGTGCCAGTTCAATTGAGCTCACTGTTTCGCTTAATGCGCTAGACGGCGGTGTTGCATGTTCATATTCTTTAAAAGCTTGCATCATGACTTTATGCACTATGTGTGCATGTTGACTATCTGCTAAAATAACGCCCACTTATATCACACCTTTTTTGATTTTAAATACATATTATTGTATTATTATCCAAAAGTAAACCGCATTACCTAAGATAATGCGGCTGTAAAATTAATTTTTATGCACAAAGCGTATAGCTCTACTCATAACAGTAGGGACTACAGATGCATGGTTTTCGCTTAATGCCTCATAAAAGACTATGTCCATTACTTTCTCTAACTGATCCGCTATTTGTCGCGCATCTTCTACCATAAACGTTTCCAGTTCTCCTACGCCAATAAATATGGTTTCCTTCACATGTTGATGCGCTTCCATAAAAGCCTTTACTCTAGCAAACAACTCATGTTCATTCCACCAGATTGAGGGGCTAATAGCGATATAATGTTGGTAACTACCTCTATTATTTAATAATTGCCATAGTGCGAAATAACCTGCTAACGAATGACCAAATAATGTTTGTTGCTGTTCATTTACATGAAATTGTGCAGAAAGTCGCGGCTTTAATTCCTCCTGTAAAAAGCGACTAAAGTTTTCTGCCCCTCCATGCTGATGATAACCTTTGCCTTTAAATCTGGCAGGATAACTATACGTTTTTGCAGGTGCTGTAAAGTCGTAGAAACGGCGTTCATGCATATCAGCTAGATGACCGATACCGACAACAATGGCAGGTAATACTCCCGTTTTAGGTGCGTTACGACTTTGTAGACGGATGGCTTCCTTCACGTACTGGAAATAGGACGAACCATCTAATACATAGATTATAGGAAAGCCTTCTTTAGGTGCTTGCCCTTGAGGGACATAAACATTTATCGAATACGTATAATCTGTAAACATCGACGTCATTTCATAGCAAAAAAAATCAGATACACTGTCTACTTGTCCAACAATCATTTGTCTCCCTCCTTTAACACATCATAGCCATAACATACAGGGGTGTTTGTTGCTGGATCTTCCATAATTCTCGCAGAAATATTAAATACCTTGCGCATCACATCCGCGCATAAAATTTCCTGTGGAGTACCTGTTTCCACTACAACACCTTGACGCATAGCGATTAAATGGTCTGAATAGCGCGCTGCATGGTTAATATCATGTAAAACCATCACAATCGTACAGCCATGTTGTTCATTTAAATTTTTTACGATATCAAGCACTTCTAGCTGATGTGCCATATCCAAATAAGTCGTGGGCTCGTCTAGCAACAAAATACTCGTTTCTTGCGCCAATGCCATTGCTAACCAGACACGCTGTCGTTGCCCTCCTGAAAGTTGTGCGAGTTCACGACTGCGATACTCCAATGTATTTGTAACTGTTAAGGCCCACTCAATCATTTTTTCATCCTTCTTCGTTAAACGATTGACATTATGACGATGTGGATAACGACCGTATGCAATTAGCTCCTCTACCTTTAACTGTCCTGGTGCAATCGGTGTTTGGGATAAGATCGCTAACTTTTTTGCAATTTCTTTGGTCGATAAATTTTGCATATTTTGTTCCTGCAAATAAACGATTCCCTGTTGCTTCTTTAAAATGCGCCCAATTGTTTTCAATAATGTTGATTTGCCACAACCATTTGGTCCTATTATCGTTGTCACTTTGCCCTCTTCTATCGTTAAATTCAACCCTTCAAATACACGGACATGCTCATAACCTGAAGATAAATTTTCCATTCTAAATGCAGTTTGCACACGATTTCCCCCTAAGCTTTTGACTTTACTAACAAATACAAAAAGTAAGGTATACCAATAATGGACACAACAATGCCTACAGCCAACTCTGAAGGTGCAAACACCGTCTTACCAATAAAGTCTGCTAGCACTAGTAAACAAGCCCCTATAAGCGCACTTACCGGCATAACATAACGATGTTGAATACCGACAAGCTGTTTCGCAATATGTGGCGCCATTAACCCTATAAAGCCTATACTCCCCGAAACGGATACACAGGCACTCACTAAGCCGACACTCGCCAATAATAACTTCATTTTTTCCTTTTCCAGCGCTATGCCTAAGCTCGTAATACTGTCTTCTTCCAATTGAAAATAATCGAGTAAATACGATTTTCGATAAACATAAAAACCTAACAATAGGAGCCATGGCAACATCGACACGACAAAAATCCAATTGGCATTGTAGATAGAACCAGCCATCCAAACGGCAGCAGACTCATAATCTTGTGCATTCATTTTTAATGATAGAAACAACGATAACGCGCCAAAACCACTATTAATAGCAATCCCTGTTAAAATCAAACGTTGCATATCTAAATGACCATTTTTCATCGCAAAGGAGAAAATTAAAGCCGCGGCCATCGTACCACCAACAAAACCAAAAATCGGCATCATTAAAATGGATAACCAGCTACTGATATCCGCTGTGACCACACGTAACTGAAAGAAAAACATAAAAATAACAACTGCTGCACCCGCGCCAGCATTAATGCCTAAAATTCCAGGGTCTGCTAAGCCATTGCGTGTAATACCCTGTAACACGACTCCCGCCATTCCTAGCCCTACCCCAACAAGTGCCGCGATGACTATTCGTGGGAGACGAAATTCAAAAATAACAAGATCAAATTTCGGGTTGGGTTCAATTCGCAAGAGTGTTTTTAGTACATCCATTACGGACATATCAAAAACACCATTTGTCAAATGGAGATAGCTTGTCCCTAAAATTAATAAAAGAAGTATAGTGATGACCGTAATGACTACACGGGAAGCTCTACTATGCACGCTTTTCACCTCCGTGCTTACGAACTAAATATAAGAAGAATGGAACACCGACCAGTGCAGTTAATACACCAATGGGCGTTTCGAATGGATAATTAACGAAACGACTGAGCACATCGCAAAGGGCTAAGAAGAATGCACCTATTAGTGCTGCACATGGGATAATAAAACGGTAATCCACGCCAACAAGAAAACGTGTAATGTGTGGAATAACAAGCCCAACAAAAGCAATTTTTCCTACAAGTGCAACCGCAGTTCCTGTTAAACATACGACGGCGAGCATACTAACCATTTTTACTGCTTTTGTTTTTTGTCCGAGACCTATAGCAATATCATCACCTAATGCGGTGATTGTAATGGCCCTTGCCGAAAATAACGCCAGCATTAGACCAATTAAGCCAAAAGGAATGGATAGTAAGAGCATACTATTGTCGACCATATGTACCTTTGTGTTATACCAAGCGCTAACCGTTTGTGATACTTGGAAATACATTGCAATCGCTGTCGCTATACTACTTAAAAATGTCCCTATAACCGTCCCTATAATGGCTAATCGAACTGGCGATAGCCCATCTCGAATAAGGGAACCGAAGCCGAAAACAATGCCAGCACCTAATGCTGAGCCGAGCATCGATAGCAATATCATTTGATAGTTTGGGAGTCCAGGAAAGAATACAATGGCTAATGTAATAACAAAGGCTGAACCATCGTTAACGCCCATTAAGGATGGCGATGCTAAATAGTTTCGAGTAATACCTTGCATAACTGCACCCGCTACTGCTAAAAACGCACCTACTAGCAATACGGCGCACATTCTAGGCATACGGCTAGTCCTTATAATTTGGTGGTCAATATTTGCAGGATCAAATACTGTTATGGCTTGCCACACTGTTAAGGCACTAATATCCTTTGTCCCGTACATAATAGACATTAAAGCCACAATCGCAATGAGGAAAGGTGAAGCTACCAATATAGAAAATGATACTATGTTTGTTTTTTTCAACTGCGACACCTTTTTCTATTTATTCGTTATCTTATGAAAAGGCTGGTAATAGCCCGGTGATTCCACCAATTCTACTACCAGCCTATTTCATCTATTTAAGTAATTTCTCCGTTGCAACATCTAGGAATTTCACTTTAGACCAAGCAGTACCACCTTGAGCTAGAGGCTCAATGGCATTAACAAAAATTTGTTCATTTTTAGTTGCCTTTAGGCTTGCAAAGATTGGGTTTTTTTGCAGATCTTCTAATGCTTTCGGAGCATCTGTATTTTCAGATTCCTCAAATTGCAGGAAAATTGCATCCGGGTTGATATCCGCTAACGTTTCAAGTGAAAGTTCCGCTTGTGCCTTCGTCGTTGTTACGATTTCAGGAACTGGTGCCCCTAAGTCTTCATAAAGCACAGGATTTAAGTAAACACCCGCAGGATAGATATACATAACGCCACCACGCAAACGAACAATTAACACCTGTTTGTCTGCTAGTTGCTCTTTTGATTTCATTTGAGCATCGGCAACCTTCGTTTCATAGTCTGCAATGATTTTTTTAGCATCCTCTTCTTTCCCAGTAAGCTGTGCGAGCAATGTTAAGTTTTCCTTCCAATTTGTTGAAATATGCGAGTAAGGAATCATTGTTTGAATTTTATTGAGCTTTTCCGCCGTTTCTTCTGGGAACTTGGATGTCCCAATAATAACGTCAGGATCCAGTGCTAAAATGGCCTCTGCATTTGGCTCCATTTTATTGCCTACAAGTTGGGCTCCTGCTAATTCCTTTGTAAGATAGGATGGAATTTTGCCACCAATATCGAGTACACCCACTGGTTTAATATCCAGCATTGCAGCATCTTCCATAGACTCTAAACTTGCCGCTACAATATTTTCTACCTTTGCTGGTAGTTCATACGTTTCGCCTAAATATGTAATGTTCTGTGTTGTTGCTTGTTCTGTTTGTGTTTCTGTAGAACTTGTAACCGCTTCATTTTTTACTGCTGTAGACTCTGCCGCTTTATCGGTATTACAAGCAGCAAGGGATAGTGCTAAAAGTGCAGGCGCACACATTTTGATATATTTATTCACATTAAATCTCTCCTCATCATGGTCATCTATCAACGATAATGATAATCATTTTCATTAATAAGTCAATAGCAATCCACTAATTAATTGATAGTCATTATCATTTACGTGTTCTATCCTACCAAAGAGAAAAATAGTTGTGAATGGACAATTTCGTTTTCTATATGGACTTTTGCCGAAAATAATTATCAAAAAGCCTGCACTAAAAAAGAAAAAGTGTTAGATTGACTGCAATCAATCTAACACTTTTGTTGCGCGCAGGTGTACTGGCGATTCATGTGCTTTTATTGGCGGTTTCCCTCGTCTGCTTTATACATATTTGGCTTCTTCCATCATTAATTTTCGAAATGCTGTTGGAGACATGCCTGTGTTTTTTTTAAATACCCGACTAAAATAAAAGCTATCAACATAGCCTACACATTCAGCAATTTCTGCCACCGTAAAATTGCAATATCTTAGCAAGTCTTTTGCCCGCCGTATGCGATATTCTGTTAAATAGCTACTTGGATTCATGCCCGTATGTTGTTCAAAAAGATAAGCTAATCTTCGACGCTCGACACCGAATGCTTCCGCAATATTGGATACCGATAGTGGTCTCGCATAGTACTCGTGTATGTATTGAACGACTTGTTCCATCATTTCATTTGCCGAGTCAAGAATCTTCATCTTTGCTGAAATTAAGATAGCTTCCACTAAATTCATAAATATTGCCTTAGATTTCAAAATCGCCATACTCCCTGGCATGGCATAGCTTTCTTTTAACTGTTGTACAAGATTAATAATATTTGAATAATCTCCAGTATGAATGGCAAAATGCTGATTGGCTAATGCGAAAGGCACCATGTCTTTTGATGGTATATAATGAACCACTGCGTACTCCCATATCTTATCGCCAGTCGCTTGAATTTCAATTGGCATTTGTGGTCCTGCATGGACAACCATTCCAGGCACCATCGCATAGGGTGTCCCATTAAAACTAAAAGACGCACTTCCAGCTAATGGGAAAACTAAACCACATTTCCCAGGCGCAGTAGTACGTCCTGTATCCTTTCGTCCTGGTTCCATTGTATTTGTGAAAATATCAACAAAATTGACTGTTGCTTGTGCATAATAATCAATGATTTGATTTATATTTATATCCATTGCTTTTCACCTAGCACACTTTGTACTTGTAAAAAATGATGCTGATCATGTTCTACCAATCCAGCAAAATAGCTGTAAAGTGTAAGTTCAGAGCAACCAATCTTAAAACTTTGTTGCCACTGTTGATCCGGTAAATCGTGAAGCGCTTGTAACAGTAAACGCCGACACTTCAACAATGTCTGTACTATTTGCGCTTTGCTTTGTAAGCGGCTACTACTTGCAGCTTGAGCATTCATCTGTTCTACATTTGGCCCCTTTGGTAGCTGATTTTTTGAAAATAAAAAGGGCAAACGTTCGTTTAATACAAATTGATCCCAAGGAATTAGATGTCCAATAACCTCTGCTACTGTCCACTTCCCTTGCTGGATTGGCATGCGCCACTGTTGCTCCGTAACATCTAACAGGTGCTCTAACCACAATATAGATTTTTCATAATGCATAAGTATTTGCTTTTTTTCTTGTTGCAATCTCTTTTCGCCCCTTTAGCCTATCGTGTCGTTATAAATAGTTTTGGCCAGTTAGATTGCCACTGTTTATTATAAATTCTCTTTTGATAAATCTCATGTAAATGTGTATGTTTATAAAAAAAGGGGGTCGGTGCCACAATACCCGACAGTAAATACTGTATGCCATAAGGTGCAGCCAATTCCAGTACACCTTTTGTAAGCCTTACACCAATCGCTGTTGGGATTTCTGGAAAATGTGCCATGCCATCAACGGAAGATTGATAAGGTTCACTAGCGTTTACGATATGCATTCTCGCCTGATTTTTCACAGACCACGGTTCTTTTGGTAAAAGTTCCAATAAACGCTGTTCATATTGCTTCTCTTGTTCTTCTGAAATTAGCTGCTTATCAAAATAAATAACATCAATATCCGCTAAGGGCGTTCTGTCTTGATAGTCATGTAAATAATCCCACACCTTGGAACGAATAAAGCCAGCACAAACCCAACTGTCGGGTAACTGTTGTTGTTCCACACAGCGCAAAATTTCCATCATCCACGTATCAGATTCAATCAACGTTATTAAATCTCTTTCTGTTCGTAACCTTTTCATGTAATTTAAACCCCTATTTTAAATGTACAGCTTCGATTATTCTTTAGCCATTATTATTAGCAAGCCATGCAGTTATTTTTTCTGCTACCTTCTCAGGTGCATCGCGGAAAATATCATGCCCTGCATTCGGGACAGGCTCTACCTGAACATTGCTTACTTTTGCTTGGAAATCCGCTATACTTTTATTTCTTACTTGTTCCAGTTCAATAGGTTTTGTAGCACTTACCAATAAAGTTGGACACTTCACATGCTGAAGTTTGTGACGAATGGGTTCAGCATCAAGCCCTTTAATTAGCGATTGTGCTGTAAACGTGGAAAGAGCTAATCTAATTTCGCCATCCAATGCTTTTACTTGTGCACGCGAAGCAGCTTCCAGTTCAGCAGACCAGCGCGAAAGCTCCTCTTTTTCCGATTGAAAAAATTCATCCCAAGAGGAGAATCTAACATCGTTACAGAAACTTTCAATGTTCTGCAACTCCATTTCTACTGTCATCCCCATATCTTGTGAACTTAAATAGCCACCATCTAATAAAATAAGACCAGCTATTTGCTTTGGAAAAGTAGCTGCGTAATGTAAAGCCAAATCTGCACCTAAAGAATGTCCGATAAGATAAAATTTTTTATTACCTAACTTTTGTGTTAGCATCTTTTCGATTAATGCTATTACATTTGATGGGAGATAAGCCGCTTCTTCTGTCAAGGCTGATGCATACCCATGTCCAGGTAAATCAAATGATACGATATGATGTGCTGGTAAATAATTTGCTAGTTCGCCAAATGCTAGACCTGTACTACCAAGACCGTGAAAAAAAACTAAAGTGGGATGTTGGGCGTGTCCCCATTGATAGATTTCTTGCTGCAAGTTTATAGCCTCCCCAAGTTATTATTGCTTATTGATGTTTCCATTAATTACAATAATAACCGTATCTATTAACTTTTCAAAGGGGTGGCGAAAATGAAGATTATTTCCATACGCAAGGAGCCAAGCTATGCTGAAATGGCGACCCGTTATATTCAGAGCAAATGGGCAAGTGAGGAAAATATGATGCTCTATGAGGATTGTATTGCCCATTGCATCGATGCACAGGTACCGCTCCCACAGTGGTATGTATTAATGAATAATGATGAAATCATCGGCTGTGCTGGTTTAATTACCAATGACTTTATAAGTCGGATGGATTTATATCCTTGGGTCTGTGCGGTGTATATTGAGGAAAGCCATCGTGGTCATGCCTATGGTGCATTGCTATTAGAGCAAGCTAAGAAGGATGCAAAGCAACATGGTTTTCCACAGCTCTATCTTTGTACAGATCATATCGGTCTATATGAGCGCTATGGCTTTTCCTATATCGGTACTGGCTATCACCCTTGGGGAGAAAGCTCTCGCATTTATGCGGCAAAGCTAGATTAAAAAGGGTGCTAGGCAATTGTCATTGCTACTAATTCAAGTGGTTTTAAGGTCACCTTAGCTACTTAAATGTTCGTGAATAAGTTTCCACTCATTATTCATAACAGTAAAAATATTCGTTGCTCTCCCGCTACCTGATACAAATGTGCCGTTGTGATAGCCTTCATAATGGTATGTATAGATACATGTAGCGGCATTTTCATCAGCAGTAAGCCATTGTACATTGGTTGCACGATAAACCTCATCTTGAATAACATGCCATGCATGCTTGAAATAAGCTTCTATTTCTTCTAGCGACGTGCATGTTCGATCCGTAAACCAATAAACCGCCTGTGGATGTAATAATGCTTTGACGTTGTTAAAATCATGTGTATTTGTTGCGTCAATATAACGTGATAAAGCTTGTTGATAGCCCATTTTTATACCTCCTTCTGCGAAGTTGTGTAGGGTATAACTGAGTTGTGTTCTGACAAAGTAGTTACTTGTTCAAGAATTATTCATTCAACAATTTTTTACTGTTGATACTAAAACTCATTTTTATTCTTCGTTCTCTGTTTTCATGTACCTCTTCGCCTTAAACTAGTTTAAGCTCAATTTTACTATCACCATCTACTTCTAAATAACCATTTTACTATATAGCAAAGAAAAACATGAGCACTAGAAACGGTTTTCTAACCATGTATCTACTGTAATAGATACATGGTATTCTAGTAGTTCTTCAACATTATTCTAATTGACTTATATTGTATTTAGTATAACATATAATACATATTAAGGAAAAAATGCAACCTATTTCATAACAAGCATTATTAAGATTAAGAAAGAAGTTGATTTATTGAATTTCAACCATTAAAAATAATGATTAACAACCTTTGGGAACAACAACAGTGAAAAGTCTTATGTTAGATGAATCAATTAAATTCTCTATACATCCTTCTCTCTTAAATATAAACTATTTTAGATTTCTAGTAAGGAGACATTTTGATGAAGTGGTTTGTACATGCCTTGAAGAACACATTCAATTTTAGTGGTCGCGCTCGACGACAAGAATATTGGATGTACTACCTTTTCGGAATTATTATTTCATTTGTAATAGTAATGATTGAAGAGATGCTAAATCTCAAATTTTCACCAGAGGTGGGAATACTCAGCACGTTGTTTGGAATAATCTTTATGATTCCTAGTTTGTCTGTGACGGTCCGCCGTCTTCATGATATAGGGCGCAGTGGAGCATGGATTTTAATCATTTTCATCCCCTTTGGAGCAATCGTACTATTTGTATTTACAGTGCTTGATAGTCAGCCACAGACAAATCGTTGGGGTCCAAGCCAAAAACCTTTACAGTCGGATTCTTCATATAGTGTGTGAGTATCTACATAGTCTAAACATACTTGCAAAACATAATATTCTATGAACATATGAGCGTCCTTGCGGTTGCACGGGCGTTTAACGATACATATTATTCTATAACGTCATTGTAAAATCCCATCCATTCAATGCACTTTTCTCCTATGTTTCAACTTTCAAAACACCCTCTGAAATAATTTGTTTCATCAATAGCCTTGATTGCTATCTAGTAATGATGTACTTAACATATCTGTTACTGCTAAATATAAGTTTTCTGGGTTTTCAGCAAGACGATGACACAAGTATAAATACCACTCTTGCCCATATGGCAGATATACCTTACAGTTATATCCCTTTCGCTGTAAACTTCGAATTAAATCTGGACGAATGCCATAAAGCATCTCGATTTCTACATTTGATTGGTGAAAATAGTGACGTTGTTCCATCTCTTGTATAAGGGCTTCATCATGGGTTGCTATTGAAAAAGGATGATTCCACTTGATTAACTGATCTATAAATTGTAGATAGCGACGATTCAATGCTTCTGACCTCTCCATCGCAATAGTACTTGGCTCTTGAAATGCCCCTTTGACTATTCGTATCTTTCCAGGATATTGAACAAGCTCTTGTAAATCCATTTCAGTGCGGTATAAATGAGCTTGTACGGTTATTCCGATATTGTCGTATTGCGCCGCTATCTTTTTATAAATGTCGAGAATAGCATCTGTCTTTGAAGATTCCTCCATACTAACCATTAAAATAATGCCATGCGTATTAGCATGCTGAACAAGTTGAAGCAAGTGTTTATAAGCAATTTCCTTGTCTATAGACAGTCCTATATGCGACAAATCAAACGATACGGTTTGCTTCAAAGACAGCGTACCCATTTCATCAATTAGCGTCATAAATTCCTTCACAGCCTTTTGACATTCCTCAAGATGCACAGTATTTTCGCCTATAAACTCCAGTGAAACTTGATAATCTTTCGCTAATAAATTTTCTGCTACAGCAATGGCGTCTGCTCTAACTTCCCCTGCCACATATCTTTTTGCGGCTTTCAACAATAATGGATACAGCTCTTTCGATTGTTGAAATGCATCTTTCATTTGATTATTTCTTGCAGCCGACTTCAATGCTTCCATAACTAACTCTTGTGGTTTTTTCATCTATTCATCTCCTGTGTATTATTTAAAATTACTCTATCATGGTAATATTGGTAAAAATAGAGCCACTTATTATACATTTTGACGGTACCAATTTTAAGAAGGAGTATAGCAAACATGTTATGGATACCTATAAATAGAGCGTTAGATATACCATTAAATAAACAGGTCTATCGACAAATTCGTGAAAAAATTTTAAATGGAACATTACAAGGCGGGGAGAGATTGGCTTCAACACGTAAACTTTGTTCTGAATTAAATGTTTCCAGAAATGTCATATTAGAAGCCTATGAGCAACTCGTGGCAGAAGGGTTTTTAGTTTCCCATAGAGGCTCAGGTACATTTGTTGCAGATGGCGCCCACTTAACTCTATCTAGCAAAGAAACTGTTCAAAAAAAGATAGAAGACAAAACAACAGCACCAAAAATTGATTTTCGTTCGGGCATACCTGCGTTAGACTTATTTCCCCGGAAAACATGGGCTAAATTATCCCATAATATCTGGAACGATACGAATCCTGCCATTTTTGGTTACGATCAACCCGAAGGTCGATATGAATTAAGAGAAGAATTAGCCAACTATTTACTAAGAACGAGGGGTGTTGACTGTCATCCAGATCAAATTGTTATCACCTCAGGTGCTACACAAGCATTGACTGTTATCACTCGATTATTTTTGTTAGCAAATGATGTAGCGATTATGGAAGACCCCATTACAAATGATATTCAAACGATATTTAAATCTTCTGGAGCTTCTATTTATGCTATTCCTGTCGATCAATGCGGTATGCGAACAGCCTTACTACCTCAAGATCGACAGCCAAAATTCATCTTTATTACCCCTTCTCATCAGTTTCCATTAGGGGGTACTTTACCAATCCAACGCAGAATTCAATTAATAAACTATGCAAGGCACAAAGAATGTTATTTGGTAGAGGACGATTATGATAGTGAATTTAGGTATGAAGGTCCTCCTGTAAGTTCATTGCAAGGATTAGACCCCCATCGTGTGCTTTACATTGGATCTTTTAGTAAAATTCTTTCACCCGCATTAAGAATTGGTTATTTGGTTCTCCCAATAGACCTTGTTGAAAAATGCCGTCAGCTTAAATGGTTTTCTGACTTACACACACCTTCGATAGATCAGCTTATTCTTGCTCGTTTTATTAAAGAGGGTTACTTAGAACGACATATTGCAAAAATGAAAAAGTATTATAAGAATAATAGAGATTTTCTTATCGATTGTTTACATACAACTTTTTCAAATAAAATAAAAATTTTAGGCTATTCCACTGGATTGCACCTCGTTGTAGAAATGCAAAACATTCATTTCTCAAGCGCATTACTCCAAAAAATCGAGCAATTTGGTGTGAAAGTATATCCCGTAGAAGATCATTCCATTAGTAAAGGGAAACATAACAATCAAATTATTTTAGGATTCGGACATTTAAAGAAAGATGAAATACAAGAAGGCATAACGCGTTTATTTCGTGCAATCTTTCATAAGTAAAAAGAAATGAATGCTCTTAACACCAAGTTCGCATAACTTGTCGCATTTGAATTGGTAAAATGCATAATTAACATGGCTATTACAAAAGCTAATAAGTCATTAAAAACCCCTGAGCGTACTTGCGCTCAGGGGTTACTTATTATTGCTTAAAAGCTGTTGCCATTGCAAGTGCCTTCATCGGGTCCTTAATGGAATCAAGCGTATAGACAAGCTTTCCATCCTGCCATACGATTAAGTTTCCTGTTTTATAAACATCTAAATGTACCATACCGTGTTCGTGTGGGATTGGAAGTGTATGGGATTCTAAATATTGTACTGCTTGTTTTGCCAGCTCTACTCCAGCTTCTGGATTATCTGTTCGGGTATGAGTTGCTATTGCCCATCTTCCTTCATTCCAACCAATCCATAACGAGCCTGCGCCTGCATCCTGATAACCAGTCATATTGAAGCCAAGCGGAACTTGTTGCCCTCCATTTTTACTAAATTCTTCATAAGCAATCTGTTCGCTTGCCTCATCTATACTGTCATAGAGCTTTACAGTAAGTTTGGCAATCGCAGTTGCGGCCGTTGCATTTTTTAGCTTTACATCATTAACCGGAAGATACTCTTTACTTTCTAGAAATAGAACTTCAGCTTGTTGTTCTTCACTTTTAGTTGTTGCGGTTAAAAAAGCTCCTTCCGTTAGTGGAACATTCGTTGGCAAAACAATGGCTAGTTTTGTTCCAAGTTGCTCCTTTATTGTTTTCAATGCTTCTGCCTGCGTTAAAGAAGAGACTGTGTCTTTAGATGTTGTTTCAGAAATACAAAGTTTATTTTCGTTCCATTGATGGTCTTGTTGTGTATCTTGCTTACTATTCGTATCTCTTTCAGTACATGCGCTAATGATACTAATCGTTAGTATAGTTATAAAAAATAATTTTTTCATCTAGACACCTCAATATTTGCTTTTTATCTATTACGTCCTAATTTTTCGAGTGTGCCCGAAGATTTATGACATTCATAAGAGTCTCCAACTTATAAAAGCGAGCAATTGTTTACTGAAATTACGTTAATGTTCCCCACTTTTTGCTGTCTTAAACGTCAAACTAGCGGAGTTCATTAATTTGCTTCGTCAACTCATTAAATTTCCGATCAAGCACAGCATATTCCTTATCTTTGGCGGTTAGAAAGCTAAGTTTGCCAAGTATTTCTTGTCTTTCATTTTCTAACTTTAGCCGTTGTGCACTTGTATCATTTTGTTGCTGTGGTATGCTCTCTCTCCATTTTTTCACGATTCCTTTATTTTCAAGCTGCCACACAATATTTGTTGTTTTCTCAATAAAATAGCGGTCATGCGACACAACGAGCAATGTACCTGTATAGAGCTCCAACGTTTTCTCTAATTGCTCTCTTGAAGGCAAATCAAGATGATTCGTTGGCTCATCTAAAATTAGAACATTCTTTTCTTCTAAAATATACGCCATCAACTTACACTTCACACGCTCGCCCATACTCATATTGCCAATAGGTGCTGTCCAATGACTTGCAGTAAACCCTAAATGTTTCATGACATTGCGGACTTTCCCTCTTTCCTCGAATGTCTCCTTGTGAAAATATTGCTCTGGTGTAAGATTCAATGGCAAATCGAATACATCCTGCGTTAAATAGCCGATAGTAGCTGCCGGTGAAATCCACAGATCACCATCTGCTTTTTCTTGTCCTGTCAGCACCTTCAATAAAGTCGTTTTGCCACTACCATTTGGACCTGTAATGGCAATTTTATCACCAAATTGTATTGTCATTGTTAGATCTTGAAATATAAGACGCTGACCAAAAGATTTTGTTACATGCTTACATTCTAAAAATCGTTTGCCTACTCGCTGCTTTGTCTCTACTGAAAACCGCACTTCCTCTTCTTGCTTAGGCGGCTCAACTTTGTTCTTTGCTAACTCTTTTTCCAAGCGCTTTTTCTTTGATTTTACTTGTGCATCCATTCGTTTTGCTTTTACTCGGTAAAACTCTTTAAAGCTCTCCTGCTTGGTCGATTGTGCATGTGCCTTTTGCGACCAAGAGGATAGCTCGTTCATCTGCGCTTCAATCCGTTCAATATTCTTTTGCTGCTTATCATAGGCGCGTTGTTGCGCTAGCCTTTGTTGCTCTCTAGCCGCTATATAACTTGTATAATGCCCGCTATGTTCGAGCAGTTTACCATCTTCCAAAGACCATATTTTAGTGGCAACTTCGTCTAAAAAATAACGATCATGAGAAACAACAATAATTGTACCATCATATTTTTTTACTTGAGCGATAAGCATCGCTGTACTTGTTTCATCTAAATGATTTGTCGGTTCATCCAACAGTAGTAATTGCGCATGTTGTGAAAAACCTCTTGCTAGTCGCCTTTTCAACTTTTCTCCACCGCTTAATGCTGCAAACTCGATGTTTGGTACATGCCATTTGGCAAGTAAATCCGCTTCTTCTGCGCTTACTTCCCAACTGTCGATAGTTGCTTGCTCTTGTTCCACATAGGCCATTTTAACATGCTGCAACGGCACTAGCTGTCCTGCCGTAGGAGTTAGGATGCCTTGAATAAGCTGTAATAATGTCGATTTGCCAGCTCCATTCTTTCCTATAATACCAATGACTTCGCCTTGTTTTACTGTTGCCGTCACCTGTTCAAAAATCCGTATGTCTCCTACCTCATACTGTACATTCTGTATTTTTAAAAGTTCTTTCATTTCATCCGTTCCTCTCTATATAGAGGGACAAAAAAATCCCTCCAATTATTTTGGAAGGATTAGTCGCGAAATATCAAACACAAAAAAGCTCAATGTTTGAGCCTTATTATGAGATGCTCCAATACTAAAAATGCCACACCAAGCGCGTTCGTACGGTAATTTGCATTTTTAGTATACGTTCAACAATAGCAGGCGTTTGAGCCTACAATCGTGCACTTTATGGAAAATGGGCAGACTAATCCTATTTTTGATTCATTGAAATATACATTTCATGTGCAAAAAATAAGATTAGTTAATCATTAGCCACCCATCGTCCCTTCATGTTTAGTTACAATTATTGTAACATCAATTACTTAAAAACAGAATACATTCGCTTCGCATTTTCATCTCGCGCCTTTTAGAAAATCGCTATGGCACAATGCCCACTTAAATTTCGGCAGTTTTCTACATGCTCCATTCGAATCCCTACGATTTAAATCCATTATCTAAAACATTCAAACGAAAGAATATGGTCTCTTGTTAATGTACGGAAACGCCATCCATATCTATTACTCCATCGGAATCCCGCAATAAATTCTCTACCTATGACTGTAGGGAAAAACCAAAAATTCCTTCCGTTGTTCATCCATAAATACGTGTTTCTAAATAAACACGATTGAATGCCATTTGAGCCACCATGCCACGCGGGCATAGGTGGAGCAAAGTTTGGTGGAGCACTCATTGGCATTTGCCCAGAAGACGGTGGTCCAAAGTTTGGTGGTTGGCCCATATTTGGTGGTGGTCCAACTGGCGGAATACCTGGAACATTCCAACTCGGACCTCTGAAATTTTCCCCATAATTATTATTTGGATATAAATTCAATACAAACTCCCCCCTTTTACATATTTCACTATATGTAAGGGGGCGAAAGTCGCTTGAGCAATTAGCCTACCATATGATCTCGTTTACGTTAAATACGATTGCATCACTCGCCAATCCGCTAACTTTTCGTCGAAGGATTTTATATTTTTTCCAGGGATTGGGCTAGTCGATGGCATCTTTTGATAGGCTCGTCCATCTAAAACCTCAACACCAATATGCTTTTTAAACACTTCAAAAGCTTTCCCACCATTAAAAAGCACAAGTTCTATATTTGGATACTGTTTAAAAAGCGTTTTAAAATAATTTGGTTTTTCATTGCGAATGGCGGCATCTAAGCTACCCTTGCGCTCACACGATTCGATGGTATCCCAAAGACCAATCCCATTTTCCTTTAGCAACTCTATTCGCATTTTATAATCTTCCGGTATTGTTCTATTTACTATTTGCCCAATAATAGCCCAAAAGTGATTGCGCGGATTGCCATAATATTGCTGTTTCTCTAATGAGAGCTTTCCTGGCATTGAGCCAACAATAAGCACCTTTGTTGAAGCATCAACAACAGGTGGCAGTACATTTTTCACTTCATTTGACATAGCCATCACCCCTTGCTTTTATTGTAACGCTAAGTATTTACAGCAAAATTCTTTTTATGATTAATTTAGCCACTATAAAATGACTCGAACTCTTTATTTGGTGTATGCTATTCTATTCCCAAATACGCTCTTTTTACAAGATGGCAAACGAAAACTATCTAGAGGTGAAATATGAGAAGTTTATTCCAGTCTCTAACAGTTAAAATGATTTTTTTAATGTCGATTTTAATTTTAATGATATGTGGGCTCTTTATGTATCTATTGCAAGAACATATACGTGATACAACAGAAAAGCAAATAGGCGTGGAAGCATTGAATATTGCTAAAACAATCGCTTCTATGGAGGAGATTATTACAGCATTCGAGCATGAAAATCCAAGTGACATTATCCAACCAGTCGTCGAACCTTTAAGAGAGGAGATAAATGCAGCATTTATCGTAGTTGGCAATGCACAAGGTGTTCGTTATTCCCATCCCGCAAAAGATCGAATAGGACATCCCATGGTCGGTGGGGACAATGATGCTGCATTACTAAATAAACAAGCCTATATTTCTAAAACGGTTGGTTCCTTAGGTGAATCAATCCGAGGTAAAGCCCCTATTATGATAGACGAAAACATTATCGGTGTTGTTTCTGTCGGTTTTTTAACCGCGCATATCGATACAATCATCAAAGACCATCTTATGAAGTGGCTCAATTACACAATTATTATTCTCTTCATAGGTATACTTGGGGCAATCGCCATCTCTCTTTATATTAAAAAATTATTATTTAATATGGAACCAATCCAAATTGCTAAATTATATCAACAAAACAAAGTGATTTTAGAAACGACTGAAGAAGGGATTATTGCTGTCGATCATTTAAATCAAATTACCACTATTAATAAAAGTGCATACGGAATGCTAGATTCTACTCACAATCAATCCATTTCAGCATGGATGGGAACTAAAATCGAGCACATTTTCACACCTAAAATCGTTGCAGAACAACATATTCATAACTTAGAGCTAACACTCAATGAACATATTATCATCTTAAATAAAGCGCCTTTAGTGGAAAAGAAAAGGAAAATAGGTTCTTTATATACATTTAGAAAAAAAGTAGACATCCAAAAAATTATTGATGAACTGAAACAAGTCAAACAGTATGCCAATATGCAACGCGCCTATACACATGAATTTGCGAATAAGCTTCATATTATTCTAGGTTTGCTATTTTCTAAACATTACAATCAGGCAATTGAGTACATTAAAGAACAACGAAATATTCATCTTAAACATCAAGCTTTTCTAAATAATAATGGCACATCCCCTCTACTCCTAGCATTAATTCAAGGGAAGCTGGCAGAAGCAACGGAACTGGGCATTAAACTCGAGCTGAAGGAAATTCCCCCATCTATGAAATTATCTAAACTTCAGGAGGATGCTATTCTTACAGCACTTGGCAATGTTCTTCAAAACGCTATTGAATCTTTAAAAAACTTGCCGTCCTCCGATAAAATAATTCAATTATCTATTAACGATTATAAAAATCATTATTTATTGGAGATTCAAGATAACGGCCCCGGTATTGACCACAAGCTGACCGATAAAATTTTTGCGAAAGGTTTTTCAACAAAGGAAGGCTTAGATCGAGGACATGGCCTAACAATCAGCAAAAAAGCTCTCGAAAAAATAAATGGAGATATTTTATTAGATGCTGGAGATTTATCAGGAGCGTGCTTTTTAATAATCGTTCCTAAAGGAGGTAAGCGCTTATGACAACAGCCTGCACAAGTGTATGGATTATAGAAGATGACTTTAGAGTAGCAAACATTCATGCAGATTATGTTCATACAATAGGTGGTTTTACCGTTACTGAAAATTTACGGACTGGGCAAGAAACGATTGAAAAGCTAAAACAATCCACCAACTTACCAGCGATTATTTTAACCGATTTGTATATTCCTGATGTCGAAGGGAGCTCTTTAGTACACCATATACGGCATCATTATCCTGCCATCAACATAATCGTTATTTCTGCTGCAACAGAAAGAGATTTAATAAAAGATGTCATAGATTTAGGCATTTTAGATTACTTAATTAAACCTTTTGAACAACAACGACTTCATCAAGCGTTTAAAAAATATTTGCATACATTTCATTTATTTCGACACACATCAAACTTCACGCAAGTTGACCTTGATTCCATATTTTATCGTGAATCTACTGCTACAGAAGATACCTTTGTAAAAGGCATTGATTTACACACATTACAAGCAGTTAAAGAGGTCTTCGAAAAAATAAAAACCAAGGAACTTACAGCCTCACAATTGAGTGAAATCATCGGTTCTAGTCGTTCAACTGCCCGCCGCTATTTAGAATACTTAGTTGGTGAACAGTTTTTGTACATCAAACCGATATACGGAACAATTGGTAGACCTGAAAGAAAATATATATACTATGGAACTTATGAACAAAATGAATAGTATGTATCTTATCTAACTTATGACCATATTATTCCCTCCCTATTTACAGCATGCTACCTTTTAGTAGTCAGAATACTCAATTAAAGGGAGGGGTTTTTTTGAGCTTAAGTATCCTTGGTTTCATCACCATTATCGTCATTATTGCCTTATTAATAAGTGGGCGTGTCTCGCCGCTTGTTGCAATGGTTATTCCACCGATAATCGCTACTTTTATCGCTGGCTTTCGTTTCGAGGAATTAGGGGAATTCTTTAGTTCCGGACTAAGTTCTGTGATGAACGTAGCGGTAATGTTTATCTTTGCTATTATCTTCTTTGGTATTATGCAGGACGTTGGATTATTTGAGCCATTGATCAACAAAATGATTGCGCTTACAAAGGGGCGTATTGTTGTCGTTGCTATTGTAACTGTACTAATTGCTGTTGTGGCTCAACTAGACGGGTCTGGTGCTTCTACATTTTTAATTACGATTCCAGCACTATTGCCTTTATATTTACGCTTGCGCATGAATCCATACTTATTACTTTTATTAATTGCTGGAGCTGCAGCAGTGGTGAACATGGTTCCTTGGGGAGGTCCATTAGGGCGGGTGGCTTCCGTGTTAGAGGTGGATATCACTGAACTTTGGTATCCGTTAATACCCATTCAAATCATTGGTGTTCTATTAATGTTAGCTTTAGCCTTATACCTTGGCTTTAGAGAAAAGCACCGTATTCTGAAGCAATACGGCACACTTGATTTTACGCATGACGACCAACATATTACACAAGGTGTTGTGTCATCCGAAGTAGACCTATCTTTACGACGACCAAAACTATTGTGGGTGAATGAAGTAATTGCTGTCATGGTAATCGGGGTTTTAGTCGCGGGTATTGTACCGGCAGCATTAGCCTTTTTAATCGGGGTAGCTATTGCTCTGCCCATTAATTATCGTACACCTAAAGAACAAATGGAGCGCGTGCGGACACATGCTCCGAATGCGTTAACGATGGCGTCGATTATTATTGCAGCGGGCTTATTTTTGGGCATACTAAATGGCACAGGCATGTTAAATGCTATTGCCAATAATGCTGTCAATATTTTACCGGCAGGACTATCATCTTATTTGCATATTATTATCGGTATATTAGGTGTACCCTTTGATTTATTATTAAGTACGGATGCCTATTATTTCGCCTTGCTTCCTGTAGTTGAACAGATTGGTTTATCTTTTGGTATTGACTCTCTCTCCACTGCATATGCCATGATTATTGGTAATATTGTCGGTACGTTTGTTTCACCACTTGCCCCTGCTGTCTGGTTAGCTTTAGGCTTATCTGGTTTAGAGATGGGAAAACACCTAAAATACTCTTTCTTTTGGATGTGGGGTTTAAGCATTGTTTTACTAGGCATTGCAATAGCAATAGGGATTATTACCATTTAAATTAGCAGTAACCAGTTGTCGATTTGTGTATCGACAACTGGTTTTTAGTTATACCGAAAATATAGAACCCTTAAGTATTTCTTCAGAATGTTTTTCATGTAACTTATTTGATGCATGCTTTTGTATATATGTTCGGACCATTTCATAACCAATACAGTATCCTATATGTGAAGGAAGCCTCCCACCATATAAAAACTCAATATGATGATCTAAACCTTTAACATTCATGTTAGGCAAAAAGTATGTCTTCCATATAGCTAACATTTTGTCCGTAGAATAATCTTTCAACCAAGGCGCTAACCATTTGGCACCGTATAATTCCTCCACTGCACATTCCGCTAAGCCCTCTATAATTAATGAATCTAATAGCGTTACTTCCTCTAATGATTTGTTTAAGTAGTGCAGTCGACAAACATGATTATACTCATGTGCAAATAACGCCTGTAACTCTTGCCTTTCTAATTCTCCTATAAATAAAAATAGAGCATCTGGATAGGCAACTCCATTTTTATTTGTGACACTTTGCTCCTGTGTTAGAGGAAAAATATAGATGGGTATATCAGGACCGCTCCATTTCTTCTTTAAATAGAACAATTCCTCTCGTATAATTTGCCAAGCATTTTGCGCTTGCAGGCTTTTTATATCGATATTTTCATGCGCTCGAAACAACCCTTGTTGTTGTAGTTCAAATTGGATTTGTTGTGGCGTTCCACCTTTAAAATGGTCTAGTAATCGGCTACAAAGAATCGTACATTGTAAATCTTCAAACTCTCTACTATGCTTCAATTTCCGACTAGTTTTGAACTCATGTAGCCAATCATCTGTTGATATTACCGACATTCACGCACCCCCTTACGATAGCTTATGTTTCCAATAGACAATCGGCTAGTGATAAATGTATGCAACGGCATATATTAACTTGTAAGGACGTAGAAAGGAGGAGATTCTTGTGAATCCAACTGATTGTTATAATCTTTGCTGTAAATATCACGGTAAACGTGTAAGAATTACTGACACATCTGGCAATGTTCATGTTGGAAAAATAACGAAAGTGGATAGAAAACAGGTATGGGTTCTACCTGATAGACAATATAGAGGATACGGCTTAGGTCTTTGGGGTTGGGGATTTAGACCAGGATTTGGCGCTGGACTTGGCATTGGTTTTGCATTTGGAGCAATTGCTGGTATTGCGTTGGCACCTTTATTATTTTTCTAATCTATAAATACCTAGAATATCCGCTTCTTATAGAGAAAAATAAGCCATTTCAATATAATGAAATGGCTTATTTTTTATTGAATTTTCTCTTGTTGCTGCTTTTTTTCAATTAATTCTGATACTGTTACAAATGTATAGCCCTGTTTTTTTAAGGTTGGTATGATTTCTTCTAGGGCTTTAATCGTTTGAGTGCGGTTGCCGCCTCCATCATGAAACAAAATCACATCTCCTGGTTTTGTTCCCCCTAACACCTTTTGGACGATTTTATTCGCCCCTGGCTCTTTCCAATCCTGTGTATCTTGATGCCAAGACCACATGACTACTTTATAACCGTTGTTTACAGCAGTATTGATCATCTTTTCAGTATAATTGCCACCCACAGGACGGAATAAAACAGGAGAAAAGCCAGTAATACTATAAATCATCTGGTTTGTCTGCCTTAGTTCTTCCTGTAAATCAGGAATTGAAACTTTATACGGGTGAGAGTACGTATGATTGGCTAATTCATGCCCCTCTTTATAAGTTCGTGAAACAAGCTCTGGATACTTTTCTGCATTTTGACCAATAATAAAAAATGTAGCCTTTGCTTCATACTTAGCTAAAGTATCTAGTATTTTTGCGGTGTATTTTGGATGTGGACCATCGTCAAAAGTTAAGGCAACGATTTTATCCTTTGTATCTATATCCCAAACAACTTCACCAGTCTTCTCATATTCACTACGTCCTTTTTCTGCAGAGGTACGCATGTCTGTTAAACATATCGACATGAATAATAAGCAAACCGTCAAAAACAATACATTTTTACGTATCACAGTATCACCTCCCATGTTTCATTCGCATATTTCAGCTCATCTTACTATTTACGAAAGCCGCTAAATTATACTATTGAGGTGCTACCTGTTTTTACTTAAACCCTTTAAAAAGATATGTTAAAAAACCAATTAACAAACAATTTCTTCATCATTCACAGTTTTTTACTTAAATTTATTTCGCCCACCTTTATTTTTAAATAATTTTCATTTACGCAACGTCAAATTTTGAACGAAATGTGAAACCTTTCATTTAGCCCTTTATTTTTTTGAAAATCAGTGTAAAATAAAGGGCATAACTGATATATAACAATTATTCAAAATAACACAACTGTTATACTACAAATTGACAACAAAGGGGATTTTACAATGTGGGTTATTACTGTTTTTGAGCAAGATACATTCCGTATGTTCGAGTACACTACGCAAGATGAGGCTAAATTAGCGCTAAAAAATATAAAACAAACAGCTATGCTTTCATATACAAAATAATCAGTGCCTGACACTGACACAATTTATCTATTGAGAAATTAAAATCCACGTAGCTTTCTGCAAAAATGCACCCTACGTAAGACGCAACAGGCCTCACGCTAGCGAAGGTTGCGGCTTACTTCGTGCACGCAAAAGCGCAGTGGATTTTTTTCGCTTTAGAATTTTAGTAGAAATATTGAACACCTTTTTATCTATTGCCATATGTATAGAGAGAAAAGGAGTGATGTTCATGGTGACAATTGAACCTATTATGATTAAAGGTCATTTTTTCACTGCTGTGATTGTGCATTTACCAAAAACAACGTTATTAACTATATCTAATGATACAGGCTACATCATGTGTGGTGCATTAGATGTCGGTCTTTTAAATAGTCGCTTATTAGATCGAAAAATTGTGGCAGGTCGAGCGGTTGGCGTGAAGACGATAGATGAGCTATTAACCGCCCCTCTTGAATCTGTTACATTTGAAGCGGAGCAACTAGGTATATTTGCAGGAATGACTGGTGTAGAAGCATTGTTAAAAATGATTTAACATGCTAGAAACCAGTCGGGAGGTGGGATTCAAATGTATTACACACATGCCCAGGCACAAGTACCCCACACATCGCGAGTAATGACTGTTAGCGGAAATGGAAAAGTAGTCGCTAACGCTAGTTATGTCCAGCTTCAAATAGAGGTCACGACACAAGGCGAAAGTGTACAACAAGCGCAGCACCAAAATGCTAGCTCTATGAATCGTGTTATTCATGCTCTTTTGGCGTTATCTATCCCAAGAGAAAACATTCAGACCGCCGCCTATACGATTACACCTATTTATGATTATGTAGAAGGTAAACAAATGTTTAAAGGCTATGAAGTAGTAAATGCTATCACGGTAAAAATACCTGATACCAATCTAGTAGGAGCTGTTATTGATACAGCTGTCGAAAATGGTGCAAATCAGATTTCCTCCATCCAATTTAAAATTGAGCATGCGGATGAATACTATCAGCAGGCTCTCAGCTTAGCACTTCATAATGCACAAATGAAGGCGAAAACAATCGCTCAAACGATGCACTTATCTGTACAGCCACAACCGATTGAAATCATCGAAGAAAACGATCATGCCCCTGTGCTTTATAAATCAATGGCAATGGCTGATTCATCTATGACAACCCCCATTGAGCAAGGTCAACTAACCATTAGTGCAGCTGTTCGCGTTACATTTCAATACTAAAAAACAAAGCCAGACTCCATTTGATGAAGTCTGGCTTTTTCCTTGTCTTGTTATGTGTGCCATATACGTTCAAGCGAAAGTAATCACTCATGAACTGTAAACGACCTTCATATATTTATTGAGTGTAAAAAGTTGCTGTTTAAAGGAGGATATGATGCAAGCTGAAAACAAACGCCTGCGAATAATTCAACATCTTGCTCATGAAATTATGGATGAAATGAACACTAGGAAAGAACCAATGGAGCTTGATACATTAATTCCTGTGATTGATAATTTATCGCGCGCCATTGGTGACTTAACGGATGCATTTGGCGATTATTCATTGGATTATGTAGAGGAAAAAGTAAAAAATGCACATACCCTATTGTTCAAGAGAGACAAAATAGATATGTACCAATTACGACATTAGAAAATTTTCGCCATCGCAAAAAGTGTTAGAATGACCTCAATCAATCTAACACTTTTTCTCTTGTGCCCCGGCTTCTACCGTCCTTAATGCTCTTCAGGTGTAAATGTTTTGCAATCTGTTTCTTCACTATTGGATGCCTGCTGACCCTTTTGACTAACAACGTAAATAGCTTCTGCCGTACATTTGTTTCCAGAGCCCCAATACGCGCAGTTATTGACTTCACATAAAATCTGTTGTGCCATCGTATCACACCTCCTCTTTTGTTATCCTTAACAAAATTGGTGTATTCAATACTTCAGCTAAGAAATAAACCCAAAATTAACCTAAAGTAAAACTATCACTGTATTTACAATGCTCTTTTTATAGCGACTAGTTTATTGGCTGCGTGACAATGTCTTATATTATTTTCATGCTGATCTTCAAATTGATAGGAGCGATAAAATGCAATGGACCATTGCTCGTATAATTCTCTAATCTCACCTTCTTGACATATGCCTTTGACAAACGGTGCTAAATCTTCTGGAATGTCAACTTCGTCTGTAAATACAGTAATAATATTGATGCCCTCTATCTTGGTATAATCTTGCATTAACTGAATAATGCGATGCCAATCTTCGCGCGCTAAAAAATGAAATAGGCCATGTGAAATGATGCAATCATAAGTATCACTAAACTGATATGTAGTAATATCTTGAACATCTGCCTGTAAATTATGTAGCTGGTGCGACGCTTTGTATCTTTTTATTTTAGCAATACCTGCCTCTGAAATATCAATGGCTTCTACCTTAAACCCCAGCTGTGCTAAATAAACGGCATGTCTACCATCGCCACATCCTATATCTAAAATGCGTGCATCCACTGGTAATTTTTTTACCCATTCCACTACTTCCTCACTAGGATTACCAAAAGCGAAATGCGTATCTGCTAAGTACTCTTTCTCCCAAAATGGTTGCTGCACCATCTCAACCCCTCTGTCCAACTAGTTAAATTTTACGCACGCTATTTATTATTTAATAATTAACATATCTGTTTCATCAAATTCCCACGTATCTCCATATGCAACTTCCCAATAATAACCGTTGGGATCTTGGAAATAACCGCTATACCCTCCCCAAAACACCGTTTCAGGCTCTTTGACAATGTTTGCTCCAGCTTTTTTTGCTAGGGAAAAGATTGCATCGACTTCTTCTTTAGATTTTCCATTATAGGCAAGCGTAAAGCCCGTAAAGTCGGTGCCTGCTTTTGGTGGGTTTTCTTCATTTATATCCTTTACTAATCGTTCTATAGGAAATAGAGAAATTTTTGTTCCTCCATTATTGAAGAAAATCACATCAGGATTTGTTTCATCTCCATAGACAACCACCTCAAAACCAAGCCCTTCACGATAAAATGCAAGCGACTCAACCATACTTTTTACACCCAATGTAATTAAATTTAAACGATTCATGCAATAACCCCCTTTTCTCAATATCTATTACTTATTCTATTTTTTTCTTTAATTCCCTTTAATGCAAATCATTATATATGCCTTATGCTCCGTCTTGAAAGAAGAACAGCCTCACACAAAACGTTATGTAACTACATAAGATACATAAGAGATTAGCAAATGGATGGGAGGAAATCCGCTGTATTACAATCCTTATCCGTATTATGTTTATAACCATTATCCAAATTGGGGAATGTCTATCCCACCTACACCCCATCATGTCCCTAGACAACTTGCCATGCCTACCACGACAACAAGCCCTTATCCGCCTATTAATACCATAAAGTTAAAGACGTCAGCAAAAGGGATGCAAACAATTATGCAACAAGTGCAATTACTGACAGAGAAAATTGAGGGTTCTGATCAATTTGCACATGATCTTAAAAACGCCGCACAGCTATCCAATCAAGATGAAGTCCAAAAACTTATTTCTTCTGCTGGAATTACAACGAAGTTTGAAGCGAAATATACGCCAGATAATATTCGTATTGTTTTGAGAGAAGGTGGGTGTTGTAGTTTAGCGTTAGTGTTATATTGGTGACTAAGAGACTTGCTATTTTCGTATCTATATATTCCGACAGAACTTATAAACAATAGATGATTATGCTAAAGTAACTGGTATCACCCATTGGATTATGTGGAGTAAAAAGAAAAAATGCACCTACCCTATTGTTCAAATAGATATAACCAATTACGACATTTGAAAACATCCTCCGTAGCATACATTAACGCAAAGCAAAAAAGTGTTAGATTGATTGTCGTCAATCTAACACTTTTTCTCTTGTGCCCCGGCTTCTACCGGCCTTAATGCTCTTCAGGTGTAAATGTTTTGCATCCTGTTTCTTCACTATTGGATGCCCGCTGACCTTTTTGACTAACAACGTAAATAGCCTCTGCAGTACATTTGTTTCCTGAACCCCAATACGTGCAGTTATTGACTTCACATAGAATCTGTTGTGCCATCGTATCACACCCCCCTCAAATCTATTTAAAATTATTCTAAATAATCACAGATAACATTTCAATAATTAAGCTAAAAATCAGGGTTATTTAACTACAATTTTCAAAATAATGCAAAATAAATATATTTACCGAATTATTAATTATTATATAAGATTTATATTAATTGATATTTACTGACTATTGACATTTCTTTTTAGATCAACTGTAGTTTGCGCAAGGCGTAATCAATGCCGCCTTTATTCGATGCCATCGTGACCTCATCCGCAATATTTTTTAAGGCTACACTTCCATTGCCCATTGCAATACCATATCCAACTTGCTTTAGCATATCTATATCATTATCTCCATCCCCAAAAGCAATCGCCTCTTTTGGATGTAAATTGAAATAACTAAGTACAGCTTCAACAGCAATTGCTTTTGATACATCCTCTTGTAAAACATTCGTAATCATAGGATGCCATCTTTCAAACTTCAAATTTGGAAATTGTGTTCTATACTTTTTCTCTACCTGTTCATTTACATATAAACACATTAAGTAAACTTGCTCATTTAAAATATTTTTATTGACGGGCGGATATTGTCTTAAAGACAATGTCTCATTCATTGCCTTTAGTGTTGCAGGGTGCTGCACACTATTCATCGATAATTGTTCAGTGAAAAATGACAGGCTATTTTGATGGTCGTTAGCAAAAGCTTTAACACTTTGTACAATAGTTTGAGCGATGGGGCTGGCATAGATGATTTGGTCTCCGTGCCGAACATAAGCACCATTCGCCGTAATAAATGTATCAATCCCTAATTTATGTAAGTCCTGACACATAGATAGTGGTCTACCAGTTGCAGCGACTAATCGAATCCCTTTGTTTTTTAGTGTATGTAAAGCATTCTTGGTACTACTTTCAATACAACCATCCTCATAATTGATCAATGTACCATCTACATCAAAAAAGACGATTTTGCAATCCATACATGTATGCGCTCCTTTTAAATTAACTATCAATAATTTCAATTATTTTACACCAAAAAGAGCATAACCGAAACATCCTTAATCTTTTTAGCCGTTCACAAAGTTACTTTATATTCAGCATATTAATGAATAGTAAAATTATCCTACATGTATTATAATAAACCTACTAAAAGATGAATAACAAAAAGCTCTCTAGGTATGTCTGACGTAATTTTAACAATGTAGGCATAACTATTTAACTTTTCCACATATACCACCGATACATACTATTGCTAGTGTATTTAAACTAACATTCTCTTTACATAAAAATAAAACCATTCATTTGACACTACTTTAATAATGCTAAAGGATTATATCAAAAAACATAGAATTGCTAAAATAGTCGAAAATCCATTAAATATATTGAACGAGTGTTATGTCCATTTAAGTAGAACTAAAGAAATGTTAAAAACTCGACACAGAGGAGTTGATTCATATGGGTTTTAATATTTACTACTACGAAAGTAATGTGGATTGCAAATTTTGTAAAAAGCAATATACAACATATAAAGTACGTCCGAATCGTTATAAAGTAGTCGAAGAACAAACGGATTTTATGCCTGTTTATGAAGGTTTAAATCCATTGCTGTATGAAGTTGCTGTATGCCCACATTGCGGATATGCCTACCATAAATCTATGACGAGAACTTACGGACCTTTCATGCTACTAATCGACGAACTATATATTAAAGAACTACAAAAGCCCATGAACATCTGTCAAGAACGGACTATCGAAGATGCTATCATAAGCTACAAATTAGCCTACCTCGTTGCAAAGGCTTCTATGGAAGAGGCACTATTAATGGCTAATATCGCACTGAAAATAGCCTGGCTTTACCGTTTAAAAAATGAAAGCGAATCTGAAATTCACTATTTATATGCTGCGAGAGATTTTTACAGTAAATCTTTTGCATCCAATCAAGAAGGCAGCGAGCGAATTCTATATTTACATGCAGAATTAAGCCTTCGCCTCGGTGATATTGGAGAAGCCAAAAAAGGATTCTCCCGCTTGATTGGGGATCGCAGTGTTTCAAATAAATATCGAAAATTAGCACGCAATCGTTGGGAAAACTACAAATATGACGAACACCCTCACAATGTCATTGAAAATAAAGAAATCATTAAATAACTAGATAAAGGAGAGGAATAAAATGCTACTTTTCGAAAAAAAAATAGACGCTCGAGAAGAGGATATTTTCTCGGAATTACATCATTTTTTACTACGGAAAAATAATCGTCAATTAACAAATGATGAAATTGTTGCATTAACAGGTATTTCATCTGACTTACTATATAAATGGGTAAAGACAGGAAAATTAAAAACATCTATCTTCCCTAATCTTGGTGCACCATGTGAACGTTGCGGTAAAATTACACAAGCTAAAATTTGTGTTAACTGTGCCTCAACCATCGTTAATACCTTAAAACAAGAAGAAAAAGACGAAGCATGGTTTAATAAAATTCAACGCAACAATCCAAGAGCGAACGCTTACCATTACAAATAAACTTGCATGCAACTGCTAAGGGCTTTTACATATAAAAAGAATCTACTCACTTTGCGGGTCAGCGGCCACAGTGTCGTAGATTCTTTTTATGTAAGCAGCCATTATGCTAGATCGCCTTTTTTGTTATTTCCATCATAATTTTTGTTACATACTCTTCTTCTCGGTTTTTAATCACCGCATCATAAATATATTCCTCATATACATACTGCCCCAGCTCGTAGCCTCTTTCAGCCATAACCTTAAATAATCGTTCGTACGTTTGTCCAAGTTCTGTTGATAACCCGAGATGATAGCCAATAATAAAGTCCCCTTCAATCGCCTTAAAATAAGGATGCCCTTCCTGGGGATGTGGTTGCTCCATATACAAGTAACAATAATTATCATAGTTCCCTGCTAAAACTTGCTCTCTTCTAGTAATGCCACCAATCGGATAACCTGTATCAAGCTGCGAGCGATCCAATTCATCAATAAAATCCGAGACCGCCTTAACAAACTGTTCTTCAGTGGAATCTTCAATATTTTTACTTAAATACAATGTTTCCTCTGGAAAATGACCAATCGTAATACTATCAAAATCTGTCTGCAAGGCTTCCTCTGTTGTTTCAATTTTCACTTCTATAATACTCTCTATCATTTCGAGCTCTTGCCGCTTCTTTGCTACAAGCGCTTTTTGCTGATGCATTAACTCTAAAAAATTTTCAGGTGATTTATCTGCCATATACTTTTGAATATCTTTTAACGACATACCGACAGTCTTTAACAATTCGATGACGCTAAAAAAATCATACTGGGCAATTGTATAATAACGATAATCTTTATGATCTTTCATAATAGGTGATAACAGGCCGATTTGATCATAGTAAATCAGTGTTTGTTTATTAACCTTACACAGTTTGGCAAATTCACCAGTTGTAAAATATTTTACATTTTTATTAAGCATTTTAAATTTCCTTTCTTGACTATATAGTTACTATATACTTTAGATTGTAGCTATCCACAATAAATTTAGAAAGGTTTTGACATTATGTTCACGGAAATACGTGACATCACAGCTTTAAACAAACAAAACGTATTAGCATTACACATTGCTGCTAATCAGCAGGACTTTATTGAAACGACACAGCAATGCCTAGACGAAGCAGCGTCTGACCAACGCTTTATACCCGTTGGCTTATATAGGGAGGATACCGTAGTCGGCTTCGCAATGTATGGTCTGTTTCCTCATGAGGATGGATCACAGCGAGTATGGCTTGACCGTTATTTAATCGATGAACGTTATCAGCATAAAGGGCTCGGGAAATACTTTTTGCAACAGCTAATCGATTTTTTACAGGCAACATACAATTGCGAAAAAATATTTTTAAGTGTTTATGACAACAATAAAGTAGCCATCCATCTCTATCAACTATTTGGGTTCGTCTTTAATGGGGAACTCGATGAAAAGGGCGAAAAAGTAATGGTAAGAGAGGTACGTACTCATGACGACCATTAATCCAATTGAAACAAGACCATTAAGACCATTATTTCTTTCTTATTTATTCCCAGCGATGATTGGTATGCTACTGATGTCAGTAAATATTTTAGTCGATGGTATTTTTGTCAGTCATGGCGTTGGCCCAACTGCTCTAGCAGGCGTCAATATTGCTGTGCCGATTTTCTCCATCTTATTATCCATATCTCTGTGGATTGGTATGGGCGGTGCAACATTGTACTCCATTTCACTTGGAGAAGGTAATAAAAAACGCGCACATCAACTTTTTACACTTTCGTTTACAACGATGCTGGCGGTAGTTTTAACTTTAGTGCTATTACTTTTATTAAATTTAAAGGAAATTGCCTATATTTTTGGGGCAAGTGATGTGACTTATCCTTATGTCCAAGAATACTTGCATGTCATTTTGATATTCGGTGTCTTTTACACAATCGAAAATTTATTAAGCATTTTCATCCGAAATGATGGAAACCCAAAGCTTGCTATGATGGGTTTAATCACAACATCCATTTTAAATATCCTTTTAAACTACGTATTTATTTTCGTACTCCATTATGGTGTAAAGGGTTGCGCGTTAGCGACGGCAATCTCTACTATCATCGGCATGTCGGTACTATGTCTCCATTTCTTCCGAAAGCAGTCTGAATTAAAATTTGTCTCTACTTTTTTCAACGTATCCGATTTGAAAAAAATATTCGCCATTGGTTTACCTAGCTTTATTGTAGAAGCCTCTATGGCGTTAATCGTGATTTTATATAATGTGTCGTTTCTGCACTATTTAGGAGCAAACGGTGTGACAGCCTATGCAATGGTTAACTATATTCATACGGTATTATTAACTGTGTTCTTAGGCATTGGTATGGCTCTCCAACCTCTAGTCAGTTACCACCACGGTGCCAGATTAAAAAAACGTTTACTCGAGCTTTTGAAGATCGGCTTAGCTACCGCTCTCATACTCGGTTTAAGCATTGCCATTATTGCGATGCTATTTCCTTCTCAATTAATGGAACTGTTTGGAGATAGTAAAATTGAAATTCGCACAATGGCAACACAAGGCTTTGTCCATTTTGCAATTGGCTACGTTTTCTTAGGTATGAATATGGTGCTTGCAGAATTTTTCCAATCAATTGAAAAAATCCGTCTTGCAACAACGATTATGTTACTACGCAGTATTATTTTATTTATTCCAGCACTCCTATTGCTACCTAAATTATTCGGCGCGCAAGCAATTTGGTGGACTTTCCCGGTTGCTGAAGGCATTACAGCATTGCTCATTCTCTTATTTATTAAAAGAAAGCCACGCGCGGTTTATTCAAACTAGTGGGTAAATTGTTTGCGTGCCTCCTTGTTGATTGTAGTGAGGGGTTGCTCGACTCCTGCGAGAACCGCAGGCACCAAAAAAGGAAGCATGCGCATAAAGCGATGCTTCCTTTTAGTTTACTTATGGTCATTGATAGCTACAGATCGTTGGGTTTCCTCCTCTAAAGACGTGACACCTAAAATATCGAGCAGGAACATAAACAATGGAATACCGATAATTAATCCCCATACCCCGAGGAATTGCTCCGAGAATAGGATGACGATAAATGTATAAAAAATAGGAAGATTTGTTTTGGCAGACATGAGCTTTGGATTTAAGAAATAAGCCTCAATCGCATGCAACACCACGACAATAATCAGAATGTAAGCAATGTACATCGGTCCACCGATGCTGTAAGCAATAATGCTTAGCGGTACCAATGAAATAATTACGCCTGCTACAGGAATTAAACCAAGAATAAAAAGCATGATTCCAAGTGCAATTAAGTGTGGGAAGCCCATAATAGAAAGAGCAATAACGGATAAAACACAGTTTACCGCAGCAATGATAAATTGCGCTTCAATTACTTTTCCAAAAGAACGAATAAATATTTTAGAAAAATATGTTAACTCGTCGTAAAGCGGACCAATTTTACTATCTTTAAATTTTGCAGTAAATTCAATAATTCGTTTCTTCTCCAAAAGGATGAACAAACTTAAAATAAGTGCAATGAACACGTGCAAAATGACTTTCCCAATGTTCGTTAAATTTTTTAACGTAAGGTCAACACCTTGTTCTAAATATTTTCCAAGTTCAATTTTCTCAAATGTCGGCGCCAAATATCTCGCAACCTCATTATCGTTCGGATTGAGATTAAAAGCTGCAATCAAATCAAAAAGCTGTGTAATTTGTTGGGTTACAACCGGCAAATACTTATAGATCACTGCAATAATAGCAGCTACAAGTAAGAGGTAAAGGGAGACAATCATCGCTTTTTCATTGATGGGTGCGATTCGTTTAAACTCTTTTGTCGCCTTAGTAGAAAGCTCATTCATTAAGTAGGTTATAATGAATGTCAGAAGAATAAGGTTAATCATACTCCGCATTAAATAAAGTGCAACAGCGATCCCAGCTAGAATAACAAAACGTTTAAATCCATTACTTCGAAAAAAATTACTCATGCATTCACTCCTTCTACAAAACGGCTTCGCTGCCTCTACTGCCAACTTACAGAACGCGAAATATATTAAGCAAGTAGACAAAATTATTAGTTATCAATATTTATCATTTTCATGGTCCTTTGAGTTTAGGGGGATAAAAACCTCTGTCTAGACAGCGTATTTCCATTACTCCGTTCAACAACCCTTTTTCAAGAAGTTCAATCCATTGTAAAATAGATTTTTTTTACTTTTCGAATTAGAATGAAAGACAATACGATTAATGTGTATTGAAAGCTACATCAGCGTTATAGCCAAAATTTTAATAATTCTATTATACCCTTATAAACTATCATATCCAAAGCAACTTCTTTTGTTTTATGTTAATTTCAGTACGATATTTAGGAAGTATCTCCAAAATAGAATAGATAAGGAATGATTCGATGAAAATCTCAAGAAATCCAAAGGAAATTCACCCGCCTGTAGCTCCATATGTACACCAAATTGAAATAACTGGCCCAAACAGATGGCTAACATTTTCAGGTCAAATCGGGATGGCGTTAGACGGAACTGTACCTGAAGATCCAATCATTCAATTGCAACTAGCGCTTAACAATATTAAAAAAAATCTTGAGTGTGCTGGCATGACTGTTGCAGATTTAACAAAGGTTGTATTTTATTTAGTTGGAGAATTTGACCCAGCACAAAGAAAGCATGTGATGGGTGACTTTTTCGGTGATCACTGCCCTTGTATGACAATGGTATATGTAGTAGCACTTGCTTCGCCCGTATTAAAAGTAGAAATTGATGCGTGGGCATGTCAGGAAATCATATAAAAGGTGCAAAAGGATTTACCATTTAAAAAACAGGAAATGCTCGTGAATGGCGACTATTTTCTGTAGTAAGCCATTCACGAGCCATATATCTTTTCAAAAATTTTGCTTATTTACTTTATTGAGGGCGTTCTATGTCAAAAATATCGCCGATTTTTGCATAACTCGCTCCAGCTAATCGGCTTACTGCCTTTAATGCGCTAGCGTCTATTCGTCCTTCATGATAAATCACATCATCTAAATGAAATTGTACAATTTCACCAATAAACAAATCGCCTGTCTGCTGTTCTTTATTCATTAAAGGAACACTTTGTACTAAGCGACATTCCATTCGGACTTTCGCCTCTTTCACACCTGGAACAATTATTCGCTGACTGTCGATTACTGTAAAGTTAGCTCTTTCAATTTCACTCTCTGTTACTGGTAACGAAGCAGCTGTTTCATTTACCTGGTTAACATTGTCCTCATCTACAATATGCACTACAAATTGTTCTTGATACAAAATATGACGAGCGGTATCCTTTAAGCGCCCTGTTGCTCTTTGAATTGCAAGGGAAATCATCGGTGGATTCGATGACACGATATTAAAGTAACTAAACGGTGCGCCATTTATAATGCCCTGCTCGGACAAAGTCGTGACAAAGGCAACAGGTCTAGGAATAATGCTGCCAACTAATAATTTATAGTTTTCACGTTCTGTATTTTTCTTCGGATCAATCGAAATCAAATAACTCCCCCCTTTTTATTCATCTAATGAACGTACTTGAATCGGGATTAACGCGCTTTCTAACTGTTCTCGATGTTGTTCATATTGCAACGGTAACATTAATTGACTCCCCATTGTCTCCAATGGTTCATCATGCGCGAATCCTGGTGGATCTGTCGCAATTTCAAATAAAATTTCACCTGCTTCACGGAAATAAATAGCGTTAAAATAGTTACGATCCTTTACTTCCGTCACATGCTGCCCATGATTCATCACATGCTCTTGCCACGCTAAATGATCTGCATTATCCTTTGCTCTCCAAGCAATATGATGGACTGTGCCGACCCCCATGTGGCCTCGTACGCCTGATACCGTTTTTAAGTCTATAATATTTCCGATGTCAGCGCTTGATTTGAATCGAGCATATTCGCCTTCTGTTGCAATTTTTTCAAGCCCCATCACATCTACTAATACCTTTTCTGTTTCTTGTGGATGGCTTGAATAAAGCGTTGCACCTCCAAAACCTTTAATGGCAACTTCCGGTGTAACTTCACCAAATGTCCAATTATTTCGTTCACCTTCTGCACGAGCTACTAATTCAATATGAAGTCCATGTAGGTCATCAAATTGAACGACTTGTTCTCCAAAGCGGTCAGCTTTTTTAAATGGAACAGAAAATTTTGCAAGGCGATTAATCCAGAAAGGTAGTGCTCCTTCTGGTACAACGTATGTTGTTACACCAACTTGACCGTCGCCGATACGCCCTTGATAAGCATTTGGCCAAGGAAAGAACGTCATAATTGTTCCTGGCTTACCAGCATGGTTACCAAAATAAAGATGATACGTGCCTGGGTCGTCAAAGTTAACTGTTTGTTTTACTAACCGTAAACCTAAAATCCCCGCATAAAAATCAATATTCTCTTGTGGATGCCCTACAATAGCTGTGATGTGGTGAATTCCTTCTGTATGTTTGTTCATAGTAACAGTTCCCCTTCATATTCATAAATAAATTATTTTCTTTGTATATGTTTTCTAACTACGTGCAACTTCAAACTTCTAATTAGAGAATGCTTTGCACATTCGATTTAATTATCTTGAATTAATATATCTTGAATTCAAGATAATTATAACACGTAAATTTTAATTTCGTCAATATATCATCCAAAAATTGAGTTTAGCTTGGCATAGTAAAAGCAGAGCTGCTATACATCAACAACTCTGCTTCTACTATGAAAAATTATTATCGTGATTAATTGTGTTGACCATAGCCTCCGTGCGAAGCCATTGCATCCGCCTTTGTAGCATGGACAGTTCCGAATGGGTGGTTAGGAGGAGCATAGATTGAAAACAGCTTTAATGGCACATTCCCTATATTGGTTAAATTATGCCAAGTTCCAGCAGGTATTACGATCGCGTAATCATCCTGGACATTTTGTGTAAAGCTTAAATTTTCTTTACTTGACCCCATTTGCACAGTCCCATGCCCTTGTTCAATATAGACAAACTGATCGACATGTGGATGCATTTCTAAACCTACATCCTCACCAATATTGAGACTCATTAACGTAATTTGCAAATGGCTTCCTGTCCATAGAGCAGTACGGTACGTATTGTTCCGCTTGGTTGCCTCCTCCATATTTACAACAAAAGGCTGTTGCCCATAATCGGTACTCATTTGACTGTTATTTCCGTTGACAGCTTGATATGGATAGGCACTATTCGGTAGTACTACTTCATATGGAACAGGCCAGTGAACAGACTGATTTCCATAGCTATACATTGGTATATTGGCATAATAAGGAGCATAGTACATTTTCTCAATCCTCTCACAGATTCTAAAATTATTCTATGCAACTTATTGTCAAAATGTACCCAATCGTAGGAGAATATGCAAAACCTCAACCAATTTTCAGCAATATAATGCACTTTATAAATTCCAAAATGGATTATACCCTTGCCCTTTTCCAGAAGGCATCGCTCCTGGCACACCATCCGCCTCTAACAGCGGTCGAATAATCAGTTTTACTGGCCATTGTTGTTGCTCAAATAAAACTTTCCATAACCTTACTTTATCTGCTGCTGGAATATCAACAACTGTTACAGCCTTCATTAACGCCTGCTTCGTCGTATACCATAAAGTTCGCTCAGAAATAGAATATACTTGTGCAAGTGCCTCCATAATGGAAGCTAAATTTACTTGTGTCCCTAATGATTGAATATAAAAAATCAGCTTCTCCACACTTTCATTATATAAGCTGTTGGAATAACCTGGTCGAATATAATATTGCGGATCTTGAATATGATGGCGTTCTAAATAAGGCATATGAAGACGAACTGAGTCATGGTCTCTGAACAATAAACGATGGATTTGATTATTCTTTAATACCAGACAGCAATTTTGACCATGTATTTCAGGCAAAACCCCTACTTTGAATAATCTCATGGCAATTTCATAAAACATCGTTACCATTTCTGTATAAAAATCTATTACTTGCTGTTTTGTTAAAGTTTGGCCGAAGAGTTCATCTAAATAATGATGACCTTTTAAATTTACAGCTAAAGATGACATCGGAATGATTTTATAGTTCGCATCTAAAAGCTGCTTTGGATAAATGCGTATTTGCGCCGCTAGATGACGGGGATGGTCATCAAACAGCCCCATCGTTTCAGGCATATACCCCCACCAATTTTGTTCCTCACATAAAATAACCTTTTCCGTTAATATAGGGTCGCAAGAAATGGCTTGTCGCAGCAACTTTTCACCTGCTAGACCATTTAACAACTTAACAACAGGCAAATATCTCGATGCACCTAAAGAAAGTACACTTACTGGTAGTTTTAGCATCCTGCTAGACGGTTGATTAAATGCTAAAGAACGTAAGGATGAAGTCGCACATAAATCGCCTGCTTTTGCTGTTAATATAACAATCGTTCCATCGGCTAGTTCCTGCTCAAAATCTTTTAAAATAATGTTTTGTAACTGCCATGGATGCACAGGCATCATCGTGTACTCACTTTGCCGTAAACCTCGTCGTTCAAATTCTTGCGCTATCTCATACTTTTGTTTTTCCTCAAGTAAATCAAAACATTGGATGGGTGTTTGCTCATTCCCTTTTACTACCACATCATGACGAATGGCGACCCAACGAAGTGAGATGGGTTGACCAAATTCCGCCATATATTGTTGATAATCTTGCGCTGAAAATCCAATTTTAGCTTTCGCAAGCGGATGAAATGGCCGATCTCGAAACGAGGCAATCAGCTCTCCTTTGACATGCCATTGGTATGGTGTTTGAGGAGCAGATGCATCATAATTATTCATTTGTTCTATACTCAATGTTAATTGCTCAACAGCTACTAGTAGCCCCTTTAAAAAATCTGCCACTGCTGGATGCTGATAGGCTTTGGCAGAGAGACTAGTCTGCAAAATGGATGTGGCAAGCTCTTCAATTGACACGATTAACTGCCACTGTCCAGCCACTTGTCGATAAATAGGAGAATGACGCACCCATTGCTCACCCTGCTTATAGCTTTTTTCAACAAGAAAACAAAAGTTTCCTATGTAGACCTCTACTTCATGCGAATGGTAATGGGCAAATAAAGCACTTATTTCTTTCGCTGCATCTTGAAGAGATTGCTTTGAATACGTATCCCCGTCAAAGAACTGCTCGACTAAAAATGCATCCATTAAGTCCTTCTTAATAATTTCTGTAGCTCTTTCTCTTGCTGATACACTTTGCTGTACAATCATTGAATATGGCCTCCTTGGATATAATAAAATGCTGGATGAGGATGACCCAGAAAATCATGATGTGAAATTGTCCAACAATATGCACCTGATTTTTCAAAGATGACAATATCACCTACACGAACGGAAGACATAAAAGCATCTGTATGCAATCGATCCTTTGGCGTGCATAATTCCCCAACTAGATGGACCTTCTTATTGTGCAAGCTAGGTCGTTGGAATGGATATGTCCACGTTTCACTAGCATAAAGCTGAAATGGTTGATTATGTCCCCATGAGGCTGGCAATCTATTATGATGTGTGCCACCTCTTACAACGGCAAAATACTGTTGATGGGACTGTTTAATATCTAGTATTTCTGTAGCATAAAAGCCATAATCAGCAACAAGAAATCTCCCTGGCTCAAAAAAGAGTTGGATGCCATTTAAATCCTGCAAAATATCACTAGCTTGTAATAAGGACGTAAATTGTCGCCAGTCAAAAGATGGTTCTTCATTTTCATTATAGGAAACACCAAATCCACCTCCGGCATTCAGTACTTGCACATCTAATTGATACAAGCGTTGCCAGTCAAGTGCTTTTTGCACATAAAGTCGTACCATTTCTACATGCAATGATGAATGCACATTATTCGATAATGAGTGAAAATGGAAACCTTTAATTTGTACAAGCTGTAGTGGGTCTTGTCGTACAAGTGCCACCGCTTGTTGAATATCTGACTCGTCCAAGCCAAATGGACTCGCAGTACCTCCCATCGTAATTTTTGTTTCAGGAAGTGCATTTGTACGTAAATTTATGCGTAATAAAATATCGACCTTTTTATTTAACTTTTGTGCGAGCATTTGAATACGTCGTAATTCTAATAAACTTTCAACATGAATATATGAGACCTTTTGGCGTATAGCCATCTCCAATTCGGCATCCTTTTTTCCAGGTCCGCCAAATAAGATTGGTACATCCTCAGACACTGCACGCACATTTACTAATTCTCCGATAGAAGCAACTTCAAAGCCACGAACATATGGTAAAAGGGCCTTAATGATTCGTTGATCAGGATTTGCTTTAATCGCATAAAACAAAAATATTTGCTTTGGCAAAGTTTCAAGCATTCGGTTTACATGTGCTTGAATACCATCTAAGTCGTAAATATAAGCACAAACAGGCGCTGTTTTATTAGTATTTAATGACTGAATAACAGCTAGTAACGAATCACTCATATTGGCCTCCTGTTATATTTTGATAGTCCATTTTCTTTTGTCGATATGCTCGAAACGCTGTATTTCGGTCATCCCCTAACACAAAGATGCGTACACCTTTGTCAGCATATCGTCGATGCTGATGCATCTCTCTTGAAACAGTCGCATACGGTATATGGCATGTTTTTACAATGTCATATAACGCTTCGATCGCATTCTGCACTTGGGGATGTTCAATTTGCCAAGGTACGGCTAATGATTGCGATAAATCTGCCGCTCCTTCCAAAACAAATCCGATTTGTGGTAGTGATAAAATATCCTTACAATTACGAATGCCTTCTATGCTTTCAATCATTGGAATCATCATAATTTCTTCATTGGCTGCAGCAATATACTCAGTTAAAGGTTCTTTGGCAAAAGCTGCAGGGCGGCCACTATTCAAACTCCGATGCCCAATGGGATGATAATAACTATACTCAATAACCTGTTTGACTTGCTCTTTGCAACTTACATGTGGAATGACAATACCCTGTGCCCCACAATCCAATACTTTTAAGATTGAAGTACGATCTATTTCTGCAATTCTTACAAGTGGGGTTATCTCGAGTAGCTCTGCCGCACGAATCATATTTTCCAATATTTCTAAATCAATTGTCGTGTGCTCTAAATCAATAATGACAAAATCAAATTCAGCGTGACCAATTAATTCGATTACACTAGGATGAGGAATCGAAACAAATAACCCATATACCGTTTGATGACGTTTTATTTTGTCCTTCAACTTATTTCTCTTCATTTTTCAAAAACTCCAATGCCTGTAGTAAAGGATTTTGAGCCTTTCTAAAATACAATGTTTGATCACCATAAATACGTCTTTTTGTCATTTCCTCGATTAAAGCATCCGCTGCAAATAAATCAAACGTTTGAAAACGGTCTTTATATTGAGGATGTTGTTGCTGATAAGCTAAAATAACTTCCGTACAGGTGCGCCAAAAATCCTCTTCCCGCAATCCAAATTCCTCAAGCGTAAAACAAAGTTCAGTCATACAGATAAAGAAGAAAGCATCGAATGTATAATCTCTTACTTCTGAAACTTTAGCTGTTTTTAAAAATGAATACCGATTAAATTGTCGATGTGTGGCTGGCTCTGGATTTAACTTTGGCTCCCATTCCGGATGAAGGAGCTCTGAAGAACAAAACCTCACACCATCATGTAAGTCCTTAATAATGATTCGATGCGGAAAATTATTTTTTAATACGAGAATAATATTTTGCGCATGAGATTCTAACGCAATTCCGTGGACATAGAGTAAATGAACAATTGGCGTTACCAGCGTTTCGATTAAGGCTCGGCTCCATTTTTCTACCCCATACAATGCAATCGCCTGCTGAATAAACGCCTCGCCATTTTTTTGCTTATGCATCAATGCATTTAATGGCCACGCTTGTTCATCCTCTTGCAAATATTGCGCAATATTTTCTCGATGGATTACGCCTAATGTTCCATAAGCCACTGCATATTGCATAACAGATAATTTTTGATAGCGGAAAGATACCCCGATTGTCTCTTTTAAAATTTCAAACTGGCAATTTTTTAAGTATTCATCACTTTTAATAACTCGATCTAGCCAAGCGCTAATAATAGGCGCATTTTGTGTCGTATGATGCGCTAAAATACGGCTAGTAGATGTATTTGTAATACTAAGAGGTAATTTTAAATAACTCGCTTGTGCACTATGGCGATTTGATAACGAGCGAATGGATTGCTGTGATCGATATGAGCTTTCCGATTTCCCTAATATAATAATCGTCTTATCAGCGATTTGTGGGTAAAATACGGTCGCTATAATATGTTCAAATTGCCACGGATGAACGGGGAGAAAAACATAAGCTTGTTCATCTTCATCTATTTGCGCTCGTAATTGTTGTGTAAAATGTGCTAACTCCTCTGGCTGTAAATGATGCTGATACATTTCATTGATTGCAGTTGGTTCTAATACGGCAATATCTACAAAATGCCGACGAACAGCAAGCCAAGTTAACGCTATATCCTGATTAAATTCAGGACCATACAAATGATTATCTGCCAAAGTAAAACCAACTCGGGATTTATAGCTTGGATGATACGGATGACCATCAATCATGTGGCTTTCCAACGCCTCATAGTGCAAATCCTCTGCCGGTATAGACGGTGGCTGATTGCTCTTTGCCTGACTATCCTTCACAAAGGTCTCCAATAACTCCTGAACAAATGTCTTTGTATGCTGACCGTCTAACGTCTGCTGAACGACTTCTTCCAGAAAAGTATAGATACTTACATTGGCATCTCCGTCTCTTTGAATGGAATTCGGTTTCACTTTCACTCGACCGAATGACCATTTTTCTACTACTTCACATGTATAAAGGACCGTCTCTCCTTGAACATTTTGTCCTTGGAAGCTATAATGTTTTCCATTTTTCGTTACTGGAATAATTTCTTCAAAAAGCAATGCCTCTAATGTTTGGCACTTCAATCTCTCCTGTACTGTTTTATAGGATGCTTCACTTACTGGCATGAAAGCTGTCATCAATTTCATACAATTCATTCCCCTTATACAAAGCATTTTTAACTGCAACATATTCTGGTGTTTCACTTTTGCCAATTAAACAGCTATACAAATTTTTCTTAGCATAAAATACAGCTGTCGTTAACAGATGGGCTACTAGCTCATTCTGTGTTTGTTCCCATTCTTCAAGTAGCATTTCTCGTACAATTTGCCAAAAATGAGCTTCGCTTAACTGAAAATCTCTTGCAAGCGCATGTATAAATGACCCTAGATGATTTACCATGAAATAATATTTTGTCCTTGACCACGCCTGTTCTTTTTCATAAAACAAGGGTCCCTGTGCTTGTCTATGTGTAGCTACTTTTTCTTGTTCGATACTTACGCCTTCTAAATCCCGTATCCAAAAAATATGTGGTTTATCATCCCGAAGCGTTATAAGCGTATTTTGTAAATGCGCTTCAAAGTGAATGCCCTTTTTATCCGCGAGTCTAACAATTGGCAATAAAGAAATCGTTATATATTGTCGAAACCATTGCTCTACATTCTGTCCTTTCAACCAATCATAAAGTCGACAAGGCTTCCCTTGAATGGGCGCTTCTACTAAACTAGCAACAACATAGGTTGATTTTTCGTCTAGCACCATTGGTCGATAAGCCATCGTAAATAAAGCTGTTAATGCTTCCTCTTCAAAACGGCACGTACAGACACCTGTTTCATACAGAACCTTTGTATAGTGCTCTTCTACAAAACAATCATGTGCTAACAAATAATGCGCCGCATCTAGAGTTCTTGTCATTTGCTCTTGGCTATTAATCCTAAGCATATTGGTAATTTGAATTGACAGAGACAACTTCAAATTACATTTAAATTGTGGAATATAGACTGTTCGAACAGATGATGTTGGATAACAAACAGGACCGCTACTTCCCAAAAATCTTATTTTTTGTTGTCTTTCAAATTCTTGCACTGCCTCTAATGTTTGCACATAAGCATATTGCCAAGGATGCATCGGCAATATGCGATAATTATCATCATCAAATTTTAATTGCTGGCGAATATCGTATTCAAACTTTTGCAAAAATTCATGTGCTGCACTTTCAGTAACCCACGTTTCTTGAAAGATGTCATATCGAACAGCAAGGTAACAAAGTGGAAATGAAGTACGTAATTCTGGGCAATAGGTCGCTACTTCCTGTGATGTAAAGCCCACCGTGTTTTTGGGATATGGATGGAAAGGATGACCATATAGGAGTGATTGTTCAGAAGACAAGTAGTCGTTAATAAGGCTGCTTGTCGCATGTTTCAAAAATACAGCCATGTTTTGATAGCTATTTTCCACTCTAGCTATAAAATTTTGTACATGGTCATGTGTGATGGCTTTATTGTGTTGCAAGTATTCCTGAACAATTAATGAAGCAAGGAAGGTCAAGGTTAAAGCTTGGCCATTTTGCAAGGAAAAATACGCATATTCATGCTCACCATTCGGCGAATAAAAAGTAAACTTGCCAATAATCGTTTCGTGACTTGCTTGAAAATGTAGAGAAAATGTATGATCCTGCCTATTAACCTTCAGTAGCTTTCTTTGATTTTCACAGCATTCTCGCAAATAACAATTTAACAACACTTTACAACTATAAATAGCGGCTTGCTTTTCATGATGACTTTGCAAAGCTCCTTCTTTAATGAACACCAATGTCAACTCTCTTTCTTGTTATATATAATACAAAAGGAACAGTAACCAACATGATGCTCCCTAAAATCACACATTCTTCTTTGATTGCCATCCATTTTGCGTCTGCTACAGAAAGACCTGCATTTATTAACATACTCCATCTGAAGTCATAATAAATCGTTAATAACATGACTGCAAACGACGAAGAAAAGCGTTCAATCGTACTAGCTAATGCTGAGCCTTCGTGTAACTCCTCTTGTGAAAGTGTATGAAGACCAATTGTTGTGACAGTCATATTCGAAAGACCTCCGCCTATCCCCCTGCCAATCATCAACAAAATTAATACGAATATGGATACAGACTTTGATAAAAAAGAAAAGGATATAATAGATATGGCGACAATCACGATGCCGACTACTATAAAATTTTTAGATTTCCCTTTATCCATCCAATGTCCTCCCAACCACATAAACAAACTTGTAAAAATGGCTGTCGGAATGAACATCGCACCTACCGCGGAAGACGGGAGTTGATATACTTCCTGAAATAGTAGTGGCAATACAAAAACTGCCCCAAGCATCACGACATCTTGTATTGCAGCAATTAGCACTGTGATGGCGAAGATTGTTTTGCGTTGTAATAACTTATAATTTAATAGCGGCTCGATTTTCTTATTTTCTAACTGAATAAATCGAATTAATAAAAGCAAACCACCTACTAGCATCATGACTAATAGCCACGTAGGAAGAACCTGCTTTAGAAACAGTTGAATGCTGACACTTAGCATTAAAATACTTAGTACCATGTAAATAATGCCAAACAAATCCATCTCTTTTTTGCGCATAACTTGATATGAATTAATTTGAGTAGCACATAGACATAACGATACGATGGCAAAAGGAACATTCAGCCAAAATAGATATTGTAATTGACCAAATTGAATAATAAGCCCTCCAACAGTTGGACCAATAATAGACGCTACTGTTAGCTGTATTCCCCAAATCCCCGCCACTCGTCCATGTACTTCTTTCTCGTAAACATCAAACAATAAACTAAGGGATAGTGGAATCATTATGCCACCTGCAATGCCATGAAGACTGCGGACAATCAACACCACTTGAACATATTGATCGAATAATCCACCTATAATAGAAGAAAGTCCGTATATTGCAACACCCGCAATATACGCCCTTTTCCTACCTAAGCGGTCTACGACTAATGGTGTGAGAGGCATAGTAATGGTCATTGACAAGAGATATGCCAAAATGACCCAACCTGCCGAACTTGCACTAATGCCATATAGCTGCATAAAGCTCGGTAATAAAATATTAAAGGAACTATTTGTAAGTACGAGTGAAAAGGCAGCGATAAAAACGGCAAGTAAGGCTGAATGTTTCTTCATAGCTTGAATGTTTAACATAATGCATACAGCTCAACCGCTTGTTGTACAGACTCGGCAAATATATCTAATACTTTTTCGGTTTCAGTTTTATTGATGATAAGAGGTGGTAAAAATCTTAGTACTGCCCCCTTACGTCCACCCACTTCAATAATTAATCCATTTTCAAAGCATCTTTTCTGAATCATAGCGGCTAATTCGCCATCTGGAGGATAGTGTCCAAGACGATCGAACGACTTATTGGGATTAACAATTTCTACACCTATCATTAATCCTCTTCCACGCACATCGCCAATTTCACTGTACAATCGTCGCAATTGTTGCAACCCTTCAAAAAATTGAGCACTTCTTTCTTCAACATTTTGCAATACACGCTGTTCGCGCACATATTTTAATGTTGCTAATCCCGTCGCCATTGCTAATTGATTTCCTCGGAAAGTGCCTGTATGCGCACCTGCCTGCCATTGATCTAAAGCTTCCTGATAAATGACGACAGACATTGGCAAACTACCACCAATCGCTTTTGAGCATATAATTACATCTGGAATAATGCCCGCATGCTCAAATGAAAACATCTTCCCAGTCCTCCCTATCCCTGCTTGTACTTCGTCAATAATTAATGGGATATTTCGTTCTGCAGTTATTTTTCGCAATTGCTGTAGCCAAATTACATCCGCTGGAATAACACCTCCCTCTCCTTGCACCGTTTCTACAATTACACAGCATGGATTAGCTACACCACTTTCACAATCATCCAATAAATGTTCGATATATTGTGCACTAATCGTTGCAGTCATACCATTTCCCACACCAAATGGGCATCTAAATTCATAAGGGAAAGGTAGAAAATGTACATCTGGCAGTAAGCTTTGCAAATGCTGTTTTTTAGATAAATTACCGCTCATGGACATCGTTGCTTGTGTGGAGCCATGATATCCCCCTTGAAAAGCTAAAATAGATTTGCCTTTTGTAGCATGTTTCACTAATTTAATAGCCGCTTCGACCGCATCTGCGCCAGTCGGGCCACAAAATTGTATTTTTGCGGTATGTTTCATTTCCTCTGGCAATGCAGAGAAGATTTCTTTCATAAATTCTATTTTTAACGGTGTTGCTAAATCCAATGTATGAAGTGGTATTTGTTGATCCAATACTTCCCTGATAGCTGCTATGATGACATCATGATTATGCCCTAAGGCCAATGTACCCGCTCCAGCTAAACAATCATAATACTGTTTGCCTGCTACATCTGTCACAACCACACCTTGTGCTTTTTGTAAAATAAATGGGAAATGTCGCGAATATGCTCGTGCATTTGATTCACGCTCCCTTTGAAACATCAAATATTCTTCTTGAACATTCTCTGTTGCCATGTTGTCACTGCTCCTTTTCTATTTCTAATAGATAGGTTAAATATGATTGAGCTGCATTTTTAGTGCTTTTTGCAAAATAATTCGAGGGGTCCACCAAATCTGGCAAGGCATTTACTTCTAAAATGACGCCATTTGTTTGATCTAACGGTTTATCAATATGTAAACATCGAATGTCGATGCCTGCCACATCAATTTGCAATGCTTTGGCTGCACGAATCGCCATCTCAATATTTTCAGGACAAATATCTGCTGTGCGATCTGTTATAACATCATAAAAGTCCGTTACTAACATATTGTCATCCACAAATAACTCTACTTGTTGACCCTTTACTAAAACATCATCAAGCGTAAGCCCATTCCGATGTAATATATTTTGCAAGTCTATCGATTCCGCTTCGATTGCTTGATCATTTTCAGGCTCAAGCGTGTTTTTTTTCAATTGCTTATCTTTTAAATTCTCTAGCAATTGACGAATAGTCGAATAGCCGTCACCTTCTATAAAAGCTGATCGATATTCTAAAACACCAATCATCTCACCATCTATTACTAACACGCGATAATCATGTCCAACTACATATCTTTGAAGCATAATCTTTTGACTATATTGTTTAGCAACTATCACTGCTTGCTCTAATTGCTCTAGCGTTTTAATGCCAATGGTTACACCTAAACTACATTTAGCATTAATAGGTTTCACTACAACCGTTTTATTGTTTGTTAAAAATTGAATAGCTGGTTCTCCAACTTCCTCTACGATAAGCGTATCGGTAATAGGTAGTTTATTTCTTGCTAATAATTTGTTTGTTGCTTCCTTATTTTGTGCTAACAATCCGCTTATCAACAACAACTGATGAGACCTTGATTTATTGATAATAACTGTTTTGTCTTTATAAGATAGCTCTAAAAAATCCTCACAATCTGCAAGTAATGGTGTACAAACTATGCCCATTTCCTTTGCTTTCTGTATAATGATTTGATTTTGTAAATTGCTTATTTGCTGTTGTGTCAAACCTACTCCTCCCACGGAAAAATAATTGAGAACGATTATCATTATCAATTATATAATAACAATGTATGCTTCAATTTACAAGTTAATGTTAAAAAATAATCCACAATTTAGGAGAGGAAAGAAAACTCTTACTATTAATGCATGGTTAAATTCAAGGAATTTGGGGATTACAACGCTTACTTACTATAATTAATGCACGGGCACAAGGTGGCATTTTTCTTGTGCCTTAGCATCAATTATCGACTTTTAAAGAAAGGAAAGTTTCATTCACTCTACAATAGAGCCGAAAACCATTTATTTTACGTTGGCATTTTGGGGCATGATATACAATAATCATGTTCTTCTTCAGAGGTTAAATAATAATAACAGCAAGTTTTACGTAGTCTTATAGGCTTGTCGGTGCCTCTAGTCATAACCTTTGGCGTATTATATCGCGTAAACGGATTTTTACGTTCGCCAAAAATTTCACCTGGAGCTTCCGTCATAATGTACTGATAGTCTTCTTCTAAAAAGGCGATTTCCCTTTCACTTGCCCCTTGGCGAAATTGCGTTTCATAAAACCAGTGCACATACATAGCCGCATGCTCCCATAAAACCGCTTTTGAAACTTTAGCAGTAGTCGACAGCGCCTTCCATACCTTTGTTATATTATCCGCGAATACCGATTGGAGGATTTGATCTCTCCATTCCGCTCTGCTTATGGGTAGAAACACTTGTGCATCAACCAATGCTATTTTTGGGAGCCATAAATCTTCCTGATAGCTTGACTCCACACGAACATTGTCAATTGACGCATTTATCCCCTTTTGGAGCATCGACATAGCAAACAGAGGTGCCGCCATTGTTAATACGCTATAGCGCTTTCCGAATAAAGAAGCTGTAGTGATTAAAGAAGTAGAATTAAAAATTGGCGAAATGATTTGTAGATATTGACGACAGTGCTCTCCACACAGCAAATCCTTGGATGAAATTGAATAGGGCGAAGAGGGCAAATTTGTCTCCGTAAAACGATAGTTCTCTGTTAGAATAGCAATATCTGTCGGCGTTAGTCGGTTATCATTCGGTACATTTACCATAAAAGTTCCTCCTGCTTAGGCTCTAAGGCAGCACTTGATGCCCTTTCCATGCGGTACACATAAAGGTGTGCCAAAAAGAGGATCGTTCATAATCGTGCAACCCATGCCAAATACATCCTTCACTAAATCAATTGTTATAATATCCTCTGGCCTTCCTTGTGCGTAAATTTTTTTATCGCGCACTGCCACGATATGATGGGCATAACGACAAGCTAAATTTAAGTCATGCAAAACCATAACAACCGTACGATTTTCTTTGCTATTTAAATCGAACAATAAATCTAAAATTTCTACTTGGTGTGCCATATCTAAGTAAGTCGTTGGCTCATCCAATAAAATCAAGTCTGTCTTTTGTGCCAATGTCATTGCAATCCATGCCCGCTGGCGTTGACCTCCAGATAATGCATTGACAGGGCTATTCGCAAATGGTGTCATCTGTGTTGCTTCCAATGCTTGATTGACAATCTGCTCGTCTTCTTTTGACCATTGCTTGATCCAGCTTTGATGCGGGTACCGACCTTGTTTAATCAATTGTAAAACTGTTAATCCTTCAGGCGCTATTGGTCCTTGTGGCAATATCGCTAATCGTTTCGCAACTGCTTTTGTCGATAAATCTCGTATTTTTTCACCGTCTAATAATACATGTCCATCTTTCGGTTTAATTAGGCGTGCAAATGTCCGTAATAATGTTGATTTGCCACAGCCATTTGCACCAACTAAAACCGTAATTTTCCCCTTTGGTATTTGTAAATGTAAATCCTCCAGTATGTTGGCATTCCCATAGGTAACTGTTAATGCATTCGCCTCTAGTACATTATTCAAAATTGTTACACCTCTTTCTCATATTGTACTGCTACATAAGAATCTATATATAAATGTTCCTTATGTATCGTTCATTTCTAAACGTGTTATGAATGTTGATTTCTTGTACGGAACAGTAAATAAATAAAAAATGGCGCACCAATTGCAGCAGTAAATACACCTGCTGGTAAATCTTTTGGCAAAAATAGTGTACGACCAACAATGTCTGCAAAAATTACGATAATGGCTCCGACCATTGCAGAAATCGGAATAAGTGCGGCAAATGAACGGCCTACCAGCATTCTACTAATATGAGGTGCTACTAATCCGACGAATGCTATTCCTCCTACAAAGGCAACGGCTGTGCCAGCTAACATAACACTAATCAACAAGAACAATACTCGGTAAACTTGTACTTTAACTCCTACACCTACTGCAACATCATCACCTAATTCTTTTACATTAATGACTCTTGCCATGACAAAAGTGAAGATACTTAAAACAATCACCCATGGGAGTAATAAGTAAACATCCTGCATATTGGCCCCATACAAACTACCTGTAAGCCATATGTAAGCTCTTGTTGTGCGTACTTCTTCACCCATGACAATTAGCATTGTCACTATCCCTTTCGTAAGTGCCGAAATCCCAATACCGATTAACACCATTCGTATAGGTGTGACACCCTTATTCCAAGACAAGAGATAGATAATAGCCGATACTACTCCCGCTCCTATAATGGCTGCTAATGGTAAGTAGTGTATGCTCACCGTTGCATACGTAAGAAATAACATTGCACCTACTGATGCACCACTTGTTACACCTATAATATCCGGTGCAGCTAAAGGATTTCGAATAATGCCCTGTAATATTAACCCTGATACAGCAAGCGCCATCCCAACTAGCACGGCAAGCAATACTCTAGGAAGTCGTAACGTTTGGATTGTAAATAGATATTCACCTGTACCGTAGCCAAACAATTCCTTTAGTACAGTCACTGGATGTATAAAATCACTCCCTACCGAAAGCGCAAGCATAATCATGCCGCATAGCAATATACAAAGAAGGATAGTAACCATTGCTACTTTTTTTGATAGTTGAAAAGATATTTTATTTGATTTCGTTCTTACCGTTATATAATTATGCATTTTTCGCTAACCCCCTTCGCGCTATATAAATGAAGAAGGGTGCACCAATAAATGCTGTCATAACACCGATGGGCATTTCTAACGGCATAATCACAAAGCGAGCTGCAATATCTGCCAACAGTAATAATGTTGAACCAATGACTGCACTAAACGGAATTATCCAGCGATAATCTGTACCTACTAAGCCCATCGCCATATGAGGCACGATTAAGCCGATAAAGCCAATGGAGCCAGCAACTGCGACTGATCCCCCAGCAAGCAAGATAACAATAATACCCATAACAACCTTTGTTAAAATCGTGCGTTGCCCTAAGCCTTTCGCAATATCATCTCCTGACTGCAAAATATTGATGGAACGCCCCATTAAAAAGGCCACACTGCTACCTATTACGATGAATGGTAATACAGGTAATAACATATTCAAATCTCTCCCTGAAACAGAACCCGCAAGCCAAAAAAGCACACTTTGTATGCCCTGCTCATCGATTACCAACAATCCCTGTGTAAATGAGACAAATAATGCCGAAATAGCAGCACCCGCTAGCACAATTTTGATTGGCGTTAAGCCGTCTCTTCCTAAAGACCCTAAGAAAAACACAAGAACACCCGCAACACCAGCTCCTAAAAAAGCAACCCACATATAATGGATTAACGAGTCCATAGAAAAAAATGTAATTGCACAAACAATAAAAAATAATGCGCCTGCGTTAACACCTAAAATATCTGGTGCGGCTAAAGGATTTCTCGTCAAAGCACGCATTAAAGCCCCTGCTATTGCAAGACTTGCTCCAACTACAGTAGCAACAACAGCTCTAGTGAAACGAGATGTCCGAATGATTACATGCTCCGCATTTGATGCATCATAGTTGAAAAAAGCATCATACACTAATCGAAATGGAATTGATGTTTGACCAAGAGCTACACTTAACATAAATGCCACTATCAGCAACACACAACAAATAATAAAGACACTTTTTTTCATTGAGGTACTGGTAAGCAAATTTTGCATTGAACTCCTACTTTCTTAACCTTATTTATGTCTTTTTCTAGCCACCTCTTGCATCTTCCCATATACAATAGATGAAGCATTATTTAGAAATGAAGGGGCTCATCGCTTTAGAGCCCCCTTTTTGATGCAAAGAATAGCATTCCTTGCGATACCTTAATCGACTATATCTGCTTTCTTACTTTTCTAGCTCAAATCTGTCATAAATATCATCCAACATAATATGGGCACTTAAAATACCACCTGCAAAATTCCAGTACACCTCTTCCACACGATATACTTGGTCATTTTTAACCGCTTCAAGCTCTTTCCATAATGGATGGCTTGTCCATTCTTCTAATGTTTTTTTCGTTGCTTCATCTTCGATATAAAACATATAAATGACATCTGCATCCATTTGCGGAATGCTTTCTTTATCTGTAAACCTTAATACGATAGGTAGCGGATTTTCCGTTATATTTTTTGGTCCTTTAAAGCCAAGCTCTGTTAAAATTTCACCTGCATAACCGGCTGGATAAACACGTGCGTGGTCAGCTCTAAAATTGACAACCGAAGCACTAATTGGCCATTTATCCCCTAGCTTATCTTTAATTTTTGTTTGGAAATCAGCTACACGACTTTCCCATTCTGCAAGTAATTCTTTTGCTTTATCTTCTTTACCAGTCGATTCTCCGATTAAATTGATTGTCCCTTTAAAATCAAATACATCTTGATGAACAACTGTCGGTGCGATTTGTGATAATTGTTCATAAATTTCCTCATGACGATTTTTCGAAGCAATAATTAAATCCGGCTGAAGTTTTGCAATTTCCTCTAAGTTAGGCTGTGTTTCTTCCCCTAAAAGAGGAATACCTTCTAAGTCCTTTTGTAAATACTCATAATATGGTGTATCTGCCCAAGATTCTACAACTCCTACAGGTTTGATGCCCATCGCTACAGCAACATCCGTAGCACCTTGATAAAGCGTAACGATTTTCGTAGGTGTCCCTTCGATTGTTGTTGTACCCAAGGAATGTGTAACTTCTCTACTGCTATTTTCAGTACTACTTTCTTGCGTTGTATTATTGTCATCCGCATTCGAAGCATCTTCAGATTCCTTATTTCCACATCCGACTAACACCAATGCAAATAACAATACTAAAAACATGACCATCTTTCTAAAGCTTATAAATTTAATAGAGTTCACTATAATTTTCCTCCAATCAAATAATTAAATGACCGATAATGATAATCATTATCATTATAATTATGTAAAGCATGAATTTCAATATATTTTTAGAATATTTAGGATGTTTATTTTTTCCTTTTGTATGTATTATTGAAAAATCGCAATGAATAAAGGCATAAAAATTAGTAGCCTAAGAAAAACAGACATGTTTCTCTCCAGCTACTTTTATTGTCCTTTTCCTATACATCATTGCTATGTTGCCAAAAGCTGCACACAATAGATAACCCCATAAATAGGAAGTGCGATAGATGTAAGAAAATACATCAACATTTCACCTTTAGTAAGCTTTCGTTTCCACTTCGTTAATTTAAGTTGTCGTCTGTAAATAAAACTAGAAAGTAAGATTATCAAAAAAGTGATATCTTTTATATTCTCTATAAAGAGATGCATCTCTTCCTCTCCCTTCGTTTTACAAAAGGCTCTCTCTATTTTATTTAATGACTACATAGCCAAAAAAAGAATCATCTATAAATTTAGATTAAAAAAAGAGCATTGGGATTTTTATTATCCAATGCTTTACATATTTAACCTATTTAACTTAAGCATTTATCCTCAATGCTTCGTAAAATTTGAGCGCTCACATTAAGGTCGCGAATATTCAATCTCATAGAGGTAGTATTTAAGTTCTTAAAGATCTTTAATACTGTTTTAAAAGGGTTATCAGCTAAACAAGCCTGATTACTAATTAACTCAAAAAAATCATATGGCTTATCTATTAATTCCGTATGCTTATCTACAAAAAATATTGAATCAATTTTACTGACATTCTCATAATAATTCCAACCAGGAACATCGCTAATATGAATTAACTCTGTCGTTAAACCCGTTTCCTCGATATGAAACGTTGGCATTTCACTAGGAATTTTTTCAACTATCTGTTTAAACTTATCTTCATAATACTCTTTTGTTGTATTTCTTAGGCCTATCGGTTTTTTAAAAGGCAGAATCTCTCCTGTTTCATTATCAATAACTAATAAATCATCACTAATTAAACGATGACCATATTCCAATAATTCCATTATTAATGTCGTCTTACCTGAGCGACTAGGGCCAAAAATAGCAATTGTTTTATTATTAACCCTAATTGCACACCCATGAAAAAATGAATACTTATTTCTAAAGAAGGGTACTGTAATGGGCGGGAGAAATGTTGCCTCTTCAACCCATTTTTCAAGTGAATTTTCATCTGGTCCATGAAGAATGACTAGTTTATCATTTGATAACATATCACTGACCATAATGTTATAAGAAGAGCGATTCTCAATTTTAATATAATAAGCAATTGATGTTGTAGTATCGTTATCTACGTACTCTCTATAAATATATGCTAATTGCTTCAATAAATACGAATCATTACTCTCTATATTTATTACATCACCGAAAAAGTTAAAATTTATCTTTAAACGCTCCACTCACGCATCACTCTCTAACATATTTTCAAAGTTCTTAATTGTTACCTCAACTTGCTGTTCAAACTCACTTAAATCGCCTTCAGGAATAGAGTATTCTTTCATTAGCTTATTTTTGATGTCTACAAGTGATGTTCCGTTAATATGCATTTTAATGATTGAAGATGCTGTTTCATTTAAAAAAACTGGATCTTTCCCATCAATATCTACTACCGCTGTATTGCCAGTTTCAATATACTCATAGTTTTTCATCTTAATCCCTCACTTTTTGGTATTAGGCTGTGTTAAACGTATCTCTTTAGGCTGGTTGAATATTTTTGCCCCATACTAAAATCAACTTTTAACACAGCCCCTTCTTAGTAACATTAATTTCTTGTAAGCTCCCCATGGTGACCACTACTGTTGCTTGCATATAGAGAAGATTCAATTGACGACATCCTATTATCAAACTTTTTGACTGATAAAGCTTTTATCTTAGGACAAATCCATTTCTTCATCTGATCACCTCTTCAAATCAACTTAATTATAAAAATTAGTTACGTGTCAGTTCCCCACGGTGTCCACCGCTTGCATATAATGCTGATTCGATTGATAAAATTTTATTATCGAATTTTGTGATTTGTAATGCGTCCATTTTTGGGCTAATCCATTTTTTCATCTATGTTCACCTCCTTATATTTTTGCTGGCTATTAGTTACGTGTCAGTTCTCCACGGTGTCCACTGCTTGCATATAATGCTGATTCGATTGATAAAATTTTATTATCGAATTTTGTGATTTGTAATGCGTCCATTTTTGGGCTAATCCATTTTTTCATCTGTCTTCACCTCCTTATATTTTTGCTGGCTATTAGTTACGTGTCAGTTCCCCACGGTGTCCACTGCTTGCGTATAATGCTGATTCGATTGATAAAATTTTATTATCGAATTTTGTGATTTGTAATGCGTCCATTTTTGGGCTAATCCATTTTTTCATCTGTCTTCACCTCCTTATATTTTTGCGAGCTATTAGTTACGTGTCAGTTCTCCACGGTGTCCACTGCTTGCGTATAATGCTGATTCAATTGATAAAATTTTATTATCGAATTTTGTGATTTGTAATGCGTCCATTTTTGGGCTAATCCACTTTTTCATCTATTTTCACCTCCTTATATTTTTGCGAGCTATTAGTTACGTGTCAGTTCCCCACGGTGTCCACTGCTTGCGTATAATGCTGATTCGATTGATAAAATTTTATTATCAAATTTTGTGATTTGTAATGCGTCCATTTTTGGGCTAATCCATTTTTTCATCTGTCTTCACCTCCTTTAATAGTGCTAATTGATAGCTAAAGCATCATTATTTCAGGGGGCTTGTAGCTACGGGTGTTAGCCATGCTTTTAATGGCATAGTAATAATTAAAATCAAAAGGAATATCGATATTAAAATCAGTTTCTATTTTCGATATAGGTATAAGAACTTTTTTATTGGGGGCGGTAATTTGTTTATAGATATACTCTTTTCCATAAGTCTTACTACCAATAATTGTGGTATTTTTGTCATCCTTGAATTTATCCGCAAATAACTCAGCAGAGCTACATGTTGAATTTGAGACGAGTATATAGATATGAGCAATTGAATATTTCTTACAGGTGTGAACAAACCAATTATAGTAATTAATCATCTTCTGCAATTCCCCGCCGAAATTAACTCTTAAATCGATCACGATATTTTTCTTATAGATTTGTTCATCTATTTCTGGAATGACATCAAAACTAATACATTGTAAAAACAAGTGATTATTACTAGTAAAATTTTCGTACACAATCTGGCTCCAATCGAAGTCTTCTAAAGTTAAAATCCACTGACTACCATTATCAAACTCCACTATGTTTTCCCCAACTGCCCAATTACTACTAACATCAGGTGCTTTACCGTTAGCTTTCACAATCGTATTGGATTGGATCTCTTTCGGTAATGGAGGATAAATATCTATGATGGATATTTTAGAATCACTTTTCTGAATTAGTATTCCGAATTTTTCGAAAATTTTCTCCAAAGTTTCTTCCTCTATCGTGATTACTTTAGACATATGCCACAGACTCCTTATCGACATAATTTGTAAAATCGTATTTTATATCAAATTTGTCGTAGATATCCTCGGGTGTGTTGTGCGAAACAACAATGATTGTTTTATCTTTTATATTTAACAGCTCATCCCAAAATATTTGACTATTAAAACTATCAAGATTAGAAGTAGGTTCATCAAAAATTAAAGTCGATTTATCTGACATTAATCCTCTTAAAATAAGCAATCTTCTCTTTTCACCGCTAGAGAGTTTTGTTACGTCTTCACTTAAAAGTTTCTCTTCTGATAAAAACTTCTTCATATAATTAAGTTCTTCTTCACTATACTCATCTCTTAATAAAATATTAAATATAGGTGAACCATCAAAAAGATTGTTGTCAGTCATAACGTACATAATATCTTTAAATGGATTACTATCAACCTTAAGACTATTGTTGTCATAACAAATTTCCCCAGTATGGTTGCTCTTTAATAATCCCAATATTGATTCTAAAAATATAGATTTGCCTAAACCACTTTGCCCTGTAATAATATGTGTGTTGTTTTTTTGGAAAGTTACATCATTATAGTTGAAAACCGTATTATCAAATTTAAAGGATAATTTTTTAGTAGTAATTGCGTTATCATAGCTAATCGCTGTTTCAAGATTATCTGTTTCTACACAGATAATGGAGTTAATATCTTCTCTTAGTTTTTTTGTGCTGTTTATATTATTTATACTCCTTGAAAGCGATAAAATCGGCATACTTAATTGCTCTACTAAACCTAAAAGGGTAATCGTAACACCAGGAGTAATATGACCTTTAATAATTAATAAAACCGATATCGCTAGAATTAAGAAATGAGATGAATATGATAGCAAGGAATACATCGTATTTAATGTAATTCTATAATTCTCCGTTTTTAACCCCGCATCTCTTTCTTTATTAATTTCATTTCTAGACCTATTTCGAAAAAGGGCATCAGCATTTAAAATTCTTACGTACTTTAGATTATCTAATAGATTTTTAAAAAAGCTAAGGTTATCCCCTTTTTGGTTTAAAAAGCTTTTTTCAAGATTAGCCAGTTTATCTTTGAATAATTTAGTTACCAATAAAGGCAGAAACATAAAAGCAATTACAACTAAGCCAATATAGATATTAATAATAAGTAAAGACGTTGTAACGAAAACGATCCTTAGCGTTAAGTAAATAGCATCAAAAGAACTTCTATAATATTGATACTCTAAACTATCAACAACATTCGTTAACGCATTTAAGTGATGTTCATTTTTCACCTTTATATTTGAAAAGTCTCTAGTCTTTAATACGTTGTTAATAATTGAATTTTTAAGTTTTGCAAAAGTATTTCTAATTAAATGATTTTCATATTTCCATTCTAAAAAGTAAAATAGCACTTCGATTAAAATTAAAACCCCGAAAATCAAAATATACGTAGAGACTTTATCTAAATTTTGATCAAGTGCTCCTTGAAATAAATCACCTTTAATAAATTGGATAATTGTCCCCATTAATGTTGAAACAATTAAAATAGAAATCAAAAGAAATGTACTTCTATTTTTCATTCCAAAAATAATAGATTTTTTCAAATCCAAGCCCCTCCTAGCCTACTCATTAAAAAATAAATAGAGTAATTACGTAGAAAATATCAATCCATCCACCCATTTAATAAAACCTCCTTTCAACTTAAACTGTATTCTCAAATCGAATAAACGCTGTTGTTTATATGTTTGATAATAGAGAAATAAATTGATTGAATGGTAAAATGTATACAAATATATACATTTTAGGAGGTTTTGCTATGTTTGGTCCTACAATTGAAATGATAAGAGAAGGTAAAAAGATTAAAATAAAGGATCTTTGTGATGGCATAGTGACTCGAGCTGCTTATCATCGTTTTGCCAGCGGTCAAACTGACACTAGTATCCACAATCTATCCTTATTTATGGATAGATTGCATATTTCTCCTAATGAGTTTTTCTTAATTCATAGCGACTATGCGAGTGATAAAGTAGTTTGCTTTTTAAAAGAATTATCTAGAGCATATAGGGTGCAGGATATTCAAGAATTGCGCTCTTTAAGGAAGAAACTAGAGGCAGATTTTACTGGTTTAAAAAATGAACATATGACCGATCTTCTGAATTTCAGGATTTGTAGGTTGTTGGGGCAAGATATTGATGGCAAAAAAAGCAGTTTATTTAAGTATTTAATCAGTACTGAATTTTGGACTCATTATGAGCTAGTACTATTTACAAATAGTATGTATGTTTTTTCATTAGAATTAATCGATGCTATTCTTATACGTTGTATTCAAAGGTTTAATAAATACAGTCAGACTAGGCCTTATGGAAATGAAGGCTTTAGACTTGTAGTCAATGCATTAATTTTAGCCTTTGAACAAAAAGATTCATTTTACACTACTAAATGGATTGATTTATTAAACACCATACAACTAAATGATAGTGATTTCTTTGAAAAAGCACTGTTCAAAATATTTAAAGGGTTTTATGACATCACAATACACAAAGATCAAAATTCCATTTCAGAAGTAATAAAAACAATTGAGTTTGTTGGGCATATAGAAGCCCGCGAACATGAAGTTATGTTTAATCGAATGCTGGACTTCATACTTGAGCATAGCGGATTAGAGAAAGTCCATTCTTTAAAAACATAACTCAATTGAAAACCTCTCTTAATTAAATAATTTTGAGGTGAATCACATGTATGAAATGATGCCCTATATCAATGTAAGAACAGCGAATCACTCAACTAACGAGGAAAATCAAGATCGTTGGTTTGATAAAAAACTTTTTACTAGTTCCAGTAGCTTATATCATCAATTGCAAAGGAATGAGAATTTTAACAAAGCCACACTAGCTAAAAGAAAATATTTAAATAGATCTAGATATAGAGCAACACCCTTCGGCTTATTTTCATCTGTCTACTTCAATACTATAGATGAAGTAAATCATTCAACAAATCAAATGATTATTCAACATGACTTTAAAGTATATACAAGTATTGACTCAGAATGGATAAGTAAATTTATTTCCACTCTAAAAAATGAAAATTTAGCAAGCTTACAGGTTACGTGGAATTCAAATGTGGTCTACCAAAATTCCAATTTTTTATATAATAATTGGACATTAGATGATAAAAAGAAGTTTAATACAAATAAAATTCAAATAAATTCTCTTTTAGAAGCGATTCAAGTCCATGCTAAAAATGCCGTTACTGTTGAAGAGTTAGCCAAAAAACTCGAAGAACAAAATCGTATTCTTTTACCATTTAAAATTTTATTAAATGTAGTGAAACAATTGATCCACGGTGGCTATTTGATTACGGATTTAGACAATTTAACATTTATTCAAGACTTCGAACTTCTAATTCACTATGTTGAAGAGAAAAATTATTCTTTCCCAAAAGATGAGATCAAGCAAATAAGAACTTTAATAAAAAATCAAAATAATTCTATAAGCAAGTTCAATATAGATTCTGTAAACAAGTTGGAAAAACTATTAGCTTCAATTCATAATTGTGAACATTACCTTCGCTTTGATAGTGAAACTAACGTTATTAATCTTGATTTAGATAAAGGTCTTATAGAAAAAACTCTCTTACCTTTCGTTAATTTCCTATCGACTTATGCAATACGGGTACCTGTAAGTGATAGATATCAAGCTGATATCCATTTTTTTAAAGAAAAGTACGGAAATTCAAAAGTAAAGTTTTTAGATTTCTACAAAAACTATCAATTGATTAGAGAGAAAAATTGTTCGCTAGAACGCAAAACTTCAGATTTAGAGAAAAAAATAAAAATGCAATTATTAGCACTAACATCTACGGCAGCATACAGACATTTAAAAGAAATCGACATAGCAAATTTGCATTTTGAAGACCTAAAAATAGAAAGCGAAATTTCTCCAACAATACAAAGTTGTTTTTATTTAGAGAGTAAAAATGGACAACTTAACTTTTCACTAACCCCGTATGCTGGAAATTCGGGACTTGGACGTTTAGAAGGACGCTTTTCTTATATAAATCCAGCCTATTTTACAACAATGAAAAATATTGAAAGAAGAAAAATTGCAGAAGCTAATACAGAGGTCATTACCGTTAAATATATGCCTAAAAATCAACACTACTATAATATTATGAATGATTGCTATGATGGCAATTTAAATCTTCAATATGGAACTGCTGAAAATCAACAATCAGTACCATTAGAGCAGCTCTTTATTAGCATACAAGATAATAAAATAACACTTTCTGCATTATTAGATGGTGGTATCGAAAAAATAGTAAAGTTTGAGCAATATAATGTATCCAATATCGAACATTTTTCCCCACATATTTTAAATGACTTGCTATTTTGGAGTAGCAATTACTACGCAAATATTATGTCGCTACTATTCGATATTCAAAAAATACGGAAAGACTTTATTCATTTTCCAAAGGTTCTCTTTAACGACATTGAATTAATCCCTCAATCTTGGCTAATTAAAAATTATATGGGAGATATTCGCTCACAAGATCAATTTTTCAGCAAGTTTACCGAAATGAAAACGATTTATGAAATACCGGATTCGCTTTTTGTTAGATGTAATGACCTAAGAATATTAATCGATACTAATCGTAAAGAGGATTTAGATATTTTATGGGATATTTATAAAACGGATAAACCTTTTACTATTTACCTTGAAGAAAATTCATTGAACTTAGCAAACTTCATTACGCTTGACTCAGAAGGCAACCATTATATATCTGAGTTTGTTTTTAACTTTGTCGCACAAAAGATTAAGCCTAAGAAACTTGTCCAACTACCCTTGTTTCAAACAAAGGAAGAATTAAATTTAGAAAGAAAAGTTAACTGGCAACATTTTAATATTTATTTACCGCACGAACTCCAAGACGACTTTTTAGGCACTTATTTAAATGAGCTTATTAAAGAGCTAAAATCCAACGGTGCAATTACTAAGTCTTTTTACATTCGTTATTTTGATGATAGACATCATATAAGATTAAGAATTTCTCCAACTTCTCAATTTAATGGAATCGATGAATATCTAGCACAAGGCGTCATAGCCGGAGATATCATCGATTATAGTAGTGGAAAGTACGACCCAGAATACGAAAGATATGGAGGATTGACTACCATGTCGGAGGCAGAGGATTTTTTCTGTGCTGATAGTACGCTTATTCTTAGTTTGTTAGCTTCTTGTTTAGTAGATGAAAAAATAGATAAAGTGGATCATGCTATTTATCTTGTTTTTAAACTACTATCTCTTCATACCAAAGATCTACATCAACAGTTCCGTATTATGGATGATGGTTATTCGAATAAGGACTTTTCAAAAAATTTCCGTGAAAATAGACATAAATATTTGGTATTTAGTGATATTGCTACATCTTCAAATCCTGATCCAGCTCATCATTTTGCTTTCAACAAAGAACAACTGAGCTACTGGGAGCTTCAATTGTCCAACTACTTTAACAAATTATTAAATGAAAATCGATTTGATTTTAATATTATTCGAAGTTTAATACATATGACATGTATAAGACTGTTTGGTATTAAATCAGAAGAGGAAGAATTAGTTGGAAATATGGTTTGGAGAGTTTTAAAACAACGAATTGCTATGAAAAAGAAAGCAACTAACGCTAACCTTATTTTAAACCCAAACTAAAACAAGCATCGTTCTACAATTTATATTTCCATGGAAATAATTTTCTCTTTTTTAGCATGATCTACACGTTTTATTCAAAGAAGAGGAACATGCCATCTTCATTTTTGAGACTGGAGGGATACAAATGGAAGAGCTTGCTTTAAAATTAAACAATGTTCAAATTAGTTTTGGGGACAAGGAAATCTTTGATACTAAGGAATTAACCGTTTATCAAAATGATCGCATTGGTATCGTAGGGAAAAATGGCCAAGGCAAAACGACTTTATTGAATATCATTGCAGGTACGATTACACCTGATAATGGAAAGATTGAACGATTTGTCGATTTCAATTATTTTCAACAAATCGGCGAGCTAAAGGAAGAAACGAATGCTGACTATTTAGATTCCCAACTACTTAGCCGCTTGAACGTTCCTACTAACAGTGTTGAAACACTTAGTGGTGGAGAACAATCAAAATTTCGTTTAGTTCAGTTACTTTCTCAATATAAAATGGGTCTGCTGCTAGACGAACCGACAACGCACGTAGATAAAAATGGCATTGACATAATGATTGAAGAATTAAATTATTACTACGGTACTTTAATATTTGTCAGCCATGATCGCTATTTTATTAATGCAATTGCCACAAAAATCTGGGAAATAGAGAATGGGAAAATCAAAGAATTTAACGGCAATTACGATCAATATCTGGAACAGAAACAACAAGAGAAATTGGAGTTACAAAGAAAATATCAAAAAGTCACAAAAGAAAAAGAACGATTACAAGAAGCTGTAGAAGTGAAAAAGAGTCAGGCAAAGAAAATTTCTATCGTTAGTGAAAAAAACAAACAAAGAAATATCAAACCGAATCGCTTAGCTTCTTCCAAACAAAAAGACACGGTTCAAAAGAGTATGATGAAAACCGTTAAATCAATAGAGAAAAGAATGGATATGTTAGAGGAGATTCATATTGACAAAGATCCTAAACCAATTTCTTTTCCGATAGTGAAAGAGCTTGAAATAAATAATCGTTTTCCAATAATGGGACATAATATTACAGTTACAGCTGGAGACAATATACTTCTTGCAGAACAGGATTTCCAATTCCCACTTGGCAAGAAGATAGCTATAGTAGGAGACAATGGAGTAGGTAAATCAACTTTCTTACACTATATAATGAATAATCAAGATGGTATCACGCTTTCCTCGAAAATTGCATTTTGCACTTATCAGCAAATGGATTATAAACTGAGTGGGGACATAAGTATATTAGAGTATCTTATGAAGATGAGTGAGTATAAAGAAAGTTTTATTCGGGCGATTCTCAGTAACCTTGGCTTTGAAGAAGCCACTATTAGAAAACCTTTACATGCGCTGAGTGGTGGAGAAGCAACACGAATTTCTTTGGCAGCCCTTTTTGCCAAACCTTCTAATGTCCTTATTTTAGATGAACCGACAAATTTTATAGACTTAGCTACCATTGAAGCATTGGAAAAATTTTTACTAGGCTATAAAGGAACAGTGCTCTTTACTACTCACGATCAGCTTATTGTAGAAAGAGTAGCTGACCAAATTTGGGAAATTAAAGATAAAACGTTACAGCTTATCAAGGAAAAATAGAATGAGCCTCTAAGGCATTAAAACCACCCGCGATGAGACGGGTGGTTTTCAAATGAGGAAAGCGTCAAAGATAGAAGTGAAATCATAAGTTCTTTCAAATTAGAAATATAACACCATCAATTCCTGGTCATAATAGTGCCCATTAAATTGAAGGGCATTGCGTTCTAAGCCGTAAACCTCAAAGCCTAATGACTTATATAACTTTTGGGCTGAACTATTATCTGAAACAACTGTTAAGTTTATTTGCTCTAAACCTTCACAACATTTCGCCCTCTTTATTAATTCGCTCATCAGTAATTTCCCTAATCCACCCCCTCTTCCTTCAGGTGCAACATACATACCAAAAACATTCCCTTTATGACTCATTTTTGGACTGTCTTCACGCACAAAAGTTACAATGCCTACCAACGAACCATTGTTATAAAAAGCACCGAGCACAAACTTTTCCGCTGTTGCTTCTATTCGCTCTGCAACTTCTTGTAACGAAACGTTTACTTCACGCTCATATGTGGAACCAAATGCTTCCGGATTATTTCTTAATGCACTTAAACGCACTTCTTGATATACTTGTGCATCTGATTTACTTAAAATACGAATCTCCATAATCTATCCCCTTACCGTTCGTTATCGTTCCATTCATGCATTGAAAATAAAAGTATTAGTAACGGTCTCCCCTGTCTGCATATTTTTTAACATATAGTGATTTTGCGTTACTTCCTCTTGCCCCAATACAATGACAAAAGGAATGTTTTCACGATTTGCTTTATCCATCGCTTTTCTTAATTTTTTACCACTAAGCTCTACTTCAACGCGATAGTCTTTCCGCAATGCTTTTGCTAATACAAGAGACTCTACAGTTGTATGAATGGGAATGATATAAATATCAATTAATGTCTCCTGATTTTTTTGTTCATCTAACATCATGGCTGTAAAAATAACATCTAACCCAAATGAAATACCGACCGTAGCGAACTTTTCGGTTCCCCCTAATAGCCCGCCAATCGCATTATCATAACGACCCCCGCTCCCTATACTGGATGTTATTCGACCATCCCGTACGAACATTTCATAAATAGTTCCCGTATAGATTTCTAGCCCACGAGCAAGCAAAGGATTAAATAGACAATTTTTTGTAATATCAAGCTTATTTAAATAGTGTTCTAATTCTTCCATTTCGGCTACCCCTTCTTGAATCAGAGGCTCATCATATTGGCCGAAATAAGCAAGTGTATTTTTTCTATCGTCTTGTAAAAAATATGCGATTTGCTTTACAACAGCAAGTTGCAAACCTAGCTCTGTTAACTCTGCTAAAACTGCATCATGACCTACTTTTTCAATTTTATCGAGTATTAAAATTACTCGACTTTGCACATCAGCATCTACACCAAAAACACCAAGTAAGCCAACTAATAGCTTACGATTGTTATATTGAATGACAACATCTTGCTCTAGCTTTCCAAAAGCATCTAATGCCATCATCATCAATTCGGCCTCAGCTGCTTGTGAATCAACTCCAACAATATCTACATCACATTGTGTAAACTCGCGAAATCTCCCCGCTTTAATCGGACCATCTCGGAACACTTTGCCAATTTCATAACGTTTAAATGGCAGCGGTAATGTAGGGTTCATTGCAATGACCTTTGCGAATGGAATCGTTAAATCATAACGTAATGCTAGTTCACGTTCTCCTCGATCCGATAGCACATACATCTCTTGTAAAATTTCAGCACCTCCTGCGTATTTAGATGCCATTAAGTTTGTATAGTTTAAAATCGGTGTTTCGAGTGGTTTACACCCATAGGTGATAAAAGTATCTTCTAACGTACGCCGGATTTTACGACGAATACGTTCTTGCTCTGGTAAATAATCTTGCGTTCCTCTAACATTTTGATAATCCATTTTCTTCATCTTCATTGCTCCTTTTTTTAGAAAATAAAAAAACCGTACTAACATAAGCTCCAACTTCGGCTTAGTTATACGATTTCATGAGAAATAGTCTTCCTATTCATTATTAAAAAATTAATAAAGATAGCAAGACTAGTGGATATGATGATGTTGAGTTGCTGAAATTAGACGTTGTAAAAACGACATATAATCTCCTCCATTCAATTATTTGTAACTTTATACCAAACGAATAATTTTGTCAATTCATTATTTTCTAATAAAAGGAATACCTAATGGAGATAGACCCAAGAAGTGGCTGAGACAAAAGAGAAAAAGTGTTAGATTGACTCACTAGTCGTTGGAGCGAAGGCGGTGACTCCAGCTCAGAACAGCACACAATGTAAGACGCGGGCATTCCGCGCGTTAGCGAGGGTTGCGGCTTACTGTGCTGAGCGGAAAGCACCGCCGTAGCGGACAACAACGGCATAGCAAGATTAATTACACTTCTAATTTTTTTTGCAAAAGCAAGAATAGCTAAGTTCTCCATTTAGCAAAAAATCATGAACACCTTTCGTCTATTTCTTAAATTTTTTTAGTTATGTCCCAGCCCCTAGTTAAAACTTTATAGTAACTTTTGATACAGTTCAAATTTCTCTAAACCATATTCACTATAACCTAAATCAACTGTATCAATATACGCAAAATCATATTTTTTATAGAGGTTGATAGCAGGTTGATTTTTTTCATATACATCCAAGCGAATGGCCTTAATATTCATGGCTTTACTATGCTCAATAATAAAATCCATAATTTTTGTGCCAATGCCCTTTTTTAGATAAGCCGGATGTACGGCAAAAGTATGTATAACCAATATGTCTTCAGGAGCTAAATGAATTTTCCAATCCACTTTCGAATAAGCAACCTCCTGCTCACGTCTTAAAATAACCGTCCCTGCAATATGACTTCCATCTTTCAGCACATATAAATTACCTTCCTGTATACCCTTAATTGCCGTTTCTTTTATCGGATATATCCCTTTTTTCCATCCAGGATAATTAATATGTGCATCAAGATAATCGTTTAACTCATTATATAAAGACTCTATTTCTTCTATATGACAATTCGTTCCCTTTTCCATCGTCATCGTTTCAATCCTTTGCTAGTTAGTTAATTATTAAACTTCATTATAGATTAATCTAAATTGGGTCACAATAATCATCCTACCACGGGTTGTGAAAGGACAGCCAAATGGAGGATGAAATTTCTTTTAGAACGGGTAAAGGATACTACAAGCGGCGAGGAAAGATTGGACAAATTGAAAATCAACAGAGGAGTTGTTGTCATGACGTATATGAATATTGGATTGAAGTTATTTTTCGGGTTAATTGCTTTATTACTTGTGACACGTTTGTTGGGCAAAAAAGAAATATCACAGCTTACCCCCTTTGACTTTGTATATTCCATTGTTCTTGGCGGTATATTGGAAGAAAGCATCTATGATAACAAAATTTCAGCTCTTCATGTATGGTTCGCGGTTGCTGTTTGGGGAATGCTGCTGTTCATCATCGAAAATCTATCGAAACGTTCCAATAAATTTAGAGTTCTTCTAAAGGGCGAAACGTCAATTTTAATTAGAGATGGTGAATTTAACTTAAAAGAACTACAAGCGAATCATCTAGAAATGGAGCAGTTACGGATTATGCTACGACAGCAAGGTGTCTTCTCTCTTCGGGAAGTTTGTGATTTATACTTAGAACCTGGTGGTACGGTTAGTCTAAAAAAATATGCTGAATTTGATACTGTCACACCAGCTCTGCTTCATTTAAAAACGAAAGACGACACGATGAACTTCCTATTTGTGGATGAAGGAGAAATTAACGAAGAAATATTAAGGTATACGGGTAAATCCAAAGAATGGTTATATGATGAACTGCGCAAGGAAGGCTTCCCTACAATTCAGGATATTTTGTATGCGGAATGGTCACAGACAGATGGATTTTTCATCAAAACCTATACGAATAACAAAGAAGGTATCCGCAAAGGGAATTAAAATCGTAGGCTTTAGCTTGGTATATTATCAAAGTGAAACTAGGTTTGTTATTTGGGAGATTTAGGGGTAATATATATTGAATAAATTTAACTGTTTGGAAGTATAGAGGGAAACTATGAGAAAAAAAGTTATTGTGTCATTAATGTTAATGACATTCCTTTCTGCTGTAGAAGGAACAATTATTAGTACAGCAATCCCCCGTATTACAAGTGATTTGTCAGGTGTCGAACTTGTTAGTTGGGTGTATGCCATTTATATGCTTGCCACCGCCGTTTCGACCCCAATTTACGGGAAACTAGCAGATTTATTTGGTCGCAAAAAAGTATTACTTATAGGCGCTGCCATTTTTTTAATCGGTTCTGCGCTTTGCGGTGTTGTAACCTCAATGGAACAGCTTATCGTCTTTCGTGCCCTTCAAGGTCTTGGAGCCGGCGCCATCATGCCTATTACAATGACAATTATTGGTGACCTATATAGCGAAGTGAAAGACCGTGCAAAAGCGCAAGGATGGATTAGTGCCGTTTGGGGTGTCTCGGGTGTTATCGGACCATTAGTTGGCGGTTTTTTAGTTGACTCTCTTTCTTGGCGCTACATCTTTTTCTTAAACGTTCCTTTTGGCATTATCGCTTGCTTAATGATTGTCATTTATTACAAAGAATCTATTAGGCCTGCAAAACATCATATCGACTATCTTGGTGCAACAGTGTTCTCATTAAGTGCAATCGCTCTACTTTATGCATTATTAACAGGTAGCAGCAAAAACAACTGGGGAGACATGTCCATTATAAGTCTCCTAATCTTTGCCGTTGTTTCATTTATTATTTTCTTATTGATAGAGAAAAAATCACCAGAACCATTAATTCCGTTAGCCTTATTCTCTAACCGTACATTATCAACTATTAATATATTAACCCTTATCTCTGGTGCTATGCTTATCAGCATTACGATGTATCTTCCTATTTGGAGCCAAGGAGTGTTAGGGAAAAACGCAACAGATGCTGGGCTTATTTTAATGCCCCTACCTGTTATGTGGACAGTTGGTACATTATTCTCTAGTAAACTAGTAGGTCGCTTCAATACGAAACAAATCATTCTACTAGGGGTTAGCGTGCTATCCGTTGCCGCCTTCTCATTATTTACATTATCGACAGAATCACCCGCTTTCCTTATTTATGTTGGGGTTGGATTATTCGGATTAGGCATGGGGCTTGTGACGCCAATTTACATGGTAACAATTCAAACAGCGGTTTCAAATCAAACACGCGGAACAGCCATTGGTTTAAATACATTTATTAATACATTTAGCCAAACGTTAGGAGCTGCAGTTTTCGGGGCGATGTTCAACACGATGATCCATGCACAAGGTATTCAAAACCTAGATCTTGTATCTTCTGGAGGACATGCTGGAACAACAGCACACATAGCGACCAAATCACAAGAGGCATTGGCTTCCAGTGTACATTTTATTTATATGGGTACTTTTATATTAGCACTTGTAACGTTACTAATTGTTTGGTTCTTTTTAAAGCCAGCCCCACAACTTGTGAGCGATAAATAAACTACGAAGAGCTAGCAAGCCCAGAAAGTTTTACGCATTGTAAAATTTTCTGGGCTTATTTACTAAAGCTTTACTCTAGCATTCCTATAATTGAGCTCGAAGTAACTGAAATTTTCGCATCGCCTCTTTGGAACTTGGTAGCCCTATGTTATATATTTGCATAAAAAGCTGTATAAACATTCCAAGAAAAATCCAAGGAATGTTGGTTTAACAGTATTTTGGGGAATTCTATGTTTATCCAAAATCCCATTTAGGAACGTGATTTAGTTTCATATTGCATACTTTATAAGTTTTTAAAGAACTAAGATTATATCGAATTTAATAAGGATAGGGACGTTTCTTCGTTGCTATCCTTATTTTTAGTTCTTATCCGTAATTACTCCAATTGTTGAAGCTTTAATAAAAGGAAGATCATTTAATTGTGATAAGGTTTGTGTATCTCCTGTGACAACTGCGCCATAATATTGCAAGTCATCCGCAGTTAATTGACCGTCTGCACCACTAAGAGTCTCATATAAGCGTTTAAATTCTCCTTGCCAATAGGCTTTGAATTGTTGATTTACCTCAATAGCTCCAATAAAGTGATGAACGGGCTCTTCTTTTTTATCGCCATTTTCATCAAGCAGCGAAAGACCATAGACAGAGTGTTCTGAACGAAGTAAATTGTCTAATACAACTATATCGCCGTTTTCATTTACATATTTATATTGAAAATCATCTGTGTCTTCATTTACATCATCCACCCAAAGCCATGAGAGTGTTACATTATTTGAAATCATTGATTGCACCTCGTCAAATGTATAACCTTGATCAAAAGATAGGGCGACTTCCATGATTTTGTCCTCCCCAATATCATCAAGCAATTTTAAATCATTACGATATGTTTTATATTGCAAAAACGGATAGAAAAACACCATTTCTCGTTGTCCTAATTCATTATAGTGTTGATTTTGTAAATCTTCTTCATGCAAAGTTGGACCAATTAGAATTGGAGATGTAATATCTACCCGATTTAAATTTTCATCTCGGAACAGTCCATATCCAAACCTTTCTTGACCTGTATAAACAACTTTTCCTTCAATGATTTTATAAGTTGTATAACGATTTTCTCCCCCTAAAAATCCTTGATAACGTTCCTGTTTTCCCATAAATTCATTCGGTGCAGATATTTCATAAAATCCACTAGCAGAAAATTGGACAGGGGTTTCCAATTTATGTGTAACAACCCGATTTAAAATGGAACCTACAATGAAGACAACGATTAGAACAATACTGGAGATAATAACCACCCTCCAATTTGCTTTCCACTTTGCTTTTCTTATCGTTTTTTCCATTTTATTAACATCGAAAAGATCATCTATTTTATCGTTGCTCATATCCTTTTTCCTCCCAAATTTTTTTAAAACTTTTTCGTGCACGTTGTAAATACGTCTTTACTTGTGTTTCTTTCACATCTAAAATCTCACTGATTTCTTTATATGATAGTTCCATGTAATACTTCAAAATGAGTAGCTGCTGGAATGTTGGCTGAAGTACACGCAACACTTCTTCCAATTCTCTAGCTTTCTCTTTCGATAATATATTGCTCTCTACATGTTCAAACACTGGCAATAAACGTTCTAAATCTACCTCACTTAACGTAACCATGGATGTATTTTTGTTATAAAGAGAATAGTAGCGATTAATTGCTACTTTAAACATCCATGCCCGTATTTTCTCAGGTTCAATTTGTTGGAGGCATTCAATAGTTTTCATGATGGTTTCTTGTGTAATATCTTCTGCATCTTCTCTCGTAGCTCCAATTTTAATTAGATATTTAAATACAATTTTTGCATGTCCAAGGAGTATTTGCTCCCATATATCATTCAAAACTTCACCAACTTTTGGATATCCATATTTAGTTTGTAGTGATCACTCACCTATATAACAATTGTAAAACAAAAAAGTATACAATTTTTCCAAAATTTTATAAAAATAAAAACATTTAATCATATGAAGTTGACATATGGCTAAATGTTTTTCAAAGATAATGGTCCAATATTGCTTCAAATGCAGGATACCACTCAGCGACAGATGCTCTTACTAATCGACAATATCTGTTGAAGTGGGACTAAAAGGGGCAGCAGGAACGCAAAGTATACTGAAAATAGGACTTGCTTCTCTGGGATATCTTCAAGCAGGGTTCATTATTTTAGGTATCTTAGCTACTTGTTCAGAGTATACGGGTGGACAGATTCGAACTACTTTAACTACGATCCCTTGGCGAGGGTTTCAACTATCCGCGAAGCATTTAGCTTTAGCAATTGTAACCATTCCTATGGCGTTTATTATTTCTGCATCAGGTGTACTATATTCTTTTATTATGATGAGAGACACAGCATTAGTGATTGAAATAGACGCTATGATAAAAACTTTAGTAGGTGCAACCGGCTATCTAACATTAACCACCCTTCTCAGTGCAGCTATAGGTGTTCTACTCAGGCGAACCACTCCTGCTTTAGTGGTACTGCTTGGTCATGATTTCATTGTCGGTATATTATTGAGAGATTTTTTACCCAGTATTAAAAATTATTTTCCGGATACGGCAGGATATTATATGTATATGCCTCCTTCCTCGGATGAAATAAATGTCCTTACAGCAATGCAAGGGACAGGTGTTTCAATGTTATGGACACTGATTTTTATTACAGTAGCTATTGTATTTTACCGTAAACGAGATGCCTAAGTTTAGGTTTCAGCTACTACCCGAAAAATACACAAGTGATTTATTAGCTATACATAATAAACCTAAATTACGTTCCTAAAAGTAAGCTTGGTAAAGATTCAACAATAGGAAATAACTACATTAATGGAGGTAGAAATGGAATCGCAATTAAGTATTGAAAGTAAAGTGAAAAATAATGATGTGAAATCGATGATAGGGTTTCTACTCCTATTTTACTTAGTATGGGCAATTAAAGAATTATGGTTAATTGACTATATTTATTCGTTTGGTGAAATAATTTCTCCATTATTAGAAGCGTTGGTTAAGGGGATCGTATGGATTGTTCCAACTTGGTTATACACATAAAATATTATTTACATACTAACTCATTCGACTAGAATGAACGTTAATGTTAAAAATGGTTTATTTTGGGGAGTCGTTCTTTCACTGTTAGTTGGCTTATATTTTGCTTTTGAAACATATAGCATTAATCAGCAATCATTTCAATTTTCATTATCAATTGATGATTACCTTAATGGTATTCTTATGGCAGGACTAGCCGAAGAAATTGTTTTCAGGGGATTAATTTTACAAGAAATCAATAAAAAAATGGCTTTTCGGAAAGCAAATATTGTAACTGCTTTATTATTTTTGGTCATTCACTACCCAATTTGGATTTACAATGCTGGTTTCTATGATTTCTTAATAGCTGGGACCCATATATATGTTTTTGCAATAGGTTTACTTTTTGGTTTTGTCTATAAAAAGACAGGTTCATTATGGTCGGTTGTGTTGTTGCATGCATTTCATAATTTTTTCTCGTTACCATTATTTAGTGGAAAAATATATTATTAATTAACTAACGTGGTACACTAGTGCTGCAAGGATTTATAATGTATATATCAATAAATAAAAAAACACATCAAAACAAAAAAGAGTTAATCTATAAACGTTTGTAGATTAACTCTGCCTTACTAATTGAACAGTAAAATTTTTTTAAAAGAGCCATAATTTAAAAGTGCCTTCCTCTTTTGCATAAAGGAAGGCACTCGCTTTTTAAGCCTTAAATCAACTGATTTTATATCCCAGCCCTACATAAATTAGATACTAACTTTAAACTAGGGTACAATTAAGTTGTGTACACACAAGGATTAACTGTAAATATATAATAAAAATGTATACCTAAGTACCGATAAAGACCACTAAATCAAAGACAGAACAAATGATAAAATTGTGTGACCTGACCATTTGAAGGATTGTGGACGAAGCGTAAAAAAGCTACTTCAACAGGAGATTCTTCATACCATGAAACATCTTTAAATGGTTCTATTAAAGTATTTTGAGCACATTGAAGTGTGAGAAGTTTATCTACATAAGTACAAGAGTAAAAAAGTATTAATGACTATATCCATTTTTATTTATGATCGTTGCCAGAGACGATTAAACGGCCTAAGCCCCTTAGATTCAGAGCTCAAACCGCTTAACGCATTTATATAATTACTACTGTCTACCCGACAGTGTGGAGTTTAAGGTTTAAAGAAACCGTCACTGCTGGCGGTTGTGACTATTCTTTTATCTCACTCATCATACTAGAACTTCAATTAAAAATTACTGATTGAAATTGGTTAAACGACACGAGTGTAAAAATATTATTTAATACTCGATGAAATAACATGTAACTCACCATTAACCAATTCATAAACAGTATCACAAATATTAGCTACATTATCATCGTGGGTAACAATAATAATTGTAACCCCTTTGTCCTTCAAATCATCAATAATCCCAAGTATTCCCTTTTCTGTTTCTACATCTAAAGATCCTGTAGGTTCATCTGCAATTAGTAACAATGGTTCCTTTACTAATGCCCTAGCTATAGCAATTCTTTGTCTTTCTCCACCTGAAAGATTTAAGGTTTTTTGATATGCGAAATCTTTCATACCTACGGAATTTAGAACTTCTTGTACTTTTTTCTTCTTTTCATCTTTTTTAACCTTTTCATAATTTAAAGGCAAAGCAATATTCTCAAAAACACTTCGATCATCAAGTAAATTAAATTGTTGAGTAATAATACTAATATTTTTTCTTCTATATTCTAATTGCTCATCAAATGATAGGTTGGTAATATCATTATAATTAAAATGAATTTGTCCACTATCGCATTTTGTTAACCCTGCAATTATATTTAACAAAGATGTTTTCCCTGAACCACTTCGTCCCTTAATTGCTATAACTTCTCCATTTTTTATTTGCAAATTCACATTTTTTAAAATTATTGATTGTTTATTCCCGTTCCAATAAGTTTTCTTTACATTAGATAGTGTAAGAAGCATAATTATTTCCCCTCTTCATGGGTCTCGTATCGTAAAAAGTTAGTAATTCCAAATCTGTTTAAGCGATAGATTGGATAGATAGATGATAATATTAGTAATAAGCAGGACATTACGAATAGATAAATATAGATATTAATTCCACCAATCCTTAAATAATACTGAAGAATCAGGATACTCATTATATATGAAATAAAAGTTATAATACTTATTTCAACTAAAAACTGTTGAATTATTTGCTTTTTCGTTGCTCCATTTAATAGATGAACCGCAAATTTTTTCAATCTCTTATTCTGTTGAATCAGAAGGATTAAATTAATAATAACAATTGTAATGACAATTGTTAACAGTAATACGATTCCTACTAATTCAGCATTTGCTTCCATACTTTTCATTAACCCATTGTATTTCTGGAAATGAGGATTTAATCCTATAAACTTATATTCCTCTACCCCAGATTCTTTCGATAAAATTTCTACATGGTCCATCATATTTTTTTCTTGATTTCCAGTATCTCCTGTAACTATGTACCCATTAATCATTGAGAAATATACTCTTTTTTGAAAGATAGCATCTTCTTCATTTATTGGATTACTATAATTCAAATATGGGAGTACAAAAAAATCTTTCAAATAAAATTCTGTTTCATTTTGATAAAATATTCTACTATCAGTGCTAAGGAAGCCCTTAACTTTCACTTTCATATATTTCCCATAAAAATCAATCCATAATTCATCCCCAAGTTTATAATAACCTTGATATTTACTCCCCAATAATATATTCATATATTCTTTATCATTGTTAAAATCTTCAGTTGTGAATGCATGACCTTCTATAACTTCTACATTAAAATATTTCATAGCTTGTTCATTTAATTGTATAGACGGTATAGTTAGAAACTCTCTTCCTTCTAACATCCCGCTTTCAATGCCAAGATTATTTTGGAGTTTATCTGATAAATCTTTAGTGTCAACCTCTGCAAGTATATGTTGGTCAAACATAGCTAAATATTGAAAATTCTTATTCTCATTTAATCCGTTATAAAATTTTTTTAGTGACTCCAAAGAATTTTCAGAACGAAAGAAATTTTGAAAATCTTGAGGTTCATAATATCCATCTATTAACTGATAAATTTTTTTATCCTGATAGATTATACCTAAGTCATTTATTTCATTTTTTAAATGAGAAGAGAAAGAAAAGAACGTGCCTAGAATAATAAGCAAGCTAGACATCGCTATACAGATTCCAAGTGTAATTACTTTATGTTTTTTAAAATAGAACCATAATTCTTTTAATAACACTTATATTTTCCTCCCCTTACTCAAAAACTCCATATAAACAAAAATAAAAATTACCATCATTGCTGAGCATAGAAACAATAAGCAAATCATTATTATTTCAATTGATATCATTTGAAAAACGTTCATTATTCTCCCGAAGATAGTTAACAACAATAAAGCAATTAATATTGATATTGATAAATTTATTAATATTGTTTTCATATAATCTTTTATAATATTGATTTTTCTTACTCCCAGAATAATACAGATATTCAATTTTTGCTTTTCTTGCACATGCCAAAAATACAAATAAAGAATTGAACTGAAAATGATTAAAGTAATAGAACTAATACTAAACATTTTACCAAATGATGTAGAATTAACCGTTTCGGTTAGTCCTCTATTTTCAATATCAACTGTTTCTACAGAGGAGTATTCTTCTAATATCTTATTCTTAATTTTATTTAGCGTTGATTTCTTCGGACCATCTATAACTATTTTGGCATCATCTTTCATAGGAATATCTCTAGAATTTAGGAGGATTAAATAATCTGAGTAACTAGCGTAAGAGGCTCCTGTTACACCTATCACTTCATAAGGGGTGCCTTCAAAATCAACATACTTTAAACCATTATGGGAGTATACATAATCTTTCATTTCTTTACCGATAACAGCAGTATTTCTTTGTTCATTTTCTTTAAAAAACACACCCGATTGCATAGGAGGTGACCAAGAAGTATTAAAATCAATAAAGTGACGAAAAACATTGTTGTATTCTATAAATATTCTGTAATCATATTGGGAGTCTAGCACTTCTCGCCATTTATTCAAATTAGGTTCTTTATCTATTAGTCTAAAATGATTTGAAGTGTAATATTGATTCGATAGTTCATTAATTTCCTTCTGTTTTAGGTTATATATAGTTAAAACAAAAGAAAAGAAAATTAGAAGCGTAAAAATACTAATAAAAATAGTTCTTTTTTGTTTTTTATTCACAGGTTTCCTCTCTTACTTTGTTAATATAAATTTTTAAAGATATAAAAGCCTAACTATAATAAAAATTACAATTAGGCTTAACTTTAATTTAGTCTACGGAATAATAAGTTCTAGCTTCTTCATTTCGAAATGTCTTTAACGAGATATATGGAGAAGTAGCTTCAGATGTACTGGTAGATGATTTCCAGAATTTTCTTCCGGAGGTAGATATTACTGTACCATCAGTCTTCTCCCATTGAGCTGTTGTATAGTGAGGTTGATTTTTCCACACTGTTTTACCATAAACAGCATGGACGTCTTCATTCCCTGAGGCAATTGTTTTTCTTAGTACACTACCTTCATGAGAATCAGGAGTAGAACTAGCAGCTGCAGCAAATCCTGGATTATCAGATGGTGGGGAAACTAAGTCCTCAAAATTTGCACTATATGTAGTTGTAAAACCATCATTGATAAAGTATCCTTGTGATTCACTCCAACCTCCACTGTTTTGAGCATTTTCATTTGCTTGCGCTCCACTAAGGCCACTAGTAACGATTAGTGTAGTAGCAAAAGCTGTTAATATTACCTTTTTCATTTTATCAATTCCTCTCAGATTTTATTTCCTTCATACAAAATATTACCATAATAGTATAATAAATACAAAATATTTCATTAATATATTATTTGAATTAATTTCATAATTCAATTTCCCATTACTAAACACGGACTTTGAGTTTCGTGGTTCCTAATTAAAATCAAATAAAACGAACGATAAGTATGAGATTTTTATAAAAAGTATGAACATTTCCCAGCTATGTTGTTCAAGATTATTTAATATTATTGTTTAAATCTATTCAAGATAAGCCCCTTTACTTTAAGTCAATTTTAAGTAAGAAGTACTCATAAAAAAAACGCCATTCTTTCTGTAAATTCTACAAAAAGAATAGAGTTTTTTTCTGTTAGGAAGTATCCAAATGTTTTAACTTGAGGGGATAAGGACGAACTTCTATATATCATATCAGGTGTGGTAACTAATCTACAATATCTACTGTTACATGCATATCATTGTAATCGCCATCACCAGCATCTTCAAACTCGAAGTTAAGATCATGTCCGCCACTGTTTGGACGTTCTTGCAAAGCACTTTGGATCCACGGTAAACTGCCCGAAAGTTCACCTCTTTTATGCCACCTAGAAACTATAAATGACAGATTTATACTCGTATTATTTTCGGGGGTAGAGAAATCGCTAAGGGATCTACGATAACTATCATTAAAACTTCCCTTAAAAATTGGGGAGTTAGGTACATTGTCAGTTGTATATGTCCATCTATCCATATCATCTTTAAATATCTACTTCAAATACAATTGATTATCTTTCCATTCCAATTGAAAAATATAATATCTCTTTCAAGATTAGATAGGAATTCATGCTACCTATTTGTCTTCCATCCTATAAGACGAGATACGTTCCCATCACTAGAAACATCTTGAATCTTCAACCAAGGTATGTATTCAGAAGTTCGCCTTGTCCTCTACCCGCTTTTACGTATTTTTTAATTTTTTGTTCTGTCCCCTATTTTTTCTTTTAACCACTATTGTCTCCCCTAAAGTAAAATAAAAAATCGTATTTAAAAGGATATTTTATCCTTTTAAATACGATTTTAAACTCTTACCTGGTATATAACTTTTTTGTCCAGTATACACTTTTTTTGTAACTCAACAGTATAAGGACAACATTGGTTGAATGACAATAAAGTTCTTTACTAATAATGAGTAAAACCCTAATTTTTGAACTAAATGATTAAGAAAGTACTAATAAAGTTGTTTACTGAAAAGGTTATTTTACAATTCGGCTAAGTAATAAAGTTTTGCTTTGTTTTCTTTTAACAAATACATAAAAAATACCATTAAGGAATCCCTATCCTTAATGGTACTTGTAGCTTTCTCTACTTTAAATTCAAAATGTCAATGTGTACATCTGATAGGGACAAGAATAAAGGGGTTTATCTTTTTGATAATATTCTTAAAAATATAAAGGATATTTACCACATTAAAGATAATATATTAAAAAGTACATAAAGAGGATTATTGTTAAAAAATTACATTATTTGTATTTGTAATAATTTTAGGTATGACTTCTTCTGTATTTGCAAGTGAGGTTGATAACGAACTAATAGTGGAGCCAATTAATGATGAAGTTCAAATACTTGCGGGTGAGGGAGCTTGTTTAAGTGATAAAACGGGGTTGACGGAATTTGATGGTCTTACTAGCACTGATTTATTAGCACGTTTAATTTAGAAGGAAAACGTGGTGTTGCACATGTTGTGAAAAAATAGAATGAGTAAGAACCTAAATGAATTCGGTGGTAGCACTTATGAGGAGTAATACTTAAAGCAGGAGAATTTGCAGGAATGACAACTTCATCCGCGCGTTGTCATTCAACTGGTACTACAACTTGGAAAGATAGTTTATCTATTGCAGGAAATACAGGTACTAATCCAATTGGTACAACTTTATGGTTTAACGCGATGATACGTACAAAGCAAGAACATTACAATTTTCGTGATATGAAGGATACAGCTTCAATGGTGGTAGTTCTTATAAAAACTTGCTTCGTTCTTTTTCAATCTCTGACCATGTTGAAATGATTTTTTGTGTTTTCTTTAGTAAATCACGATCTACCTCTAAAGAATATTCCTTCTTCTTACCTTTAAATGTTTTTTTAATCTCTGGAGAATTTGCTCCTAGCCACTCTTTATGGCCATACATAAACAACCCCATTTTTGTAAAATAAAAAATCGTATTTAAGGTAACAATTACCTTAAATACGATTATAATCAAACAACTTTATTATCTAAAGGCAATATTTGTAGGTTTGGAATAAAGTTTGATCAAAAGTATGCTGCAAACGTTGATTTTATAACTGAAGAAACCCATACATTTTAAAAAAAGTTTGATCAAAATGTGTAGGCTTCATTTAAGATATGAGATTATTTTTATAAAAAAGTTTAATCGAAATATTTCTATAGGTAATTATTTTAGCCTTTCTAAATGTTTTATTTCGCTATATGACATATGTTAAAAGCATGCTGTGAACATTGACTTTATATAGAAGAAACCCATAAATTATGAACAAAAATTGATCGAAATTTGTGGGTTTGATTTTTGAGTTATGAGGTTTTTATAAAAATGACTAAAGTACATGTGAAATTAAATTTGAAAATACCCTTATCTACTCTTCTTCATCATTAATGTCTAGTATAGTCTTTAATAATACATCTATATTTAAGTTTGGTTGCCCTTGTCTCGCAAAATAATTTGAAAATCTAGCACCAATATCTTTCGAAAATTTACCTGAGATCGAGGCGAATCTTTCCATCTCATTTAACTCTTCTTTAGTTTTAGAATAGATTTTTTGGAAATTTATCAATCCCCCTGGGAATTCCATATATTTAGGTAAATAATGATATTTATCACTGTGATTATTAGTAAGAAATTCAACAACTTTTTTCCTTGCACTTTCTTTTTTACCTTTAGATTGACTTTCGTTATATCTTTGTTGATGCTCTATAAAAGGTGTTATCGCATCTAATGAATCAATTTGGGCAATTATTATCTTCTCATACTTTTCTTGAGCCATATCGCAGGCTGGAGATAGAATTATATAGTAGTTAACATCATCATATAATATGTCCCCAAAAAAATAATTGCTCTTTATCGGTGGGCTGATAAACACCTCGAAAGGATGATAGTCTGAAAAATCCCCACCATTTTCTTCTATTTCTAAGTGCTCTTGTAATAGTGCTAAGCAGTACCTTACCAATGATTTTTCATATTCATTATTATCTAATAACTCTCTATCCCATAAATGAACATTTTTAGAAAAACTACCCCAAAATATTTTGTTCAAATACTTTTCGACTTTTCCTTTGGTACCTATAGTAGCCGTTATTCCATTATTATGAAATTTAATAATTTCCGAGATGATAGAATCCACTTTATCTGTCTTTTTAAACACTTTAACAAACTCATGTTCAGAGCTTAAAAATTCAACTTTCTCAGGAAATCCTGATCGAACAAATATAGGAAAGCGTAATCTATCAATAATGATTTCAATTAAGCTAACTCCTTCATCATTCTCAGATTTTCCATTAAGTTTCAAATCAATTATAGCTGCATCAAATTCATCTTTAAGAAGAGCGAATATCGCGTCTGAAAATGTTTTAACAGCTTTTTTTTGTATTTTTATACCATCAATTTTCCCTGTTTTTCTATTGAAATCATTTATAGCATCTTCAATCTGCTCTATTTGTCCATTTTCATCTTCTATAATCAATAAGTTAATAATTGTATTAATAGTTTCTCCTTCTAATGTGTTAGTTTGTAGAATACTTGTTTCACTACTCAATTTCCATATCCCCCAGTTCAATTCGTAAATGTGCACCTTTATCAGAGTATAGGGCTTTTAAGTTACCTTTATTTCTTTTTAAAGCCTCCCCGGAAATAGCCAATCCCAAGCCTGTTCCTGATTCTTTGGCACTAAATCCAGGAGAAAAAATTGCCTCATTTTCTATAAATTCTTTTTTTATACCTGGCCCATTATCAATTATGTCAATTAAAAGGGAACCATCTATAATTTCTGAAGAAATACTTATACTTTTATTTTTATTCTCTACATCCATTTTCAACCAGTAAATACTATTCTCGATGAGGTTAGTAAATACCATTCTAAAATCCTTTTCAATTCCATTCCAAGTGATTTTGTCTTCTTTAAAGTCTTTAATTACTGTTATTTGGTTTTCTATTAATTCATTTTTAAAAACATTTTCAATATGGTCAATAATCATTGAAAGATCCACTTTTGTTATCTTTCCTTTTTTAGTCATTGTTAAGGGGTCTAATTTATCAAAAAGTTCTAATAAAGCAATTGTTTCGTCATTAGCTTTACCTAGCCTGTCAATTGAAATGTTTAAGAGCTCTTCTTCCCTCTCCTCCCTAAATTCTTTTAACCACTCAAATACTCTAGGAAGAGTATTTGAAAACCAACTAGTGTGCTTTCTTCCCTCATGAAGAACAACAGTTGTGATACTGCCTAATGTAGCTTGTCCTTGATATAAAGCAATAATCTGTTTTATTTCTTCATATTCTTTTTCTTTTTCCTTTTTAATTTCATTCAAACTTTTGTTGAACACCTCAAAAAATTCTTCTGTAGCTTCTCCTTTACTTTTCCCTTTAGATACCTCGTCAAATTTCCTCTCAATACTTTTACTTACTTTATCTTGAAACGCAGAAAAATCAAATAGATTTTCCATTTTTTGATAAATTGTTTTCTTCTTTGTTTGATCCATAGATCTTCTAAAATCAAATCTTCTATTTTCTAATTCTCTTAATGCAGCAATAACTTGCTTATTAAGCCCCTCAAAGTAAGCATTTTCCTTAAGACCATCTCGAGCACTTTTTTCTTCTAATTTAGAAGCCTCTTCTGGTTGAATAGAAACAAATCCAATGATTTGGTCTACACCTATCCTTAATGATGGATTTTGTACTCTTCGACTATCTAAACCAAGCCAATCAAATCCTTTGTCTCCATGTGGCCTGATTCTAAATCCTCCCCGATATATCCCGACACCAGTCAATTCTTTCAATTTCGATGTAACTTCTCTTCTATTAAAAGTCAAATCTACAGTCTTTGAAAGTTTTTGTTGTAAAGATTCTAAACTAGCTGTATCAAGATCGAACACCCTTAAGTCTATTTCTATTTTTCCACAATATTTTTCTTTTTCAGGATCTAAATTAACTTTAAACGGGTCAATTACTTTATGTTGCTTTACATCCAATGAATTATTTTCAAAATTCAAATTTGCAATACCCTGATCTGTTATATGTCCAAACAGTCGATAGTTGTACATTTCTACTATTGGAAGTGGCTCAATAATGGTCTCATAGGTGTTATATGTATCAGAATCATCAATAAAATTAGTAGTTTTAAATTTTATTTCAAACCTATCATCTTTAAAAGCATTTTGAAATGGTGACACTAATTTTCTTAATTCTTTTTCTAATTTTTTGAGCTCTTTTTTATTCCATAAATCAAAGTATTCATTATCTCCAATAATTCTTAATAAAGTGCCATTTGGTTCATCTACACTAGTAGTTTCAACTTCAACTCTAACATCTTCTAAGTATTCTTTCTCTTCGAAATCATCCCAATTCACATATACAATGGTTTTGATTTTATCGTGCACGGTTTCCATTTGTAAATAATTACCTAATATTGCTACAGCGTACCTACCAATTCCTTTTCTCCCTTGTAATGGCCTTTTCTTAAATCTACTGTGTTGTAGATTTAATTTATTTGGTGTTGCTGGAACAAGCCATGCATTTGTGATAGTATTTAAATCCATTCCATGTCCATTATCTTTAATCTCGATAGAAATTTTGGTTTCTTCACCTTCTGTATACTTTGAAAAATTAATTTCTACATCTTCGGCATCTGCATCGTAGGAATTTTTCACTAATTCTACTATTGATGCCGGTATATCTTTTATAAGATCTTTTCCAATAGTCGTAATCATTCTCGCGGCTGGTCTTAAAGGTAATTCTTGCACTTTAACATCCTCTCTTTCTCAATAAAATTATATCCTATTAATATTAATTAAATCTAATTAATACTTTTATAGAAATAATATACATGGTCTACAGTTTCATAAATATTAGTACGTTTAAAGCAGTACCCATATATTTGAATTAATTTAATTTTACTACAAAATGATATTTTGGTAACTAACCTCTATTTAATAACCTAAAAATTTTTTTCCTAAGAATAAGAATCACTAAAATTAATTGCTTATCTAGACTAGTTTTTCCTTCACTAACCTGGTATATTTCATAGAGAGGTGAATCAGATGAGAGTACTAGATTTATTTGCTGGGGCAGGGGGTTTATCAGAAGGATTTATCCAAGAGGGTTTTGAAATTATTGCAAAAATAGAAAAAAGTAAGCCGGCTTGTGAAACATTAATCACACGAAATTGTTATCACTTTCTTAAAAACACCCCTGACTTTTATCAATATGAAAATTACATAAAAGGCCTCATTGATAAACAAGCATTAATTCGTTATGCAAAAAAGTATGGTTTTGATGAAAATACAATTATTAATCTAGAAATTGGTGAAAAGACGATTGATTTAGCCATAGAAAAGGTAAAAGAAATATTAAATAATTTGAATTTGGATGGAATCATTGGTGGTCCACCTTGCCAAGCTTATTCTTTAATAGGTAGATCCGCTAATGACAAAAAGAAGGAAAATGATGAAAGAATATATCTATACGAGTACTACATCAAATTCTTAAATGAATTTAGGCCTAATTTTTTTATATTCGAAAATGTTAAAGGATTGCTTTCTTATAAGGATATTGATAACACGTTATTACTTCCAAAAATCATTAAAGCTTTTGAAAACTGCGGATATCGTATAGATTACAAGTTATTAGATGCATCAAAATTTGGTATTCCGCAAAAAAGAGAAAGGCTATTTATTTATGGTTATAAACATGAACATATTGATTTTTTCAGACAATTTGAAGATGAATATTCTGAAAATGATATTTTTATCACAATTAATCAGTTGTTTTCAGATCTGCCTAAAATAAAAGCTGGCCAAAATTATAGTCAATTCAACTATCTATCAACACCTATAGAATATCTTAATAATACACTAATTCGCCCTAGAGAATGGATGGTTTTAACACAACATTTATCGAGACCAAATAATGAAAATGATTTAGAAATTTATAAACTTGTTGCCGAAAGTAAACAACAAGGGGTTAATATACCATATTCTGAGTTACCTAAAAAGCTAATAAAGCATAATAATACGGTTTCATTTCTAGATAGATTTAAGGCACTTAACGGTAATTCCATCTCACATACCATAGTCGCGCATATTGCAAAAGATGGTCATTATTATATTCACCAAGATTCAAAACAAAATAGATCAATATCTGTACGAGAAGCAGCAAGAATACAAACCTTCCCAGACTCTTTTTATTTTGAAACGTCAAGGACAGCAGCCTATACTCAAATAGGAAATGCCGTTCCACCACTTCTAGCAAGAAAATTAGCAAATAAAATAAGAACAATCCATCAATGACTATGGATTGTTCTTATTTTATTTCTCAACAAAAATATATATTCTATTTATTTTTTGTTTTTGAGTATACTTATTAGCCTCTAGGGATAATTCTTTAAAGAGGCTGGTATTAACAATTTATATAATTAGATTACTGTCATTAATCATCCAGCCACTCCCTCCATTTGTTTGCATATACACAATCAGAATCAATCCCACTTGAGGAAACAAATTTACTAATTTGACTAAAATTCGTACCAAGACAGCCTAAAATAACCCAACGGTTCATAAAGTCTATAAAATTCGTACCAAGAAGAAGCGTTTTTTCAATCTCTTCTTTTTTAGTTTCTTCAGAGTAGATTACAGGTGAATCTTTAATTGACAAATCTAACGCAAGAATTCCACCATCAGCAAATCTATGAAAAATCATCTTATTATTATTATTGATTTTTTTATTTACACCATTATTAAGTTCAAGTAATATATCTAAATCCCAACCAAAATCGCAACTTAAACCAATATACTCATCCGGTATTACAATAAGTGGATTATCACTTTTAATTTCCCAGAATATGTGTAGTTTTGAAGAAAAATTAAGTATAGTTTCACGAAATGAATCTGGAAGTTTATATCCCAATTTCTCTTCAACTTTTTCTACACTTTCTATATCTGCACAATCACCGAAAAAACTGTCATTATCAATACAGTTCTCCCAAAGATTATCTAATATTTCATCTAATCTTTTATTCCAATTTTTCCAAATCAACTGACTTGATACCGCCAATATATCCAATCCCTTTCAATTTTAAGTGACTGTTCTTATTAGATTTTACTCATTATTAACCTAGCTCTATGCATGTATTCTCTCTTACCATGTCTTAATGTTAAAAAACTTCCTTCATTAATTTTCAATCTTTCATCTCTCCAAATTCCAGCAGTATTAATTAATTCTTTTAAAATCCTACGATACACCGATGTTATATTTCTTTGATTTTGTAAAAAATATATACACGTTGAAATTGCCTTTTCTTCTCTTTCTATTTCAATCACACTAATTTCTCTTCCAAAAAGTAATTTAACTTCGGCAATCACATACTTTCTCTCAGTTACACCATCACTCAAATATACAAAACGTTTCGTACTAGAGAATTCCTTTAAGTTGCCTTGAATAATATTAATGGACTGTACTTCGGGAAAATCCTGCAACACTCTCATTACTTTAATAAACTCACCCAATTCACCATCAACCTTTACATCTGATAATACTTGCTTCTCTAATCCTCTTGTAACTTGATCTCCACCAACATCAGCTGTTGATCGTTTTAATGAGTCGTTAATAAAGCGTTTCTTAGTATGCTCATCCTCAAAATCACGTTTCTTATTCGATTTTTTACGAAGCTTAGTTATTTTAGGCATTTGAATATATTCATGCTTTTGATTATCCATTTCGACAACATCAAAGTCCTCGCTTGTTCCTTGCATTTCTTCATCTAATAATAGTTCATCTTGTGAACCACTCAGTTTTTTCTTATTATGTAATGTATATTTCTTAGGCTCACTTGATTTTTCAGATTGAACTACCTCAGGATGCTCAAATGAGATTTCATTATAGGGAATATGTTTATTCTTCACACATACAACACGTAAAATTGTGCCACCGTTTATATTAGGTTTCACTATCATTTTAATACTAATTGGCTGTCTAAATGACCAATCAAACTTTAAAATCCCAGTGTTGTTAAATGTGAATGCTATATTCTCAAATACATTTCTTAAATCTTGATTTGTAAGCAGCCATACAAGTTGGTACAGAAAATTTGATTGCGTATATTTTGGATGATATTGCGATGAAAAATGCAAATGAATTTTATTACTCTCATAGTTCTCTATAAAGTATTGAGGAAAGGAATTCGCCTCAAAGAGCCTATATAATAAAAAACGATTCGGTGCTAAAATGCTACGAACAACTTCAATTAAGGGCAAGATATAACTCTGATTCCTTTGCTTTACAATAAAGCTCCTTGAAACATCTTTATCATTAGTCCCTTGTACACGCCATTCCTTTTCATAAATAGCAACATGGTTTGGATGAATGGTGATTTCTACTTCCTCTGTTTCTACAGGGGGCGTACTTTTTCTAATATCACCATCAATATAATAATGTTGAATGGCTAGCACTGGAAGTGTTCCCCAATCAACTAATAATTTTTCTGTTTTTCCACCTGCTCTAAAGTAAGCATACATCATTAATTTCTTTTCATAGTGGAAAGGAGAGCTAATCCAGATTAATTGTGCTTGCTCTCCCTCTTTAAATGGCCAATTTTTTAGTTTAACTTGTTGTTCGCTCATTTTTGGTTCACTTCCTGCTTCATTTCAATATAACGTTTTAAACGAGGTTTTATTTCATGAAAATGATGTGATTTAATTGCTGCAACTCCCTGGATTCGCCATAAATCTATTGTGCTGTTCTGCTTTAATAATTCATCAATAATCTTATAACATCGACGTAATTGAAACTCTGGGACAGACTCGGTAATATCGTGCAATAACTTATTTGTTTTTGGTAATTTATCTAAATGGCGCTCTAAATTGGCTAATATACCTAATCGTCTGCCTAAAACGGATTTTGTTATTCTTATGGGTTTAGGCTCTTGTATTAGTTTCAGATATAATCTTTTTATTCGCTGAACATATTGCTGATCGCGTTTCGACCAGTTCACAGATGTTGTTGGTTTATTCTGTCTCTGTACCTTAGGTAACATGCTTTTTAAATAGCTTTTTTCATTACGATATAAGTACATGTATTGCTTTGGAAATTTTTCTCGTAATTCAGTACGGGATAGTCTTGGATTCTGTCGAATTTCATTTAACAACTCTTTTTTGTATTGACTCAATTTATCAGCACTGTAACTATGTCTTACTGTTTGTTTTAATTCGACACTTCCACTTAAATACCTTTTGATTGTTTTAGAATCTACCCCTAAAATTTTTGCCATCGCTCGAATGCTCAATTTTTCTTGTGCAAGAGTTTTTAATTTCCCTATCCATACACCACCAAATGCCTTTATTCTACCTATTTCAAACATATCCGCTGTTTGCTTCCTTGCATAAATAAAACCACATGAACATGTAAACGTACCAATCAAATTTTTAGATTTATAGTCCCTAGTCACTACTACCTTTTGAATTATTAGTTGCCGGTAATGCGATGCTGCCTTATTTAAACAGGGGAATGGTCCTTTACCAAAGGCACCTTTGTCTTTTGTAAGCACAACAAGATCCTCTATAACGTGCTTTAAAAAATAAAGAAAGAGCAAATGACGAAATGGATGTACATGACGCTTCATATTACGAGTTAAAACCTTTAGCCAATTATATTCATCTTCCTCACTTAACTCACTTTGATAGCATTTTAAAAAGGTACTTGAAAATGTAGTTTTAAAAGCTTGATACAACTCATGCTGACGAACCCGATCTGAAGCTGTTATTAAATTATGTTCTCGTAACAATGTTTTATATTTAGAATTAATGTCTTCCCTTGAAAGTGAGTGCAACGGTAAATGGAGTAATTTGTAGGCCTGCTTTGCTAAATAAACTGATATTTCTTTATGTGGATCAATTTCATATAACTCTGATAAATTCATATGGTTTAATTCGAAACGAATATACTCAATGCGACTGTCTTTGATTACCAGGTATTCTCTTAATAGAACTTCATGGTGGGGACAATAATCTATTCCTTGTAGTTGATGCTCCCGATGAATATACGGTTCTCCATATTGCTCTGTATCTGATTTTGCACAAATCGCACAATAATAGATACCGTTTTTAATACAAATGCTTCCAGCGACCATTCCTAGCCTTGTATAAAGTGCCTTACCATCTTCTTTTACATCGTTTAATATTTCTTGTTGACGCTGCTTCGACAAAAATGAAGCATAATAAGGATAAATTGTGTGGTTAGCCAATAGCGATTCTACAGAATATTGAGCACCTAGTTTTTCTGCTAAAACAGAAAAATAGCTACCAATCCCTACACTCGGTATCACAGAACGATTGTCAAACAATTCTTCCAACGTATCTTTACAATCAATATTGCCACTATAAAAATGATACCGGGCAATGGCTGAATAGATTAATTCATTTGGATAAGGATTTGTAAAAAACGGTAACATCTAATGTCCTCCTAGGAATACTCGACTTATTTCTATAATGCCGATATAGCTAGCTTTTCAGACATAAGATGTACCATTAGTTATGAAAAAGTATTATAAATCATTTAATAAATTCCTCTAAAAACGGTTTTATATATCCATTTATTTTTAATAATTCATACGGATGCTTTTTTCTTTCTAACGCTTTTACTCTTAACCTTACTAAAGGTAACAGTTCATCTTTATTTGTATGATTTAATTTCTGTAGAATATAGATTCCTCCTGTTATTTCACCAATTCTCTTGACACTCCATTATATAATTTATATTATTTATATTATTTATATAATGGAGTGGAATTTTATGACGAACAAAAAGAATCAGATTATTAGTTTAAATGTAAATGATATCGCACCAGCAACCAACAAAAATATTGGCGATATGACCCTTAATGAAATTTTTGGAGATGATGAAATTTCAATTAAAAAAACTAAAAAATCACTTAAATTCATAAAAGAAACAGATGAACATACTATGGTTTTCTCTCTAAAGAAGAAGGAAGGACTACAAAGTGTTAATCAACATATTTTCCAAAAGACTAAAGATAAAACATCTATTAAAAAACTTGCAAAAGAACTTTATAAAGAAGGTCACACACAAGAAGATATTGGTGATATTTTAGGGATACATCAATCCCAAGTGTCACTTATTTTAAGAGATAAATACTAATTTTACACCGAGGCTATTTTGAGTTATTAAATAACCTCGGTTTATTCCTGACATAGTACCTTAAAGTTTAATGTTTCAACGAATCATGTCGCCAAGATCATTTAAAGAAATTTTCAAGAAAACTAATTACATCTTTCCAAAAAGAAAATAATAATAAAAATCCTATTATAAATGAAGTTAATAAAGCTGTTATTACAGGATGCTTTTGAAAAAATCCTTCTTCTTTTTTTGTTCCAAAATCTATATTGTTTTGCTCACCAATTATTGAACTTTTAATTTTATTTTTATCACCAATTTTAATTTTCATTTTTCTCTCCTAAAAAACTTCCCAATACTTGAACCTTTAATTTTGTTTTTATCTCCGATTTCTATTTCTGTACTATCCCCAAAAACAACTTGTTGAATATGATATATAACTTCTTGAGTCACCTGGGGTTTTTCTTCAACCTGAGATAATATATCAAGTTCATCAATATTTTCGAAGTTTTTTTCCAGGAGCATTATGACATCAAGAATCTTTGACTTAACAGAAGATACAATTCCATCTAACTGATTAGATGAAAAAGCTATACGCATACTTGCGATTTGAAGTTGATAATCCGATATAGAGTGGCATATCTCTGTTGGAATGCGACGAGCTATATTGTCTTTTTGTTCACTATTGAGTAAGTTATTTATAACATTGATACTGTCTGTCATCTCCATAGTTGTTATACTGTGAATATCTTCCTTCGACATCCTTCCACTCAGTGGCACACTCGCCTCTGTATATTGAACGCGCCCATTAACTACAAATGTCCCTATTGGGATACCTGTTAAAATACGATATTCTGGAATATCTCCTTCGTATCCTGAAAGTTCCCCATTTACCCATTTTAAAATAGTTTCATCTTGCAAATCTGTTAAAATAACTTTTAAACGAAGTAAAATCGTTTCTAAATTCCCCTCATTCATTACAAAATCTTTTAGTAACTGACTTTTAGCCAATGCTTTCGCCCCCTAAAAAAGTTCTCCCATAGCTTGTTTTATATATTTGTTTTTTATTAACAGGTCATATGGATGATTATTTCTTCTGATAGCTTGGTTTCTTAAATCAAGCAACGGTAATATTTTTTTTGTAGAAATGCATATTTTCTTTTCCTTCTTCTTGTCATTCATTTCAATTAAAAATGAAATCAATTGCACTTTAAGAGTACTTTCATCCATATTTATCGTTGCTGTTTTAACTATTTTTTCAGTAGATTTTAAAATTTCATTAGAAGATAACGAATCAAATATACCTATAGCAGCTACTTCCATACTCAAGCTCTCAATCATTTCTTGTTGCTTGTAAGCCAATGTATTCTGCCGCTCTTTCATTGCAGCCTTAAGCTTACCTTCATACAGCGTATCCCTCTTATGATTCATCATCAGCTCATCCAAATTAATCATAATATCCTCATATTTATACATTGCTGCAAAATCATTATTACGAATCGCATTTAACATTGGCTGGATAATTTTCATATCCTTATTTGCCGTTTGCTTCAGCACTTTTGACACAATAATTTCATCTCTATTACCTTCATCAAATAATACTCTTTCTTGCGCCAATATAAAGAGGTTTACTGCTACCGCCGTAATGCCCTGGCATTCCTCATAAAATGTCTTTTTAACGTCCTCTGTAAGCTCTGAACGTGTTTTAAGGCATTGTAATTCCCATAACGTTTCTAAAAAAAATTCCCATTCTTCACTATCTTCAGTCATACGATCCCAAATGATTGCTCCATCACTTGCTGCACGTCGAGCTTGTCGGAAGTTTCCTTTAAATAATTGTTGTGCCTTTGATGTACCAATTAAAACAGTTGGAATACCAACAGTGTTTGAAAGTGTCACAAAGAAATTGAGCATTTCCTCTTGGTCATTCTTTGCATTTAGTAAGTGCTGGATTTCATCAATAACAAGTACCCCAATACCATACATACTTGCCAACGAAGTCATATGCAATAGCATTGTAGATGTAATACGGTTTAAATAACCAAACTTCTCTAAATAGCGTGTCCCTAGTAAATCATCAATTGCTTTAAAAAAGCTTTTACACAGTGTTGAAAGGCTGCCATCATAAGGGCAGTCAATTTTAAGCCATACAATCTGTGTTTTATTAAATGGCTGTTGCTCATAAACTTCATGCTTTATGACTTGAGGGTACATTAATAGCAAACGCTCAATGGCCGTCGTTTTGCCGATTCCTGAAATGCCTATAATCGATAAGCTATCTGCTGTTGAGCGAATATGATTTAATCGTTCATCAATATACTTATGAGCTTGTTCCTCATCTTCACGCAACTGATGTAGCACTCGAATTCGTTCAAGAAATGATTTATCTAATGGGTTACGTGCTAAATAACCTCTTCGAATCAACGTTGATAATCGGCGTTCTACTTCAAAGTGAATCGGTAACGGTTGAATGAAGTTCTTCACTCGCTTTAGCACATGATAACGAATATTCGCTGCACTCTTCTTATCTTGTTCACTAATACGTGGTGTCACCATAAAACGATCCAACACATCATCTTCATCAAAGATTGGCGGTAGGGCTTCAATAAAAGGATTATGAGCATATTCAGTAAGCATTTGAGTCTTATAAATTGCTTCTTCCATATCTCCTTTTAAGACGACATTATTCATCTTTTCCAAATTCCTCATCTCGCTTCCTCTTTAATTTTTCCATAAGACGTGAAGGTGATTTCTTTTGTGGTTGCTCTTCTAGCTTTATTCTTGATGTAAAATCTATAATTTCTGTTGTTTGTTCAGCTACAGTAGGTGACAAATCAAATTTTTCTTCCTCACGATTAGCTTGTTTTTCATTCGCTTTATTATCTCGAATCGCAGCTAGTTTTTCTTTTTTACTTGTTGGTTGATATAGGGCTTGTTTTTTCTTTTGCTCTGCTGCTTTAATAATTTGATCCATCATCGTATCTGTATTAATTGTCAGTTGCACTTGCTTAGAGCGTTCCTCTTCTTCTAATTCATTTCGTAGTTGTTGCTGGAAAACAACTTCTTCTAAAAAGTCCAATTTATACTGCCGGCTAGGCTCTAATAAAATGCACGTTTCATAATCCATTCCGTTATCATTCGGGATATAAATTTTGTCTAAATGACGTGGATCATACACAATATCAATACTTTTGTTTTTCAGCTTTGCATACCATTGTTCCTCGATTGCTTGCTTTGATCCATATAATAAATTTTTGAACTTGATACCTGCTCGTGAAATTGTGGCTTTACTACGTGGCAACACATTTAAACGTAAAATATCCCTATCTACTGTACGAAGACGACCTTTCCGATTTTGAATACCCCAGTTCCATAAATTTATAGGCGTTGGCATAATGCCATCTGTAATCATCGCTTTTTCCATTGGATACTTATCAATGATTTTATGGTTATGCTGAAGTATCAGCGTAATGATTAATGCCGTAAACTCCTTTAAATTCAGCGTAGCATCGAGCCTATAATCTCTATCTCCACGCTCTCGATATTCTTTGTGAATAGCACCAGGCGCTTTCTGCTTTACTTTGCCATTAATTGTACGGAATTTACGTTCAACAATACCTTTTAAATCCCCTCGATACGCTGTTGTATTTTCAATTTTGATATTTAAATTATTAATAAGTCCTGCTACTGCATATCCTTCAAACTCGCCTCTGTCAGCGATAATTATTTCGGGTAAATGATACGTTGGCCACTGTTCATCAGTAATCTCAATATCATATTGCTTACAAAATTCAACCTTATTAGCAACCATATTATCTAAAGCCATCATTGCTCCTAGCCAAGACGGGCCTTCCAATCCTACATATATCCCTGTAACTATACGTGAATATACGTCAATAACTGCATAAACAACAGGTCTACCTATAATTCGATTTATATCAAAAGAGCTGATCAAATAAATATCCGCAATCGTTGCATCGATTTGAAAGCGTGTGCCAGGTCCGTTTGTTTCAATTTTAGAATTACTTAAAATAGGACGATGTTTTAACTCATATTCCTTAGCACTTTTACGAAATTCAATATCTTTTTTAGGGTCTTCAAACTTTTTAAACCAGTAATAAAATTGATGATATGAAGGAATACGATTTGCTTCCCAAATACGATATTGAATTTCTCCATCTTCTTTATAACGGTCTGCATAAAAATCACGCAAAATAAAATGATACACATCTTTTAACGAATAGTTATTGGCTTTGCGGTAGTATTTATTAATGGCATGTTCAAATTGCGTCTTAATCTCCTCAGTTATATTAATGCCACTTCGATATTCACCGTTTACAGTTACTCTACGTGGGCGACCAACCTTCTCATTGCTAAGATTTTTAGTCTTCCCTCGACCACCCGAGTTTGCGTAATCTGGTAACATAGCATTTTTGTTCATACCACGTTGCCAATAGCGACTTAGCAGTTTTTTCACCTTTGTTTTGCCTAGTCCACTCTCGGCGGTAATCTCTACTATTTTTACTTCACGTCCCTTTTTCTTTAGTAGCTCTTTCATATTAGGGAGGATAAAATTTTCTACAGTTGCCCAGTCCTTATCTCGTTTGCTAATTTGAACAGATGTTAATTCATCATCTGGAATTGCTTTTGCAAAAGGATCGCTTATTCTCAATAATTCACCTTGCTCAAGCTCTATCTCTAAATGGCTATATAGCTCCCTTTTAGGCATAGCACTCGTTGTGTCGATATTAACTACATAGGCGTACGATTCTTCAATTTCAATAATACGAATGCGTTGTGAATCTGCTGTATATTGAAGTACTTGATTAATATAAATCATCCGTATTTCACCTTCTTCAACTTGCTTTCATCTATTGATTGAATAACAACTATTTTTTCCACGTTTAACGGCTCTAACATGTCTACCCGAATGATTTTCTGTGCCAGTAAATGATAGAATAGCGTCATACCACTTCCTAAAGGCATATGTGTCTCTTTATCAAATACATTTGTAACTTCTCTTATGCTTTTGCTTTCACTTAATATCCTCTGTAACAGTGCCATTGCTAAATCTTCAATATGCTTTTGGTTCATATTTTGAAATGCATCATATTGTTGAATATCATAATAATCATGAATATAACTAATATTCCGCGCCATATCTTTAGGAATCTCTAGCTCTGTTACAATGCCCCAATCAATTTGTCTTCGCTCCCAATAAACCCGCTCAATCTCAAACTTTTCAATAACTCGTTGTTTTAGTAGCTCGTCTTTCATTTTTATTGTTCGTGCAAGCTCTACTAAACCGTTTCCTTTATCTAATGTTAATAAAAAATCCGTTGTCATTACAACTGGCTCATTCGTTTTAGGGTCTGTAGGATGTTTAAGACCTAACTCATCTGCAATGACAATTGTTTCTTCCAACGGCAATAAAGGAAATTGTTCTCGAATATCAATAACACAATCCGAATATTCAGTTAAATAAAAGTAATTTCGCTCCAAGTCTGATAGAAATTCGTGTTGTCTGTTTGTTTTAAAACCTTTTAAACGTGTAGACCGACCTTTTGAAGAAACATCTTGAATGTTTAACCATGGTTTATAATCCGATCCAACTCCTGAGCCACGACCTTCGTTAATCCACTTTTCAACTTTAGATGCTCTAGTTCTTTTTGACATAAAAACACCCCTTTAGACCAATATAATCTAAAGGGGTATTTCATCGCAACTTTTTTACAATCGTCGCGACTTTATTTTAAACATCGCATCTTTTTTATAAACATCGCGACTTTATTTCAAATCTACAATATTAACACCACAGCTCTAAGCCCTACTCCACAGTCACTGATTTAGCTAAGTTACGAGGTTTATCAACGTCACAACGACGATGGAGTGCCGCATAGTAGCTAATTAGCTGTAATGGCACAACTGAAACAAGTGGTGTTAAGTATTCGTTGACATGCGGAATCACTAGACGGTCGCCGTCTTCGTCTACGCCAGCCATAGCGATAATGCATGGGTATGCTCCACGTGCAGCTACCTCTTTGACATTGCCGCGAATATTTAAGGCTACCGATTCTTGTGTGACAAGGGCGAAAACTGGTGTGCCTTCTTCAATTAAAGCAATCGTACCATGTTTTAGTTCGCCACCTGCAAAACCTTCCGCTTGAATATATGAAATTTCTTTTAGTTTTAAAGCACCTTCAAGACTTACACAGAAGTCGATATTTCGACCAATGAAGAAAGCGTTGCGTGCAATTTTTAAGTAGTCCTCTGCGATGTCTTCTAATACATCTTTTGCATCAATAATTGTTTGAATACCGTTAGCCGCAATTGCAAGCTCTTGTTTTAAATCAAATTCTAAGCCTTTACCGCTTGCTTTTGCTGTCACATATGCTGCTAGTGCAAGTACCGCCACCTGCGCTACATATGCTTTTGTTGAAGCTACAGCGATTTCAGGACCTGCATGTAATAATAATGTATAATCTGCTTCACGTGATAGCGTTGAACCTGGTACGTTTGTAATCGTTAATGTTGGATACCCAAGCTCTTTAATTTTCACAAGTACTTGGCGGCTATCCGCTGTTTCACCTGATTGGGTAATAAAGATAAATAGCGGTTTTTCTGAAAGTAGTGGCATGTTATAACCAAACTCACTTGAAATATGCACTTCTACCGGAATACCAGCCATTTTCTCGAAATATTGTTTACCGATTAAACCTGCATGGTAACTTGTGCCGGCAGCAATAATGTATAATCGATCGGCAGCTTGCAATGCTTGTAATATCGCTGTATCAATTGTTAAATCGCCATTTTCGCCTTCGTACGCTTGAATGATTTTACGGATAACTGTTGGCTGTTCATCCATCTCTTTTAACATATAGTGAGGGTACGTACCTTTTTCAATATCGCTCATATCAAGCTCTGCTGTGTAAGGTGCACGCTCCACTACTGTGCCATCTAATTTTGTAATTTGCACACTACCTTTGTGCACGATAACGACTTCTTTATCGTGTAATTCCACAAATTGATCAGTTACTTGTAGCATTGCCATCGCATCTGATGCAACTACATTGAAACCATCGCCTACACCTACAAGAAGTGGTGATTTGTTTTTCGCCACAAAAATTGTATCAGCCGCTTCAGCATCTAATAATGCAAGTGCATAAGAGCCGTGTAGTAGAGATAATGTTTTACGGAACGCCTCTGCTGTTTGCAGTCCATCTTTCACAAATAGCTCTACTAACTGCACGATTACTTCTGTATCCGTGTCAGATTTCATTGGGATGCCTTTTAAGTATGTTTTTTGTAATAAATGATAGTTTTCAATTACACCATTATGCACAATCGTAAAACGACCTGATGCGCTTTGATGAGGGTGCGCGTTTAAACGGTTAGGTACTCCGTGCGTTGCCCAACGTGTATGACCGATCCCTACTTTAGCCGCTACATCCTCGTCTACTGCTCCACGTAAATCAGCGATACGACCTTTTTCCTTGAAGATTGTTACGCCTTCTTCGTTGCGTACAGCGATACCTGCTGAGTCATAGCCACGGTACTCTAGCTTCTCTAAACCTTTTAATAAAATTTCCTTAGCATCTGATTCACCAATATATCCTACAATTCCACACATATTATATTTCCTCCGATATTGTCATATTAACGCAATGACAAACTAGACCTCAGCCTATCGAAATTTTTCGGTGGGCGTAAACAGTACCGCTTATTTTCAAAACGAAAATAAACATACTTATGCGCGCACGTCCTCAGACTATTTCAGCTATCTAAAATAGTGCTTTGCTCGATACGTGAAGTTTTCCTATTTATCTATTGCTCTACTTATACCTTCTCCATTTTCTGTACATTCAATCACTCAAATGCTTTCAAAATGAAAAATGACAATCGGGTATGTCGATCGGGAGGCATCCGCCGAATTTTCGATAAACCTCCACCTCGTCTGCTGAAGATGTCTTCGTCCAATTTCTTCAGCTCAGGCGCTATAATTGTTTTCCGATTTTTGTGCTTCCTTTCCTCCTTTAGCACTTGCTAAGCGGACAAGGTCACCCAAGCCGTCAGCTTCTCCATAATACTCAATCATATGCTATTCGTCAAATTTTCGTTATTAAAAATAACCCTTAGCTACTTTTTTTGTGACAAACTATCAAAGTGTAAGATGAGAAATGCCAGCATGATTGTATAACAATAGCAAAATGGCTGGGACAAAAGTGAAAAAGTGTTAGATTGACCGCCACCAATCTAACACTTTTTTACTGTGTCGTTGTTGTCCGCTTCGGCGGTGCTTTCCGCTCAGCACAGTAAGCCGCAACCTTGAATACCGCATCTTACGCTGTGTGCGTTCTGAGCAGGAGTCACCGCCTTTGCTACCAACAACTAGTTTTTCTTTTTTATTTATTATTTATTAGCGAAAATTTATCAACACTAATGTACCACTATTTAATATTTTAAGGTTATATTCCGGCCTCTAAAAAAGGAACGACGCTTAGCTCTCTTTGCTTGCAAGTAATTTCACAATTTCTCGGTTAAAAGCTGGTAAATCTTTAGGTGTACGACTTGTTACTAATTGTTTTTGACAAACAAATACTTCTTCGTCATGGAAAATAGCACCTGCATTTTCCAAGTCTACTTGTATGGATTTATAGCCTGTTGCATCACGTCCATTTAATGTTTTGGCTGTAATCAGTAGCTGTGGCCCGTGACAAATTGCAAAGGTTGGCTTCATGTCATCCATAAACGTTTTGACGAAGGCTACAATGCGATCATCTGCACGTAAAATATCCGGTGAAAAGCCACCTGGAATAAACAGTGCATCAAACTCTGAAGCATGAACTTCCTCGATTCCCTTATCAATTTTCACTTTTTCACCATGTTTACCTTCAACTTCTTTTCCTGCTTCAATGTCAATTGTAATGACCTCATGCCCGGCAGCCTCTAATGCTGCCTTTGGACTTGTATACTCCACGTCTTCAAACATATCTGTTATTACTGTTGCAATTTTAGCCATATAAATTAAACACCCCTTGTTTATTGTGACTCTGTTTTATACTTCCCTCCTTCAAAAATTTCAAACATAAAAAAACGACCTCCCAATAGTGGGAGATCGCGTAATTTATAATTATTATGTTAAACCCATTTCCGTACGTACTACATTGGCAATACGTTCTACATAAATTTCGCAATCCGTTTCTGTAGCAGCTTCCACCATTACACGAACAAGTGGCTCAGTGCCAGAAGGACGTACTAAAATACGACCGTTTCCAGCCATATCTGATTCAACTTCTGCTATTACAGCTGCAACCTTAGCATTTTCCGTCACTGCATGCTTGTCTGTTACACGTACATTGACTAAACGTTGCGGGAAGATTGTCATTTCTGCTGCAAGCTCTGATAACTTTTTGCCAGTAGCTTTCATAATACTAACGAGTTGAATACCTGTTAGCAAGCCATCACCCGTTGTATTAAAGTCTAAGAACACAATATGACCAGATTGCTCTCCGCCAAGATTGTATTCATTAGCACGCATTTCTTCCACAACGTAACGATCGCCTACAGCCGTTTGTACGCTATGCATGCCGTTTTCTTCAACAGCCTTGTAGAAGCCCATATTACTCATCACTGTTGAGACAATTGTTTGCTTTTTCAAACGACCAACTGCATTTAAGTGTTTACCAATGATAAACATAATTTGGTCACCGTCAACAATTTTACCTTTTTCGTCTACTGCAATAAGACGATCGCCATCTCCATCGAATGCTAAACCAACATCTGCACCTTTTTCAGTCACAAATGCAGCAAGACCTTCTGGATGTGTTGAACCAACACCGTCATTAATGTTCAGACCTGTTGGGGAAGCACCCATTGTTGAAATGTCTGCTTCTAAGTCGGCAAATAAATGAGTTGCCAATGATGATGTTGCACCATGTGCGCAATCTAGCGCTACATGAATACCATCAAATTCTTCATCTACCGTTTGCTTTAGGTATTGAATATACTTTTGTCCACCTTCGAAATAGTCACTTACAATGCCTAGATCTGCACCGATTGGACGTGGTAATGTATCTTCTTGAGCATCAAGAATTGCTTCAATTTCTGCTTCTTGAGCATCAGTTAACTTGAAACCATCGGGACCAAAAAATTTAATGCCATTGTCGGCAACTGGGTTATGTGAAGCTGAAATCATGACGCCTGCATCTGCACTCATAATTCGGGAAAGATAAGCAACACCCGGTGTAGAAATTACACCAAGACGCATTACCTCTACGCCAATTGATAAAAGCCCAGCTACTAGTGCACCTTCAAGCATTTCGCCTGAAATACGTGTGTCACGACCAATTAATACCTTTGGACGCCCTGTTGCATCCTTTGTTAAAACATAGCCACCTACACGGCCTAGTTTAAATGCAAACTCCGGTGTTAATTCACTATTCGCGACGCCACGGACGCCATCTGTTCCAAAATATTTACCCATTCTAATTGTTCTCTCCTTCAATGCAAGACGACCGCATCATGCTTATTTCCTGCGGACAATCGGACGGCTCGTCTGCTTACTTTTGGAAAAGTCTATTTTTTATTTATCTACTAGTATTTAGGCCTCTTTAAATCACTTTCAGAGGCTCTAAGGCAAAAAGATGTCAGTACTCAAGTGTCGCACATTCACTATAACGGAATTATACAAGTGCTAACTTGAGCCATTATGTTCATCAGCATTATCGCTTTGCTGGATCACACAATTTATAGAGACAGGAAATCTCATATATGAATCAAGTTAAAATTATAGTCAGTTATTGTTTAAGAATCAATATCTTCTGTCACAGGTTCAGGATTTGTCTCTGTAGGATTAGCAATCGTTTCCTTTTCCACCGGTTCTACTGGATCCACCTGATCTACCTTTTCGGCTTTCTCTGCCTTTGTAACATTCGCTTTAATTTTAACTTTCTGTTGAGATACTTTAGTCGCACCCTCTGGTAATTTCACATCAAATTCATACGTTTTCGATTCCGTGATTTTTGATAAATCCACTTCAACAGGTACTTCGGTTAAAACATCAATAATGGATTTCTTGCCAAATAGCCTTAAGCTAGTAGTATCAAGGGTTAATTGATTAATGGTAATCCCTTCTGCTGCTTTGCCCGTTTCCTTTATCGTAACAGGAAGTTCTTTGCTATATTCAGCAATATCTACCCGTACCTTAACCTGTTCTGGTTCTATTATCACATCTAATTTATTTAAATCGCGATCTAATACTTTAACAGCCGCCGCTTGAGAGAAAGGTTGTTTCAAGCCTTGTTCACCCGTAACAGTCGCTTTCACATAGCTAATGCTTTCAATAGCACTTTTTGCCCCTGTTACAAACACAGTTGCTGGGTTAGCAGACATTCCTTTTAAGTAATATCCTTCATCTATTAAACGATTATTCATTTCCGGATCTACACGGAACTCTTGTGTGACTTTTTCCTCTATATTTACATTCACTTTTGCTGGGTCTAGCGTCACTTGCAACTTATCAGAAATATTTTCGTATTGTAGTTCAACGCTATGCTCACCAATTAATAAATCATTTAAATTTACAAATACAGAGAAATCTTTCACTAATTTTGCTTGTAAGGCGATTTGTTTTGGTCCCCTTACCGTGACATTCACTGTTTTTGGAATACCCGTCACGATGAGACTATCATCATCATAATAAACTTCTACGGGTACATCTCGAATGACTTCAACCTGTTCAGTCATCGCAGTTTTATCTGTAGAAGCTAACTCAGTCCGAACAGAGAAAAATAGTAAGCACGCTAGAAAAAGCGCAATGATTCGCAATACCCATGGGCTATCCATCATTTTATCCATTCTTTTTCCCCCTCCAAGTCAACTTAGAGGCTGCATTCGATTCTTGTGCTGATCCGAACCACATTTTGCGTAACAGTGTTTCGAATTCCTCTAGAGAAAGATTGCGATGTAGATTTCCATTTAACGTAATACTAATAGCTCCCGTTTCCTCTGATACGATAATCGTAATCGCATCTGTTACTTCACTAAGCCCAAGAGCTGCACGATGTCGTGTACCAAGTTCCTTTGAAATAAACGGACTTTCCGAAAGTGGTAAATAGCAAGCTGCTGCTGTAACCTTATCTTTCTGCATAATGACTGCACCATCATGTAATGGTGTATTCGGTATAAAAATGTTAATAAGCAATTCAGAAGAAACTTCTGCATTTAGACCTATTCCCGTTTCAATATATTCATTCAATCCTGTGTCTTTTTCTATAGAAATTAATGCACCAATTCGGCGTTTTGCCATATAGCTAACCGACTTCTTCATGGCCTCAATCAGTCTTGTTTGCTCTTCTTCTTCTTGACTTGTCGAACGTTGGAAAAGCTTTCCTCGTCCAATTTGTTCTAGACCTCGTCGTATTTCCGGTTGGAAGATGATAATGATGGCCAAGAAACCAAACTCGATTACTTGCTTTAGCATCCACCCCAAAGTTTCTAACCCTAAAAAGTCTGTTGCGATACGTGCAATAATTATGACGAAAATGCCTTTCAATAGTTGGACAGCTTTCGTCCCTTTAATGAGGGTTAAAATTTTATAAACAACGTACCAAACGAGCAGTACATCTATGAAGTTAATAGCAATATTCACTGGTGTTAAATCCGTGAATTGTTCGATAATTTGCACGTGGCATCCCCCACTTTTCATTGCGAATCCATACACATTTAAGTATAGCACATTCTTTTCAAATGTAACTTTTTTCAAATGAAAAGTCTACCCATATGAGTAGACTTTTCATCCTCTACCGTGCTCTACCATGTAGGACGTATAGAGTTCTATTTAGTTTCTTTTTCCTCAAATGTCATTGCTGCCTTGACGGAATTTTTGATAGTATACCATAACCATTCGAATGCTTCGTCAATTTCCTCGATATTGCCTGAAACGACTGCTGAAGATGCCATATACTGACCGTTAATAATCGTTACATTGCCATCTACTTCACCCTCAACAAGTAAGTCGCCATTTTTGACGACGATATCGCCTTTTACGACCTCTCCTTCTGGAACAATAACCGTTTGTCCTTCTACAACAAGGTTTGGTTGTTTGGAGACCGAGAAGTTTTGATCATCCATGAAACTACCTAATAAAGTAGCACTCATAAATAAACAGAAAACTGCTGCTGCCACAAAGAACGGATGACGACGAATCCATTTTTGCATACCTACACGACTTTTGGGTTTCGGTAAACGTGCCATCACCGCAGCTTCGAAATCCGGAGGTGCTGTAATATGGGAAGCACTCTTCACAAAGGCGATCGTTTCACTCAATTCTTGCATCAATTGCTTGCAATCACCGCATGATTGCAAATGTTGTTTCAACTCTTGCTCATGCTCACGACTAATGTCACCGTCTAAATAATCATGCATATAATCAATAATATGCTCTGGACAAATATTCATGACGCTCCCCCTCCTACAGATTGTTTAATTGCTTTCGTAATGCTTCACGTCCGCGGTGAATTCTCGTTTTCACTGTCCCAAGAGGCATATCCAAAATTTCACTGATTTCCTGTAACGATAATTCTTCGATATATTTCAATACTATAACTGAACGATATTTATCCGGCAATCGTCCAATCTCATATTGAATACGATCTTGTAGCTCCATCTGCTCTAACTGTTCCTCTGGTAGTTGGTCATCTGCTGCAATCTGCGAATACATATCGAGCCCTTCTGTACCAGCTACCTCCGCATCTAAATAATAATCCGGCTTTTTCTTTCTAATACGGTCTATGCAGAGGTTCGTCGCAATGCGATAAAGCCACGTCGAAAATTTTCTTTTTTGATCAAAAGTATGCAAGTTCATATAAGCGCGAACAAATGCTTCTTGTGCAATATCCTCAGATTCTTGCTTGTTTCCTAACATTCGGTAGCATACTTGGTACAGTTTGTGCTGATAGAGACTCACAATATCGGCAAATGCGTTTTGATCGCCTTTAAGCACTTGTTTTATTCTCTTATTTACTAACGCATCCATTGTGTTTACTTCTCCACCTTTACAACTGTCTTATACTATACGACCCGACTATAAGAAAAGTTTCAATTTATATTCAATTATAACAAAAGTTTTTTAAACGATGTGGCGATAAACATTTTTTTCACAATTTACATTAAACTAGTGTCTCACCAAACAAAGAACCTATTAATGCTACTGCCACATCTGCCGTTTTATTTTTCTCGTCTAGTATAGGATTCACCTCAACAAATTCAGCAGATGTTAACATCCCTGATTCTTGTAGCATTTCCATTGCTAAATGACTTTCACGATACGATATACCGCCAGGCACCGGCGTTCCCACTCCTGGTGTATAAAGCGGGTCTAGACCATCTAAATCTAACGATAAATGTAAACCGTCTACTTTACGTTCTTGTAAGTAAGCGATTGCATCTTCCATCACACGCGTCATACCAAGTCGATCAATTTCATGCATTGTATAGACCTTAATACCTTGTTGGCGAATTAGCTCACGTTCCCCCGGATCTACTGAACGTGCACCGATAATAATGACATTTTCAGGCTTAACCTTTGGTGCATAGTTTCGAATTTGTACAAGACGTTCATGACCCAATCCAATACTAACCGCAAGTGGCATACCGTGAATATTACCAGATGGTGTTGTTTCAGGTGTATTCAGATCGGCATGTGCATCAAACCAAATAACACCTAGGTTTTGAAAGTGCTCTCCCAGTCCTGCAAGCGTACCGATTGCAATACTATGATCACCGCCAAATACAAGCGGAAATTTTTTTTGTTCTAACACTTCATGTACTTGGTTAGCTAATGTGGTACTGATATCTATAACTTCCTCTAAATTTAATAGCTGTTTATCAACTTCTTTACTACCATGCTTTTGACTAACAAGTATATCTCCCTGATCATGTACCTCGTGTCCGATTGCCTCTAATCGCTCTACAACGCCCGCATATCGAATTGCACTTGGCCCCATGTCAACCCCTCTTCGTGTTTGTCCGTAATCTGTTGGTACTCCAATAATTGATACTTGTTGTTTATTCATATTTTTATACCCCCTTTTGGTGATAAGACTATTGTAAAGCCTACAATACACTTGGCTCAACCCAACAATAAATCGTATATTTATTCATTTAATACGTAAAAAAATCTCCTGCTGTTTTCAGCAAGAGATTAGTATCTGTAGTTAATGTTACACTTTTGAATTTAATATATAGAAAAGTGAGCCATGAAGGACTCGAACCTTCGACCCTCTGATTAAAAGTCAGATGCTCTACCAACTGAGCTAATGGCTCATAAAAGAAAAAATGGCTGGGGTACTAGGATTCGAACCTAGGCATGACGGAATCAAAATCCGTTGCCTTACCGCTTGGCTATACCCCAATCATTTAAATAAATAAAACTGGTGGAGGGGGACGGATTCGAACCGCCGAACCCTAAGGAGCGGATTTACAGTCCGCCGCGTTTAGCCACTTCGCTACCCCTCCGAAAAAACACTATATGGTGGAGGATGACGGGCTCGAACCGCCGACCCTCTGCTTGTAAGGCAGATGCTCTCCCAGCTGAGCTAATCCTCCATAGAAACAGGTGTTATTTCTTCACAGTTTATTTATCTTTTTAAGCCTATGCATTACTACGATGTTTTGAAAATGGTGACCCCTACGGGATTCGAACCCGTGTTACCGCCGTGAAAGGGCGGTGTCTTAACCGCTTGACCAAGGGGCCATTTATTATGTCTCAAACAAGACAAGACTTATATTAACATCATTTTCATTTTGATGCAAGTATTTTTTAAAAATTTCTTTTTAAAATTATAAATTAGTTAAAAAAGTGCAAAAAAATGGCTCCGAAGGCAGGACTCGAACCTGCGACAACCTGATTAACAGTCAGGTGCTACTACCAACTGAGCTACTTCGGAACAATACTATTTAATTTGGTTTTGACAACCTCTTAAGTACATTTATTATTATAGCAAGCATTCTAAATTATGCAATACTTTTTCAACAAAATTATTTAATTTATTGCATAATTTTCGAATTGACGTATATCAAACCTCAATAGTTCTCTATTAAATCTAATATTTCTATTTAATGTATCAAATATTCTTGCTGTATATTATTGTAATTGTTAAAATAAAAATAGTTTTACGAATTTTCTATTAAATTTGTTTTGGGGAGGAATGTTCATATGGTAACAAAGGATTTAATTGCACCAGAGCTTTACAACATCACGGAGGAATTAGAGAAATTCTCCCAAGATAGTGATCGCCAAGCTATAAGATGGTTGGATGCACAACAAAACCGACGTACAATTTCTTATGCCGATCTTATTCAAAAAATGAATCAATACGCGAATGCTTTTACGGAGAGAGGATTACAAAAAGGGGATCGTGTTTTAGTCATTATTCCCCGCCTACCAGAAGCTTATTTTGTTTTCCTTGGCTGTTTAAAAGCAGGTATTGTTCCGATCTCTTGTTCAGAGATGTTACGCGCAAGTGATTTAGAATATCGTATGGAACACTCTTCTGCAACTGCTGTTATTGCCTACGAGGCTTTCACTAGTGAAGTAGATAAAATTACTTCTTCCGTTGCAGCATTGGATAATAAATTAGTAATTGGCAACGCTACGAACAATTGGATTTCTTTAGATGCATTAGCTGAAAAGCAACCTACAAGCTTTACAGCTGTTGCGACAAAACGCGATGATATGGCATTCCTATCTTATACTTCAGGCACAACGGGTAAACCTAAAGGGGTGGTTCACTCTCATGGCTGGGGCTATGCACATATTCGAACAGCAGCTTCCAAATGGCTTTGTGTAAGTGAAGGGGACTTAGTCTGGGCTACTGCAGCACCGGGCTGGCAAAAATGGATTTGGAGTCCATTTTTATCGACAATTATGTTAGGAGCAACGGCTTTTGTCTATCATGGTAGTTTTGAACCTCATACGTATCTTCAACTCCTACAGGACGAAAAAGTCAATGTGCTATGTTGCACCCCGACAGAATATCGTATTATGGCAAAGATTGATAATCTTAAAGATTACAACTTAGCTTCATTAAGAAGTGCTGTTTCTGCAGGTGAGCCATTAAATCGTCCAGTTATTGAAACATTTATGAACAATTTCGGTCTGAAAGTACGAGATGGTTATGGACAAACAGAAAATACATTATTAATAGGTACGCTTGAAAACACAGAGTTACGACCTGGTTCTATGGGTGTTCCTACACCAGGAAATATTGTACGTATTATAGACCATGAAGGTAATGAAGCACCCGTAGGAGAAGTCGGAGACATCGCTGTCCATAAATCATCGCCTGCCTTATTCAAGGAATATTACCGTGAGCCTGAACGCACGCAAGCTGCCTTTAGAGGTGAGTGGTATATTACAGGTGACCAAGCAAAATGTGATGAGGATGGATACTTCTGGTTTGAAGGACGTGGAGATGACATTATTATCTCATCAGGCTACACAATTGGACCATTTGAAGTGGAAGATGCTTTAAACAAACACGAGGCTGTACAAGAATGTGCAGTTGTTGCTGCACCAGATGAAATTAGAGGGCATATAGTAAAAGCGTTTGTAATCTTACGTGAGAGCTTTAGAGGACGTGATGAGGACGAATTAATAAAAGAACTTCAAGAGCATGTTAAAGCGCTAACAGCACCATATAAATACCCTCGTAGTATTGTCTTTTTAGATGAGCTTCCTAAGACCACATCGGGCAAAATTCGTCGTATTGAATTACGTGCGACTACTGTTTAAAAAACAATTTTGGAGACATTTCACGCATTATGGTGAAATGTCTCCATTCTTTTTAAATGAATTTACAGTTTGCCATGTTTAATGGCCTCTCTATAGTCATATTTCACATAATGAAAGAAATTAAAAAAAGCCACTACTGAGTGTATCAGCAGCGACTTTTTGCGCCTAGCGACGTCCTACTCTC
>NZ_SZPT01000005.1:0-228686 GCF_005217585.1 Lysinibacillus sphaericus
TAGCTCAAATTGTTTTGCTGGCATCAATTTTGATGTCCAAAATTTTGTTTCGTTCACTAACGAAGTTAGCTAGTAAAAACTATATTGATTACGTTTTGCTTGTTCAGTTTTCAAGGTTCATTTATTTTCGCTTGTTTTCAGCGACTTTATTATCATAACTTGTATTCAACAAGAAGTCAACAACTTTTTAATTTCTTTTTTCATGTCGTCCTTCTTGTTAAGGACAAGTAATAATATATAATATAGCAATATAAAAATCAAGCTTTTTTCTTAAAAAACTTTAAAATCTTTTTATCATCCACTACAAACAGTAGAATCCCTGCTATTACAATGCATCCACCAATGATTTGTGTAGCGATTAAATACTCTTTAAAAATAATAAAAGCTAATACGGCCGCTCCAATTGGTTCAAATAATATAGCAATTGATACAACATTCGTACTAACATATTTAATAGACCAATTAAATAAAGTATGACCTAATAAATTAGGGACAATTGCCAATAAAATAAACCACATCCAATCCATAGACGAATACGGACCGAATGATTCCCCCTTTAATAAAACATAGAAAAACAATGTAATCGTACTTACTGCGTAAACAATCATTGTATAAGTCACAAGTGATAATCGCTTTCGTACATCTTGCCCAAATAGTAAGTATATTGTAATAAGTGCACAAGCAATTAATGCAAGCATATCCCCATAGAAAGCAGATCCACTTAGTTTAAAATCACCCCAGCTTATTAACACACTGCCAACAATGGCAATAGCCCCCGCGAAAATAGTTTTCACAGTAATTGCCTCTTTAAAGAAAAAGTATGTACCTACAAACGCAAAAAGTGGTTGAAGTGTCACAAGCACAGTTGAGCTTGCAACAGATGTGTAATTTAGTGACTCAAACCACAAAATAAAGTGAAAAGCTAAAAAAACACCCGCTATAGAAGAAAAACACCAATCACGAATAGATAGCTGTTTTAATTCATTGGTATATTTCCAAAAAAATAGTGGTGCCATAATTATGACAGAAAACAACATACGATAAAAAGCAATAACACCAGCATCCGCAGTTGCTAATTTCACAAAAATAGCAGATAAAGATACTGATATAACACCTATGAAAATTGGAATATATGGATGAATCTTCGGTTCACTCATTGAATCCACCTCCATAAAAAAACTTATACTTCATTACTTGCGTGATGTACAATACAAAAAAGTAATGTACATATAATAATGACAGCTTGCATATCTCTTAGCAATACGAAATAACAATGGAGGGTTGCGTTTGGAAACATTATTGGAGAATATGATTACATATGAAGTTGGAATAAAATTAGTGATTGCAGCCACATTAAGTTTAGTAATCGGTATTGAAAGGGAATTAAAAAAGAAACCTGTTGGATTAAAAACAAGTTTAGTGATTGCTACATTTAGTTGCTTACTAACTATTATTTCTATCGAGACTGCATACTCAACACCTCCAAGGGGAGATATAAACATTACAATGGATCCCCTTCGTTTAGCAGCACAAGTAGTTAGTGGCATCGGATTTCTTGGGGCAGGTGTCATTTTAAGACGCGGTAATGATAGCATTTCTGGTTTAACGACTGCAGCTATGATCTGGGGAGCTGCTGGCATTGGGATTGCTGTTGGCGCAGGCTTTTATATGGATGCAACACTAGCTGTTATTATCATTGTTTTTGGCATCGAAGTGTTATCTCCTTTTCTTATGAAAATTGGACCAAAACGAATTCGGATGCGAGAAGTATCATTAAAGGTTCAGATTGATAATGATGACCATACAGAATCATTTCTTCTTTTTTTAAAGGAAAACAACATTGTAATTGAAAATATTCGTATTAAAGATATACCAATGGCGAATAATCAAGTATTACACGAATTAGATTTCCGTTTATCGTTAATTGTCTCAGATAACTTACTGTCGTTTTATCGTTCATTACGTACCTTACCTTATATTGAAAAAATAGAAATGGAAATTTTAAACTAGTTGGAGGACTCTATGACAGAAATATTAAAACTATTAAAAGACGGTAATAAACCCTCCCTTATGGCTGCATTTGTAAACACCTTTTTAGGAATCATTAAAGGGATTGCTTTTTTCTTCACAGGCAATGTGGCTATGTTTGCCGAAATGATGCATTCCCTTGGTGATGCTGCAAACCAATTTTTCGTCTATATCGGCTCCGCCCTTTCGAAAAAAGCACCTACAAAGCAATTCCCAGGAGGCTTTGGTCGAATTGTTAATCTTGTATGCTTATTCGCCGTAATCATTGTAGCCATCCTATCTTATGAGACGATTAAGGAAGGCTGGCATCATTTTATGCATCCTTCAGGTGAATCGAAAGGAATGTTTATTGCACTTGGTGTGTTGTTTATTGGGATTGTATTAGAAGGTACGGTTCTTGCAAAAGCAGCAGTCGAGGTGCTACATGAGGCTGGACAAGAAAAGGCTGGCCTAGCTTCTATTGCAAAAGCATTTACGTATTTAAAACGTGCAAAACCTGCCACTAAATTAGTATTTATGGAAGATTTAGTAGCTACTGGTGGTAACGTTTTAGCCTTTGCCGCCATCTTAATTGCACATTTTACTGGTTGGGCGAGAATTGAAGGACTTGTGTCAATTATTATTGGCTGTATGATGTTTTATGTAGTTGGCAAGGTATTCCTAGATAACGCACGTGGTGTTATCGGTGAAACGGATGAGGAAATGCTGAATCATATTGCTCACCTTGTAATGGATAACCCAAATATTAAAGATATCGTTCGTTTAGAAGTGATTAAAGAAGGAGAATTTCTACATGTAGAGCTTGTGGCAGAAGCAGACCCGAATTTATCCCTTGCTTATTTAGATGATGTACGTGACCATTTAACAGAAGTACTTCTAAGTCAAAAAGGCGTATCAAAAGTAGCCATTTTATTTGATGAGGATGATGGTAGATTAAATTGGCAACATGTTGGAGAACGACCTACAAAAGAACAATAAACAAATAGCCAATTGCCAACGTTAGGCAGTTGGCTATTTAGTATAAGAATACGTACAAAGTTCTATCATTGACAAAAGCATTCAACCTTCTATGAGACAATTACATAATCCGTAATCATAAAAGTTAATAGCATTCTTAAACAGATCATTTTTTGTATGCCATCCTGTTGAATTATAATTTTTGAGAATTCTAATGTAGCCAGACGATTGGCTAAATCAAATTCTTCAGCATTTGTTAACGGCTCTCCGTCTGGACGACAACCTAAAACAAAATTACCCGCATAGGAATCTTTTAGTACATTCGGATGCATCGATTTATAATGCACTTCGGTAATGGCATCTTCATCATTCATAAGATTATGCGCTACTAGATAGTGCTTCAAAGCCCCTTTTAAATCAATTGCAATCGCCGTTTCAGCTAAAATCGTTCGATAATATACTAGCACGATTTCAGCATCTTCTAAATTCGGCATTACCTCTAGCATTATTTCTCCAGAAGGATGAACGTAAAGTTGCACAATCGCTTCCCTTTGACCATCAGTTAATGTGATCGTCGTTTGTCCATATCGCATGCTTTTAAAAAATATACGATTGTCGACTACATATCCTGCGGCAATTTGATCATTGTCCATTCGTAACGCAGTCGCTTCAATTCCTAATACTTCGATACAATTTTTCAGTTCGTAAATATTCGGCTGAAAAAAATGACTCTCACAGTGCATCGTAATATGATTTTCAATCAATTGTTTTAACATTCTCTCTACATCCCCTGTCAATTCAAAAATGATTACATTCATTTTAAAAAAATTACCTAAACAAATTCTGAACAATTTTGACAATTAACCCAAATAATAGACAGGCGTTTGTAATTGATTTTATGTAATGAGTAAAATAAAAAAGATGTATCAAAAGTGATAACCTCACTTTTCGATACATCTTTTACTGTCACACTATAACCTAACGTGCATTTTGTAAAATTGTACGTACATCTTTTTCCTGCAACTTATTGAAGTTGCCAAAAGGTCCGTTTTCCATGGCATGTTCAACAATTTGATCGAATTTAGCATCGTCAATATCATAATCGGCTAAACGATTAGGTGCACCTAAAGATGTCCAAAATGCCGATAGACGATCAATCCCCTCATGGGCAACTTCCTCGGTTGTCTTTCCAGTTGCATCAACACCAAAGACACGTGTCGCAATACCCGCAAAGCGCTTAGGATTAACCGATACGTTTAGACGCATCCAATGTGGTTGCAAAATTGCTAAACCACCCGCATGCGGGATATCATAAATGGCAGATACGGCATGTTCAATATTGTGCGAAGCCCAATCCCCTTGGGAACCAATTGATAAAAAGCCATTTAAACCAATTGTTCCTGCTAGTAAAATCGTTTCACGTAATGTCACATTCTCTAAATCTTCGATAAGTTTAGGGGCCGTGCTAATTACTGTTCGTAATACACCTTCACACATTTCATCAGTAATGGGTGTATTGGTCGCATTATGGAAGTATTGTTCAAAGACATGGGACATCATATCCACTATACCGTAAACTGTATGATTTTTCGGCACAGTCACTGTGTATGCTGGATTTAAAATAGAAAACTTAGGGAAGACAGCTGGGCTACCCCAACTAAATTTTTCTTCCGTTGAAGCGTTCGTAATGACCGAACCAGAATTCATTTCAGAGCCTGTTGCAGCTAAGGTTAACACTGTTCCTAACGGTAGTGCATCTTTCACAATAAATTTTCTTTTAACAATATCCCATGCGTCCCCGTCATATTTTGCCCCGGCTACTATTAATTTGGAGCAGTCAATAACAGAACCACCACCAACAGCGAGCACAAGGTCAATCCCTTCTTTTTTACAAATCTCTATGCCTAGACGAGCTGTCTCTACACGTGGATTTGGCTCAACACCGCTCAATTCAAAAATGGACTTACCCGCTTCTTGTAATTTCTCAATGACAGCATTATATACACCATTCTTTTTAATGCTACCCCCGCCATAAACAACTAGCACCTTCTGTCCGAACTGCGCTAATTCTTTCGGTAATTTTTCCAACGCATCTTCACCAAAATGTAACTTCACTGGATTATAAAATGTAAATGAATTCATGGAAATCGCCCCTTTCTAGTTGGATTTTCTCATATTTCTAGAGTAGAAAGCAAAGATTTAAGCACCATTATACGCGCGCGCAATAATCCACATATGCCCTATGTATTTTTTCAGGCACAGGCACAACTCATTCATCTTGTAATCTACTGACAAACCAAAAAAGTCGTCGTAACAAGTTTTGTTAAGTTTAACTTTCGTAATGGCACACAGCTTCATTCTATACAAAAAAGGGTCGCTCCAAATTGGAGACGACCCTTTTCGATAGATTAAACCCAACCGCGGAAGCGTGATGCTTCTGCAGTACGACGCACACCAACCATATATGCAGCTAAGCGCATATTGATGTTACGTGTAGTGGCTGTTGTATAAACATTTTCAAATGCTTCAACCATTTTTTTGTACAGGCGTTCTTCTACTTCTTCTTCTGTCCAGTAATAACCTTGGTTATTTTGTACCCACTCGAAGTAAGATACTGTAACACCACCTGCAGATGCTAATACATCAGGTACAAGTAAAATGCCACGCTCTGTTAAAATTTTTGTCGCTTCTGCTGTCGTTGGACCATTTGCTGCTTCTACGACAATGTTTGCTTTAATATTATGCGCATTGTCAGCAGTAATTTGGTTTTCAATTGCGGCAGGAACTAAAATATCACAATCAAGCTCTAAAAGATCTTTATTTGAAATTGTGTTTTCGAATAATGTTGTTACAGTTCCGAAGCTATCACGACGATCTAATAAGTAGTCGATATCTAAACCTTCAGGATCATGAAGAGCACCATATGCATCTGAAATACCAATTACTTTGGCACCTAAATCATTCATGAATTTAGCTAAGAAGCTACCTGCGTTACCAAATCCTTGAATAACAACGCGAGCACCTTTAATATCAATACCACGTTTTTTCGCAGCTTCTTCAATAACGATTGTTACACCTTGAGCAGTTGCACGATCGCGACCTTGAGAACCACCAAGTACAAGTGGCTTACCTGTGATGAACCCTGGAGAGTTGAATTCGTCCATACGGCTATATTCATCCATCATCCATGCCATAATTTGTGCATTTGTAAATACGTCTGGCGCAGGAATATCTTTTGTTGGTCCCACGATTTGACTTACCGCACGTACATAACCACGGCTTAGACGTTCAATCTCACCCATTGACATTTGACGTGGGTCACAGATGACACCGCCTTTACCTCCGCCATATGGTAGATCAACGATTCCACATTTCAATGTCATCCACATTGAAAGCGCTTTAACTTCCTCTTCTGAAACAGCTGGGTGGAAACGCACGCCACCTTTTGTTGGTCCTACTGCATCATTGTGCTGAGCACGGTAACCAGTAAATACTTTTGTCGTACCATCATCCATTTTAACTGGAATGCGTACTTGTAGCATACGAAGCGGTTCTTTCAGTAATTCATACATTGCTTCGTCATAGCCTAGTTTATTAAGAGCATCTTGAATAACATCTTGAGTTGATGTGAACAGATTTAAGTTTTCAGACATATTAAATCGCCTCTTTGTTTTTATAATGATAGTATATCGGCATCATTGTAACACACTTCCGAAATAAAATGTGAACATTTTGTTAAAGTTTAAATACTTTTTCAATTTGAGCAATTGACCAATCTAAATCTTCTTGAGAAATAACTAATGGTGGTGCAAAACGAATAACTGTATCATGTGTTTCTTTACATAATAAGCCTAATTCTTTTAACTTTTCACAATATGGACGCGCTGCCTCTGTTAATTCCATACCGATAAATAAACCACGACCACGAACTTCCTTAATGATTGGGTTGTTAATTTCACGTAATTTCCCTTTGAAATATTCACCTAGTTCTTGTGAACGCTCTGCTAATTTTTCATCTAATAAAACTTTAATAGATGCGATAGAAACAGCACAAGCTAAAGGGTTCCCTCCGAAAGTTGAACCATGAGAACCCGGGTTGAAGACACCTAAAATATCACGATTTGCAGCTACACAAGAAATTGGGAATACACCGCCGCCTAATGCTTTTCCTAAAATGTACATATCAGGCTCTACTTCTTCCCAATCACAAGCAAACATTTTACCTGTACGAGCTAATCCTGCTTGAATTTCATCTGCAATAAATAACACATTGTTTTCACGGCATAGTTCACGAGCTGCTTTTAAGAAACCTTCTGGTGGTATAACGATACCAGCTTCCCCTTGAATTGGCTCAAGTAAAAATGCTGCTGTATTTGGTGTAATTGCAGCTTTTAACGCTTCTAAATTACCATAATCTACAAGTTTAATGTTAGGTAACATCGGTCCAAAACCGCGGCGATATTCTTCATCAGACGATAAAGATACAGCTAGCATCGTACGCCCGTGGAAGTTTCCATTACAAGCGATTAGTTCTGCTTTGCCTTCTTCAACACCTTTTACATCATAAGCCCAACGACGAGCTGCTTTAAATGCAGTTTCCACTGCTTCTGCACCCGTATTCATAGGTAAAACCATTTGTTTATTTGTTAATTTTCCTACAAGCTCATACCATTCACCTAAGTTTTCACTGTAAAATGCACGAGAAGTTAATGTTACTTTATCAGCTTGTTCTTTTAATGCAGCAATAATTTTTGGATGACGATGTCCCTGATTTACTGCAGAATATGCTGATAACATATCTAAGTATTTGTTTCCTTCTGGATCTTTAACCCAAGCACCTTCAGCCTCTGCAATAACGATTGGCAGTGGATGATAGTTTGCAGCACCATAATTTTGTGTTTGTTCAATAACTTGTTGTGATTTTGTCATAAAGCACTCTCCCTACTAACTCATAATAAAAATCTATGAAAGATAAGACTGCCTAGTAGAGCTGAAAAAGGACTATATAATAGAAACAAAAAATATTTGTTGACCTTCATATGGTTAAATCGCGCACCTCGTAGGATTTATTTTCTACGAGGTGTGCTAATTTTTTCTACTTACTAGAACAGTCTATCTTTGAACATGTGGTGTCGTCCCACATTAAAATCAGTAAAAATTAAAGCATTTCTGAAGTTGTTTTTGCTTGCATATGAAGTTGTAGGTAGTCTGGGCCACCAGCTTTTGAGTCAGTACCAGACATGTTGAAACCACCAAATGGTTGGTAACCAACGATAGCACCTGTACAACCACGGTTGAAGTATAAGTTACCAACGTGGAAATCTTCACGCGCTTTTTCTAGGTTCATACGATTATTTGTAATAACCGCACCTGTTAAGCCGTATTCTGTGTCGTTTGCAATTTCAATCGCTTCATCGAAATCTTTTGCTTTTGCAATTGCTACAACTGGTCCGAAAATTTCTTCTTTCATGATGCGAGCAGAAGGATCTACGTCTGCAAACACTGTTGGGTTGATGAAGTAACCAACAGAATCATCTGCTGTACCACCTGCTACAAGGCGTCCTTCTTTTTTCCCGATTTCAATGTATTCAGTAATTTTATTGAAAGCTGCTTGGTCGATTACTGTTGCCATGAAGTTGCTGTTGTCAGCTGGGTCACCGATTGTTAATTCATTAGTAAGCTCTGCTACACGGTTCACTACTGTGTCATAAACATCTTCTACGATAACAGCACGAGAGCATGCTGAACATTTTTGACCTGAGAAGCCGAAAGCTGATTTTACAATTGATTGTGCTGCAAGCTCTAAGTCTGCTTCTTTATCGACTACAATTGTATCTTTACCGCCCATTTCAGCGATAACGCGTTTAATCCAAATTTGACCTTCGTTATGTGTTGCTGCACGTTGGTTAATACGTAAACCAACATCACGAGAACCAGTGAAGCTGATAAAGCGCGTTTTCGGATGATCAACTAAGTAATCACCAACTTCTGCACCAGAACCTGGTACGTAGTTAACAGCACCTGCTGGTAATCCTGCTTCTTCTAAAACTTCGATAAATTTATATGCAACAACTGGTGTAGTTGAAGCTGGCTTTAATAATACTGTATTCCCTGTTACTAAAGCTGCTACTGTAGTACCAGCCATAATTGCGAATGGGAAGTTCCATGGTGAAATAACGATACCGATTCCTAATGGGATGTAATCATAACGGTTGTATTCGCCTGGGCGACTTTCTACTGGTTGGCCGTCTTTAATACGTAACATTTGGCGACCATAGTATTCTAAGAAGTCAATTGCTTCTGCTGTATCTGCATCCGCTTCATTCCAAGGTTTACCTGCTTCTTTTGTCAATAATGCTGAAAACTCATGTTTACGACGACGGATAATTGCCGCTGCTTTGAATAACACATCAGCGCGAATCGCTGGGTCTACTTTTTTCCATGTTTTAAATGTTTCGTCAGCAACTTGCATTGCTTTTTCAGCTAATTCTCTGCTTGCTTTTGAAACGCGACCAATCACCTGTGTTTTTTTAGCTGGGTTATATGAAACGATTTTATCTTCTGTAGTAATGCGCTCTCCACCAATAATTAATGGATAGTCTTGACCTAAATAACTTTCAACTTTATTTAATGCCTCTAAATATGCGTTGTAATTTGCCTCTTGAGAAAAATCTGTAAATGGTTCATGTTTGTATGGAATCATACTATATCCTCCTTTTGTGAGCTGTAAATATTTAGTATGCAAAAACTATTGACGCAAAATATTTTTGCGTATAAAATATTCTTACACTTATTATAATGCAAAATTTCGTTGCATATTTCAAGTAAAAAATTTTGAGGTGCACATTTTATGAATAATTCTGAACCATTACTACCCTTTTATGAGTTTATTGCAACTAATGTATCCGTTGGTATACATGCGATTGACGTAACGGGTAAAACAATTATCTATAATTCAAAAATGAAAGAAATCGAAGGATTTCATTTTGATGAATTAGCAGATCGTTCAATTATTGAATTGTTTTCCTTCCGTCAACATGAAAGTACTTTAATGCGGGTGTTACAAACCGGTTTACAAGAAATGAATGTGAAACAAACCTATTGGAATAAAAACGGCCATGAAATTACAACCATTAATGATACATTCCCTCTTTTTAAAAATAATCAATTGATTGGTGCGATTGAATTCGCACGTGATATCACATCTTTAGAAAAATTAGTCTATCAGCCGCTACGACGATATGGTGAACCTTTAACTTTTGATATGATTACAGCAGTATCTGAAGCAATGCAACAAGTTATTGTCAACGCTAAAAAAGCAGCGGCGGTAAAATTACCTGTTTTACTTATCGGTGAATCTGGTACAGGCAAAGATTTAGTTGCAGAAGGTATTCATCATGCAGCTTCTACTGATCCTGAAGCCTTTGTTACATTATTTAGTCGACGTTCGGCAAAATCAGTGCTCGATAAGGTGCAGGAACTTTTACAAGATGATAAAGCCTATACTTTTTTCTTCGAACGTATTGATTTTTTAAGTCTTCCTATTCAGGAACAGTTACTTGAGTTATTACAGTCATTACCACCATCCAAATATATGCTAATCGGTAGTGTCGGCAGTGACCCAATTACACTTATTGCAGAAAATAAGCTGTCTAAATCTCTCTATTATTTCTTTGCAACAATGTCCATTACTATTCCAAATTTAACAGATCGCAAAGAAGATATTTTACCGTTCGTGGCAGATTATTTTAGTCGTCATCGTGAGCGATTTGCGTCAAATGTGGCAGAACTTGCACCGGATGTCCAAGCATTATTCTTACAATATGATTGGCCAGGAAACTTAAAGGAACTCGAACTATTGCTAGATGAAATCGTTTCGTTTATGACAACAGAATCAACCGTTACGTTTGATTTACTACCTGTTCATTTTCGATTTAAAGTGCAAAGCCAAGACACATCTGACCATGAACCTGAATTTTTCATGTTCCACCAGCAAAACGATGTCATGCCTCTCGATGCTTATTTACGAGAAGCCGAATCCTATTATGTGCAAAATGTCTTAAATCTATATGAAGGCAATATAACAAAGGCTGCTGGTGCTCTCGGTATGAGCCGACAAAACCTGCAATATCGCATACGGAAGATGAAAAAGGGCTAAATCATAAAAAATAAAAAACGAGGATGCCTTCACATGAAAGCATCCTCGTTTTTTAATGTCCTGACTGTTCGATCCAGTCCTGTAATTTATCTTTTAAGGAATTAAAACCATTCGCGTCGGATTCATCCACTCGATCCTGTAATGATTTTCGGGGTGGTGCGTCTTTTTTTCTTGCTGCTGGGCGCTCTTGTAAGGCACGAATCGATAAACTAATTTTTTCGGCCGCTTCATCGATTTCAAGTACCTTGACTTCAACCTCTTGCCCAACTGATAAAAACTCACTGACGTCTTTTACAAAGCCGTACGTAATTTCAGAAATATGCACGAGCCCTTGTGTATCGTCATCAAGTGCTACAAATGCACCGTACGGTTGAATACCTGTAACTTTTCCGGTCAATACGTCTCCTAATTCATATTTTTTTGCCATAACCTTTGCCCACTTTCTATATGTTTGCTACGTATATATCACGATAAATTATAACATACGTCAATAAGTGGGGCAAAAAATCATCCCATCAATCCATGATTGCTGTGATACGATAATTACCTTCCTCTGATTTTGAAAACTTGATGAGGAACTGCCTTCCGTACTTTTCCTGACTGCCTATAGCAACACGAGCAGCGACGGTAGGAAAAATTCCATTATATTCGCCTAGCTGACTAAAAACATCAAGACTCTGTATCGTTTGTAACATACTTGCATCCACTTCGGCATCTGGTGTTAATAAAGCATTTTGCACTGCCTTATCGTCAATGGTCACAGCATATAAGTAAAGTGAGGCAATATTGATTGGGTGTAGTTGATTGATGATTGCTTCATCATTATTGTTTTTATATTGTTCATATATTCCTTTTATTTGTGCAATACGAGACTCATTCATATCGACAACATTAAAGTCACTGTCGTTAATAGTACCTGCTGTTTCTTGCCGTGTCTGTAAAAGTATTGTCCAGATATCATAAGGTTCCAGTTGTGATAATGTAGCGGAGTGCTGCATTTGCTGTAATTCTCCTAAAATAGTAGCAGCGGTCTTTTGCATTACTTCACCATACTTTCCACTAGCTACTTCCTCTAAAAATTTCATATAGTCCTGATGAGGTTGCCCGTCATTTGCTATGGCAGGATATTGTTTTGTACCTAGCAATAATACCACCCACGTATTTTTATAGGTTTCTTCTAAAAGCTTGTAATCAAGAGAACTAGCATTTACATCTGCAAGTAATGTACGTTCCATTATTTTAAGTGAGCGCGCCGTTTCTTCTCGCGTATATCGTAAGTCATCTGCCAATAATAAGTAACCCATTTTTAAATATTCGAAATACCCGAAAACGTCCGGATGTAATTGGTTGATATACTGCGGAGCAAATTCCCCATTGATTGGATTTGCTTTAAAATAAAACACGCCATTTCCATCCGTTTTCAACTCCATATATTGATTATTTGCCGCTTCAATAATAGCTTGTAAATTAGATGGATATTGTTTTACATCATCTTTTTCTTTTAATTGCTGTTGGTAAGGCTCAAGAAGCTTGCTATAAAAACGCTCCAATTCCTCTACGGAAATAACGTAGTTACTATAAACGGCAAACGATTCCTCAAAACTTAAATTTCTAAAAGTTTCTATCTTTTCTACCGCCCGCTTAGGAGTCATTAAACGATTCATTATATTTTCTTCCATAATTTCCACATAGTTTTCATCCGTTAATTTCAAATGCAAATTAGTCGTAAGATAAAAATCTAACATTGAATTTGCGTTTTTAATAAAATCAAAGGCTTCTAGCTCATCTTTGGTCACTTTTAATTCCTTTCTAATATCCTCCTTTTTACTATTAAATTTTTTCGTTAGGTAATCTGCTATCTCTTCCTCAACTGCCTTTTCAACAGGCACATCTTGTGTTACTTCACTGTGTGTATTTTCCTGTTGATTCAATGTATAAAACGATACTAAGAGACCAATTAGCAACACACTTGCAACGCTTGCTATCCATACTGCTGGATTCTGCCATTTTACGGCTTGATTTTGTTGTGCGGTAATCGATTGCTTAGGCAGTGCTTCTTCTTTTTCTTCTTCGATTTGCTTGAAAACATTATCGGGATTTAATTGAGGTTCCATTCGGTCGTATGATTTTTTCAACAGTGCCATGCGCTTGTCAAATTGTTGATCATCCATTCTCAACACTCCCTTCCTGTGTCAAAGCTACTTTAAGTTTTTCTTTTGCCCGCAATATGCGTACTTTGACAGTGGATAACGAAATGCCAAGTACCTCGGCAATTTCCTCATACTTCAACTCATGAAAATAATACAAGACGAGCGGATAGCGATATTTTTCATCAAGTGCTTGAATGCTATGATGCAATACACGGTCTTCCTCAAAATTAAGGACATGCTTTTCAGCTGAAGGACTTGGGACTTGTCGCTGCGCGCTTAACAGCTCCTCCTTTGCTTGTTCACGTCGCTCTTTTCGATAATAATCACGGGTAGCATTAAGTGTGACTTTATAAAGCCATGTCGTAAATCGATCCTGCTTGAATTGATGTAAAAAACGGTATAGCTTGACAAAAACTTCTTGTGAAACATCCGCTAAATCACTACTATGTACGCCACATTGAAAGGCAAATTTTTCAACTGTTCGCTGATGGATGCGAATTAGTTCAATATAAGCTTCTTTATCACCTTGTTGTGCTCGCTCGATTAATTCCGGTTCATTCACTCGTTATCCCTCCTTTTCTATGTAACGACCTGTTCTTCCTAATTGTTACAATTTCAATTGTAACTGGCTAGCTTGAGAAAATCGCTAGAATTGATAGTAAATCATGCATTTCGTTTAAAGAATTCTACTTGTAGTAAGACGTTGGGGCGTAAAAAGTATTTATAATCAATTTTCAGAAATTTGCCTTGTGTTATGCCATATTTGCGGTAAAATAGAACTTTAGTATAAGGAGGCTTTATTTTCGTGTCATCTAGAGATCAATTTTCAACAAAAATTGGATTTATTTTAGCTGCTGCTGGTAGCGCCATAGGATTAGGCGCTATCTGGAAATTCCCCTATATGGCGGGAACCAACGGCGGAAGTGTATTTATTTTATTATTTATTTTATGTACATTTTTCATCGGTTTGCCGGTGTTAATTGCAGAATTTATGATTGGACGTCGTGGGCAAAAGGATGCTGTAACATCGTTCAAACAACAAGCCCCAGGAAAACCATGGTTTTTAATAGGATGGGGCGGCATGATTATTGCGGGTTTAATACTATCCTTCTATAGTGTAGTAGGTGGTTGGATTTTAAGTTATTTAGGACGTTCATTAACGTTTCAATTAACGAGCGATGGTCATAAAGGGAATTATGCTGATTTGTTTGGCAATATTATCTCTAGCCCATTTGAAGCGGTACTTGTGCAAGGGTTATTTTTACTGTTAACGATTGCTATCGTATCTGGAGGTATTAAAGGTGGGATTGAAAAAGCAAGTACGTGGATGATGCCACTACTATTTATTTTCTTTATTGTGTTAGTAATCCGTTCCTTAACACTTGATGGTGCAATGGAAGGCGTAAAATTTATGTTTGTACCTGACTGGTCTTACTTAAATGCTGAAACATTTTTAAAAGCGCTTGGACAAGCATTCTTCTCCTTAAGTGTTGGTATAGCTGTTATGATTACGTACGCATCGTATCTCCCTAAAACCGAAAAAATCGGTAATTCAGCCATTAATGTAGCATCTATGAATATTATTATTTCGCTTCTTGCAGGTTTAGTTATTTTCCCAGCTGTATTCGCGCTAGGCTATACACCCGACCAAGGGCCAGGGCTTGTTTTTATTATCTTACCTGCTGTTTTTGAGCAATTGCCACTTGGGGGCCTATTCTTAACGATTTTCTTTATTCTTTTACTGTTTGCTACAGTGACTTCTTCGATTTCAATGTTAGAAATTGTAGTAGCTATCGCCATTGGAGACAAACCCGACAAGCGTAAAAAAATCGCATGGATTGGTGGACTTATTATTTTCATCTTCGGAATTCCGAGTGCCCTATCTTTCGGTATTCTATCAGATGTCAAAATATTAGATCGTTCCATTTTTGATTTTGTAGACTTTATTACAAATAGTGTCGGCATGCCAATCGGTGCCTTACTGATTTCTATTTTTGCAGGCTATTATTATACAAAGGATATTTCTCGTAAAGAGCTTGCTTCCTCAAGTCTACTGTTTAACACTTGGTATATTTTAATTCGTTATGTGTCACCTATTGCGATTTTGCTTATTTTTATCCAAGGTATTTTGCCGTTATTTCAATAAGAAAGTGAGGTTGTCTAAAAACAGAAGACAACCTCACTTTTATAAGGAAGCAGCTTTCGTGCAATCATTTGCACACAAACCTTTCCAATAAAAAAACACTATATGTCGATTTAAATAATACATTTTGCTTCAAACTTAATAGCCAGTAGTTTATATGAAATGGCAACACAATCTTCAATTGGAATCCACTGTTCAAACGAGTGCTCGTAAGTTTCTTGAATGACCTTCGCAAGAGCAGATGGGTCATCAATACTTTGTAGTGCTGCAACAACATCTGCTGTTTCTGTATCATAATGCTCAGCACCTAAGTGGAAAGGATCCCACTCTGCTAGCAGATGCACGGCTGTTCGATTCATTTTTATATTATCCAAAATACTCACCTATTATCCTTTAATCTTAATAGGTATGATACCATAGTAAAAAAAAAAGAAAAGAGGGATTTGCTTGTCGATTTTCGATCAAACTTTAAATCGTCGTTGTACTAACTCAGTAAAATGGGACGCAATGGAGAAAATTTATGGATTAAGCGATACAACAGAAATATTACCAATGTGGATAGCGGACATGGACTTTGCTCCACCTTCTGCAGTTGCAGCAGCACTGCAAAAACATGCTAAAGAGGCGATTTTTGGCTATAGCTATGTAGGCGAAGAAGCAAAACAAGCGATTGTAGATTGGCAAAAAAGCCGATACAATTGGCACATTGAGCAAGAAGCCATTTCTTTCAGCCACGGTGTCGTATCAGCTTTGGCAAATATTTTGACTGCACTGACTCAACAAGGCGATAAAGTGCTTATTTCTACTCCCGTCTATCCGCCATTTTTTAATATCCCTAAAAGTAATGGCCGTGAAGTGGTTACTTGCCCTTTAGTCGCGCAAGATGGAACATTTGTCTATGATTTTGAGGCTTTTGAACAGGCACTTGCCCAAAACGTTAAAGCATACATATTGTGTAACCCACATAATCCAGGAGGCTATGTATGGGACGAAGCTACATTAAAAGAAATTATTCGTTTATGTGCAAAATATGATGTACTCATTATTTCAGACGAAATTCATGCTGATTTAATGTTAGATGGTGCACAACATACTCCGCTTGCAAAACTAGCAGGAGATGAAATTAATCGTATTATTACCTGTATGGCACCGACTAAAACATTTAATCTTGCAGGAATTCAAGTTGCTTATATTATTACGACTGATAAGAAAAAGCAGGTGCTTTTAGAGGCGGTTAATATGGCTTGCGGGCAAGGTTCATTGAATAGCTTTGCTCCTGTAGCACTGCAAGCAGCCTACACAGAAGGATTACCATGGCTAGAAGAGTTACTTCTTTATATTTCCAATAATATGAATTATGCTATAGCCGAGTTAACGCAATTGCCAGGCATACACATTGCAAAGCCTCAAGGTACGTACTTATTGTGGATTGATTGCCGCCAACTAGGTATCAATGAAAAAGAATTAATGCAACGTTTGCTTGAAGTTGGAAAACTTGCACTAGAACCTGGTTCAAAATATGGTGAAGAAGGCCGTGGCTTCCTGCGTATGAATGTAGCTTGCTCATTTGATACGGTAAAAGATGCCGTTGCTCGTTTTAAGCTCGCATTGTCATAGTGCCAGTCACTCACACAATTGTGAATTTTCAAGCTATGGCTTACACTGTGCCTGCTGTCGGGATGTATATAAAAAGACTATAGACTAACTCGGGAAATCTCAAGTTTGTCTATAGTCGGAGGCACTCTTTTGCAGAGTGCTTTTTTTAATTGTGTCTATTGTTGGTGCTGTTTCTCTCAGCTAAAATACGTGCTTCGATTTCCTTAGATTTTAATTCCTGCTTTTTAGAAATTTTACGGAAAATCATAAATACGCCTATACATAAAATAAGCATAATTAAAAATTCAAAAGCTGCTGGAATATACGCTGATTTATCTTCTGGGAAATATAAAAATTGATACATCAAATGTTCCATATTTTCTACACGTCCTTACAATAATTATTCAAAAACTGTAATTGACTCGATTTTCACATCTTCAACAGGTTTATCACGGAAGTCTTTTTCTACTTCAGCAATTTTATCAACGATATCCATACCTTCTACAACATGACCAAATACAGAATGTTTATGGTCTAACCATGGTGTTCCACCATTTTGTGCATATGCCTCAATAATTTCTTCTGGGAAACCAGCACCTTGTAATTGACGAAGCATATCACTTGGAAGATGCTTCATTTGTACGATAAAGAATTGAGAACCATTTGTGTTTGGACCAGCATTTGCCATTGATAATGCACCACGTAAGTTAAATAATTCATCAGAAAACTCATCTTCAAATGAGTTACCCCAAATTGACTCTCCACCCATACCTGTACCAGTAGGGTCACCGCCTTGAATCATAAAATCTTGAATAACACGGTGGAAAATAATACCATCATAATAACCTGATTTTGCATGCCCTAAGAAGTTTTCAACTGTTTTTGGTGCTTGTTTTGGGAACAATTTAATTTTTAATGCACCTAACGTTGTTTTCATTTCTACTAGTACTTCGCCTTCTTGTACTTCAGTTGTTAATTGTGGAAACATTGGAGTCTCTCCTTTAAATGTAAATTTCAGTTTCAACGAAAATGATTATACCTTATCATTTCTGACCTCATATTAGTCTAACATACTTCCTAGCTGTTTTCTCCATCAAAGTATTGACGAATTTTGCAATTTTACAATCGTTTAGTCAATTATGTTTGTGAAAATCTAGAAACTTCTGTGTAGTAACAATGGTAGTATAACCCAAAATCATGTTGGAATGACAGACGACCTCAAGGCAATTGTTATTTTGTAATTTAGTATTGTGTAAATAGGTCTGAACGAGTATTTGGAATACATCCAAAATATGCTATTCTGATGAAAGACTTATTTTCAAAGTTGGAGGCATATATGAAAAAAGTTTTTGGTTTTATTATTGTAACGCTATGTTTACCTACCATTTGGTGGATTGGTACAAATATACGAGCAGAGCTGAGTACAGCACAAGCCCACGAACAACAAATTCAGAAGAAAATTGAGGTTCCCGAAGTACAGGTACAGCTTCCTGTCACATTAGTTGATCAGAACGGCCAAACCTTTAGTGAGGAATATGTCGAATGGCGACAACCTTTAACTTTACAAGAAATTCCACAAATTGCCCAGGAAATTTTTATTGCTAGTGAGGATGCAGACTTTTATAATCATGTCGGCTTCGATCTTAGCGCTATCCTACGCGCGGTTGTTGCTAACTCAAACACCAATTCAGCTTCACAAGGAGGCAGTACCATTACCCAACAGCTTGTTCGTATGCGTTATTTATCTGATGAAAAAACATACGAAAGAAAACTAACAGAGCTATTTTATGCCTATGAACTTGAAAAGAAATACGATAAAGATGCCATTTTAACGATGTATTTAAATGAATCCTATTTTAGCAATCAAGTTTATGGAATAGGTAGTGCAGCAAGCTATTATTTTCAAAAACCTATCCAAGAATTATCGATTGCACAGATAGCGTTTATTTCAGCTATCCCTAACAATCCTTCTCTTTATAACCCTTTAAAACATTTTGATGATACCAAGGCAAGACAAGAACGTCTACTTGATACACTCGCGACAAGTGGTGTTATTACAAAAGAAGATGCAGTTACGTTTAAAGCAGAACCAATCACTTTAAATGTTAAGAACAAGGTACAAAGCTATCCAATGTATAGTACTTACGTTCTTCAAGAGTTACGCTGGCTAGTAGCCGAGAAGGAAGGCTATACAGATCGACTGCTCAACACGCAAAGTGAAGAAGAAAAGAAAACTATTCAAGCACAACTAGACAATCGACTTAATACTTTATATCAGAATGGTTTAACTATTTATACTGCACTGGATCCAACTAAACAGAATCATGATGAAGAGCGCATAACTGCTATTTTAGGCAATGGCCAATTACAGGCGGCGGGTGCTGTTATTAACAATTCATCTCGTGAAGTCGTCAGCCTCTATGCTGGAAAAAATTATGAAAAGTTTGATTATCATCGAGCCTATCAAGGTCCGCGACAGCCAGGGTCAGCCTTTAAGCCACTTGCTGTCTATGCACCCTATTTTGAAACAACAACTCATACGCCAGACTCCATTGTCAATGGTGGGCGCTATTGTGTCGGTTCTTTTTGTCCTCAAAATTATGGAGGATATAACTACGGTGATGTGACAATTCATACAGCATTCCGGAATAGTTACAATACGTCCGCTCTTCGCATTTTTAACGCTGTAGGGGTAGATACAGCTTTCAGTTATCTTGATCGCTTCCATTTCCGTTCCATGGTGGCAAAGGATCATACTTACGCTGCTTCATTAGGTGGATTAACATATGGCGTCACTGCTCTTGAACTTGCAGATGCCTATACAAGCTTTATCGATGGCTCTTATGTGCTAGCCCACAGTATTCGAAAAGTAACAGCTAATGATGGCACTGAGCTATATAGTTGGGACAAGGCACGTGACCAGATTTGGTCGCCTAAAACCGTAAAATATATGCGTGGGCTGCTTGCAGAAGTTGTCTCAAATGGTACGGGGCAAGGGGTTTATAGCAATAGTAGCTATGTTGGGGCTAAAACAGGTACGACAAATGATTACCGTGATTATTGGCTAGCTGGTTTAAATGACCAATATACCGCTGCCGTGTGGCTTGGCTATGATAAACCACAGCCAATGGAAAAACTAGAAGCGTACAAAATTCATCACAAACTCTTTAATGTTTTACTAGAGTAACTTTCTATTAGTGTATCAGCGCCAATTGTTTCGGTGAATTGTTTCGGTGACTGGCACTAGCATAAAAACCCACTTTGTTTTCTGCAGGCACATCATCAGCCTTCGCAGGAGTCAAAGTGGGTTTTTACTTAGAAAAAATTTAGAATTGTTTGGGTGACTGGCACTTTATTTGGCAAATGGGAGACTTGCTAGTACGCCGTTGTACAATTTTAAAATGACATAAACTAATAACGAGAATAGTAATGTCCACATGAAAAGCTCAAATATAAGTAATCCAATTGTTCCACCCATAGACATATAAAGGCTCATTTTATAAATACGATAAATAAAATATATAAAGACCGTTAATACAAAAATAGCTGCCAATACATAGATAGATTGAATTGCAAAGGCAGAACACATTGCACCAATAAATAAAATGACGTAGCCTCCACGTGCTTGACTCACAGCAGCCCCTTCATTGTCCTTCGAAAAAAACAACATTCCTAGTTCATGAATTGTTTCACCAACTAGTTTGAGTGCTGAAAAAGCCATAAAAAAGATAAGCGCAAACACAATGAGTAACAATACACGTAATTCAAAATCTGATAAAAATTCTCGCATTCCAGAATAAACACCGATTGCTTGAAACAACTGTAATGCTTCACCTACGGCATACATGCCGAACGTTAAACTAAATAATAAAATTGTAATTAATGGTAAATAACCATATATGTAAGGGTTCCTCATAAAAAATTTTTTTCCTCTGTTTTTTTTTGATAACTTCCTATTTATAATATAGCTAAAATTCTCCTTGTATCCAAGCTAAATCCTACGAGTCGATATGCATTCCCTACAAAAGTACGTTATAATTATTACACTTACCTGCATAAAGGAGGATTTTTTTGTTACAAGTACTCTATATTTTCATCCCGATGCTTGCTGCAATTTTTGTGCCTTTTATATATAAAAGCATTAAAAATATTCACACAGGCTGGTTTGTTCTTGCAGTACCTGCTACACTCGCCGTGATTTATGCTACTTATATAGCGAGAGTTGCAAAAGGCGAAGTATTTTATGATGGAATTCCATGGATACCATCACTTGATATTTCTGTTGTATCTTATTTAGACGGACTTAGTTTATTATTTTCATTACTAATTACTGGAATTGGCTCACTTGTTGTGCTTTACTCCATTTTCTACTTAGATAAACATAAAGAAAAACTACATAATTTTTATGTTTACTTATTACTATTTATGTCCGCTATGCTCGGTGTTGTACAATCAGACCATTTAATTACTTTGTACTTTTTCTGGGAATTAACATCTATTTCATCGTTCCTATTGATTGGTTATTGGTACACACGCGATGCTTCTCGCTTCGGTGCACTAAAATCGATGATGATTACCGTTTTTGGCGGCTTAATGATGTTAGGAGGATTTATCCTTCTTTATTTAATGGGTGGAACATATTCAATCCGTGAACTTATTGCAATGGCACCAAACTTAGTGCAACATCCGTTATTCATTTGGGCCCTTATATTATTGCTGTTTGGGGCGTTTACGAAATCTGCACAATTCCCATTTTATATTTGGTTACCGGATGCAATGGAGGCTCCGACACCTGTCAGCGCATATCTTCACTCTGCAACAATGGTAAAAGCAGGTATTTACTTAGTTGCTCGCTTTACACCGATTTTTGCAGCTTCTGAACTTTGGATTTGGCTTGTTACAGGAGTTGGTCTGCTAACGCTCTTCTGGGGTTCGTTCTTTGCAGTAAAGCAAACCGATTTAAAAGGTATTCTTGCCTTTTCTACTGTCAGTCAGCTTGGGCTAATTATGTCATTACTAGGAGCTGGTGCAGTTGCATTTCATGTAAATGGAGCAGCAGATTCAATGTTTAAATATGCAGCTTTTGCAGCCATTTTCCACTTGATTAACCATGCAACATTTAAAGGTAGCTTATTTATGATTGCTGGGATTATCGATCATGAAACAGGTACACGCGATATACGTAGACTTGGCGGATTAATGAGCATCATGCCTCTTAGTTTTACGGTTGCGGCGATCGGTAGTTTTTCAATGGCAGGATTACCACCATTTAATGGCTTCCTAAGTAAGGAAATGTTTTTAACAGCTATGTTATCACTTCAGAATTTCGAATTTTTCGGCTTTGATACATGGGGCGTGCTGTTCCCAATTGTTGCTTGGATTGCGAGTATTTTTACGTTTATTTATAGCTTTTACTTTGTTTGTAGAACATTTACAGGAAAATATAAACCAGAACTTTACGCTCATAAACCACACGAAGCTCCGATAGGCATGCTTATATCGCCGATGATTTTAGCATCATTAGTGGTGATTATTTTCTTCATTCCGAATCTTATTGGTGATACGTTTGTGAAGCCGGCTGTACAAGCTATTCAGCCGTTTTTATATAATGCACCTGAAGATATCAACATTCACGTGTCAGCTTGGCATGGCGAAATTACACCAGAATTAGTTATGACAATAGGCATTGTTATTATAGGTGTCTTATTATTTGTTGCCTTACCTAAATGGCAAGGCATCTACAAGCTATTCCCGCGTGCTCTTACGTTCAATAATGCCTATGACCAAATGATGCTTACTTTAGATGTAGGGTTAAATCGTGTATCACGTCTTTATATGACAGGGTCTATGCGTCACTATCTACTGTATATGTTTAGTGGCATCACAGCGATTTCAATTGGAACCTTATTTGTAAAAGATGCCTTTTCACTATCTTTTGAAGGTACAGCACCAATTCGCTCATACGAACTAATTTTAATTGTCGTGTTAATGATTGGAACAGCGATCACAATTTTTGCAAAATCACGACTGACAGCAATTATTGGACTAGGCTCTGTCGGTTATACTGTTGCATTATTCTTTGTTATTTTTAATGCACCTGATTTAGCGTTAACTCAACTAGTTATTGAAACCATTTCGGTTGCGTTATTTTTATTGGCGTTTTATCATCTTCCGAAGCTTGGCAAGCGCGAAGAACGCATGCGCTTTCAATTAAATCGGGCGATTATTTCAATCGCAGTTGGTGTGATGGTGACACTTATCGCATTATCTGCACATTCGCAAAAACTTGTGCCGACCATCTCAAAATATTATGAAGAAACCGTTTATTCTAAAGCGGGTGGCGGTAATATTGTCAATGTGATTTTAGTAGACTATCGTGGCTTTGATACATTATTTGAAATTACAGTATTAGGTATTGCAGGTATGGCAATTTTAGCAATGATTAAGCTGCGTATGAATAGAAAGGAGAAACCACATGAAAACAAATGATGTGATTATACAATTTACAGCTAAAATTGTATTCTTCATTATTTTCTTCTTCTCCATTCATATCTTCCTAGCTGGTCATTATACACCCGGTGGCGGCTTTGTCGGGGGGCTTTTAACATCCAGTGCCATTGTACTGCTAGTCCTTGCCTTTGATTTAAATACAGTGCGAAATGTTTTACCGATAAACTACACGTATTTAACGGCTACAGGCTTATTATTGGCATTTGCGACAGCCGCATTCCCGATGTTTTTAGGAAAACCATTTTTTACACATTTCTTTGATTATTTCGAATTGCCGCTTCTAGGTAAGCAGTCTTTGCACACAGCAATGCTGTTTGACAGCGGTGTTTACTTGGTTGTTGTTGGCGTTACGATGACCATTATTCAAACGATTGGAGAGGATGAATAATGGAAATAATTATGGCGTTTGTCATTGGCTTTCTGTTTATGGCAGCGGTTTATTTAATATTATCGAAAAGCTTATTACGCATTATTATTGGTACGGGACTTTTAAGCCATGGTGCCCATTTACTTATTTTAACAATGGGTGGATTAACAGGTGAGGCACCCCCTGTTTTAAAAGAAGGAGCCAAAACGTTTGCTGATCCTTTACCGCAGGCATTGATTTTAACTGCGATTGTTATTAGCTTCGGTGTAACGGCTTTCTTCCTAGTACTTGCCTATCGCTCCTATCAAGAGCTTGAGACAGATGATATTAGCTTAATGAGAGGAAGTGATGAGGATGAATAACTTCCTTTTACTGCCGATTATCATTCCGTTCTTCTTCGGTATGATTTTAATGTTTGGGCAAAAAAATTTAAAATACCAGCGTTCGTTTGCTTTACTGGGCATCCTACTTGCTTTTGTTTCAGCCGTTTCGCTCTTACTAAAAGTTAAAAATGATGGCATTCAGAAAGTCACGTTTGGCAATTGGCCAGTACCATACGGTATTACAATGGTTTCTGATATGATGTCAGCACTGTTAGTAACTACATCATTACTCATTGCATTTTTTGTTGTCTGGTACGGCTTTGGCTCTATTACAAAAGAGCGTGAACGCTTTTTCTATTACCCTGGTATGATGTTTATTTTAACTGGTGTAAATGGTGCCTTTACGACAGGAGATATTTTCAACTTATTTGTATTCTTTGAAGTACTCTTAATGGCGTCGTATTTACTCATTGTGCTAGGTGGAGAAAAAGGACAACTGAAAGGCTCCATTAAATATATTTTAATTAATGTTATTTCTTCTGCTTTGTTTGTTATTACGGTAGCCTACCTTTACTCGGTTGTGGGTACACTAAATATGGCAGACATCGCAGTAAAGATTAGCGATATTCATCAGCCAGGTATTATAACCGTAATTGCTGTTTTGTTTTTAATGGTTTTTGGACTAAAAGCAGCCATATTCCCACTTTACTTTTGGCTTCCAACTTCTTATGCTGCTGCACCTATTCCTGTGTTAACACTTTTCGGTGCACTGCTTACTAAAGTTGGCGTTTATGCGATTACGCGCACATACACATTATTTTTTGTACACGATTTATCGTATACACATGATTTACTAATGGTGCTAGCCATTGGAACAATTATTGCTGGCTGTATCGGGGCACTAGCCTATTTCGATGTCAAGCTCATTATTATTTACAACATCGTGATTGCAGTAGGTGTCATTTTGTTTGGTGTTTCCCAAATGAATGAAATGGCGCTAAAGGGCGCAATGTTCTATTTGATACATGACATGCTTATAAAAGCAGCCCTCTTTATGTTAATTGGTATTGTCATCTACATTACCGGTACATCAGATTTACGTAAAATGGGCGGTCTTATGAAAACATATCCTGCTCTTGGATGGTTCTATTTAATTGCTGCCTTTGGTTTAGCTGGGATTCCTCCACTTAGTGGTTTCGTTGGAAAGCTTTTAATTGTGCAGGGGGGCTTTGAGGCTGGCAGTATGTGGAGTAGTATCTTTATTTTAGCCTCCTCTTTACTTGTCCTACTGTCAGTTATTCGTATTTTCCTATATGCCTTCTGGGGAGAGGAAAAGGAAACTAAGGGAACTGTCGATAAAAAAGTCTATACTACACTTTTTGTGCCAACTGTCCTATTAGTGCTTATTACCGTTGCCTATGGTGTTGGTTCGGAATGGATGACACCATTTATGAATGATGCTGCAAAACTTTTAAATGACCCATCTATTTATATAGATGCTGTAATGAAGGGGGATTAGAGCTATGGCATTTCAAATTATTTTAAATTTTGCTCTTGCCTTCGTTTGGATGTTCCTTTCATCTAATTACACAGCAACAGGCTTTATAGTAGGCTTCATCCTTGGTATTGTATTGCTCGTCATTATGAGAAGATTTTTCTTTACACGTCTCTATTTATTTCGAGTATGGGCAATTATTAAACTCACTGTACTCTTTTTCAAGGAATTAATATTAGCCAATATTCAAGTATTGAAAGTTGTATTAAAGCCCAAGCTGGACATGCAACCTGCCTTCTTTGCTTACCCAACTGTATTGAAAGAAGACTGGGAAATTACATTACTATCAAGTCTCATTACATTAACTCCTGGGACTGTTGTAGTGCATGTTTCAGATGATGCTAAAACATTGTTTGTCCATGCTATTGATATTAGTGATGTAGATGATGCCATTGCATCCATTCGCGACTCTTTTGAAAAAGCTATTTTGGAGGTGAGTAAATCATGATGACGTTTATTATTGCAGCGATCGTAGTGATTTGCTTATCGATGATTGCAGTGATTTACCGTATGGTGAAAGGACCCTCTGCATCAGATCGTGTCGTAGCACTTGATTCCTTAGGTGTATCACTTATTTCTTTAATCGCGTTATTTTCAGTTTTAGTGGAAACAAGCTTCTTCCTAGAAATTGTTTTATTATTAGCGATATTATCATTCATCGGTACTGTTGCTTTCTCTAAATTTATAGAGAAAGGAGATATCATTAAACGTGACAATTCTCGCTAATACATTAGTTATTTTATTTATTTCGATTGGTGTACTATTTATCGTTGTAACAGCTATTGGGCTGATTCGATTACCTGATTTGTACACACGGGCACATGCCGCATCTAAAAGTGCCACACTTGGTGTTATGTGTGTGTTGGTAGGTGTATTCTTTTATTTTTGGCTGATTGAGGATCATTTTAACCCACGTATTTTATTAGGTATTTTGTTTCTATTCATAACTGGACCTGTCGGAGGACATATTATGACTCGTTCCTCCTACATAGCAGGTGTTAAGCCATGGAAAGGAACCGTACGTGATGAACTAGGGCCAGAAATTGAGAAAATGAAAAAAGAACAAGGTATCAAATAACCAAAGTTGAGACAAAAATGAAAAAGTGTTAGATTGACTACAATCAATCTAACACTTTTTTGCTATATCTTTGTCTGTTACTGTCGCTGTTTCTCCTGCCCAATCATTGCTCTAGGGCAAACATTGAAATTGTTTGAGTGACTGGCACGCTTTAAATATAGCCTTTATCCGTTAGAAACGTTGTTAACTGCTCTACACAGTCCTCAATAGAATAGCGTTCAGTATCCAAAATAAATTCGGGATGTTCAGGTTCTTCATAGGGCGCACTAATACCTGTAAAATTAGCAATTTCCGCATTGCGCGCTTTTTTATATAGACCTTTTGGATCGCGTTGTTCACATGTTTCTACGGAGCATTTCACATACACTTCTAAAAATTCCCCCTCTTCCACTAGCTGTCGAACGACTTGACGATCTTGTCGATAAGGTGAAATAAAGGCTGTGAGTACAATTTGACCACTCTCCACAAAAAGCTTAGAAACTTCCCCGATACGTCGTATATTTTCCTTACGGCTCACTTCGTCAAAGCCTAAATCATTATTTAAGCCATGTCTTACATTATCACCATCTAATACGAACGCCTGATTACCTCGCTCAAATAATGTACGTGCAAACGCATTTGCTACGGAAGATTTTCCTGATGCCGATAATCCTGTAAACCATAAAATAAAGCTGTGATGTTTGTTTTGCGTGCGACGCTCTGTTTTCGTAATAGAAGCTTCATGCCATACGATATTAGAACTCATTTTAATACCTCCTTACGCATGCCTTTTATTAGTACATCGACAACCTCTTTACGGCTAAATGTACTTGGAGGCACTTCTCCATTACGGAGCATTTCCCGGACTTTCGTTCCTGATAAAATTACATGTGATGCACTATCATGCGGGCAAGTTTTTGTAGTTGCCATGCCTTCACATCGAGTGCAATAAAAACTATGTTCAAACTTTAAAGGCACAATCCCAAGTTCATCTTCGGTAAATTGTTCAAAGATTTTTTGCGCATCATATGTGCCATAATAGTCCCCTACACCTGCATGGTCACGTCCAACAATAAAATGGGTACAGCCGTAATTTTTCCGCACTAGTGCATGGAAAATGGCTTCCTTAGGCCCTGCATAGCGCATAGCCGCTGGGAACACACCTAATTGCACACGACTTTGAGGATAGTAATTTTCCAAAAGCACTTCATAACTCTCCATACGTATAGCAGCAGATACATCATCCGACTTCGTTTCACCGACTAATGGATTTAAAAATAAGCCATCAATTGTTTCTAATGCCGCCTTTTGAATATATTCATGCGCACGGTGAACAGGATTACGCGTTTGAAAGCCCACAATTGTTTGCCACCCTTTGTCTTTAAACAACTGCCTTGTTTCTGTTGGATCAAATGAATACGTAGGGAATATTTGCTCTAGACGCTTAATTAACGTAATTTGACCACCAACATATATCCCCTGCCGTTCATGTAACTTTTTCACTCCAGGATGGGCTAAGTCTTGTGTACCGTAAATAAGTAGTGCCTCTTTTTGCTTATCTGGTTCATATATATCCTCGATATGAATCACACCATAGACATCATTACCATAGATTAATTTTGCTTCATCACCTGGTTGTAAAGTTGCTGCTACTGCCTGATCAACAGGAAGTGTGATCGGTATACTCCACACAATGCCAGAGGCCAACCTTGTATGTTCAACAACAGATTCATAATCTTCTTTAGTTAAGAAACCGTCGATTGGGCTATACCCTCCAATTGCGATTAATTCTAAATCACTTAACGCAATGGTATCCAAAACAATCTCCTTCTCAATATGTACTACTGATTTTTGTGGATTATAAGCTTGCACTAAAGTGCCGCCATGTGGTTGTAAACTCATTCAATATTCCCCCTATTTTTATTCAAATACTATGTTTTATATTTAAATGCCTTCACCTGCATCGTATATTGAGCGTTCTTCTTCACGCATTGTTCGCATTAAACTAATAGCACCAAGCGTTCCGATTATAACGCTCCCCATAATGACGATGGCATATAAATCTTTCTCCATAAATAACTGAATTAGACTATAAGAAATCGCTAATGAAAAAATGGGTGATACAATCCAAATACACATGATTTTCTTTACGATATGTTTATGAAAAATTTGTTTACCGCTTTTCGCCATTCCGATACCAATAATAGAAGAGGAAGTTACTTGCGTTAATGGCACAGGTAAGCCAAACAATGAACTAATACCAACAAGCAAGGCACCTGTAGTTGAAATAAGAATGCCTTCAGCTTTTTCAAAACGCACTATCTTTTTGCCATTTGTTTCGAGTACACGTCTTCCTAGCAACAACGCCCCTAGTGCAACAAAAGCACCGCCTAGCCAAATACCCTTTGTCACCGTAATCATACCAGCACCAACAAGTGGGCCTACTGCATTGGCAACATTATTCATCCCTGCTGAAAAAGCTTCGAAAAATCCAGCAAATATGAGTAGCACTGTTAAAATTGGGTGGTTTTTCAAAAAGCTCTTCCCTTGAAATTTATACAGTACTTTGCCAACTATAAAGGCAATGACAAACGCTATAACAGGAACGATTACCCAAAAGGCCATAATCACGAGCAATGATTTGACATATAGCACGCGGTAGGCAATTCCTACACCTACGACCGCTCCGACGGTTACTTCACTCGTCGATAAGGGAATGCCTAACAAATTGGCAAGAAACAACGCACTTGTCGCAGAAATTAATATAATGATGACGATTTTTACAGTAATATACTGTTGTGGCATAATCCCTGAATTGATAGTCTTGACAACTTCACCGCCACCCAATATAGCGCCTGCCAAAACCCCTACCGCACAAATTAACAATGCGTGCCATGCTTTTTTTATAGCGCCTGCCCCATAAGCAACACCCATGGATGCTGCTGCACCACTTGCCCCAATATTCATTGCAAAAAATAAACTTATAGCTATTGCAATATATTCCAGCATGATTTAAACGCCCCTATTCATGTAACCCACATTCAGTTTTACCCGTTCCTTGCCATCTACCTGCACGTAAATCATCCAACGTAAATGCAGGTTGTGTGCAGTGTTCACAGCCAATACTCGGATAGCCTTGATCGTGTAATGGATTGTACGTTAAATTATGCTTGGAAACATAACGCCATATATCTTTCCATGACCAATGAATAAGCGGGCAAATTTTAATGGATTTAAATTTGTCATCACGATTGATAAAATTTGTCTGTTGCCGAGTTGGCGATTGTTCTCTGCGCAGCCCTGAAATCCAAGCTTTTGCTCCTGATAACGCCTCATGTAACGGCTTTATTTTTCGGATGTCACAGCACTGATTAGGATTGGACTTCCATAATTCATCGCCATATTGCGCCTTTTGCTCCTCAAGTGTCAGCTTAGGCTTTTGCAGTATAATCGTTAGCTGCGGATAGTTTGCTTTTACTCGTTCAATCGTGTCATACGTTTCTTTGAAATGGACATCTGTGTCTAAAAAAACAATCGTAGCATTTGGCTTTACTTTTGAAATCAAATCAATCAACACAATTCCCTCAATACCAAAGCTACACGCATATACAATCTCATCGCCATATTGTGCATAGCTCCAGCGTAACACCTCAAGTGCACCCTTATAGGATTCATCCACTTCAAAGTTAGTCGTTGGCTCCTGCCAAGTTGCATACGTTAACATAAAATCCCCCTCGAAACATTTTCGGATATAGAAAAAGGCATTTTAACAACAGATACAATAATGCATTGTACCTTCGTTAAAACGCCTCTAGTTTGACTAGCCAGCATATATGATGATTGTAAACTAGTAATCTTGTACCTCATTCAACAATCACTTTTCTTATTACCCAATATATACTAAATTACACCTAGTAGTCAACTAGGTTTTGTAAAAATATAAACATATTTAAAGAATGTCATTTTGCACCTCTTTAAACTGTCACTATCGTTATATACAAATAATTTTATTCATAAAAAGAGTCTTTTGCTACTCGTTACTGGACTTAGGGAAAAACCTATCTAAAATTTTAAATATTTTTCAATTCCTTGTTGACTAATAGGAAATATATGTTTAATGTGGTACTAAGCTAAAAAACAAAACATGCTGATCAGATTATCTGAAGGCCATCTCCTTAACATGTGTTGATACATGTTGAAGAGATGGTCCTTTTGCATTTTGTAAGAAAAAGGAGAGATTTTCAATGAACAAAAGAAAAACTATTTTTCAAACAATTGTACTCTTATCAGGGTTAACAATTATGTTAACAGGATGTAATAGCACGTCCAAAGATAACAATACAACTTCGCAAGACACACAAAAAACAGTTGAGTTACTAAATGTATCTTATGATCCAACACGTGAGCTTTACGATGAATTTAATCAAGACTTTATCGCGAAGTGGAAAAACGAAACAGGTCAAGAAGTAAAAATTCATCAATCACATGGTGGCTCGGGTAAACAAGGGCGTGCGGTTATTGATGGTCAAGAAGCCGATGTTGTCACATTAGCACTTGCTTACGATATTGATGAAATTGCCCAAGCTCGTAATCTACTAAACAAAGACTGGCAAACAGAATTTGAAAATAATTCTACACCCTATACTTCTACCATTGTTTTTTTAGTAAGAAAAGGGAATCCAAAAGGGATTCAAGATTGGGATGATTTAGTAAAAGACGATGTCTCAGTCATAACGCCAAACCCAAAAACTTCAGGTGGTGCCCGTTGGAATTACTTAGCCGCATGGGGCTATGCAGCGAAGTTGTATAACAATGACGAGAAGCAAATAAAAGATTTTATGAAGGCTTTGTATCGCAATGTAGAGGTACTTGATTCTGGTGCTCGCGGCGCCACGACTACTTTTGTTGAAAGAAAAATTGGTGATGTGTTAATTGCCTGGGAAAATGAAGCTTATTTATCACTTAATGAATTAGGGAAAGATGCATTCGAAATTATTACACCTTCTTTAAGTATTTTAGCAGAGCCTCCTGTAGCAATCGTTGACAAAATTGTTGATAAAAAAGGGACGCGTAAAGTCGCAGAAGCATACCTACAACATTTATATAGTGACATCGGTCAAGAGATTGCTGCGAAAAACTACTATCGACCACGCAATGAAGATATATTAGCAAAATACCAAGCGCAATTCCCTAAGCTTGAACTTATTTCCATTGAAGACTTTGGGGGTTGGACAGAAGCTCAGACAACACATTTTAAAGATGGTGGTACATTCGATGAAATTTACGTTCCACAATAAGGAGGCATATGATGACTAGCCTAACATTTAAAAAGAAGCCGGCTCGTGTTATTCCCGGCTTCCACCTTTCACTTGGTTATACGATGCTCTACGTAAGCTTGCTTGTGCTCTTACCTTTAGCAATGATTTTCATTCAGACAATGTCGTTAAGCTGGGCAGAGTTTACCGCAATTGTCACCGACCCTCGAGCAATTGCCTCTTATAAGTTAAGCTTTGGCACTGCACTTGCTGCTGGTTTAGTAAACGTTGTGTTTGGCACCATTATCGCTTGGGTACTCGTACGCTACCACTTCCCGTTTAAACATATTATTGACGGTCTTGTAGATTTACCATTTGCTTTACCTACGGCAGTAGCAGGTATTGCTTTAACATCGCTATATGCACCAAATGGCTGGATTGGACAGTTTTTCAATTTTAAAATCGCCTTTACACCACTCGGTATTATAATTGCTCTAACATTTATCGGTCTTCCATTTGTTGTGCGTACTGTGCAACCTGTTTTACAAAATATTAGTGTAGAAGTTGAAGAAGCCTCAGCAAGTTTAGGGGCTACACGTCTGCAAACTGTATGTAAGATTATTTTCCCTGAACTTGCACCTGCCATTTTGACTGGCTTTTCATTAGCCTTTGCACGTGCATTAGGGGAATACGGTTCAGTTGTCTTTATCGCTGGTAACATGCCGATGAAGACAGAAATTACACCGTTAATCATTATGACAAAGCTTGAACAATATGATTATGCGGGTGCCACGTCTATTGCCGCTGTTATGCTAATTACATCCTTTGTCTTATTATTTACGATTAATCTTATTCAATGGCTAGCAAATCGCCGCTTTATACATTAGGAGGTATTTATGGATCAGTCTACGATTATTGAACCTTTGGCTCCACAAACACGGATTGTAGCAGCAAAGCCCGCTGCCTTACAGGAGCCTCGCTTCTTTCGTTATGTATTAACATTTATTGCACTGGCATTTTTAGCATTTTTTATCGTTCTCCCCCTCGTATCGATTTTTATTACGGCCTTTCAAAAAGGGGCAGACGTCTACTTTGCAGCAATCGCACATCCAGATGCTTTAGCTGCTATTCAGTTGACCTTAACAGTAGTAGCCATTGCCGTTCCTTTAAATGCCATTTTCGGCATTATGGCTGCTTGGGCATTAACGAAATTCAATTACAAAGGTAAAAATTTATTATTAACAGTAATTGACTTACCTTTTGCTGTATCGCCCGTTATTGCAGGCTTAGTATTTATCTTGCTATTTGGTGCACAAGGACTATTTGGAGATTGGCTATTTGCTAATGATATTAAAATTGTTTTTGCCTTACCTGGCATTGTGCTTGCGACTATATTTGTAACATTGCCTTTTGTTGCACGTGAGCTTGTCTCGTTAATGCAAGCACAAGGGAACGCTGAAGAAGAGGCTTCGATTTCTCTTGGTGCAAACGGCTTTAAAACCTTTTGGTATGTAACATTACCCAATATTAAATGGGGATTATTTTATGGTTTGATTTTATGTAATGCACGTGCCATTGGTGAGTTTGGGGCAGTTTCTGTCGTCTCGGGTCATATTCGAGGCATGACGAATACTATGCCGCTTCATATCGAAATTTTATACAATGAATACCAATTTTCAGCAGCTTTTGCTGTTGCTTCATTGATGAGTGTGTTAGCGATTATTACGCTAGTTATAAAAGATATTGTTGCATGGAAATCGAAATCAATTTAAAGGAGGTATTCTTGCGTGAGCATTCAAATTCAAAATGTTTCTAAGAAATTTGGTTCTTTTCAAGCTTTACAAGATGTATCCATCGATATTCAATCTGGTGAATTGATAGCGCTACTTGGCCCTTCTGGTTCTGGTAAAACGTCTTTACTGCGCGTGATTGCAGGGCTTGAAGCATCGGATGTCGGCGAAATTTTATTTGACGGTCAAACAATTACTAATCGTCACCCGAAGGAACGAAACGTAGGCTTTGTCTTTCAACACTATGCGCTCTTTCGCCATATGACGGTCTTCGATAATGTTGCCTATGGATTGAAAGTACGACCACGTAAAACAAGACCATCCAAAGCAGAAATAACCGATAAAGTAATGACCCTACTGCGACTTGTTAAACTAGACAATTTTTCGGATCGCTATCCAACACAGCTATCTGGTGGGCAACGTCAACGGGTTGCACTTGCACGTGCACTTGCTGTGGAACCTAAAGTCCTTTTACTAGATGAACCATTTGGAGCACTTGATGCAAAAGTGCGTAAGGAATTACGGCGTTGGTTGCGGAAGTTACATGATGATTTTCATATTACAAGTATTTTTGTTACGCATGACCAAGAAGAAGCACTCGATGTCGCAGATCGTATCGTCGTGATGAACAACGGTAAAATTGAGCAAATTGGAAGTCCAGATGAAGTGTACACCCATCCTAAAAGTCCATTTGTTTATGATTTTTTAGGTAATGTTAACCTCTTTAAAGGGCGTTTACATAACGGTAAGTTGACACATGGAGAATTTGCCATTGATGTGCCAGATACGCATGCCCATACACAAGAAGATGCAGTAGGCTATGTGCGACCACACGATATACAAATTGAAAAAACAGCGGTGGCTGGCACTGTCCCCGCTCATATCAGCCATATTCATTTGCTTGGACCGATTGTCCAAATTGAACTCCGTCGTTGTGACATGGATGAATTTTTAGAAGCAGAACTGACAAAAGAACAATTTTTAAGTCTTCATCTTAACGTAGGTGACAATGTATTTGTGCGACCAAAGCAATTAAAAGTATTTATCCCAGAAGATTATTCTATTTAAAAAACTCGGACAAAAAAGAAAAGTGTTAGATTGACTACCTTCAATCTAACACTTTTTGCTATGTCGTTCATGTCCGTTATGGCAGAAGTTCTTACCGCCAATGTGTTTGCAAGGGCACACGTAAGCCGCAACACTCGCTGTTGCGGCTTACATCTTGCGCTATTTCACAGGAGCCTTCGTGAATATTTAGGCAATAGAATTCAGAATTGTTTGCGTGCCAGGCACCCTCCTTTTACTCCTTATGAAATTCTCGACCATCAAAGACGGCTGTTACATAACCTGCACGAATTACAAAATCCCCGAAATGCTCGCCCTCTAAACGATCCTTTGCATAGTGCAGCAAAATTGGACGTAGTTCGGCTAAAATTTCTTCTTCCCCAATATTTTCGCGATAAATTTTATTTAAACGATTACCTGTAAAGCTTGCGCCAAGATACATGTTATATTTTCCTGGACCTTTGCCGATAAAGCCGATTTCACCCATTGCAGCGCGTGAGCACCCATTTGGGCAACCCGACATACGAATAACAATTTCCGTATCATGTAAACCCGCTTCATCGATAATCGTATCAATTTTCGTAATGAGTGAAGGCAAATAACGTTCTGCCTCTGCCATTGCTAAACCGCAAGTAGGCAACGACACACAAGCAATGGAATTACGGCGCAGCGCTGAATAGTGGGCCCCGTCTGTTAACTTATACTGCTCAATAAGCGCAGCAATGATTTCCTTTTGCTGTTGCGATACATTGCCAATCATTAAGTTTTGATTTGGTGTTAACCGGAAATCTCCGGTATGCACTTTGGCAATTTCTCGTAAACCTGTTAACAGCTCATAATCCTCAAAATCTTTAATGCGCCCATTTTGAATAAATAACGTATAATGCCATTTACCATTTGCACCTTTAATCCATCCAAATTCATCGCCCGTTCGGTCAAATGTAAATGGACGCTCCGCTTGTATTTCCCACCCTAGCCGACGATGTAATTCTGCTTTAAACCAGTCGAGTCCACGTGCATCAATTGTATATTTAAAACGGGCATTTTTACGAATTGAACGATTACCATAATCACGTTGTATCGTAATAATTTTCTCTGCCGTCTCAAGTAATTTATCAGGCGTTATAAAGCCAATCATACGCGCAAGCTGTGGATACGTTTCATGATCACCATGTGTCATCCCCATACCACCACCAACTGCTACGTTAAAACCTACAAGCTCATCATCTTCAACGATTGCAATAAAGCCAATATCTTGTGAGTAAACATCGACATCATTGCTCGGTGGAATCGCAATACCAATTTTAAATTTACGAGGCAAATATTGTGCACCGTAAATAGGCTCGATTTCTTCTTCTTGGCTATCCACTACTTTTTCGCCATCTAGCCATAACTCGTGATAGGCACGTGTTCTTGGCAATAAATGCTCACTTAACTTTGCTGACCAATTGTAAATTTCCTCGTGTAATGCTGATTGATTGGGATTGACATTACACATTACATTACGGTTGACATCCCCACATGCAGCAAGAGAATCTAAAAGTACTTCATTTATTACTTGCATATATTTTTTGACATTCCATTTTAAAATCCCGTGCACTTGGAATGCCTGACGTGTTGTTAATTTTAATGAACCATTGCCATATTTTCTTGCCATCTCATCCATAACAAGCCACTGTGCAGGTGTTGCCGCACCACCAGGTGTACGTACACGCACCATAAACTGATACGCGGGCTCTAATTTTTGACGTTGCCGTTCATTTCTTAAATCTCGATCATCCTGTAAATAACTGCCATGAAATTTCATTAAGCGATTATCATCTTCAGGAATACCTGAACTTAAAGGTTCGTTCATTGTTCTTTCTAATGTTCCACGCAAGTAATTACTATCGCTTTTAATACGCTCAACATCGCTTGGTGTTCCAGGTTGTGGGGGTAAAATAATTTTTCCAGTCATTTATCTCGCTCCTTTACTAATAAACATCACGTTGGTAGCGCTTCTGCTGTTTCAAATCATTGATATACGCTTTCGCTTCCTCAGGCGTTTTATGCCCTTGCTGCTCAATAATGCGACAGATTGTTTGATCAACATCAGCAGCCATCGATTTTTCATCACCACAAACGTAAATAACAGCCCCTTGCTCAAGCCATTCATAAAATACTTGTGCCTTTTCGTGAATTTTATGTTGGACGTATACTTTTTTATCTGTATCACGTGAGAAAGCAACATCCATTTGAGCTAATGTGCCTGAAGCAAGCCAACGCTGCCAATCTGTTTGATAAAGGAAATCGGTGACAAAATGTTGATCGCCAAAAATCAGCCAAGAATCCCCTGTTATTCCTAATTCCTCTCGCTGCTCTAAAAAAGCACGATACGGTGCAACACCTGTGCCCGCACCAATCATAATAATTGGTGTATCTGCTTGTTCTGGCAATCTAAAGTTTGGATTTTTATGGACATAAATCGGTAATGTATCGCCCACTTGAATTCGCTCTGCAATACTGCCCGAACACACGCCCAAACGCTTTCGACCATTCGTTTCATAACTCACTTTAGCAATTGTTAAATGGACTTCATCACTATTGGCCAATTGGCTACTAGCAATGGAATACAATCTCGCTGGAATTTTACGAAGAAGGGCTACAAACTGTTGTGCATCCCAAGTAAAAGGAGCAAAATCTTCAACGACATCAAGTAAATCTCTTCCTCTTGCGTAATCCTTCCATGCTGTAGCACTTTCACATAGCTCTGCCAATGCTTTATGCACCGTAAAAGCACTTATTTTTTGTAAAAGAGGCTTCGACAACACTGTAATTTCTAATTTTTTTCGGAGCGCTTCTTTTAATTGCATGGATTCCTCAAACACCGTTACTTCTGTTTGGGGATGAAACTGTAAGGCTGTGATTAATGCATCTACTAAAGATTCATCATTTTCTGGCAAAATACCAATGCTATCCCCAGGCTCAAAATGTAAATTTGCACCTTCAATGGACAACTCAATATGACGTGTTTCCTTATTCGAGCCACGCCCATTTAAATTGATATTTTCCAGTACTTCGGCATAATACGGATGTTTGCGAGAATATGTAGCTTCTTCTTCTAATAATGGCGTTGCATGCGAGACAATCGCTGTATCGCTTTGCTGTAATAATGCCTGTTGAACAGCTGTAAACCATTCGGCTGCTGGTTCATCGTAATCAACATCACAGTCTCTACGTGGAACGATACGTTTCGCGCCTAACTTTTCAAATTGTGCATCAAAATCCTGCCCAGTTTTACAGAAGAATTCATATGAGCTATCTCCTAATGCCAAAACGGAAAAGTGCAGATGTTCTAATTTAGGCGCACGCTTACTGTGCAAAAATTCATAGAATTGAATTGCTTGGTCGGGTGGTTCCCCTTCACCATGCGTACTCACTACGAGCAAAAGATTCGTTATTTTCTTCAAATTATTTGGCTTAAACTTTGCTAAAGATGTGACAGTCACCTCAATATCATTTGCTTTTAACGCAGCTGCATATTTTTCAGCGAGTCCTTGGCTATTTCCAGTTTGTGAGCCATATAATAGCGTCACCGTTTTCGTCTCGGGTACTACCGACAATACTGCTTCTTCTACAACGGTATCTACTGTTGTTAGTGGAGCACTTAAGTAACCATTCAACCATATTTTTTGTTCTCCAGTTAATTTAGGTAGAAGTTCATTTAATAGCTTCACCTGTTCCTCATTAAAAGGACTGTTAATTACTTGCAGTTTCAACTAAGCCACCTCACGTATCATTATTAAATTATCTAAGACGTATTTTTTCTTTCTTTTCAATTTGTACAACGTAAAAGTTTTGAACAGTTAATGTAATCGAGCCATGGTTAACTGTATTTAAAATTTGTCGGACATTATCTAATGCTAGATTTATATTTTCTTTTCTTTTATCTACCATTACGAAAAACACCCTTCCTCCAAATAATTTCGTTTTATTAAGTCCATAATACGTTCCACTAATACTTTTCTTACATTATCGTCATAGCCCAAGCTATTACATAAAATCATGTTATTTACCTCATATCCTTGTAAACGTTTGGCTATACTTTGACGTAAAATGCCTGTAAACAATAAATACGGCACAATAAATACCTGCTTATTGTCTTGTTTTCTTTGTGCTAACCATTCCTCCAAATTAGGACCCGCTCCGTATAAAAAGCACGTATCGACCTTTCCATAACCATATTTATCGCGTAATCTTAATGCGATTTTTGTTAAATCCTCTCTTACTGCTGGATCACTACTGCCACGTCCAATCAGTAATACACTTGCATTGTTAAAATGGAGCTGTGTTTCTAAAATTCGTTTTTGAAGTGTATCAATTAATAGTTCATGTACGCCGAGTGGTTCACCGTATGTAAAATGTACTGTTGGATATTGCTTTTGTGCTTTGTCAATTTCCTTGGGAATATCATGCTTGGCATGCTGAGCGGCTAACAACAAAATTGGCATAATCGCAATGGCCGTTGCTCCTTGGCGGAAGCAGTTTTCTATACCTTGTGCAATAGTCGGCTCGGCTAGTTCCAAAAAACAAATTTCTTGTATTGGTAATGCAATGTCCTGTTGCACACGTTGTAGAAATGCAACTGCTTGCTCTACACCAGCTTTCACACGACTGCCATGTGCTACATATAAAATCGCTTGCATCAAAACACCTCCTTATACTGACATCTCTTTAAAAGGCATTTGTGGACAAACTTCCTCAAACCATTGGATTTTTTCCCTTAATGTCACCACCTTACCAATTACAATCATGCTCGGATTTTGAATTTCTTCTTGCTGTACGACATCCACAATAGTTGCCAATGTACCTAGCACCGTTTTTTGTTGTGCACACGTTCCCCAATGAATAAGTGCGACAGGCGTTTGCGCATCACGTCCATATTGCAGTAACTGCTGTTGAATATAAGGCAAATTGCCAACGCCCATATAAATCGCAAGGGTATCGATTCCTTTAGCAAGACTTTCCCATTGAATACCATCATCTTTTCCTTCTCGCATATGCCCTGTGACCATTGCAAAGCTTGAACTCAAATCTCGATGTGTAACAGGAATTCCCGCATAGGCAGGTGCAGCTATACCAGATGTAATACCAGGTACGACCTCAAATGGTATGTGGTGTTGTGCAAGTACTTCAGCTTCCTCCGCACCTCTACCAAAAACGAATGGGTCACCTCCTTTTAACCTTGTGACAATAAAACCTTGTTGTGCATAGCTTACAAGCGAATGATTAATATGATCTTGAATCATGGCATGCCGATTTGGTAACTTACCGCAAAATATTAACTTGGCACCCTTTTTCGCATAGGCTAATAAATCCTTATTGACCAGTCTGTCATATAAAATGACATCCGCTTGTTCAATGCAGCGCAATCCACGCACGGTAATCAAATCAACATCTCCAGGACCCGCTCCTACTATGAACACTTTTCCCATGTCGTTGCACTCCTTTCATTCGATAAAAAAAGAGACTCATACTATCCATAGACACAGTCCTGCCTTTGGATAATAAGAGCCTCTAGTTTGCTAGTCAGCTTTTATTTTTAATTCTTAGTAATATAATAAGAATAATAAATAATTTAGTATATTCTGTCAACAGTTGTTTTATTCATTTTAAAAGTTAAACGACGAAACCAATCATTTTAAATTTACAATACGAAAAAAATGAGACTGGACATAACTTAAAAAATTGAGGAAAGGTGTTCATAAATTTTTGCTATACGGAGAACTTAGCTATTTTTACTTTTGCAATAAATAAAAATTTAGAAGGGTTCACTAGTTGTTGGTAGGAAGGGGTGACTCCTGCTCAGAACGCACACAACGTAAGACGCTGGCATTCCTCGCGTTAGCGAGGGTTACGGCTTACTGTGCTGAGTGAAAAGCACCGCGCCGAAGCGGACAACAACGGCGCAGCAAAAAAGGTGTTAGATTGATTGCCATCAATCTAACACCTTTTCTCCTTTGTCCCAGCCTCACCTTTTTTACTTTTTAATGAGCCCATTGTTAAACTTCTGGCACTCGTTTAATTCACATTAATATGGTCTACGATACCTCGGGTATGGTCTACCTGGCGGGTAAAATGGACCTGGTGGGTATGGACGATAATTTGGATAATTAGGATAGTTTGGATATTGGTTAAATTGTGACCCAAGTAGACCGCCTAAAAATCCTCCAAAAAATGGTGCACCAATTGGCCAAAAGAAGCCACCGAAGCCTCCTGGATATCCTCCGAAATTCCGCATATGCTACCTCCCTTTTTCTCTATCGTATGAAGGGAGGTACATATACCGCAAGTCCTTTGCCTACTCTATTTCTCTTCACCTAAACGTTGCACAAAGTTTGCTAATGTTCGCACCATGACACCTGTACCGCCTTTTGGTCCTAAATCATGTGCAGAGACTGCATCCGATGTACCTGCAATATCTAAATGAATCCATGGTAAATCCCCAACAAACTCACCTACGAAGCCACCTCCGAAAATCATATGGCCATCGCGACCAGGAGAGTTGTTTAAATCGGCAATATCTGATTTCCGAATTCGCTTTTTATCACTTTCTGTTAACGGCATACGCCATACAAACTCATCTGTCTCTTGTGCTGCCTCCATAAAACTCGCATAGAATGCATCGTTATTAGAAAGCGCACCCGTTTTATCTAAACCAAGAGCTGTAATAACACCACCAGTTAAAGTGGCAACGTCGATTAGCGCAGTTGCACCTTGTTGTTTAGCATATGTAGTAGCATCTGCCAGTACTAAACGACCTTCAGCATCAGTATTTAAAATTTCAACCGTTTTACCGCTATACGTTGTAATCACATCATCAGGTTTAAAGGCTGTGTCTGAAACCATATTGTCCGTAGAACCAATAACGGCTACAACGTTTTTATTAGGGCGTAATTCACCAATAATTTTCATAGCGCCAAGCACAGCTGCTGCACCACCCATATCGCCCTTCATTCCAACCATTGAATCTTTAGGTTTTAGAGAATAGCCCCCTGTATCATACGTTACACCTTTACCAACAAGCCCAATCGGATCAGTGAAATCTTCTGTTGCTTTATACTTTAAAGTGATAAGGCGAGGTTCCTCATATGAGCCTTGATTTACACTTAAAATACCACCCATTCCCAGTTCCTCTAGTTGGGCTTTATCTAAAATTTCCACGTCAAAATCATAGTCCATCGCAAGGGACTGTGCATAATTTGCTAAGTCTGTCGCTGTTAATAAATTTGGTGGAAGATTAATTAAGCTACGTGCTTCATTTACGGCATCTGCATAAATAATTCCGACCTCGAAGCTCGCTACAACATTATCTAAATCTTCAGCAGTAGTCACGAAATGTACAGCTTCCATGCGCTTATCTACTTCATTTGAAGTTGTTTTATAGTGCGGAATTGTATAATAACCTAGCGTTGTGCCCTCACCTGCTAAAAATGCAACATCATCTACCGTTATTGTTTCTGTTGTAAATGATTCTAGCCAAATCGAATACTCTTTCACTTTTAAAGCATTTAGCTCTTTGCCGACTAAACCAAAGGCTGCACGTAAATCACCTTCCGTTAAGTTTTTACGTTCATCTAAGCCAACAAACAAAATTCGTTTTAGATGGGCATGCTCCTTCATAAATGGCAATTTCGTAATGGCTTTTAGTTCAGTCGAAACATCACCTGCACTAAGCCACCCATTCAGAGATTCTCCGTAAAAAGTCGAAAAACTTGCCCAATCTTGCATTTGTTCACGATGTTTTGTGACCCCCACCACTAATACTTCTGTAGAAATCGTTTCAAATGTTTTTGCTTCTTTAACAATATGCATAAATATTCCTCCATTCAATATTTCTATTATACCTAACTTTCAGAAATGCACGTAATATTTAGCTATTTCTTCTTTTAGAAAATAATGAATGTTATAATAAAGGCAATTACAAGTGAAGGTTGTGATGAATATGTCGATACTTCAAAATACTCCTCTACTCGTCGCCCTCTTTTCCGTTCTTTTTGCACAGTTTGTAAAAATCCCCATTCATTTTTTAATGACCAAACAATTAAAATGGGGACTGTTCACATCCACTGGAGGAATGCCTAGCTCACACTCCGCTTCTGTTACAGGGTTAACAACGTCCATCGCTTATGAAACAGGCTTAGATTCTCCCATTTTTGCCATAGCGGCTATGTTTTCTTTTATTGTCATGTATGATGCAAGTGGTGTTCGATACCAGGCAGGGCAACATGCTGTTGTCTTAAATCAGTTGCGCAAAGATTTTCAAACATTGTTACGTGATATAAAGGATTGGCCACAAATGGATGGGCAAGAAAAAATGGAAGAATTAAAAACCTTGCTTGGGCATAAGCGAAGTGAAGTATTTTTCGGAGCATTGACTGGCATTTTTATCGCCATCATAGCCTATCAATTTATTCAATAAAAAAAGAGTTGGTTCACATCCTCGAACCAGCTCCTTTCACAATTACATTGTGTCTTGTAAATATTAAAACATACGATATCCACTTTTACGTAAATAAATCATTACAATTCCTGCTACAATCGCTCCTGCAAAGCCGCCAGATAAAATAGCAATATCTACTGTTTGAAGTGCTTGCAATTTCTCCAACAGCGCAGGGAAAGCTGAACCAGGTTTAAAAATATAATCTAAAAAGCTTACTTCATCGACAATAAAAACAACAACAATTGGATATACAATTGCCATTAACCATGTCATTCGCAGTAACATATTCAATAAGAATCCGATACCAAAAAACATGACGAAAAATAACACAATTGAAATGATTAACTGTACTAATGAAACTGAACCACCCATGTATGTATAACCTCCGTTTTCCTCTCATTAGTTTACATGATTATGAGAGTGCTTTCAATGAACATATCCTTCATTTCGCATGTTCGTCATATTTTAGTAAATCGTCAACTTTCAGTAAATGTAGCTAGCTGTTCCTTGCATTATTTTTTAAAAAACAAACGGTAAGAGGTGTAACCGAATACCTCTCCTGGATTGATACCTTCAATGGCATCTAATTGATGCTGTTCAAACTGATTAGAAACCATTTCCTTTAACATGACCGATGTCATTTCATCCTGTGCCAATTCCCATGGATATAACCATTTTGCCTCTAACAATTCATTTTCTTGAATACAAAGCTGTTGTCGCTCGTCTTTCATCTTACAATAAAAAATAGCCATATTATCACTAACTTCACCGTGAATAACACCTGTACGGAAACCTATTAAGCCCGAAACATAGCAATCTAAACCTGTTTCTTCTTTTAATTCCCGAACAATCGCTTCATCCACTGTTTCACCTGCATTCACAAAACCTGCTGGTAATGACCAGCGCCCCTTTAAACCACTATAAGCCTTTTTGACAACAAGCCATTGTCCAAGCTCATTGACAGTGCAACCAGCGACTCCTAACCAAACTTTGCCTCGATCTTTTTTCATATCCATTCACCTCTATGTCCATATTATAGCGTTAAGCTTTCTATAGTTAGAAGTTTTAATTATAGAAAAAAGACGATATCTTTGCAGACAGAAGCTTTAAACTCAAGCACACGCATCCTACGCAAAAGAAATATTCAGAATTGTTTCGGTGACTGGCACTCCATCCAATTAAGTTGTAAGATGTTTTTTAATTTTGCTACTTGCTCTTCTCCGATAGTACGAACCAATTGCTGTTCAATTTCTGCTTTATTCCGTTCATTTTGCTCATAGCACAGTTCACCGAAGTTCGTCATCCGTATTACTTTGTGCTTTTTACTATTCTCAGCGTTGCTCACTTCCACCAAACCTTTAGCTGCTAAACTTTTAATAAATTTATGAGTGGCTTGGCGAGAAAAATCCACAACTTTTGTTACTTCTGAAATAGTCGGTTGGTTTTTATAAATTTTGCTTAAAATATGCCATTCTGAGTTGGATATATGGACTGTATTATGTTTATTCCATTTCTCTTCAGCAAGTCGGCGAAGTATTTCATGACGTTCGCTCAACAAATCAATGACATCTCGATTTTGCAATTCGTCCTTCAACTCGTTCACCTTCATTCCCTAATTTTCGTAATTACTATACAAAAAAACGAAGTCATCGTCAACTAAGTTGACAAAAGTTCTTTTATTGTTTACAATTAATTTAGTCAACTAAGTTGACAATAATGTTTGATGGAGGGATTATACATGTATAATGTTGGCGATGTAGTCATTTATTCATCACATGGACTTTGTTCAGTTGAAGATATTTGTGAACAAACCTTTAGCGACATTACTAAAACTTACTACGTTTTACAACCACTAAACGATTCAAAATTAACGATACGTACTCCTATTGATAATGCAAAAAAACAGCTTAGAGATGTTATTCAAAAAGAAGAAGCCATTCGAATTTTACAATCCTTCACGTCTCCTGGTGTGGAATGGATTGAACAAAACACACATCGTATGAGATTTCACGTAGAAATTATTAAAACCGGCGATCGACAAAAGCAAGCTAACCTCTTAAATACACTGCTACGCAAAAAGATTGAATATGAAGCGAACGAAAAAAAATTCCCAAATCAAGAAGAAAAATTATTGCACTCTTTACAAGAAATTATATTTTCGGAATTCTCCATTGCACTCGATAAACCTTCAGAAGAAATTTATGATTATGTAGTAGCGAAACTTAGCTAACCATCTTTTACCTGTACATAAAGAAGCCGCAAATATCTCTATCTAAAGATATATCGCAGCTTCTTTCTTATTGTACGAATATCCCCTTTCACCAAAATCAAAGTAAACTTATCTACAACACCATGCTCACCCTATGCCCCTAAATATTTACATAACCATTTATTTATTATTACTTTTATATGTTATTATTTGTAATAGATATGTTTTAGTTAACAAATAAGCAACAATACAAAAATTATTTATCATAAATAAAATCGGGAGTAGGAAAATTAATGGGGTTCTTTAATAGATTTTTTAAAAAAGTTGAAGAGGTTAATAAAGCAGAAGCTGATATTTCTGAACTTGAGTCTGCGTTTACTCTAGCGTCACCATTAGATGAGGCAAATGACTTTTGGAAGGAAATTGCGCAAAATATTATCGTAAACGCAGTGAAGGCGACTGACAACACAGTAGAACGTGCCTTTATTTTAATAGATATGGGTCAACAGCCATCTTTCCATATTTTTTACCAAATTGATGGGCATCTATTGAAGTGGTATGAGCTTGAAAATCCTACTATTATAGAAAAAATTCAAAATGAGTTACTACCTCAAGCTTCTAACGTTTCTAAAGCAGTAAATGATCAATTTATTCAAGTGAACCATCCTAAAATTTCTTTTGCTGAACTGCAATTTGAATGGGCAACAGGAGCTTGGTTTTCTCATATTATCTGGGAAGATAATGACGATATCAATCTCAAAGCAGAAGAAATTTCAAGTCAATGGTTCAATACTTTGAGTGAGGAAATAAAAAATAAACCATTAGATAGTGATGCTAAACTTTCATGGTATCCTTAACATCTTAATAGGATAGTCTATTTTTCAAAGAAATACTTTTGTGAAGGCTTGTGCGTTTGAACGACTTTTCAGCACAAGTCTTTTTATTCTGCTTTCTCAATCGCTATTGGAGGTTTACATTACAACAATGTGAGGTTTTTTTATAAATACCCCCGATTACTAACACTGAATATTCATTCTCCATTGCAATTTTCACCTTCTTTAAAACCATACAAAAAAGCCTTTTAAATTCATTATGCTTTTGCAAGCACCAACTTAAAAGGCTTTATATCTATATTACTAATTATATGAATTTTATTTACGATAATATATTAACTTTGCCGTTGTATAAAGATAGTTATCGTGCACTGTTAGCAATGCCTTGTAACCACTCTTTTCCCAAGTAGTATATAGACTATTATATTTTTCATATGTGAACTGATAGTCATTACCAAATTCTGCAACACCCTTTCTATGCAGAATATCATGTAAAACAGACATTTCATCCCATGTATGATAACTATTTTGATCTGGATAGAAATCATAGCTAATATACTCTAATTGTCCACCTATAAAAATGTATGTTAACTCTGCAAAATAGCCATATTTTTTCGTCTCATAAATTAAATAAGTTTCTCTATCGTCTTGAATTTTTTGAATAAACGTTGATTTTTCATTTCTCTCTACATCACGAATAGACAATTTAAAGTTAATATTATTGAAAGGTACAACAGGTTTCTTTGTCGATAAAAATGAATCGACTACATACCCTTTAACATTCCCAGCAGTTACATAAGACCACCCTACTAATGTAGAATGTACCGTTACTTGTGTACCATTGCTTAATGAACCTACTGAAGCTCCAGATTGACTGGCAATATTGCGAACAACAACCCCACTACTTGTATTTACATACTTAGTCGATGTTTTAGTCTTTCCCATAAAATCGGATTTAACATAGCCTATCACATTACCATATTGCACATAGGACCATCCATTCCCTACTGAACCATAATCTTCAACGACCATATTGTACTTCAATGTCGCTAATGTGGCTGCCGATAGTGATGGCGTAGATTTTACAACAAGACCACTTTTAGAATTTGCAATTTTTATTGTTGAAGGTGGAACGCTTAAAAATGAAGTATTAACGTAGCCCTTAACATCACCAGCTTGAATGTGAGACCAACCATTAGAAGTAGAAAACTCTATTACAAATTGGTTCTTATCTAGATTACCAACCGAATTGGCTGTATCACTCGGCGACTCTCTAACAATTAAGCTGGAGCCACTCACAACTTTCACTGTTCGGTAGTCTGCTGCTTCGGCTACTTGGTGCTGAAAAGTAAATAACATGATGAGTACAAAGGCTGCAACAAACCATTTCTTAAGTATATTCAATCAAATGACCTCCTTTTAATCTTCACTATTCTACCATTTTTACTATTGACTGTATATGTTTCCATAATAAATTTTACCTATTTTTAAAGCTAAATATAAATGAATAAACAAGAAATGCAATCCGCTTTCATTGCTTCGATTCGACTGTGCACAACCTCGATATACTTTTTAAATGAACATCAAGGCGTTCTAGAAAATACCTTAGTCTTTCTATGTGTATATCTTTACTCATTTTTATCAATTCAATAAGGTAAGATATTATGTTTAAATTGAAACTTTCGCCAATATATATCGTTAAACTTAGTATTGATATTTTTTCTAAATATGTAATTTATTTATAAAGGAGGAGTATAAGTGTTAAAAAAAGCTATGCTTTCAGGAATTGTTTTTAGTTCAATTTTGTTAGTTGGCTGCAATAAAGAGGAAATTATAGATATTACGGAAAACAAGGAAAATGATGCAAATGTAATGTCAGAATCAAAAGAATTAAATTTAATTTCAGAATTTAAAACAGAAATAATGGCATCTATTACAGAACAAACGGAATTGGATAGTGAGTCAATAGAAGGAATAATGGTAAGTGGTAGTCCCGTTAAAGGAATTATTGATATATCAATAAGCTTTCCAAAGAATACAAAAGTTGATGATAAGATGATTAAACAAATAATTAAAGATTCTATAAAGAAAGTATCTGAAACAGAAAACATCACAATTAGCGAAGAAAATATAACAATAAAAATTGAGAAACTCTAACGGAGAAGTTCTAAGTTGCTTTATAAAATTGTGTAAGGAAACATGATAAAGAAATATGTTATTGGTTTAAACTACATTCAAATGGAGGTTTTTATATGAAAGGAAAGTTAGTCTTCACTATTGGTTTAACAGGCGTTTTAGCATTGACAATTGGTTTTGCAAAAGACAATATAGGATCAGCTAAAGAACAAACAGATATTACTACGGTTATAAAAAAAGAAGAACAAAAAATGGTAGAAAATATGTCCGTTAAAGAAGGATTTATACCACAAGAAAATGGAACAGGTTTCTTTTTTATTAAAGGGGAGCCAGCTGAAAAAAAGGATGTTACCGCTGTAATTACAGCACATGAACAAAACACTATAGAAAAAATGTCCATTGAAGAAGGATTTGTACCGCAAGAAGATGGAACAGGTTTCTTTTTTATTAAAGGGGAGCCAACTGAAAAAAAGGATGTTACCGCTGTAATTACAGCACATGAACAAAACACTATAGAAAAAATGTCCATTGAAGAAGGATTTATACCACAAGAAAATGGAACAGGTTTCTTTTTTATAAAAGAAAAATAAGATTGGGTTCCTGTTATTAAGAAGGAACACTCTTACGCAGTTACTATAATAAGAATAGGAAGCCCCTCTGCATTTTTAGCAGAATCCATAAGGTCAATTGATTGTTCAAAGTTTTTGGATATTCTTTCTACATTGTGTTTGTTTACTCTTTTTAAACCATACAAAAAAAGCCTCCTCAATTTGTGATGCTTTCCGCAACAGACAAATCAAAAAGGCTTGGTATTCACAGCCCTAATGACGCTAATTTAGGGTTGTGTTTACTTATAATCGGGAATGTATAGACTTATACAACCCTTCTTCAACATTTATATCACGTTTAATTATTCACAAACTTCAGGCGTACCTTCACGTTTTGCTGCTTTAAAGCTTGTGCCGCAGCCGCAAGATGCGATGGCATTTGGGTTGTCGATGGTGAAGCCACCACCCATTAACGATTGTTTATAGTCAATTTTTGTTCCCATTAAAATAGGCGCATCTTCGCGGGAAACAAGAATCGTTAAACCATGTTGTACATCTTCAAAATCGTCTTCTTTTTTCTCTTTATCGAAATGCATGCCATACGATAGACCACTACATCCGCCACCATTAACAGCTACGCGTAAAAAAGAACCTTGCTCCTCATTATGCTCCATCATTTCATTAATATGAAATGCAGCCGCTTCAGTCACGTCTATTACTTGTTTTAAACTTGTCATCCCAATCACCTTCCTTCTTACTTATCATATCAATTTTGACTATTGTATGACAAACATTCAGCTTGAAGTAGATTATTAGCAAAATTCCCGATATTTTCACTTAATTAGTATTTTTTATTCATGTGTTAAATGCATCTATTGGTATAATAGTTATAATTACATCGATGAAAGAGGTATATATTATGGAGATTTCACCGTATTATGAAAAAAAAATTCAATGTCTTAATTGTAAAAAAGAATTTCCAACATTAAAAGTACGCTCTAAATTCATAAAAGTGGATCATACGGAAACCGATTTTCAGCCGATTTATGCTGACGATGTCAATGCTCTTTACTACAATGTTTTTGTTTGTGAGCATTGTGGCTTCTCCTTTACAGAGGACTTTACAAAATATTTTGCGCCTGGCGTACAAGATGAGATAAAGACACAAATTACAGAAAAATGGGTTCACCATGATTTTAAAGGTGAACGTACGGTCTTCCAAGCGATTCAAGCCTATAAATTAGCATTTTTATGCGCTACGATTAAAAAAGAAAAATTCGTTGCTACTGCTGGTCTAACTTTACGTCTTGCGTGGTTATATCGTTCATTAAAAAATGAAGGTCAAGAGCAGCGTTTTATGAAAATGTCCCGAGATCTTTATATGGATTCCTATTCAAATGAGGATTACAGCGCAACTCAAATGTCTGATGTACGCATTATGTATGTGATTGCCGAGCTATCACGACGTATCGGTGATATCGAAAATGCGACACGCTTCTTTTCTAAGGTTATTGAGAAACAAAGTATTGGTGGCGAAGCAAAAATTATCGATATGGCAAAGGAACAATGGACACTGATTCGCGAAGAAAAAGAAAAATCTCGACAAGCGTAAATTAAAAAAGTTCTAGCCAAAATTAGCTAGAACTTTTTGTACGTAAATGTTAGAAAACTTGTTCTACTTCAATAATCCCTGGTACTTCTTCTAATAAAGCACGTTCAATACCTGCTTTTAATGTAATCGTAGAACTAGGGCAACTACCACATGCACCTAATAAACGTAATTTTACAACGCCATCTTCTACATCTACTAATTCACAGTCTCCACCGTCACGTAATAAGAATGGACGTAATTTATCTAATACTTCTTGAACTTGGTCGTTAATTGTTGCTTCTGCCATTTGTCTCGACTCCTTTCCTTATAATGATTATAATGTTAGCAACAGAAAAAATCCAATATAGAATCACAAGGGAGAATAAATACTATGGATCAAACAAAACCAATTATCGAAATTTATGGCACTGCGGTCATCTGTGCTAGCTGTGTCAATGCACCATCTTCTAAGGATACATATGAGTGGTTGCAAGCCGCTATTGATCGTAAATATCCAGACCAAGCTTATGCTATTCGTTATGTCGATATTGAAGGTCCAATTGAGAATGAACGTGATTTAGATTATGCTAGACGTATTCAAGAAGATGAATTTTTCTATCCACTCGTGCTCATCAATGATGAAGTAGTAGGAGAAGGGTATGTCCAATTAAAGCCGGTCTTTAATGCACTTGAAAATCTTGGCTTTACACCAGACGAAACCGTTTAATAATACATGAAAGGGATTGTTCACAAGTTTACCTTTGAGCAATCCCTTTTATTATTTACTAGTATGCTCAAAAGAATATGAGCAACGCATTAATCATTTTGATATTTGTACATCCATAGTAATCCAGATTTCATTAAACGTGCAATACGACCAGTAACAGTTGTATCTGCTAAGTAAGCAAAGCCTTGTTTTTTACCTAATGATCCCATGAAACCTTTTAGTTTAATATCAGGCATTTTTTCTGGTAAACGCTCACCTTTCCAACGCATACGTAATACTTTTACGATATGCTCCGCCTGCTCCTCCGCTAATTGTGCACTAGGAGAAAAGTCAGAAGAAGCGCAGTCACCAACAACATAGACGTGCTCATCATCCAACACATTAAAGTATTGCGTGACAATCGGACGACCTTGACGATCTTTTTCAACATCCATTTCACGCACAAGTTTAACAGGCTGCACACCTGCAGTCCAAACTACTGCATCTAGTGGTATTTCCTCTTCATGGTTAAAAATTTTCCCTGGTTCTACTTTTGTAATATTAGAATTTGCAATAACATCTACATTATGTTTCGTAAACCAATCTTTCACATATTTACTAAGCTTCTCTGGGAAGTCTTTTAAAATACGTGAACCTCGGTCAAACAATTTTACTTTTAAATCAGCACGGCTTTCTCGTAGCTCACTCGCCAACTCAATACCGCTTAAACCAGCACCAACAATGCCGACAGTTGAGCCTGCTGGTAAACCACATAACGCTTGGAATGTTGCACGTGATTTTGCCATCGTCTGAATGCTGTATGTGTACTCTTCTGCACCTGGTACACCATGGTATTTGTCCTCACAGCCTAGACCAATAACTAAATCATCATATTCAATACGTTGCCCATCCTCTAGAATGACTACTTTTTCAGCACGGTTAATCCCAACGGCTTCACCATACACAGCCGTTAAACGCTCGTGCTCTGGGAAACTTACACGAATTTCTTTATCTGTTGAAGTCCCTGCTGCTAATGCATAAAATTCTGTTTTTAAACTATGGAAAGGCGCTCTATCTACTAACACGATTTCCGTGTCCAAAGGTAAGTTGTTTGGTAAAAGTCGAAGCATGACACGCATATTGCCGTAGCCGCCACCTAAAAGTACTAATTTCCCCATAATAGTCTCCTTTAATGTATCTAATTATAATTGTTCACAAAGTATCCACAAATGAGTATAACCGATTGTGAGAAGTTTCACAATATAAGATTGCATTTTTGTGAAAGATTTCACAATATCGATTACTTCTTTGCATTTTCACACAACAATTATGCCAAAGTCAATTACATTTCGGCAGAATTTGTGCCCCGTAATAAATAAGCCGACTCGAAAAGTTTAACTTAAAATTGGTGACATCCAAAAGTATCTTGCAATAATTTGCATCCCCACTACAAATAAACGGTTAGTCAGCATTCATATAAACTGGAACGACTTTAACTCAATCAATTTAAATCATTGACGAACGTTTCAAAAGCTAGTAGCATATCAAGGGTGAGGTGAACATATGAATCCAATGGTTGAATTTTGTGTAAGTAATTTAGCAAATGGCTCACAAAAAACTTATGAAATACTCGAACGCGATCCAAATATCGATGTTTTGGAATATGGCTGCCTTAGCTACTGTACAAAGTGTTCTGAATCTTTTTACGCGATTGTCAATGGTGAATTAGTAGAAGCTGCTTCACCAGAGGAGCTCACAAAAGCTATATATCAATTTATTGATGAAAATCCATTATGGTAATTGTAGACAACATGGATACCATCAATATATTTACGAAAAAGTTTGAGTCCTAACAAAATAAAGTTACACATATGAAAAGGATGTTATACCAAAATCGGCATAACATCCTTTGTTAATTTATACCTCGAGCAAAATTTTAAACCAGCGTTTCCACTAAATAAGTAGGTTGCTGTTCTTTTGTTAAAACTTCGCTTGTTGGTGTTACACCTGTATTGACATGAATGGTATCACAGCCAAAATGAATACCACACATAATGTCCGTATCGTAGTTATCACCAATCATAACCATCTCATCTTTTGTAAAACAATGCTCTAACGCAATGATGTCGAGCATTGCAGCAGACGGCTTCCCGATGTAGATTGGTTCAACCCCAGCAACCTCTCCTACTAGGCGCGCAAATGAGCCATTTCCAGGTAAAAATCCATATTCTGTTGGAAATTTAATATCTTGATTAGTTGCAATAAAGGCAGCACCATTTTGTACAGCAATTGTAGCCTTTGCCAGTGCCATATAATCTAATGTGCGATCGATGCCCATAACAAATACATCTGGCTCATTGTCTACAGGTTCAATTCCTTCATTTAACAACGCCAATCGAATCCCATCAGCGCCCATCATTGCTACTCTTTTGTCTGGGAAATTCATAGCTACATACTTTGCTGTTACTAAAGCACTTGAATAAATATGATGAAGTGGTGCTTCTACGCCAACTGCGTGTAAAGCTTCTTGTAACTGCTCTCTCGTTTTAGAGGAATTGTTTGTTACGTAAAACGGCTCAATTCCTTGCTGCTGTAATTGCTGTATAAAAGCAACCGCAGAAGGAATACCTTCCTTTCCGCGGTAGACAGTGCCATCTAAATCAAAGCAATAAGCCTTATAGGTTTTCATTGATGATCCTCAGGTAAAAATGCTGATACGGGACCTAGCTCATTTGTTAAGTAGTTATTCACTGCTGGTGCAAACTGCTTTAAAGCCGGTAAGCTGGCTGTTAAAACCGTCACAACTTCTGCTATATCTACAGATGCGAATTCACGAACGAGCATTTTACGTAAGCCTACAACAGCTTTTAACGATGCTTCCATATCAGTTGATACGACTTTTTCATCGATTAATATATCAATAATATCCTCATAGCTACCTGGATCACGCATGATGAAACCGTCAATCATTAAGTTACCTACATCCATCATTGATTCCATCACATTATGCCCAATACGTTCGAGCGCTAATTTCTTCATATCATTTTGTAGCCAGTTATCCTCTGTCTCCAAAATAGCTAATAGTTTATCTAAGTACTGTAAGTTTGTTGTGATTTTATTTCGATCTACAAAATACACAAGGAAAGCCCCCATTCAAATCATTTAAAGTTGATAGTCTTTTCTCTTCTATAGTACCATATCTATAGGACTGGAAGGAGATTAAAAGATGGAACGTTTTTTCTTATATGATGATGTAGAAGATACAAAAACACGCTTTGTTAGTTTTGCAGGACAAAAACTACGCTACGATTTAGCCATTTTACAATCTAGCCGCTTCTTTGGCAAAGTACTTGTGATGGATATCCAATTTGGCCGTTTTGCGATTATAGGACCAGACGACGTAGAAGAACCTGGCTACCTTGAACACGTATACAACCGTTCGGAAGAAGAGACAGTGGAACTGCGTGAATACTTACGGGAATTACTAAACTAATACGGTTTAAAGATTTAAATAAAAAAATTTCGCTAATCCATTTGCTTGGGACTGCAATAGACCCTTTGGCATATAGCGAAATTTTTTTGTCAAAATCCCATCATGTCTATCGAATATTACACTAAATAGAACCCCTGATGTATCATTATTTATTTAAAGTGGAAGGGTTATCTTTATTATGTGGTTTGTTTTTGTTTTCATTATCATTTTGTTTTTTCGCTTGTTTATTTTGCCCAATAACAGCTAAATCATCTACACTAATATCAAAGCCATATCCGTACTCTTCACGGTCTAATTGCTTTTTCTTTTGCTTTTGCTTTTCGTTAGCCAAAATTATCACCTCCACTTTATAAACTTTCCTTTTTTAAATGATTTATACTTAAACAAAAAAACTAATATGCATCCTCAATTATCCAGTCAACAGCACTTATTAAATCTGGGAATACGGCATCCGCAAGTGGATCATATTTACCTAAAAAAACGCCTTTTGTACCAGCTCTTTTTCCTGCAATAATGTCTGTATCTGTATCCCCCACCATATAAGATTTTGATAAATCCACATTGTATTTTTCAGCAAGATCTACAATTAACTTGCTATTTGGTTTCCGACAATCACAACCAGCTTTTGGTTTATGAGGGCAATACACGACTTCATGAATGATAGCACCTTGTGTCTTTAATTCATTTGTCATATGCATGTGTATTTTTTTGAGCTGTCCTTCTTTCATAAATCCTAAGCCTACGCCACCTTGATTGGTTACAACAAAGACAAAATCAAAAAAGTCGTTTAATTTTTTTATCGCCTCTGGCACATGAGGTAGGAAAAAAAGTTGCTGCGGCTTATTCACAAATTTAACTCTTTTCGTCAACACTTCGTTAATAACCCCATCTCGATCTAAAAAGACTGCTCTTTTTATAAAAATCACACCTTTAATAAGAATCAATAAATGCTAAAGCACTAATCTTTTGTACTATTATATCCAAATTACACACACTATACTTGGCTGTTCATTGTTCAACGGCCGTCATCGCATAAAAAAACCTGATGCACATTTGGCATCAGGTTGTTATTAGCTATTCTGCTATCTGTTCATTGTCATTTGGTTTTGTCACTTCGGTAGCTTCATTTATTACAACATCAGGCTGCATAATAGCTTTACCGCGTTTATGCAAAACAAAGTAAGCACAGCCAAAGTTACAATACTCATATAAGTAATCTTGCAGCGTACTGATTTTTGTATCAAAGGTAGATTTCTGATTTTTATCGTCAAAAAAACCTTTTAACCGCAATTGATTATAACCCCAGTCGCCTACAATATAATCATACTTGACTAAAATATCTGAGTACCGCTCCTTAAAGACTTCTTCCTGAAAAGCTTCACGGTAATCTTCAACAACTTCGTATTCATATCCTTCAATAATGATCAAAGTGACACCACCTTTCTAGGTCTACTAAATTACATTACACTTCGGCTTGTAATTGACGCTCTTTTGTTGCGGCATTCACTTGCTCGTCTGCGTGATAACTACTGCGTACAAGTGGGCCTGCTTCACAATGTTTGAAACCTTTTTCCATTGCAATTTTGCGAAGTTTACCGAATTCAATCGGAGAATAATATTTTTTTACAGGTAAATGTTTTTTAGTCGGTTGTAAATATTGACCAATTGTCATAATATCCACGTTATTCGCACGTAAATCATCCATTACTTCTAAAATTTCTTCATGCGTTTCACCTAAACCAATCATTAAAGATGATTTTGTTGGAATGTCTGGTTGCATCTCTTTTGCTAAACGAAGAAATTCTAAAGAACGTTCGTATTTTGCACGCGCACGTACTCTTGGCGTTAAACGACGTACTGTTTCAATATTATGATTTAAAATATCTGGTCTTGCATCCATTAGAAGTTGAAGATTTTCCTTAATACCTCCAAGGTCTGAAGGCAATACTTCTACTGATGTTAAAGGGCTTTTACGACGAATAGCGCGCACAGTTTCCGCTAATACTTCTGCACCGCCATCCTTTAAATCATCACGAGCCACCATTGTAATAACAACATGTTTTAAGTTCATAATTGCTACTGAATCTGCCACACGTTCTGGTTCTGCAAGGTCTAACTCATTTGGTAAACCCGTTTTTACAGCACAGAAACGACATGCACGCGTACAAACTGAACCCAAGATCATCATTGTCGCTGTTCGACGCTCACCCCAGCATTCATGAATATTTGGACAACGTGCTTCTTCGCATACTGTATGAAGATTTTTTTCACGCATAAGCTTTTTAAGACCCTTATATTCATCGTTCGTGTTTAGTTTAATTTTAAGCCAATCAGGTTTTCTTACATGTTCTTCTTTTTCATTGCTAGTAGGTTTACAGGATGTCATACAATTTCGCCCCTATCAAAGTAATCTTTTGTTGAATATGATCTACCATCACTGTTGTCAATGTATCATATTACACGAACTGCAACAACTAACATTTACTCTCAACCTAACATTTCTATTGATATGGCACTGGCACTTCTATAGATGGCTGTACCGCATCTGTGCCATTCGTATAAATGTTTGGTACTGGTCCTCTCGTTAACCCCATTGCTACAGGAATATCCTGTGATACCGTCGTTGACTTACTAGCAAATGGCACAATTATTTGGACATTCACTTCTATATGAATGCCAACTTCGACATACGCACTATTAATACCAAATTCTCTAATATCCGCTGTAACATTACTATGGACATTGCCAATTACATGAAAACGTATGGGTATTTTAGGCCCTAAATTACCGAGTAAAGGAATATCTGCCGCCTGTGCAAGCGGAACGAAAAAGACAATACCATCTCCTTGTTGAATTTTATTCACATCATATTCAACATTATCTAAATCCGGTAAATGGGACAATTCTCCATGCTCAGCTTGTTCTAAATACATTTTCACAAGTTCAAGTGTTTCTGCACGCACTCTATTAATAATTTCTGTATTAAATTTTGTGGTCACTGACGTACCAGATGGTACATCTTCGATTATATCATTAACGTCCAATACGTTAGAAGTACGTGAGTTAATGGCTTTACTAACAACATACGACGCAATTTTATTCGTCTGCACTTCTGCATATTCCAAATATGTGGGTTTAAGACGCTCATTTAAAAAATACAGAAATAATGCGATACAAATAATACTTGCGACAATTAATAAGGTTAAACGATTGAGCTGCATTCCTCTTTTATGATTCGTTCGCAATTTCATCCTTTTTCGAGGGAAAAACAAAAAAATCTCCTCCTGTTCTACAACGTATGAACAGAAGGAGCAAATTATACGACTCTCGTTGGTACTACATAATCAGTTTCAATACTATCAATTTTTACAGTTGGATAGTCCACTAAATTAATTTCATATGTCGCTGTAAGTAATTCATTACGCTCTTCAAAAATTCGAATCCATGGCAAAGCAGCATCCAAAGTATTTTGTTTAGAAACAATTCCTCTGCGACCATCTGATAATTTTAAAATCAGCCCATTCGGATAATGGACAACCGATCTTTTTAATGCATTAACAATTCGTGCATCATAAATAGTGCCTGAGCCAGCTTCAACAATGGCAAGCCCTTGTGATGGTAGCATTTTTTCACGATATACACGATTTGTCGTCACTGCATCGAATACATCCGCTACACCAATTATTTTGGCAAATGGATGGATTTCAAAATCAACTAAGCCACGTGGATAACCACTTCCATCAATGCGTTCATGATGTTGAAAAGCGCAATGTGCAACCAGTAAGGAAATAGAATGCAAATTACGTAATAAATCAAACCCGTAACGCGTATGCATTTTCATCATCTCAAATTCCTCATGAGATAAGCGACCTGGTTTTTTTAATATCTCTTTCGGCACCATAAGCTTTCCAACATCATGCAATAAGGCACCAATACCAATTAAACGAAGATCTTCAGCAGAATGACCTAATTCTTTTGCTATTGCAATCGAGTATAAAGTCACATGAAAAGAATGCTGATATAAATATTCATCAAATAAATAAGCATCTGTTAAAACCGTTAAAATTTCATTATTACCCGTAATAGCTGAGAGTAGTTCATCGACAATCGTGACAATCGCTTTCGACTGTTGATCCAGTATATAAGAGGCATTCACCGTACTTAAACCATTCAATGATTGGAAAGAATCTTTAATAGTTGAAATGGCTTTATTCCGGACATCAGGAGGAACTGTCTCCTTGACTTCAATGCCTTCAGAAATTTTGTCATCAATATATAAATAATGCGTATTCAATTGTTGAAGTCTTTCAATAATACGTTCATTAATGACAACGTCTTTCTTTAAAAGTGGATGACCTGCCTCATTCCAAATGGTTCTTCCTAGTACCATTCCTTCTTTTAATACATCGATTGAAATTAATCGCATGACTTCTTCCCCAATCCATTCTTAAAGCATTTTATCTATCGCTTAAAGAAACTTTGCCCATAATCTAACATAATGTTTCGTAAAAAATCAGGTAAAATATATTTTTTCTTTGCATATTTAAAGCTAGGATAAAAATAACCGAAGGTAAACAAATCCAACGTTACTAATTTATAAGTACGTTCATTATCTGCAATCTTTCCATTAATGAGCAATTGACGCTCCTCATTCATTGCAAAGCCATACGTCAGCATCTTACCAAAAACAACGCCCCTAAACCCTAATCCTTTAAGCTCCATATTGGGCCACTCTTCATTTTTCGATTGCTGAAAAATCTCTTTTATTTCAGATACCGACAATTCGATTGTACATAAATTAATTGGATGTGGAAAAATTTTATGTAAATCAAGCGCGGTTACCGTTCCTTTTGGAAGGCCCTCTAAAAAAATCCCTGCATTAAATAACGCACAATCTGCACCGCTTTTTTCTATAATTGCTTGCGCAAATAAGTGAGATAATTGTGAGTAATGGAACCATTCTTTATTGTACATTTTTTCTGTTGAAAATACAGGCTTGTCTAATAACCTTTTGCCTTCTTCTTCTAAAGTTAGCAAAAATTCATTTTCATTTTCAACAATTGGCAAGTCCTTATTATGAATTAAAGTATCCTTTTTTTCAACAATTTCTCTCGTTTTTTTATCATATTCTATCACGAGATGTCCAGTATATTGGCCAAATTTTCCTCCGCCAGTAAGCAATACACCATTGATGAACTTCCCATTTGGCAATGTATGATGCGTATGAGACCCAAAGATAACATCAATTTCAGGACATTCCTCTGCGAGCAGTTCATCTTCAGTAATTCCTAAATGTGACAGACAAACAACAATGTCTACTTCTTTACGCAGTTGATGGGTTAATCGAATAAGGGAACTTCGTGCATCGTCTATTTGCCATTGCAATTCCTTATAATAAATTTCGAACATAGCTGTCGCTGCAATAACCGCGATTTTCGTGTCATTTTTTGTAGTTAACACAACGTAAGGCTTTAGCCACATTGGATTTTGTCCCTTCGAGGCATTAACGTTCGCCACTACGACTTCAAATAGCGCGTCATCATATAGATGAAACAACTCATCATGAGACAGTGTAATGCCTTCATTGTTACCGATTGTCACAACATCATAACCTGCATCGTTTAATAATTTGACATTTCCCTTACCAATAGTCGCATCTGTATAAATATTTGACCTATCTAGATGATCTCCAACATCAACTAAAAAGCTAGTTTCCCCTACAGCTGCATATTGAGCACGTTGCGCATTGACATAGTTTTGCATGCGTGGCCAATACTTAAAATGACTATGCAAATCATTTGTGTGAAAAATATGAATTTTTTCTAGCATTCCAGCCACCTCTTCTTTACAATAAGCCCTCTATAATGGAACGAATTCCTAATAATAATAAAATAATTCGAAGTGCCAGGACAAGTGTATCTGATTTAATTTTTTTATTGAGTGCTGCTCCTAACTTAGCTCCAATATAAGCCCCAGGAATAACTGGAATCGTATAAAGCCATGGTACATGACCTAAATAAATATGGCTTGCCGAGTTCACAATGGATGTTAAGAACACCATAAACATGGATGTTGCCACTGCCACATGTGGTGGAAATAAAAATAATATGATCATTGCAGGCACAACCATCGAGCCGCCACCAATACCAAATAATCCTGATGCAAAGCCAACTGCAAAGCAGAACAACAACGCAAACCAAATCGGATAGCCGTAAACATATGTTTGTCCCGATGCATCGATAAACTGGTGTTGTGTACCATTTTTCACAAACCATTGTACAGGTTTCAATTTATCGCGTACAAGTAAAATAATCGATATAACAATTAACAATAACCCAAAATATAAATTAAATGAAGGTAAATCCAATCCTTTATTTACCCATGCACCTACCATTGTTCCTGGAACACTACCTAAAAAAAATATAAAACCACTTTTATAATCCACCGTTTTGGATTTCATGTAGCTTAATGTTGATGCTAGCCCGGTGAAAATCATCATCACAACAGATAGCCCAACCACCTTTTGCGGTGTTATATCTGGAAGCAACCCAAGATTTAACCCAACAAATAAAGTAGCCGGTACTAAAATAATCCCTCCACCTAGCCCAACAAGAGAGCCGATTAGCCCCGATGCTAGTGCAATGATAACTAAAAGAATAAACTCCATTATATTTCTCCTTCAAACATATTTAATTGTTTTGGTGCTAAACCAACATCTCGTATAGCTAATAGCTCCTGAAGCTCCTTTGCATTTTTCGCAGCATGCAACCCTGAGTTATTATTAAATAACACAAATAGCTCCTGTACCTTTGGCTGTATAGCTTGAATATGCTGGCCGAGTTGTTGCAATTCTTCTTTATTATAATCATATAGAAACCGAACTTTTCGCCAGTTTTCCATATTGCCAGTATTACGCCAACCATGAATATTACGACCATGAATGCGTACAAGTGCCCTATTTGCCGTTACTTCAGGGTAAAAGGGAACAGAGCCAATACCCGCTTGTGGTTCATCACAAATCGTATGAATAAATTGATGTTCCTGCAAGAAATCCATTGTTTGCTGGACAAGCTTGTCTGCATACCACGTGCGATTACGAAATTCAATTGCCACATCGAACTCTTTTAATTGTTGCCTAATATACAATAAATATTGGACATTTTTTGACTGACAATCAAACCATGGTGGAAACTGTGCGAGTACCATCGCTAATTTTCCATGCCGTTTAAATTCATTGGCACACTCAATAAACGCGTTAAACATATCATTTTTGGATTCGAAGGGGATTTCCCCACGTAAATGACCAGTCATTCCTTGATAAGCCTTTATAACAAAACGGAATGAATGTGGTGTTAGTTCACACCATTTCCGTACATTGTCAACTGATGGAATAGCATAAAATGATGTGTCTACTTCTACTGTTAAAAAATGACCTGCATAATCAAATAATTTGTCCTTTGAGGCAGTCACACCACTGTATAACGAAGGATGATCGCCCCAGCCTGTTAGCCCAATTCGAATCATAAGACTCCCTCCCTATGTACCTAATGATAGCATACACTTTCCAGTGCAAATACTTACAAAAATAAAAAGCGACTAAAGCTAAAATAGCTCTAGTCGCATGTATTTTTCAAAATTAGTCTATGGAACTTTCCATCATATACAGTTGAATAGAAAGAAATACAACATAACAAGCAACTATACTATAACTTTTCATACACTTTACCCATAAATCAATTGAAATCGCTCGAATACGTTTGATAATTCATTCTAAAGGAAGCGTAATTGGAAGGGATATAAAACTATTTAATCCCGCTTTCTACTATATAATACATGCATATTCCCTTGCCATACAACTTCATCAATTAACTGTGTTCGTGAACAAGCCGGCAAAAAGGGCTAGAATAACAAGTATTTCTATACATCCCTTTTAGATAACTTAATTTGATAATATCACAGTTTTCGGTATCATTTTATAATGATTCAACAATAGCTACTAATACTTGTATAGCTGTCGGATGCTCATAAAGAAAAGGGCTTTTCCTACGACGTATAACATTTGTTTTAATATAAACATACATTGTAGTTCTATGATTACCAATCACGTTGAAAATCTTTAATAGCTTTCGACATTAATATTTTAATTTTTGCAATATTCTCATTTTTATTATATAATAGAATCGATTTTTAACCAAACATTCTAAAAAATGAAAGGAAAGGGGCAAGGGAAGTGCAAAAAAAAATCATTTATTTCATAGTAGCTTTGATTTTGGTTGTTTCGTTTGGTTCAATTGTTATTCAGCCACAAGCATTGACGACAGATGAGGTAAGTGAAGATTATACAAAAGAAAAGGTTGGTGATACGAGCGGTAAAATATACCAAATAAATAAAGATGAGGTTACAACTTATGGATGGCCTTGGACTGCAATAACTAAAACTGTAAAAAAAGAATATACTTCTGCTGCTGCAGTACCAGATTCAATTTATTACGAAGAGTATATTGATGGTAAATGGTATCATGGCAAACTAAAAAGAACTGGAGAAGTAGAAAAGCTTCAATATACTTGGAGAGCAACTTTCACAGGTAAAATTAATTATTAAAAAAGGAGTGTTATATATGAATAACTTTTTTAATAAAGGTTTATTGATGGTAGGTGTTGCTTCATTTATTTTACCTTTTTCTAATCCAACTGTTCAGGCAAGAGAAACAACTATACCCTTGATACAAGAAACACAAACTGATGTATCACCATTTTGGGTTTATGATCATATTCAAACAATCACTTTGACTTTTCCTACACCTTCATTAATTCCTAAGGAAGTACCCTATGAGTATTATCATGAAGTTTACGGCGTAATGAGGGGTGTTTTAAAATATGTAAAACATGAGTATATTAAAGGGGAATATATAGCTACATTTACTGGCAGGATGTATAGTAATCCTCTATAAATGATCTTCATTAGAATAAAATAAAATTAGGATGAGACAGCCCCTCTTAAATATAAATTAGATTTGTAGCGTTAGGGAAATACAGACCTACGATGATACGATTATATCTTAAACAAGGGCTGCAGGATCGCTTAAAATATTTAGATTTTTTGTATAACAAGTTCTGGGAGAAAATTTATATAAAAAACACATAAACAATGTTCACAAACCATTGTTTTGTAATTAATTTAGAAAAGGTCGATAGCATAAAATGGGACTAAACCTGGTATATAGGACAACAATTAAAATAGCATCACTCAACCAGTTGTCGGTATTGAACCGGCTACTGGTTGTTTTTAGTTTTGTTTGGATTCGGTTATAGTAATAATAATTTTTATAGTCTTTTACGATCCATTTCCCTCGAGTGTCTTATCTAATTTGTTGGTCTATTCAACCTAGGTAACAGATTCATCATAAACCTCGCTATGTTCTTTTCCCTCTATCCTACTACAGCATAACTGTAGCTTTCTATTTCTCGGATGCATCTTCCAAGCTAAAGATAAGACTTGTATTGTCATAAATCGCTATACAACAATTAATTATATATAAATAAAAAAGATCGAGCGCAATGCACTCGATCTCTATAAAAAACATATAATTTTATAATTTGTAGATGATTTGTAGGTATTTCACACATTTCACCTTACACATACCATACAGAAACGCTGATGTAGAAAGGTTTACCGGATGTTTACCCGATACTACCTTCCATCTCGAACTTGATAAGACGGTTCATTTCTACTGCGTATTCCATTGGTAATTCTTTCGTAAATGGTTCGATAAAGCCCATTACGATCATTTCTGTTGCTTCTTCTTCAGAAATACCACGAGACATTAAGTAGAATAGTTGCTCTTCTGACACTTTTGAAACTTTCGCTTCATGTTCTAAAGAAACATTATCATTTAAGATTTCGTTGTATGGAATCGTATCCGAAGTAGATTGATTATCCATGATTAACGTGTCACATTCAATGTTAGCACGTGCACCACTTGCTTTAGGACCGAAACGAACTTGACCCATATATGTTACTTTACCACCTTGTTTGGCAATCGATTTAGAAACGATTGTAGAAGATGTATTCGGTGCCATATGAATCATTTTTGCCCCAGCATGTTGGTGTTGTCCTTTACCAGCTAATGCAATTGATAATGTCATACCACGAGCGCCTTCACCTTTTAGGATACAAGCTGGGTATTTCATCGTTAATTTTGAACCAATATTACCGTCAATCCATTCCATCGTACCGTTTTCTTCAACAACTGTACGTTTAGTTACTAAGTTGTAAACATTATTTGCCCAGTTTTGAATCGTTGTATAACGGCAGTAAGCATTTTTTTCGACGATAATCTCTACAACTGCAGAGTGTAAAGAGTTTGTAGTATAAACTGGAGCAGTACATCCTTCAACATAATGCACGTGTGCGCCTTCATCAACGATAATTAACGTACGCTCAAATTGCCCCATGTTTTCAGAGTTAATACGGAAGTATGCTTGTAAAGGCGTTTCCACTTTTACACCTGGTGGCACGTAGATAAATGAACCACCTGACCAAACTGCTGAATTTAATGCAGCAAACTTGTTATCAGTGTATGGGATTACTTTGCCCCAATATTTTTTGAAAATCTCTTCGTTTTCACGTAAAGCTGAATCAGTATCTTTAAACACAATACCAAGGTCTTCAAGATCTTGTTTCATGTTGTGGTATACTACCTCAGATTCGTACTGAGCTGATACACCAGCAAGATATTTTTGCTCTGCTTCAGGAATACCTAATTTATCAAACGTTGCTTTAATTTCTTCAGGTACTTCATCCCAAGATTTTTGCGTAGCTTCAGATGGTTTTACGTAGTACGTAATCTCATCGAAATCTAAATCGCCAAGGTCGCCACCCCATTGTGGCATCGGTTTTGTATAGAAAGTTTCAAGCGCTTTTAAGCGGTATTCAAGCATCCACTCTGGCTCTTGCTTCATATTTGAAATTTCACGGACGATTTCTTCAGTCAAACCACGTTTTGAACGGAAAATTGATACGTCCTTGTCATGGAATCCGTATTTGTAATCGCCAATATCCGGCATTTTTTTAGCCATTATTTCTCCTCCGTTCACGAATTATTATTCTTTTACGCCTTTTTCCATTGCTTTCCAAGCCAATGTCGCACATTTTATGCGTGCAGGGAATTGTGAAACACCTTGCAGTGCTTCGACATCCTCTAGGTCGTATTTATCGCTATATTCTTCACCCATCATCATTTTTGAGAAAATATCAGCAAGTTCTAATGCTTCTGCTACTTTTTTCCCTTTAATGATTTGAGTCATCATCGATGCAGAAGACATCGAAATTGAACAGCCTTCACCGTCAAATTTCGCATCTTCTACAACACCATCATTCACTTTAAGTGTTAAGTGAATACGGTCACCACAAGTCGGATTGTTCATATCAATTGTGACAGCATCTGTTTCTAAAGATCCTTTGTTACGAGGATTTTTATAATGATCCATGATTACTGAACGGTATAGTTGATCTAAATTATTAAAAGACATCGCCAAAATACTCCTTCGCTGAACGCAACCCAGCAACTAAGCGGTCAATATCTTCCTCCGTATTGTACAGATAAAAGCTTGCTCGCGCTGTCGCTACTTGTTGGAGACATTTCATTAGTGGCTGCGCACAATGATGTCCGGCACGAACAGCGATGCCATTCATGTCAAGAACAGTTGCAACATCATGCGGATGTACATCATCTAAGTTAAATGTAACAAGTCCACAACGCTTCATAGGATCGCGTGGGCCAAAAATTTTAAGTCCGTCAATTGTTTCAAGCTGATCCATCGCATAGCCTACAAGCGCATGTTCATGCTTTGCGATATTGTCTAACCCTACTTCAGTTAAGAAATCGATAGCAGCTCCTAAACCAATTGCTCCTGCAATAATAGGTGTACCACCTTCAAATTTCCACGGCAATTCTTTCCACGTTGAATCATGTAATCCAACAAAGTCGATCATTTCGCCACCAAATTCAATTGGCTCCATCTTTTCAAGGTGCTCTTTTTTACCATATAGTACACCTATTCCAGTCGGTCCGCACATTTTATGTCCTGAAAATCCTAAGAAATCGACATCTAGGTCTTGCACATCCATTTTCATATGCGGTGCTGCTTGTGCACCATCCGCTACCATAACTGCACCATTGGCATGTGCAATTTTAGCAATTTCTTTAATCGGATTAATCGTACCGAGAACATTTGATGCCATGGATACAGACACGATTTTTGTTTTCGGCGTAATTGTTGCTCGAACCTTTTCAAGGTCAAGCGTTCCATCTGCCTCAAGGTCAATGTACTTTAATGTTGCATTTTTTTCTTTTGCAAGCTGTTGCCAAGGTATAATATTAGAATGGTGTTCCATATGTGTGATGACAATTTCATCACCTTGCTCAACATTTGCACGACCATAACTAGAAGCTACTGTATTTAACGCAGTTGTTGTACCGCGAGTGAAAATAATTTCTTCTGTCGTTTTCGCATTAATGAAATTGCGAACCTTTTCACGAGCACCCTCGTATTTGTCAGTCGCACGATTCCCCAATGTATGCACACCTCGGTGAACATTTGAGTTATCAAATTCATAGTAATGCTTAATTGCTTCAATTACTTGAATAGGCTTTTGAGATGTTGCTGCACTATCAAGATAAACAAGCGGGTGACCATTTACTTGTTGATTTAATATTGGGAAATAGCTTTTAATGTCTTTATTGATCATTAGCGAACTTTCCTTTCAATAACCTCCGTCAGTTGCTTTTGAACGCCCTCAATTGGTAATTGCGTAACAACTGGCGCAAGGAATCCATGGATAACAAGGCGCTCTGCTTCTGCTTTCGAGATACCACGACTCATTAAGTAATAAAGTTGTAGTGGATCTACTCGTCCTACAGATGCTGCGTGTCCTGCTGTTACATCATCTTCGTCAATTAAAAGAATTGGGTTCGCATCGCCACGTGCTTTTTCAGAAAGCATTAGCACACGTGATTCTTGCTGTGCATCCGCTTTTGTAGCACCGTGTTCAATGTAACCAATACCATTAAAGATTGACTGTGCTGCATCTTTCATCACACCGTGTTTCAAGATGTGACCATTTGAGTTTTTACCCCAGTGACGAACTTCTGTAGTAAAGTTTAGCTTTTGCTCTCCGCGACCAACTACAACTGTTTTTGTATCTGCATGAGAACCATCACCGATAAGGTGTGTAATGTTTTCAGAGATTGTATCTGAATCATTCATTAAACCTAGTGCCCAGTCTACTTTTGCATCACGCGCTAAACGAGCACGACGATTTACATAAGTAGTATAACCTTTAGCCAGTACATCAACCGCACCGTAAATTACTTGCGCGTTATCTTGTACAATGACTTCGGAAATAATATTTGCCTGACCTTTCGCTTCTTCAACTGTAGAAATATATGTTTCTACGTATGTGACAGCTGCATTGGCTTCAGCAACAACTAATACATGGTTATATAGAGAAGCTTCGGCATTATCATTTAAAAATACTACTTGTAACGGTTGCTCAATAACGACATTTTTCGGTACGTAAACAAATACGCCACCATTTACAAGTGCTGCATGAAGTGCAGTTAATTTATGTTCATCGACTTTTACTGCTTCAGTCATGAAATACTTTTGTACAAGCTCACCATGTTCACGTACAGCTGTTAACATATCTGTAAAAATAACGCCTTTGTCAGCAAGCTCCTGTGACGTTTTAATAAACGCTGGTGTGTTGTTACGTTGAATATATAAGTTTTCTTGAGACTCAAGATTAATTAACCCTCTTGCCTCTTCTGGTAATTCATCTAATGAAGTTAATTCTTCACTGACAACTGTGTGAGTTGGGAAATTCATAAAATCCCATTTTGTAATATTTGTTCTATCTGGTTTTGGCATATCTAAACCAGCTGCTTTGTCTAGTGCTGCCGTACGAAGCTCTGCAAACCAAGTTGGCTCACCATTCGCTTCTGAGAACGAGCGCACGTCCTGTACTGTTACAGGCAAGTTAAGTTCCACTGTCATGCTAGTTCGTCCTCCTTCTTATGCTTCTTGTTCTTCTGTTTCTTCTTCGATTCCTAGTTCTTTTTTAATCCAATCGTAACCTTCTGCTTCTAAACGTTGTGCTAATTCTTCGCCGCCTGATTTTACAACACGACCTTGCATCATTACGTGTACGTGATCTGGTGTGATGTAGTTTAGTAGACGTTGATAGTGCGTAATCATTAAGCATCCGAAGCCTTCGCCACGCATTGCATTGATACCTTTTGACACAACTTTAAGTGCATCAATATCAAGACCAGAGTCAATTTCATCTAAAATAGCAAAAGTTGGTTTAATCATCATTAATTGAAGAATCTCGTTACGTTTTTTCTCACCGCCAGAGAAACCTTCATTTAAATAACGTTGCGCCATGTCTTCATGCATTTCAAGGAATTCCATATTTTTATCTAATTCACGAATAAATTTCATTAGTGAAATTTCGTCGCCTTCTTCACGACGTGCATTAATAGCTGAACGTAAGAAATCAGCGTTCGTCACACCAGCGATTTCTGATGGGTATTGCATTGCAAGGAATAAACCTGCTTGTGCACGCTCATCAACTTCCATTTCAAGTACGTTTTCACCATCAAGTTCAACTGTACCAGAAGTAACTTCGTATTTAGGGTGTCCCATAATTGCAGAAGCTAGTGTTGATTTACCAGTTCCGTTTGGTCCCATAATTGCATGGATTTCATTTGTATTAATTGTAAGGTTTACGCCTTTTAAAATCTCTTTCCCGTCGATTTCAACGTGAAGATCTTTAATTACTAAAGTTGACATGAAAATACCTCCATAATGTGTTCTATGAATGGGCAACCATTCCTTAATTATTATCATTCTAATCTTAACTGAAAATCGTTCTCTATGCAAACCATTTTGACCACTTTCACTTTTCAATGATGAAATCGTGAAATATAAAGACTTTGTAAGCATTTTCAGATTATTGGAAATCGAAACTGACAATGAGAATCAACAAAGTTTATTTTCAATGAAATATCTCTAATTGAGAATAGATTTCATCTAGCTACATAGTGGAAACCTCGCATAGAGCGTTAATTGTAACGGTTTTGTGACAAATACGCACAAACAACCCTATCTATACTATATCCTATTTCATTCGAATGAAATCACTTCAAGAAATAAAATTATAGAGTACTAGCATAATAAACACGTCAAGCAGATTTACACTTTTTTACTGTATGATGAAAATTTAAATTGCTTTCAGCAGAAGTCTTCATAAAACTTTATATGTAAATATAAAAAACAAGAATAAACCTGTTCATAACTTTTAGCTAGGTTCAATGAATGGAAAACCTAGTGATTCCTTCCTTTGCAATTATTTTACCAATGTAAAGAGCATACGAGTTGTGGCAAAGGACATAGCTATAGTAGGAACAACTTAGAAATGAAGTTGCAACAAAGCGTGGCATATAACGGGGTGCATTCTTAGTGCATGCGCATAGCCGTTGTAACGGACATTAGCAACATAGCAAAAAAGCGTTAGATTGCTAGCAGGTCAATCTAACGCTTTTGTCTTAAGCTCTCTTCTTTACTATTTTTTAAAAATATAATTCAGCTTATTTTATAAGCCCATAAATAGCCCTTTGATTCAAGAAGGAATGAATCAGGCTCATTAGGCATTTGCACCACAACGGCATTATTTGTTTTTAACTCATAGCCATCATTGATACGTTCAATTTGAATTGGCACTTCTAATTCATTAAATAGCTGGCGCAAGCGATAAATCGTATTATAAAGGTTCGCTAGTGCCTTTCGCTCATCAAGATTTGGCCAAATATCATCTAAAATACGATATTTAGAAACGACTACTCCTTCATTCAACAGCAAATAGTAAAACAGTTCTTCTGTTACCTTTGTGCGCCATTTAATCGCTTGACCGTTCATACGAGTTCCTGCTTCACCTCGAAGGCGAACTTCAAGCTTGGCAATATTGTGTTGTTTCTGACGACCATAATATTTTGCAAGTCGTTCATCTAATTGCAGTACCGTATTCGGTGTCATCGGTTTTAAGACATAATCAAGCGCCTGTACGCGGAAAGCATCTACTGCATACTTCGTATAAGCTGTCGAAAAAATGATTGGTACATCAATTCCTTCCTCTACTAGCTTTAACGCAAGCTCTAAGCCATTTATTTTAGGCATTTCGATATCCAACAGAATCGCATCTGCCTGAATTGTTGAAAGCTCTTTAGCTGCTTCTATGGGCGAAGTATAAGATGCAATAACCTTAAAAAGACCACTCTTCTCCAGTAAACGCTTATGCAAGTTTAGAATAGGTTCTTCATCTTCTACCATAATAATTTTCCACATTGGCATGCTCCTTTAAAGGTTGTTTTAAAATCATTGTAGTTCCTTCATCCAATTTAGATTGAATCATGAGCGAAGCTTTTGGTAACTCTTTAACACGACGTAATACGTTCGTAAAACCAATTCCATTAGAACTGATATTTTTCCCCATTGTTAAAGCGGCTACTTGTTCTGCCGTCATCCCAACGCCATCGTCGATAATTTGAACTACAAGGAAATTTTCTTCTTTTTCTATTTTCACAATTACACAGCCATTTCCTTCTTTTTCAAAAATTCCATGACGAATCGCATTTTCGACAAGAGGCTGTATAAGCAGGCTAGGCACCTCAACTTTTGCTGTATCAATTGATTCATCAATTTCAATTACAACGCTTAATCTACTACCAAAACGAGCTTGTTCAACTTCAACATAAGCCTGAATGATTTCTAGTTCTTTTTCAAGCGTTGCTCGATGTCCTTCTTTTCCAGAATCAAAAATATATCGTAAATACGTAGACAACATGGTTAATAAATGGCCTGCACGTTCTCCATCTGTATAACAGAAGGAAATAATACTACTAAGTGCATTATATAAAAAGTGTGGCTTAATCTGCGCTTGTAAAAAGTTCATTTCATGCTCAATAGCATTCGTCATCGCTTCTTTCGTTAAAGAAATAGCAGAGAGTCGTGCCAATAATGATTCCTTGGATGCAGGCTTTCGAATGTAATCGTTAGCGCCTGATTCAAGTACAAGTGAAATATTCGTAGGATATTCATTAGCTACTAGCATGATAATCGGTAAATCAATATAGCTATATTGAGTTCTTATTTGTTTGGTTAACACTAAGCCATCCATCACCGGCATCACTTCGTCGATTAATAAATAATCCGGTTTTTTATGCTGAATAGTGTAAAGCGCTTCTTCAGCACTATGCGCTAAAGATATTGCGTAATGATTCTGAAGCAAACTTCGCAATACTTCTGCATGTATAACATCATCCTCCACAATCAATAAATTTGGTAAATTATCATTTAGTGTTGGAAGGGGTAACGGCAGAACATAATCGGTTTTATTGTGTTGTTTTTTCTCATATCCCCCAAAAGGCAATGTGATTAAAAACCTTATGCCATTATGTAAAATATCTACCGAATAGCTGCCACCCATTTGTTCAATTATTGCTTTTCCGATTGATTGGCCCGTTTCGTCTGCAGCGATTTGCTTGATAACGTCAGGTCCAGTTCCTTCAACGACTATTCTTACATCTGCATCAAGATGCATAATCGTTAGAACGACTTCTCCATTGACCGCGTGAGCAATGGCTGTTTCCACCACACGATAAACTATTTGACTAATTCTTTGCTCATCTGCTTGTATTAGCAATTGACTATCTGCATGCGTATAAAATCGGATATTTGCTTTTTCCATCGTACGTTCATGCATTTTAACGACATGCTGAAAAATCATTTGCACATTTACCGGATGAACTTCAATGTGAAAATCTTGGAAACGGATTCTTGTAAAATCCTTTAAGTCATTTACTAAATATAGTAAACGTTCAAGTTGTTGCTCAAGTAATTGATGCTCTATTAAAGTTCGATGTGCTGATAATGATTTTGTGACGTTCAGTGCATGATAAAGAGGTTGTTCGAGTTCTTTTGTTGTAACTTCTAAAAAAGAATCTTTACCTATTGTAGCCTTTTCCAATCTTTCGCTAAAAACTTCCGCTTCCGTCGTTCGATTAATAAGACGCATTGCGAGAAAGACGTTCATACCTAGAATAAAAAATAGTAATCCACCGCGATTAAGAACATTTTTGCCAGAGAAAAAAAGCTGATCGACTGTGCCACTTATCGAAAAGATAAGTAGTGAAAACATCGAGGCACTTAAAATCATTAGTTCATTTCTAGGTATTTTCGTACTTTTAGTGATAAGTAAGTGGACCAATCTCCCAATTATTATTAAAGCCAAAACATTTATGTATCCAAAGAAGAAATATTGTAAAAATGATAATGACCTTGCAGGAAAGAGTAGCGTTCCTACTCCGTATAAGATTAGCGGCATCGCCAACGTAATAGCTGTTCGACGCTTCACTAGCGTTTCAACAGTATAGACAAAGAAAAAGAATAACGTAACGGCATTGATATACGTAATAAAATCTTGTAATCGAAAATACCATTCGAAGGAGATGGCAGGGTACTCCCGAATAAGCGTCCGTTCACCCCTTGTAGATACTAATAATGCCAATGTGAAAAAGTACAGAGCACTGTAGAAAAAAGCTCGATCTTTCGTCCTTAATAAGTACAAGCTAAAATGAAAAATCGAAAAAATAAATAAGATAATGATTGTCGTTTTCTCTAAATTAACATCCTTTACAACATCGTGAGCAATCGTTTCTGCATCACCAAGATCAATTGGAAAAATGACGCCATGCCGTGCATTATAGAAATCTGCTACTTGCAATGTAATGGTCAGTGATTTTGTTTTAGGCTTAAAATAGATTTCATACACTGGATTACTCGGTACTGCCCCTTCCTTTTGCGTTCCAAGCGTTCCGTAAGAAGCAAACTCTTCTCCGTTGATAAAGAGGCGATGTGCAGACCAAATATTTCTTACACGGATGCCTAGTTTATCGAAATGGGCAGGCAATGTAACTTGAAGCTGATAAGTACCATATTGGACGTTTTCTTTCCAAGGCCCCGGCACAATTTCCACCTTTGCATTTTGCAGAATATCGGTTGGCTTTACATATTCATTTCCAACAAACTTCCATTCACCTGACAAGGCAACTACTTTTTCATTTTTAGAAATACCCGTTAGATCTAATATGCCATCTTTTGCTTGCAGATCTGTATTGCTCGTATCTTGATCGTTAAATGTTAAACCGGCTAACATTGTAATGGCCAGTAGAATTAGTATCCAGCTAATCCCTTTCTTTATCATAAATTTCCACCTCATATACATCTTACAAGACCCAACTCTCAAATTACTAACAGAATAAGTGTAATTTCCCTTTTTTAATATAATCATTAAAAGATTGTGTTAAATCTTTCAATTTCAATTGTCTTTTCTGTAATTTATCATATTTTTATTTCGCACTACGCTATTTTTTCAGACTATTTATATACTAAATATTATATAATTAAAGTATAATCAATCGGATTTTTCGATTAATAGAGGTGAATATCCAGTGGAGTTACGTCAATTACGTTATTTTGTGGAGGTTGCAGAACGGGAACATATTTCAGAAGCTGCTGAACATCTTCATGTTGCTCAGTCAGCAATAAGTCGTCAAATTGCTAATTTAGAGGACGAATTAGGCACACCACTTTTTGAACGCGTCGGTCGAAATGTAAAATTAACACCGATTGGAAAAACTTTTCTCGAACATACGATTACTGCTTTAAAAGCCATAGACTTTGCAGCGAAGCAGGTAGAGGAATATTTAGACCCTGCAAAAGGTACTATTAAGATAGGCTTCCCTACAAGCCTAGCAAGCTATGTGCTACCGACTGTTATTTCAGCCTTTAAGCGCGAATACCCAGATTTGCAATTCCAATTGCGTCAGGGCTCCTATCGATTTTTAATTGATGCTGTTAAAAACCGTGAGTTAAATTTAGCATTTTTAGGACCGCTTCCCCCAAAGGACGAGGCAATCCAATCAACTATACTATTTACAGAAAACATTGCAGCCTTATTGCCAGCAAACCATCCATTAGCTAAACGAGAAAGCATTCAACTGGCAGACTTACGTAATGACCTTTTCGTTCTATTTCCAGACGGCTATATATTGCATAAAGTTGCAATGGACGCTTGTCGTGCTGCTGGCTTTTTACCGAATGTAATCTCGGAAGGTGAAGACTTAGATGCCTTAAAAGGTCTAGTTGCAGCTGGAATTGGCGTTAGCTTACTTCCTGAAAGCTCCCTATATGATTCAGCTGCCCGCTTCACGATTAAGGTACCCATTGAATCACCTACAATACCAAGAACTGTTGGCATTATTTCACCGATAAATCGTGAAATCGCTCCATCTGAAAAAATATTTTTAGAGTTCGTAACTAATTTCTATTCTCGACTTTCACAGTTTCAATGACCTAAACAATTGAGATGCGTCCGACGACAGTGCGACAACAACATTCACAGTAAAAAAAGTGGCTGAGACAAAAGAGAAAAAGTGTTAGATTGACTGCCATCAATCTAACACTTTTTTGCTATGCCGTTGTTGTCCGCTACGACTGTGCTTTCCGCTCAGCACAGTAAGCCGCAACCCTCGCTACGCGCGGAATGCCCGCGTCTTACATTGTGTGCTGTCCCGCTGGAGTCACCGCCTTCGCTACCAACAACTAGTGAACACTTCTAATTTTTTTATTGCAAAAGCAAGAATAGCTAAGGTCTCCATACAGCAAAAAATTATGAACATCTTTCGTCTGTTTCTTAATTTTTTTAGTTATGTCCCAGCCACTTTTTCTGTTTATCCAATGCTTCAAGTGTATGCGTTAATCGTCCTTAAATACTTTTTGTAAAATATAATAAGATTGTTTTAAGCGTTCATTGTACTTCGGTTGTTGCCAAGTATCCCAACTATATGAATCCAATGCTGGCAATACATTATTCGTAGACTTCGGTAAAGATTGGACTACTTTTCCTTCTTCATCGACAAATACTACACCAACAAAAATATTATCCACTTTAACTGACGCTGTTTCACCATTTGCATATAAATCTCCCATAAACTCTCGCTGACTTGGATCTTTGGATTGTAGCAGAAGCCAAGGTATTCGTAGCTCAATCACATTATCATCTGTCCATGTGTAGTCAACGAGTGAATTATAGTTAGACGCTTCAGGATTTGCATTTCCTTGTAGCAATTTACCTGTTTCATAAAAGCTAAAGTCTGTCGTCTTTTTTTGTTCTGGTAAGTACAGTTGTTTATTTAAAACATAATAAATCGGCGCAAACTTGCCACTATTTTTAACCGCTGCTTTCATGCGTGGAGGAATCATGCTTAATCGATGTCCATAGAAATAATCATAGAAATCGTAGTATTCATCAATGACAACTCGCGAATCGCTATTTTTATTTAACTCAACAATAAAGTCAACACCATTTGAAAATGTTATATTTTTAATAGTTGTTGCAGATGTATTGCCTTGCTCTGGTACTACGTCTAGTAAAATACGTGGTGATGCTGTTTTTATCTCATCACTCTTCAACTTCATATACACATACTTTTCATCGTAATCCACAGCAAAATCAGTCGAGCTAGAAGGCGAAGTTTTATATAATTGTGTACCTTCTTCCCAATCATTTAGCTTTCCATCCACTTTTACTTTATTTCGATCAAAGCTCATTAGACCGAATTGCTGTTCATTGGTTTGAGCATTGGACCAAAACGGTCGACGATTCGGGTCGTCGTAATCCATTGTATTCCACGTCCGTTTAAACCACTCATCCTGCCATGTAAATACAAGCCCACCAAGCAAGCCTTCATGCATGATATCTTCATACAAATGCTGCAATGTTTCACCTTGTTTCTTTTCAGACATGTGCCCCTGATTCCAACCGTAGACATTTTCATGTGTCATTCCACGCGATGCTGGAATGCCGAATTCCGCGATAAGTACAGGCATTGTATGCGCCTTATGCAATTCATTTAAATAGCCTGCATAACTATTTTTTTGACCACGAAAATCTACATAATTTAAATAATCTTTATCGAAATTAAAGAAATCTGGGTAATAAGGATAGACATGATATGAAGCAAATTGTCCTGGTGTTTGCATTTCCCCTTTTGTAAAGATGACATTCGGGTTAACGCCTACTAAATCTTCATCTTCTGATGGTTCGGATGGATGCTCTAGTAAATCTGTTGTTACCCAGTTGGTAAAACTCATCGGTCGCATCCAATTGTATTTCTCTTTCTCATAAACTGTAATCATGTCCATCTGCTCAGCAAGCCAATGCTCAAAAGGTGTCGCATTTTTCGTTTCGAAATATGTTCCATTATATTGCCCTAAATTAGCATGCTTTTCATTTGTTCCGACGACCATATGTGGATACCACTCAATCCCAAGCACCCAACCAATTACATATTTTGAAACATCTACATCGTATAAGCCGGATGCATGTCCCGTTACAGGCTGCACATAAATATTACCGTGAATAACATCAACCATGCGCTTCATTTCATGTTGAAAATCCTTTAACGTAGTTGCATCATAAGCATCAAGCGATTGTGATAAGCCTTCTTCATTAATCCAAACACCATGTAAAACGTATAGTGGCTTATTAGGATTTTCTTCGTTGTACTTTGCCAGCGCTCGATAGAAGCCTGGCGGGTGTAATGTATATACCCGTATCGTATTCGCATTCATAGCTGCAATTTGATTAAACCAACGATAATACTCTTCTTCAGTGATTGCTGCTTCCCCAGGAAATGCACCTGGTTTCCCCATACCAATATTGACACCTTTGAATGTTATCGGCTCCCATTTTCCATCTTGTAACACTTCAAACGTTTCACCTTGAACACGTGCATTATAGTTTAATTTGTTTGCATGATTTGTTTCTTGCACTTCTTTTTTCTCAAATGTCTCAAATACTTTGTGCATAACTGGTATGTAAATAGACCAATAAAAAGAGCTGTCAGCAAACTTCTCAGCATATTTATAAAGAGTAGGTAAACCTTTGACTTTAGATAGCGTAGGTAAACGCCCCATATCATTGAAGTCTCCTGCAAAATAATAGCTCGTTGTATAACGTTTATCCTGCGAGACAATCGCTGCAAATTGTTGTGGAATATGATTGTCATCTAATAACTTTGACCCTTCTTTCGTTAAATCCCACTTATAGTTGGCTAATGCATCTTCAGCATATTTCGGCGTAATAATATCAAACCAATACTCATATTTTGCACTGCTAGAGGTATTAAAAAATTGCTTACCCGCTTCCGTAAATTGAAGCTCAATCCCTGCCGTTTTAATATGTTTGTCCAACTCTAATACTACGAGCTTTTCTGTAATTTCATTAAATACGATAAATCCTCCGCCTTTATAGGACCAATCGTCTCCGTATTCATCTACGATCCATTGTGGTATTTCTAAATTTTTATGATAATCGAGCTCATCGAAATAACGCCCAATCCATCCTGACCATGAAATTCCCAAATAATCTTGAAGCTCTTTTCGAACAGCTTCTGTTGTTGGCGAAGCAAATGTATTGTACTCGGCTATTAACATACTTTTTTTATTACTAGCTAGTCGAGATACAATGGACTGCCATTCTTCCATCTCTAAACCACCGACAATTTTTTCTGAGCGCTGTCCTAGCCTTTTTTCTTGTCCTAAATCATCTTTATACACACCATACGTATCTGCTAAATAAATCACATCATAGTTACTGTAGTCTGTTGGGAATTTTTTTTCCGTTACACTTTTTAATTTGTCATCTGGTTGCGTACCGAAATAACTGTCCACTAAATCATAAGGCTGATTGTCCATCGTATACTTGTAATGATTTAAAAACCAATTCACGCCGAGATGTTCGCGATATGTTTCATTTGGAACTGTTTTATCTAAAATAGCTACGTTAAGCGGGGTATTATCATCCAAGTACCAAATAATAATCGGAGTAATAATGAGCATTAATGTAATGATAATTCCTATATATATTCGCTTCATACACTTTTCTCCTTTTCAGCAATCCCGACACGCTTCATATTTCCCCATTCACTCTTTCTACGTACAAATCGAATTAATCCTTCACAACGCCATAGTAGTGTAAGTGGGCGATACCAAAAAATTTCAGTAAACGCTAAAGTAATCATACGTAACAAGTCTCTCTTTCTTGGATACGTATTCATGCTCCAAGCCTCAAATAATACGGAAGCAACGGAAAAAATAACACCATAAATAACAAAAAGCAATAATAACAAAATCGCCATTTCATAATAAATTTGCCCTAAGAAAAACGCGATAATAATATAGATATAGCCACCTAGTTCTACAACAGGTCCTAAACATTCCACAAGCCAAAAATACGGAAACGACACCATACCAATCAAACCGTATCGTGGATTTAACGTCATTTTCTTATGTTTCCAAAGACTTTCAAACATCCCTTGGTGCCAACGTCTGCGCTGATTTCGCAAAACACTTAATGTATGCGGCGCTTCTGTCCAACAAACAGGGTCTGGCACAAATTCAATTCGTTTATTTTCTTTTTTCTCTTTAATAAGTCGATGAATATTGACAACGAGCTCCATGTCTTCACCAATAATATTGGTCGAATAGCCGCCTGCTTCAACAGCCCATTTTTTTGAAAAGACACTAAATGCACCTGAAATAATCAACACAAGATTAAATTTACTTAATGCAATTCGCCCCATTAAAAAGGCTCGCAAATATTCAATTATTTGCATGATAACTAAATAGTTACTAGGTAATCGCATATCATAAATCGAGCCAAGTTGCATTTTCGCTCCGTTGGCGATACGTATATTGCCCCCAGCTGCAATCACTTCTCCATCAGATAAAACAATCGGCTTCATTACACGAAGCAATGCTTTTTCATCTAAAATGGAATCCCCATCAATGGAACAAAAATACGGATATTGTGATACGTTGATACCAACATTCAATGCATCAGCCTTGCCGCCATTCACTTTATCTACCAATATACAATTCATATAAATTTCTGATTCATAAATTTGGATAACTTGCTTCGTATGAATATTTGTTTTTATAATTTTATTTACAGGTTTCATCTGAAAGTGCTTAATGACCGTTTGTAGAGTATTGTCAGTGGAACCATCATTAATAATAATAATTTCTGTTTGCGGATAACGTAAATTAAGCAATGAATAGACGGTATCTACTACCCCTACTTCTTCATTATAGGCAGGAACTAGTAAGGACACAGGCTTGGAATAAAAGGCATCTATATGCGCATCATCATACTCCGAAGGGTCTAAACGATATCGCTTACGCAAATCAAGCATTGCGATAATTAACATGGTGCAATATGAAACAATAACAAACAGCATATAAAATACAATTACGCCGCCAAAAAATAACATGGAGTAATGTAAAATTTTCATCTCGTTCCCTGCTTTCTCATTATTGTTTCTTGTGCCATCTCCACTGCATAATGATCAGTAGAATATGAAATAAACTCTTTTAATTTCTCTAATCCGTCACGATCTTCAGCAATCGTCTTCGCAGCTTGAGACCGAACCCACCAATTTTCATCTTGAAGAAGCTGTTCTAAATAGGGATAAGAATAGGACAAGGGGACATATTTAAATATCTTCCCTACCATTAAGCGTACTTCCCATAAATGTGACGTTACGAAAGGAATATACGGATTGATATTTTCAATTACACCAATTTCAAACAGGCCCTTTAGCGCGCGTATTTTAATTTCATCATTTTCATTCGTTAATAATTGCTCTAATTTCTCAATATATTGCATATTTTTTTTGGCCGCAGCCGTATCGATTACAGCAAATTGAATGCTCATTGACCAGCTCGTAAACTCATCAAAAAATCGCATAAATATATCTTCCTCTAATAAAACGAATAATCTTCTATATTCACTTTCAGAGTAATTTGCATTGGGGGCCTTTATTTTTTGAATAAATAATTCTGGCTGAAATAAAGAATATATTTTAAGCAATTGAAAAAACTCTTCCTTAGAGTATTTCGTTGTCTCTAATTTTTTACAAGCATCGAGCAATTCATCGAGCTGCAAATCGGCGATACGATATAATGCGTTCATGCGAATGCTCCAACGTTTATTCATTAAATCATTTTCATAAAATGTCTTTAAATACTGATTGGAAAAATTCTTCATTTTCCATCTCATATCATCATTCGTAATGTTCTTTAAATAGGATGAAAAAATCATTTCGATTGCCTGAACTTGCGGCTTGCCACGTGGTATAAGCACCACTGAAAAAATTTCATTATTAAAAAGATATTCATACCAAAGCTGTGAGTAGTCTTTTAAATAGATATCTCTCGATTTTTTAAAACGCACTTCACTTTGACGTTGATAAAATATATACATCATGAAGCCGCACAGAACGATGAACAGTATAGCTATTACGGATAAAAGAAAATCAAGCGATAAGTCTATCATTGCCAATACCTCGCAAAAGTTCGTTTAATTTTTGCTTCTAATAAACGTAAGTTAAACGGTTTAACTATAAATTCATCTACGCCACCTTCATATGCATTGAGTGCGGCGATCTCTGAGTTACGTTCAGACATCATGTAAATGAGGAATCGCTTTTCGTTCGGCATTGTTCGTAAGCTGTGTAAAATTTCTAAGCCATTATTGCGCGGTAAAATATCATTCATAATAATTAAATGCAAATGCCCGGATTGATAAGTATTAGATTGTAAAAAACTATAACCATCTTCATATGCTGTGACATCAAAAGTAAAATTAGCGATATCCATGGAATTTAAAGTCGTTTCTAACACTTTTCTAAAAATAGCATTTTGTTCAATAATACTCACTTTTACAAGTTCAATGGATTGTAAACGATAATCCTCTATCTGTTCAATCCACCATTGCTGTTGATTGCTATCAGCCAGTAATGCTTTATTTTTTTCTACTAGTATTTCAAAGTTAATCTGATTATTACGTATTTCTGTTATAGAAGCTTTTAAGGCAACGTGACTTTCTAGCGTTGTATCTTTCTTTAGTAAATAAAAGATTCTTTTTAAAAATGCATTCGCTTCAACATCGCTACTTTGTAAAAAAATAATGCCCCAATGCTCTCCATCTGCCAATTGGAAGAGTAAATCCGTCTTCCGAATATTTTCCGTTAAAAAATCAGTAATTTGAGCATTTACATTGCTTTGATTTACTTCTGAAGAGCTACTGTGTACACACTTTAAAAAAATTGTGGTAATCGTCATATGTGAACGAATAGCACTTTCAAGCATAATTTCAAAATATTTTTTAACATCTTGTTCTAGCATTATATCTTTTGCGAAAATTACTTCATTCATTATTCCTACCTCCTTGTAGCTCTCCTCGAAATAATTCAAAGCCTTACTTGTTTAGTGCCCGATAGGAACAAAAATAAACCTTGTACTAACCGTACATAATTATTGATAAACAAGGTAAACCCCACCAAATAAACTTTTATAGGAAAGCGAGTCAGACAAGCCCCCTCCATATGGCACATGCCATATGGAAGATGCTCGATGCTCGCCCACAAAAAGTTAAATGGTGGGGCTTGTCATATTTAATCATTATATAGCTTTTCGCTATTTCAAACTACAGTAAAAAATACGTTTAATTGACTTATCTATCCTTCCTTCATTTGATAGATTGCTTGTCAATCCACTTTAATGTATCTGAACTTAAACCGCCAGCGCGCCATAATACTACCTCATGGTAGCTTTTTTGTTGGACATAGCTAATCCATTTTTCAAGTGTCTCTTGATCCGCATACCATACCTCATGACGTACATTATTGTCATCAGAATAAGTGAAGTAGGCAGCTCCGCTTGCTTGATCTCGTTGTTTCTTTACTTTCGTTTTGGCGAGAAGTTGCTCTGCCTCAATTTCCGTTAAAGCAACTGCTTTCCCTTGTGCAGCCCATTTAAATCCACCCGTTGCAAAAGCAATGGCTAAGTTTTGATTCGACTTTTGTATTTTTTTTAGTAAGTCATCTAAAAATGAGAATGTTGCTTTTGCTCCAGGTCCACTATGATAACCATGGACATTGTACGCCATAACAGTATACTTTGGGCCATCGGGCAATTTCATATCGAATGGAAAACGCGGTTCTAATACAACATTTAGTGTGATATTTTTTTTGGATAACTGTTGATAAAGCTCTTCTAAAAAAAGTATATATTTCGGAAGATCCTCTTTCGCTACCTTTTCATAATCAATTTCTATTCCCTTGACCTGATATTGCTCAATAATTTGCAATATATTATCGATATGCTTTTGCCTCGTTGAAGTATCTTGGAGCAGGCGATGTAATAACTTACTATCCTTCTGAACTGATGGGGCGTTATCTGTAACATAGTCATTGATTAACGTAAGCATCACAAAATGTGTGGCATGAAATTGTTGCTGTGTTTGTTGCAACATCTCTACCGCATTATCTGTTAATAATAATTGATCTTTACTGTTGAAATAAGCGCCAAATACACGAATATCCTGTAAACCCTGCTGTGAATTTTTCACGTCTTCTATTGCTGATTTTTTTTGCCATTCGGGCAACCAAATAGATAATTGCAACTTATTTTTATTTTTTAGCTCTTCCTTTGCTTCAACCGGAACTTCTTTGCTATTACTACATGCTGTGATAATTAGTAGTGCCATACAGATAAACCAAATAAATTTTCTCACGTGAATCTAACTTCCCCTCGGTTTAGAAGGTTTCAATAAAGAAGTCTACAACGTTATTAAACAATGTCGTTGTTTTATACTTTACTTTATCAAAATTCGTATATTGATTTGAAAAGAGTGTCGTCTTGTTTCCATCTGTTATTAATAGATCATCGATCAATGTATCGTAAATATCATCTGCATACTGTTCATGTGTCGTATCTTTTTTACTATACATTGCTCCGATTCCTAATTGAGTCCCATTAATAACTGGATTTACCTTTATTGTCTTCGATAATACATCGTCGACATTTATCTCTATTTTATCTTTATTCACAGCGATATTAAATACTCTTTTTTGTGTTAAATTTCGTGGATATTCATCTTCATCAATTCTCGAACCTTTTTGTGTATCTTGATAGTTATAGACAGTTGCTTTATTAAATGCGTATTGTTCTTCATCCCACTTAATATCATTTAACTGCAAGCGTTCCTTTTCAACAACACTTGCTCCAGGCAATTTTTCTGATACAACAATCTCATTGTCTATTAATGCAATGCGAATATAGCTATTGCTTTTTTCATCATAGTTCAAATATAGAGATTGCTGCCCTACTACATTTCCTTTAAAAGCAAAATTGACATTATATTGATTAGGCAAGGCATCCTTTAAAATAATGCGCCCTTCACTGGATGGTGCAGACGTTATAATGATTTCATTATTTTTAAATTCTGCGGCTCCATTAATAATGGACCATTTTTTTGCTTGTTGCGCATCCCCTACTTCAAATGCTACATTTTGTTTACTCGCTTGGCGGATTTTCATCATCACATGGTTTGTTGACCAATATGGCGATACTTGTAATCGACTTAAGTTATAGAGATCTGCATCTTTGTTATTATAGGCACCTAGCTCTAAATTGAAATGCATACGAAATGTATTTTTAATTTCGGTATCGTTAATACTCTCTACTAAAGGGTCCATATTATTGTAAAGTGCATTGGCATGCATAATGGCATACGCCTTTGGCACTTCATCTAACTTTTCTTCATAAATATCGTGCATTAATTTATAATCCTTTTTAATTCGCGTCTCCATTTCTTTCCGCGTTTCACTCGGAATCATAAACTGATTGCGAATAAAGTCCATTAAATAGTGATTATAATATTCGATTGTCGTTTTATTTGGCACATCATTCTCGTCAATCATGCCTAATGACTGTCCTTGATCATTATAAATATTAATATACGTCAGACGGTATCCATTGGAACCTAATTCCCAAAACCCACTTTTTTGCATCAGTAATAAATCTTTAGGTTTTAAAAATTTATTGTCTCTCGTATCCATTTTATTGGCATACGTAAACATGGTTGCTTTATAATTCAACTCTTCCATAATGTTTTGAGCGAAAATACTTGAGTCTGTGCGTCCATCTTCAAATGATAAAAACAACGCTTTCTCTGGTAGAGGTTTTTTCTTTTCATAAAAATCTAATATATCTTGCTGGGTAATCGTTTTGTAACCTTGCCCTTCAAGTAACTCCAACTGTTTTTCCAAGTTCTTTCTGGACACGTATTTTGGAGAATCATTTCTACTTACGCCAAAGTAGGATAATGCAATAAAACCATCTTTATTAATTAGAGGAACAGTTTCCTCTTCTTTTTTTTCTGTTAAGAACACGACACGTATTAATATCACCGCTAAAAATACAACGATAACGAATTGAGCAATAGAACGAAGTAATTTTCTGCGATTTTTTTTAGCTGGATTTAATACAACATTTTTTTCACTCATTCCTTCTCACCCATTTTTCTTATTTTCAGCATTGAAAATCGGGATTTCCGAATCTTTTGTTTTTCCAATTTCTTTTCCCTTGCCAATACATCTTGAGGTGTTTCTCTTGTACCCCAAGTTGATTTCCAAAATGTCACCCACGCCACAGGCATTTGCCAAAGTAAAATAAATTCGTAGAAAAGGACAAATATAAAGCCAAACATCCACAACTTACTTCGTCTAAAGAATAGGTGGGCCAAGCTCATCAGCATTGCCATTAACAATAGACCCATTAAAAATGTTGTTGGAAATATCCCATGCATAATAGGCACATAGATTAAATTGTAAACTACGACAATTGGTGCTGCGATTGGTACAATTAAACCAATGATAAAGAACAAAAACATAAAAGGTTCTTTTTTCCACATAAATAAAAAGGCTCTTAACGACTCTCGTAACCATGATCGTTTCCAGCGCATTTGTTGCGACAAAAAGACTTTTGTATCTGAAGGTACAATCGTAGAACATACTGCATTGTCTTGATAGCCTGTGCGATGCGTCTTTAAAATATAGTTTGTCATACTACGATCATCACCAAATGTTGCCGGTTGCCCTAAAAACTTTTGATTTAACCATGCTGTTTCATTTTTTAATATAAGCTCTTTACGATAGCATGCAAGTGGCCCCGATAAGCATGTTACGGTGTCAAACCAAGACTCAGCCGCTTTCATTATACGAAAGGCTATATAATATCGAACCGTTTGTAGTTTTGTTAGAGCATTCGTAAACTTGTTTTCTACTTCTGTTCTCCCTGCTACACCGCCCATTTTAGGATCTTGGAAAGGTTGTACTAAATTTCGAATGGCGTGAGGCTCTAAGAAGCTATCTGAATCGACGAAAACGACTAAATCATGTTTGGCCAAATGCACTCCCGCTATTAACGCTTCACGCTTCCCCCCATTTTGAGGTAGCTTATGAAATTTCAAACGTCCCTCTGTTCTAAAACGCCCACCTTCCCTATGAATCAGCTCAATCATGTTATTGGCGGCTTCCTCTGTTCTATCTGTAGAGTAATCATCTACGACAATAACTTCTAATTTATCCACAGGGTAATATTGATTTATACAGCTTAAAATGGTTCTATGAATCCATTGTTCTTCATTAAATACTGGAATAATAATAGAAACACCGGGTTCATATTGAGGATTGATTGGCACATTCTTATAGAAAATACCAAACAAATATCTACTTAGAAGAAATGTTGCTGCGATTATACTATATAAATATAAGAACTTATTAAACTTAAAATAGATGACACTTTCAGCACGCATTAATACAACGATAAGGGAAACAATAAATAAAAATAAACTCGCTACAAAAATTGAAAGTCCCCAACGTTTTTTCGTTAAATACTCATTTAAAGGATTCAAAAATTCAAACGCATAGTAGTATCTCGTTTTTCCATCTATCTCTTTTGTAAATTGACGGACTACTTTAGCTTTTAACTTTACTTTTGATTCATAACCCTCAGGCATCGCTCCATCAGGTATTGTGAACTGCATCGTAACAATTTCATCAGCTAATAATTGATTTGCACTATCCGTATAAACAAGGATACCTGTCACTGAAATATCTTCAGCATAATATTGATAAGGATTTTTTTGTCTAGCTCTTTTAATGTTCACTTCAAATGCAGTTTCATAACGCAAACTTAATAACTGTAAACGATAAATTTCATTTACATTTGTAGGGTCAATATCCCCTTCTGTTTGGTACGAAGCCCCTCGACGATTAACGAGGCTCCGTACATTTTCAGGGTCAGGAATATTGGATAAGATACGTCGATCAGAGCGTGGCATTGTTAAAATCTCTTTTTTCGTTTTCATGATTATCAATTCACTTTCTTATTTGAATCTTCTTCAATCCAAGTCGACATTTTTGCAAAACTATAGCCTTGCTTTTGAAGTTGTTCAATAATTAATGGCAGTGCTTCGACTGTTTTTGTACCGTCTAAAATATGCATCACCACTACCTTTCCTGGAGCTGCCCTAGTCATAACCCGATCATAAATATCTTGTGCCGTATAATCTAAGTTCCAATCAAATGATGCAATATCGTACATGGCAATTGTTTGAACGCCAGTAGCGGCAATAATTTTAGCAGACTCCTCATTAATAACACCTTGATTTGGTCTAAAATACAATAACGGTGATTCTTGTAAGGCATACGTGAGTGCTTGGTGTGCCTTCAATACATCTTCTTGTAACTCCTCTGGTGTCATCGTTGTTACATCGACATGATTATAAGAATGACTCGCTACTTCGTGTCCTCGATCTACAATTAATCGTGCTAATTGAGGGTTTTTTTCAACACCCTTCCCGATTAAGAAAAATGTACATTGAATATTGTACTTATCCAAAACATCTAAAATTTCCTTCGTTCGTTCCTCACTTGCCCAGTCATCAAAGGATAAAGCAATTTCTTTTTTTGTTGTATTTTTCCGATAATAGACATGCGGTTGGACATTTTCATATGCTGGATTTATTTTTATCGCATCGTAGCCTTTAATTTCCTCTAATGATTTAACCAAATATTCGTTTTCAAATACGTCCGTTAACGTAGAAAATGTAAAGCCTTTTTCTTTGCCAAACTGTGCAAGTAACGGGACAACATCAATGACGGCCGGATTAATATACGTATTTAAATGGATGACTGAACCACTATCTACATACTTTCGAATATACGTCATCATTTCCTCTGCACTTTGCATATTACGATCTTTCGGATTAACAGATGCCTCTACAACAGCTTTCATATTAAGAGCATTTGTCGCATAACGCATATTGTCTGTTGCGTCCCCTGAACGACTTCTCACATACTTCGGTGTATAACCTAATTGCTCTTCAAAAATTTGATTTGTTAAATATATTTCTTTATAAGTCTCTTCATAATCTATATCTGCCATATCAGGGAACGTTAATGTACCGTTTTCTACTTCATGGCCTTTGCTCAATATGTTCTTAACCAATTCAGGTTCTTGTGCTAGACGCATACCTTCAATAAAAAACGTTGCCTTGATGTTCGTTTGATCTAATACCTTTAAAAGCTTTTGCATTGTCTCATTATCTGCAAGTCCATTAAAAGTCAAAGCCACTTTTGGGGTAAGAATATTGGCATGATGTAAAATATCGCTCATCGTTCCATCATGTTCTTTTATTTCAATCGACGAATCTACTGGTGCAACTTGACTTTGTGTTTCGGATTGACATCCTGCTATGAACAAAGCGACTAGTAAACTACATAATTTTAGTCTTTTCATTTCCACACAGTTCTCCTTACAATTTATGATAATTTTTATTGGCAAATAAAAAATGGGTATTCCGTGTATCAAAAATTAGTGCAGCATATTGATCGAGCAGTCCATAATCAATTTCTGCATGATTCGTTAAAATTAATACAGCTTCTGCTTCTTCGATTAATTGTTTTGATAATGCAACAGTATTAAGTGTGTATTGGTTGACTGAAAAAGTTTCGATAAATGGGTCCACAACCATAACATCATATTGCTTCTCCAATAATTCTTGGATGACGTGAAGTGCAGGAGATTCACGGAAATCATTAATATTTGGCTTATACGTGACACCAATAACAACAATCTTTCCAGCTCGTAGCTCTTTCTTCTGGTCAATAAGATAATTTTCCAGTCTTTCAACCACAAAACTCGGCATGGAATCATTAATTTTATCTGCCGCCTCAATTAATGAAGCCGTAATACCATGTTGCTGTCCTGCCCATAATAAATATTTAGGGTCAACAGGGATACAATGCCCCCCTACCCCTGGACCAGGTGTAAACGGCATAAATCCATATGGTTTTGTCGAAGCAGCTTCGATTACTTCCCAAATATCTACATTCATTTTGTAGCATATTTTGCTCAGCTCATTAACAAGTGCGATATTGATTTGGCGAAAGGTATTTTCCAGTAACTTCTCCATCTCTGCAACCCTTGGGTTAGAAACAGGAAAAACATTTGTATTGATGATCGTTTCATAAAATAGTTTTGCTATTTCTAAACATGCTTCTGTCACACCACCGACTACTTTCGGTGTATTTGAAACGGTAAAATTAATATTTCCAGGATCAACACGTTCAGGGGAATAAGTTAAAAAGATATCCTGCCCAATCACATAATTACTTTTTTCTAAAATTGGTTGAACGATTTCTTCAGTCGTTCCAGGGTACGTCGTACTTTCAAGAATCACTAGTGTATTGGCAGAAATATATTGTGCGATTGATTTGGACGCATCTTCAATGTAAGAAATATTCGGTGTACCATCTGCTGATGTTGGAGTTGGTACACAAATAATCATGACATCTACACTTGCAAGCTTTGAAAAATCCGCAGTCGTTTCCAACTTCTCTTCTTTTAAGACCTCTTGGATAACAGCATCCGATAAATCAGCAATATAACTTTCTCCATTCGTTAGCTTAGCTATTTTTTCGTTATTTTTATCAATACCAATTACTTGAAACCCTTTTTTGACCATTTCTATAGCGAGTGGTAATCCTACATAGCCAAGTCCGATTACACCAATTTTTGCCTGTTTCGTTTTGATTTTTTTCGATAAAGCTAACTTTGGTGAGTCAATTTTAATCCCCATAAACAAATTACCCCTTTACCTAATTTTAAACATTAAATACAAATAAATCCTTTTTTGTGCAAAAGGAATTTATTCTCTTGTCACCACAAAATAAGTACACATTTCCAACATACCTATAGTACTAATTTCAACTAAACAAATTCTAAACAATTTTTAATTGAATGTATATATAACTATTTTAAATAAGTTGATTTCACCAAAAACCTTCATATAATCCTTTAGTATTATATCATTTTTGGTAAATTAATACATGCACTATTTTTCTAAATATAATTAACTAGATGCAAAGATGGCATTATTTCAAAAAAAGAAAAAATATCGTCACACTCCGATTGCTTAAAATAAAATGGCCTTTTCCTAATTGTTCACTTTTTCACGCACCTCTTTTTAACTGTATTAATAAAAGTCACATTGTAACACTGAACAATGTTAATAATTCACATTTAATATAATAAATACTTTCTTACTATTGTTATTTACACAAATATGTTCGTAAAAGACGGATTGGACATTGCCTTGAACGACGGATATTTTCCTTACATAAAAAAAGAGTATGTAAGTTTTCACTTACATACTCTTTGTAAAAGTTCATATTATTTAACTGGTACTACTGCGCCTTTCCATTCATCCAGAATGAAGTCTTGGATTTCTTTAGAAGTTAATACTTCTAATAATTTTTTAATTTCTGGTTTATTTTCATCTCCAGCACGTACTGCAATAATATTGACATATGGAGATTCTTTATCTTCTAAAGCAATCGCATCTTTGATTGGGTTTAAGCCATTATCGATTGCGTAGTTTGAGTTGATAAGGACTGCGTCGCCTTCTTCGTTTTCAAACATTTGAACAAGTAGTTCTGGTGCAGTATTCGCATCAAATTTAAAGTCTTTCGGATTATCTACAATATCTTTAATTTCAGCTGCAGTTTTATCGATACCATCTTTTAATTTAATTAAGCCTTTTGCCTCTAATAATGACAGCATACGACCATGGTCTGAAACAGAATTAGATAATAAGATTGTTGCACCTTTAGGAAGGTCTTCAAGAGATTTATATTTTTTAGAGTAAATACCGATTGGCTCGATGTGTACACCGCCAGCATTTACAAAATCATAGCCATTATCTTTAATTTGTAAATTTAAATAAGGGATATGTTGGAAATAGTTTGCATCAATTGTTCCAGAATCTAAATCTTGGTTTGGTAATACATAATCTTGGTATGTTTCGATTTCTAAGTCAATGCCTTCTTTAGCTAAAATCGGTTTTGCTTTTTCTAAAATAACTGCGTGAGGTGTGTTAGAAGCACCTATTTTTAATGTTACTTTTTCTTCAGTTTTTGCACTGTCGTCTGCCTTATCTCCAGTTGTTGAACCTGCTTCATCTTTGTTACCAGCACCACAAGCTGCTAAAGCTAGTACAAGTACTGATAAAAATAATCCTGCTAATAACTTCTTCATTTGTCTACACTCCCTTTATTTTGTTCAAACAATAATATGTTAGCGGTAAATAACCGGTATAACCTTTTTAACGTTTGTCTGTTTTCGAAGTAATCATATCGCCAATCCATTGGATAATAAATACGACTACTAAGATCAAAATAGTTGCCATTAATGTCACATCTTGGCGATTACGTTGGAAGCCATCTAAAAAGGCTAAGTTTCCTAGACCGCCAGCACCAATAATACCAGCCATTGCTGTATAGCCAACAAGGGCAACAGCCGTTACCGTAATCCCAGAAATAAGTGCTGGTAATGATTCTGGAATTAGTACTTTCCATATAATCGTGGACGTTTTAGCACCCATTGAGCGCGCTGCTTCTATAACGCCCTTATCAATTTCTCGTAGTGCAATTAATACCATTCGTGCATAGAATGGTGCTGCACCGATAATAAGTGCTGGTAAAGCTGCATCTGCTCCGCGGATTGTTCCAAGTAAAAACTTTGTAAACGGTATTAGTAAAATAATTAACACGATAAATGGTATCGAACGGAATATATTGACGATTGACCCCGTTAAAAAGTTTACGATTTTATTTGCCCATAATTGGTTCGGGCTCGTTAAAAAGAGGATAATACCAATGGCTAAACCAAGTATGAACGTGATGACCGTTGAGATAGTGGTCATATAAAGTGTTTCATATGTGGCAGACCACATTTTTTCCCAGTCGACATTCGGAAAGAGATTAGTTAGCATCTGCAATCACCTCCGTTTGTACTTCAACTGTATTCAAATAATTTAATGCAGCTGCTACATTTGTCTCTGAGCCATCAATTTGCACAACAAGTGTGCCGTATGCCCCGTTTTTAGTTTGTGAGATGTTACCATGAACAATACTAATTTCTACATCAAACTGCTTCACTAAATGCGATATTACGGGCTGCTCTGTTTTTTCTCCTACAAAGACAAGCTTGACCAATTGCCCTGTAGGGTAATTCGCTCTAAGCTGTGCAACAGTCTCCTGCGTTTCCTTCGTATCAGTAATTTGAGAGACGAATTTTTTTGTAATTGCCGCTTGAGGTGCTTGGAACACTTGCAATACTTCACCGCGCTCTACAATTTCTCCAGCTTCCATCACCGCCACACGATGACAAATTTTGCGAATAACATGCATTTCATGCGTAATTAACACAATGGTTAAGCCTAATCGTTCATTAATATCAACTAGTAAATCGAGAATTGCATCTGTAGTTTCTGGATCAAGTGCAGATGTAGCTTCGTCACATAACAAAACTTCTGGATTATTGGCAAGGGCTCGCGCTATACCAACCCGTTGCTTTTGACCACCTGATAGCTGTGAAGGATACGCTTTATCGCGACCTTCTAAGCCAACGAGTGCAATTAGTTCTTTCACGCGTGCTTCTCGCTCACGCTTAGAAACGCCTGCTATTTCTAGTGGAAAAGCAATGTTTTCTGCCACTGTTCGGGACCAAAGTAAGTTAAAATGTTGGAAAATCATACTTACCTTTTGTCTAGCATCACGGAGCTTTTGCCCCTTAATAGATGAAAATTCTTGATTATTGACCTTCACTGTACCTGTAGTAGGTTTTTCTAAACCGTTTAATAAACGAATCATCGTACTTTTACCAGCACCACTGTAGCCGATAATGCCAAAAATTTCACCTTTGTTAATCGAAAGATTTACATCTTTGACAGCAGTCAATTCGCCATTTGCGGTTTTGTATTTCTTCGTAATATTTTGAAGCTGTATCATAGCGAATACTCCTTTTCTCATATAGAAAACCCCTTCTCTCAAGACAAGTAGAAGGGGTCACGTACTTTATACGCTAAACCGTTCTCTCATCTTTCAAAGATAAATCTTTGGGTGATTTGGCACCTTTTCACAAATGTGATGGTTGCCGGGCTTCATAGGGCACGTCCCTCCGCCGCTCTTTATAAGAGTTCGATATATTTAATAGTTTTTTAATATATTTGTTACTTTACCACGCTAGCAAAGTTCAGTCAATTGGTTTTTTTAACAATTCGTATAAAAATGGTACGGATTGAAAGGCATAAATCTTTTCAATAACCTCTCCTCCATCGCTAACAAGTAAACAAGGTACACTTTCAATTTGAAAATCAAAAGCTATTTGTTCTAAAAAATTGATATTTGCCTTGCCTATTTTTACCTCTGGCAGTAACTGTTCAATGATATTCATCATTTTGGATGCAACGGCACAAGTTCCGCACATCGGTGTATATAAATAAAAGGCAGTTTTGTCTCCAGACTGTACAGCCGTTTCCCACTGCTCTTTTGACCATTCTTCCATGATTTCACGCAACCTTACAAAATATATTCATTATGGATTGAAAAATGAGCACGCAATAAAATAGTCGCTAGCACTTTCCTCGGTGTTGTTTCTACTTCTTTATATGTTGGCATTGTCCGTAAATGCTCGGCCTCTGGATAATGTCTATCCATTAATGCTCGTAGTTTATCGCCTGATGTATCCGCATCAAAAAATGTATAGAGCTCACAGCCCTCATATGGGTCGAGTAATTCTTCTAATTGATGCACACCAATTGTACCATTTGTACAAAGGATTGTAACATCTTCACTAAGAATAGGTTCTATTTGAAGCTTATCCGAACGGCCTTCCACGATTAAACATTTCCCTTCGAACATCACGCCACCCCCATTTAGACAGTTATCTACTACAGCATAACATTTGAATAACCGAATTTCATACTATTGCATCTCAACTTTTGGGCGTTTCCATTAATTCATTGCACTAGCAATTCCTAAGAATGCGCCGAAAAATTGTAGCATTATATAATAAAAAACGCCGGTAAATTTGCCGACGTTTTTCTATTACAGGCTTGTTTATTCTGCAATCAATTTTTCGTATTGCTCAGCTGTCATAAGGTTTTCAATCTCTGATGCATCAGCAGGCTCTACAACGATCATCCATGCTTTTTCATATGGTGATTCATTTACGAATTCTGGGCTATCTTCTAAGTCTGCATTTACTTCAACTACAGTACCTGAAATTGGTGCGTAAAGTTCAGAAACAGTTTTTACTGATTCTACGCTTCCGAATGGATCATCTGTTTTAATTTCGTCGCCAACTTGTGGAAGCTCAACGAAAACGATATCTCCTAGTTCTGATTGTGCGAAGTGAGAAATACCGATACGTACTTTACCATCTTCTAATTTTACCCATTCATGTTCTTCAGAGTAACGTAAGTCTTTAGGTGTGCTCATGCCAAAAACCCCTCCATAAATATGTAATATATTCACTATCAGTGTGCCATACTTCTTTCATAAAAACAAGGATAAAAGCAGTTATTTCCAAGCTTGCTCAAATTCTGTTTCTTTAAAACCTAACGTTACTTTTTTTCCATCTGTCACGATTGGTCGTTTAATTAGCATACCATCTGACGCAAGCAGTGTAAGTTGCTCATCTTCCGGCATTTCTGCCAATTTATCCTTCAATCCAAGTTCACGGTATTTCATGCCAGAAGTGTTAAAAAACTTCTTCAGTGGCAACCCGCTCGCTTGCCAATATTGCTTTAATTGTTCTTTCGTAGGTGCTTGTTCAACGATGTGTACCTCTTCGTATGAAACGCCATTGTCGTTTAACCACTTCTGTGCTTTTTTACAAGTTGTACATTTAGGATAATGGATAAATTGAATCATATTTGTAGGCTCCTCTACTATCATTTTCTGTAGTATACCATCATAACTAGTATGTGCCAAAATGAAACAATTATAATTGTTTGAGTGCCTGACACCAGTGGAATTCAGAATTGTTTCAGTGCCTGACACTTAAATCTATGCGTTCCCGCAGGAGTCTACGTGGATTATTACTTAGTGAGTCTTAAGACAAAGCTATAAATTGTGTGAGTGCCTGTCACCAAAACAGACACCAAAAAAGACTGTAGATTAAGGTATCTACAGTCTGTTCATAGCTAGTATTATACGATGAATTTTTCTGCTTCGATAAGTTTAACGGAAGCTTCACGTTTTTTAGCAATAAGGTTATAAGGATTGTTGCGAGTCAGTTTGCGAAGCGCTGACAATGTCATCCGTGCAGCATCTCCATCAGCTGAAGCAAGAATCGTATCCTTTGCCTCTTTCTCAATTTCTGCAAATGCTTCTTGGCAGAAAATTTGCGTGTAAAGTAATTTTTGTTGTGATTTTTCTGCACCCTCACGTGCAATCGCTTTTTCTGTACGTAACACAGCAGACTCCATAGCAAATAGTTGGTTTGCGATATTCGCGATATTTACCAATACTTCTTGCTCTTGGTCAAGCTTCGCACCGTAGCGTTGTGCTGCCATACCTGCTGCTAACACAGCGATTTTCTTAGCATTTTTTACAAGGTATTTTTCTTGTGCTAGTGGTTCTGTACCTACTTCTTCTGGCATCATCATCAGCAATTCTTGTTGTAAATTTTGTGCGACTTGCAATAATGGCAATTCGCCTTTTAATGCTTTTTTCATAAATGTGCCAGGCACAATCATGCGGTTAATTTCATTTGTTCCTTCGAAAATGCGGTTAATTCGAGAGTCGCGATAAATGCGCTCTACCTCATATTCTGCCATAAAGCCATAGCCACCATGTAATTGCACCGCTTCATCAGCAATATAATCCAATGTTTCTGACCCAAACACTTTCGCAATCGAACATTCAATTGCATATTCTGCAATTGCATTGGCAATGACTTTCCCTTGCTTTTGTTCTTCAGGGCTCAATTGACTTAGACGATCTTCAAATAATCCAACTGTACGATAATTTAATGATTCTGACGCATATAATTGAGACGCCATAGTCGATAGCTTTTCTTTTGTTAGGTTGAAATCAGAAAGCTTTGTTTTAAATTGTTGACGTTGGTTCGTATATTGAATCGCTAGCTCTAATGCACGTTTTGAGCCACCGATTGTACCGACACCTAATTTATAGCGACCGATATTTAAAATGTTAAAGGCAATGACGTGTCCACGACCTACTTCACCAAGCAGATTTTCAACAGGTACTTCTGCATCTTCAAGCACTAATGTACGAGTTGATGAAGATTTAATACCCATTTTCTTTTCTTCTGGCCCAACAGAAACACCGTTATATGCACGTTCTACGATAAATGCCGAGAATTTATCGCCATCGATTTTTGCATACACAACAAATACGTCAGCAAATCCAGCGTTTGTAATCCATTGTTTTTCACCATTCAAAACATAATGAGTACCAGCAGCATTTAGCTTGGCAGTCGTTTTAGCACCTAATGCATCGGAACCTGAACCTGGCTCTGTTAAAGCATAAGCTGCAATTAACTCACCTGAAGCAAGCTTTGGTAAATATTTTTGCTTTTGCTCTTCATTCCCGAAAAGCACGATCGGTAATGAACCAATCCCCACATGCGCACCATGTGTAATCGAGAAACCACCTGCTACAGACATTTTTTCTGCGATTAATGCTGAAGAAATTTTATCTAAACCAAGACCTTCATATTCTTCTGGTACATCCGCCGCTAATAGGCCTAGCTCACCAGCGGTTTTTAGTAAACGTACTGAATGTTCGAACTCATGATGTTCTAAGTTTTCAACGACAGGTAATACTTCATTCGCAACGTACTCTTCCGTTGTTTTGGCGATCATTTTTTGCTCGTCTGTAAAATCTTCAGGTGTAAATACGCGATCTAACGCCACATCCTCAATAATAAATCCGCCGCCTTTAATGATATCTGTAGTTTTTTCTGTCATGTCCAATTCCTCCTTATTTTTCGGTGCCAGGCACGCATACAATTCGCAATTCTTAAACAATTAATTTTTACACAACTTATAAAATTTCAAATACCCCAGCTGCGCCCATACCGCCGCCGATACACATTGTGACAACTCCATATTTTTTACCTTGACGTTTCAGCTCATGAATAAGTTTTAATGTTAAAATTGCACCGGTTGCGCCAAGTGGATGTCCTAATGCAATTGCGCCACCATTGACATTCACTTTCTCTTGGTCGATTCCTAAATGACGTACAACTTGTAAAGACTGCGAAGCAAATGCTTCGTTAATTTCCCACAAATCGATGTCCTCTATAGATAAACCGGCAATATCAAGTGCTTTCGGTACTGCAACGATTGGACCGATTCCCATCACTTCTGGAGGAACACCACCTACCGCAAAGCCTAAAAACTTCGCCATTGGTGTCATCCCTTGCTTTTCAGCTTCCTCTCGATCCATCACCAGAACTGCTGCTGCACCATCAGAAGTTTGCGAAGCGTTACCTGCTGTCACACTACCTTTTACATGAAAGGCAGGACGAAGTTTCGCTAAACCTTCTACAGATGTGCCAGGGCGGACCCCCTCATCCATACTGAAAGTAAATTTTTTCACCTGTAGTTTATTATTAGCATCCACATAATGTTGTTCTACTTCAATTGGGACGATTTCATCATTAAATTTACCTTCTTGAATTGCTTTTTCTGCAAGCACATGCGAGCGTACCGCAAATGCATCTTGATCTTCACGGCTAACATTATACTGTCGTGCGACTTCCTCTGCTGTATGTCCCATCCCCATATAATATTGAGGGGCTGTTTCTGCTAATGTTGGATTTAAGCGTGGTGTATTCCCTACCATTGGTACCATACTCATAGACTCAACACCGCCAGCAAGAATTGCCTTTGAATGACCAAGCATAATCCGTTCAGCTGCATACGCTATTGCCTGTAAACCCGATGAACAAAAACGATTAATAGTCAAAGCAGGTGTCGTATCCGGTAGCCCTGCAAGTGCACCAATGCTACGTGCAACATTCATACCTTGCTCTGCTTCAGGCATTGCACACCCTAAAATTAAGTCATCAATAGGCCCTTCATAGCCCGCTCTTTTCAATGTCTCTTTGACAACTGCTGCTCCAAAATCATCTGGTCTTACTGTTGCTAATGAACCTTTTTTCGCTTTTCCAATAGGAGTTCGTGCTCCTGCTACAATAACGGCTTCACGCATCGTCTAAATCCCCCTTTGTTTCATGTGCAAATATAGTCATCTATCTAATTAGTTACGAAGTGGTTTTCCCTTTAACAACATATGTTGCATTCTTTGCTGCGATAGTGGATCTGCTACTAGACTTAAGAATGCTTCACGTTCTAAGTTTAATAGATATTGTTCATCTACTAATGTGCCGTATGGTACTTTTCCACCTGCGATAACATACGCTAACTTCTTGGCAATTTTTAAATCATGTTCACTAATGAAGCCTGATTCAAACATCCCTTGAGCACCGATTAGTAACGTACCATAGCCTGATGCACCGACAACAGGAACTTTTGTTGGCACCGGTGGTTGGTAGCCTGCCTCATAGAGTGCCAAAGCAGCCTGCTTTGCATCATAAATTTGGTGATCTGCATTGACTGATATACCATCTGCAAAGTTTAGGAAATTATTGTCTCGTGCTTCCTCACCTGAAGTTGATACTTTCGCCATAGCAATTGTTTCAAATACTTTATTGGCAATCTGTTGATAATCTACTTCCACACCATGCGGTAAGCCTTTTAAGAATTTTTGGTAGAGTGCTTTGTTACCGCCACCCCCAGGAATTAAGCCAACACCGACTTCTACTAAGCCCATATAAGTTTCCATTGTCGCTTGGATATGTGCAGCAGGTAAGCATACTTCTGCGCCCCCACCTAATGTCATAGCGAACGGTGCAGCGACAACTGGTTTTCTTGAATATTTTATTTTTTGCATAGCATCTTGGAATGCTTTAATAACAAAATCCAGTTCGAAGATGTTATCATCCTGTGCTTCTACTAAAATCATGCCTAAGTTCGCTCCGACACAGAAGTTTTTACCTTGGTTTCCGATTACCAAGCCTTTATAATTTGCTTCTACTTCGTCTATTGCGTAGTTAATCATTTGAATAATATCTAAACCAATGGCATTGGATTGGGAATGGAACTCTAGTATCGCAATACCGTCACCCAAATCTATTAAGCTAGCACCGCTATTGGACTTAATAACACCATGTTTTTTCTTATAACGCTTTAAGTTAATTTCTTTCTCATTCACTGGAACTTTCACGTATTGTGAGCCATTATAATACGCTACGTCACCATCTATTTCTGAATAGAATGTAGTAAAGCCCTGCGCTAACATATCTTTCACAAATAGTGGAACTTCTCGACCTTCTGCCTCCATTTTCGCAACAGATTCTGTTACACCAATAGCATCCCAAATTTCAAATGGGCCTTGCTGCCAGCCGAATCCCCACTTCATGGCATTATCTATTGCGACGATATCATCAGCAATTTCACCATGTAACTGCGCAGAGTAAATTAGTGTAGGTGCAAAAATTCCCCATAAAAGCTCACCTGTACGATCTTTTGCGTATGTTAATGTCTTCACTTTGTTCGCTAGTCCGCGCGTTTGTTTCGCCATTTCAATCGAAGGTGTTTGTAATTTTTTAGCTGGACTATAAGCTAAAGTATGTGGGTCAATTTCTAAAATTTCTTTTCCTTGCTTTTGGAAGAAACCTTGACCAGACTTTGCACCTAGCCAGCCGTTCGTAACCATTTTTTGTAGGAACTCAGGTACTGCAAATACTTGCTGTTCCTCTCCTGTCGTTTGGTCATATACATTTTTTGCCACATGAATAAATGTATCTAAGCCAACAACATCTAATGTACGGAAGGTAGCTGATTTTGGGCGACCAATGAGTGGCCCTGTCACTGAATCTACCTCTCCGACTGAATAACCACCTTGCATCATTTGCTGTAAAGTGATTAACAGACCGTATGTGCCGATGCGATTGGCAATAAAGTTTGGTGTATCCTTAGCCAAGACAACACCTTTCCCAAGAATGTCCTCACCAAATTTTTTCATAAAGTCAACAACGTCTGGTGCAGTTGTCGTTGCTGGGATTACTTCAAGTAATTTTAAATAGCGTGGAGGGTTGAAGAAGTGTGTCCCTAAAAAATGTTGTTGGAAATCTTCTGAACGTCCTTCAGCCATCGCATTAATGCTAATGCCCGATGTATTAGAACTGATTATTGTACCTGGCGTACGAACAGCATCAATTTTTTCATACAGGCTTTGTTTAATCGCTAGATTTTCTACAACAACTTCAATTATCCAATCGACATCTTTCAGTTTGTCTAAATCGTCTTCAAAATTTCCCACCGTTAGAAGCGATAAATTTTTCTTAGAAGTAAGTGGTGCTGGTTTTTGCTTTAATAACTTTTGAAGAGCCCCATTTACAAAGCGGTTTCTTACAGCTGGATGTGCTAACGTAAGCCCCTTTGCTTCCTCCTCTTTCGTTAGTTCCTTCGGTGCAATGTCTAATAATAATGTTGGAATACCGATGTTTGCTAAATGTGCTGCAATTCCAGAACCCATTACCCCAGAACCTAGAACAGCCGCTTTTTTAATGTTGTAAGTCACAAGCAATTCCCCCTTATTCTCCCATTGAATGAATGACCATTCATTTTTTGGTCAAAAAAAATCAAAATTGTGCTTCGGCGTTTTTGCGCATAGATTTTGACACTGCTACTGGTTAAAACGGAAGTCGAAACGTCGTATAGCCTGAATGCGAAGTTTTCACACTAGCATCGCTCAAAATCTGAGACAGTCGCTAAACACTTATTTTCACTCAATTCACTTTCTTAAATTACGAGAAATGTCTTCCACTGAATGAAAATAAAACTACTTTTTCTGTTTTTAGTGTAGATTATTTTGTCTAAATTAGCAATCTTTTTTCTATAATTATTTTTGCGATATACAACTTTTTTTGTTTTTTACGAGCGAAAACAAGACAATAAGTAGCTTCCACATATCCCAAACAGATAACTTTCAGGTTGAAGAGAAAATGTGTAAAATGGAAAGCAAGGAGAGTGATTTACTAATGAAAACAATAACAACTGCAGAACAATTTAATGAGCTTATTTCTGGTGAACAAAAAGTACTTGTAAAATTTTATGCTGGATGGTGCCCAGATTGCACACGTATGAATATGTTCATCGACCCAATTATTGAAGAATACAACCAATTTGATTGGTATGAGCTTAACCGTGACGAGCTGCCAGAAATCGCTGATAAATACGATGTAATGGGTATTCCAAGTTTATTAATTTTCCAAAACGGTGAAAAATTAGCCCACTTACATAGTGCGAACGCTAAAACACCACAACAAGTTACGGAGTTTTTAGCTGCTCAACAATAATAAATCGTAACAAACGTAAAAATAGTATGCTAGGTATCCCTCGGCATACTATTTTTTCTTCTATATCAATCGAAAGCAAACACCTTATTAAAAACACGTAGATTATAAAGCGTTTTTTGGAAGGGAGATAATAATGAAACAGCATTTGTCATTACAAGGCACATCTCAATACGATGCATCCATCGCAGCTCATTATCGTAACTCTGCCTGTGGACCGACAACAGTCCATGTCATCCTAAAGTACTTTAATCCTTTAGCTCCATCGGTAAATGACCTTTACCAAATCCTAGGTAGCACCAAAGTTGGTTTGTTTAAATGGCGTTTAATTTCTAACCTTCGAAAGCTGTTACCAACATGGGATATACGCAATTGCACATTAAAAGAGGCGCTGCAAGAAATTGACGCAGGTCGCCCTGTGGCAATGCGCTTTGACCGTTATTTTAGCCTACGATGGTTTGATAAAAAATCGACCTTTGCCTACCATTGGGTACCACTTATTGGCTACGAAGTACAAGATGGTAAGCTATTGTTAATTTTCCACGATAACGGAGGAAACAATCGCGCCAGTCAAATCCGTAATGCTTCATTTCAACAAAATAAAAACGTATTACGCTTCGTTAAAATAGCACCTAACTAAGGGCATACAATGAACGTGCTTGCTTCGCAATAAGTGTAAAGCCACGTTCCTCTATTGCATTAATCGTCTGGTGCTCATAGTTTGGTACTGCTAAATGAGCAAAATCGGCTTCAATCGGTACATTCGTTTGTATCGTTGCAAGTTCATGTGATAACTTCAGCATATCCAGATTGTCTTTAATTTTGGTACGCTGACCAGGTTTTAAGTCCTCTAAGGAAGCAATCACATTATCAATCGAGCCATACATTTGAATAAGTGTCAGTGCCTGCTTAGGCCCAATTCCTTTAACTCCTGGGTAGCCATCACTCGTATCACCCATAAACGCTTTTACTTGCGCAAATTGAATTGGCTCTATACCATATTCTTCTTTAAAGCGTGTATGTGTATAAAGATCATATTCAGTGTAACCTTTTTTTGTAAAAGCAATTTGCGTTGTCGGTGTGAGCAATTGTAATAAATCCTTATCCCCACTAATAACTGTAATATCAGCTTCATCCTGCCACTTCGTAATCATCGAGCCGATTACATCATCCGCCTCCATACCGACAACGCCAAAATTTTGCCATCCGATATGTTGAGCTAAATTTTTAGCCATATCAAATTGAGGAAGCATTTCCTCTGGCGGTGCTGGACGGTTAGCTTTATAGCCATCATATAATTCATTGCGGAATGTTTGTGCCCCCATATCCCAGCAAACAGCTAAATGCGTTGGTTGCATAATAGATTGTGCCGTCAACACATGGCGCACAAATCCTTGCGCACCATTCGTTGGTGTGCCGTCCTTTAATCGAATAAAATGCCCCATTGCTGCTGATGCAAAAAAAGAACGAAATAATAACGCCATACCATCAACAATGAGTAATTTTGGTTTTGTAGTCATAATAAAAAATCCTCTCTTATCTATTATTCTATTATAACAGTTTAAGGTGTCAGGCACCCAAACAATTTAGATGTGCCTGTGGGAAGCTTCCGCCCGTAGCAAAACAGACTATGGAGTAGCTCCATAGCCTGCCTTTTCTTTCCTTGATATACGATTGCGATGATCCAGTTGAATGCCGGTTAGCCATTGCAAAAATGCAGTAACCCCCGTTTTCACCGTTTCTAAGCGAAGTTCATTTTGTTTTGGATCAGGATAAATAAAGTCAATATGCCGTACACCTTCATTTTCACCAATCAGCTTTAAAATATCAAATAATTCATAGGCCGTTAATCCACCCGGTGTAGCAGCAGGTACATCTGGGGCAAACGTAATATCCAATGCATCTAAATCCACGGATACATAAATTCTATCTACCTCGTACATAAGCTGACGTAGCATTTCACGGATGGTCAATTGGATACCGTCACGTCGCATCTGCTTTAAAGTAATCATATGAATTCCTTGCTCACGAGCATAATAAATCATTTCTGGTGAATTAAAAAAGCCATGCAAGCCCACGTTATACATATGTTTTCCCTCTACAACGCCTGATGCGATTAGTTGATGAATCGGTGAATTCATTGCTAAACCTATATCTTCTTGATTTCTTGCATCTAGATGCGTATCAAGTTGAATAATGCCAATTCGCTCATTCGGAAAAGCATTTTTAATCCCTCTTAATGAACAAGCCGTGATTGCATGGTCGCCACCAATCAGGCAAGTGAAGCTTTTCTGATAAGCGATACTTAAATTTTCAGCAGCTGCCTCAATAGCAGATTCCGAAAGCATGCGATTGGTCGAGTCGATTGCCACGTCTCCAATATCAACAATTGCTAATGAACGCAAATCTACTTGTTCATCTAAATTATAAGATTGAAAGCTCGACCACGCTTTCCGAAAAGCAGTAGGATACTGTGCTTTTTTCATAGGATCGTTCGCATAAGATAATAAGGCGCCATAGACAATAATATCTACATCATTTGCATGTGGGTTTTGCTTTTGCTTAATCCACTGATGCATGCCTGAGCCGTTTTCTTGTTTCCATTGCCATTCAGGTTGGGTAAACATCTTAACCTACCACCTTCACACCTTTTTTCCAAACCTTTTTCACATGATTTACACCAAAAATATAATGTAACTTTTGATGATTATGGACATCCCACAGCACTAAATCAGCTTGTTTTCCAATTTCGATAGAACCTACGCGATCTTCAATTTGCAATGCACAAGCCGCATTATAGGTAGCAGCACACAAGCTTTCTGCCGGCGTCATTTTCATTGTAATGCATGCTAAGTTCATAACAAGTGGTAGCGAAATCGTTGGCGATGAGCCTGGATTACAATCAGTGGAAATCGCTACAGGTACACCTGCGTCAATAATATCTCGGGCACGTGCTGGTTTTTCACCTAAATACAATGCTGTTGCTGGTAACAAGCATGCAATTACGCCCGATTTAGCAAGTGCTTCAATACCTTCATCCGACACTTTTAATAAATGCTCAGCAGAAATAGCACCTACTCTTGCCGCAACATGCGCACCTTGATTTTCTTCAATTTCATCGGCATGTATTTTAGGTATAAGCCCTTGTGCCTTGCCAGCCAATAAAATACGTTCTGCTTGTTCGGGTGTAAAGACATCGACTTCACAAAACACATCAATAAATTTTGCAAGCTTTTCTTCCACCACCGCAGGAATCATCTCATCAATCACTAAGTTAACAAAGTGCTCTGGGTTTTCTCGATATTCTTCTGGTACTGCATGTGCGCCCATAAAGGTCGGAACAATGTCCATCGGATGCTTATTTTGCAATCGTTGCATAACCCGTAATTGTTTTAACTCGTTTTCTAAGTCTAAGCCATAGCCACTTTTACTTTCTAACGTCGTAACACCATGTTGTAAAAATAAGTCCAAGCGTCTCGTCGTCTGATTGAAAATATGTTCTTCTGTCAACGAGCGCATTTTTCGAGTTGTTGCATGGATGCCTCCCCCAGCATTCATAATGTCCATATAGCTCGCGCCTTCTAAACGCATCTCAAATTCATGTTCACGACTACCGCCAAAAACAACATGGGTATGAGGATCAATCAAACCGGGCGTGACAATTTTCCCTGTAGCATCGACAATCTCCGCTTCCTCTGCACGGGGTAAATATTTTAATATCATTTCTCGTGTTGTACCAAGATCTTGAATCACACCATCTTCCAGCCAAACACTTCCTCCTTCAATAATAGCAAGCTCTCGCATTGCTTCTCGTACTCGCGGACCTTTCTTGTCACTTGCAAGTGTTACTAATTGAGAAATATTTTGAATCCAAATTGGCTTTTGTTGCTTGTCCTTCATCCCTAACTCCCCTTTGTCTATGTATAACCCTCATCCGTTAAGTGAACTTATTACTATGATCTCACTAAAATTGTGAACACGCTTATTATTCTAAAGCAGCCCTATAGTAAGGTACTTACATCTTCGTCACGCCCTGCTCAATTCCCTCTTATTCTCTTAAAATTTCTATAAAACCTATCATCCATTAAGCTTGAGCACAAAATGAATCCTTATGTTCGGAACTGCGAATAGTCCCTTGCCAAATCTATAACATCCAGCGAGTTAATTTTTAGCGCACGTTTCATTGCTCGCTTAGAGCAGCAACTAGATTTCAAAACAAGACAAAAAAGCAATAACACTCTATACAGAAATGTTATTGCTTACATAGCATTGCTACCTCATACATGGAATAGCTTTGGAAATCATAGTCTCTTTGTAATTCTTGATAATATTGCAAAAGCTCCTCAAGCATCGCTAAATTTTTATCAATATGTCTTCCAAAATTATGCGGATGCCACCACAAATGATAAAAAGCCCCTTCCTTAGCAGCAGCAAGCATCCCTTCTTTAATTCGTTGTATCTTGCGATGCTCAAATGCACGTAAAATACGACTGTAAGGCCTTAAAAATGCACTTGCTCGGACATTAATAAATGCATCCTCTTTCATTTCTTCTAATCGGACCATATGATTGCCCGTAATATTAACATAGCTATCCAGCCATTTCATTGCGCCTAATGATAGTCGATTTTTTTTGGTGAACTTTTTCGGATTGTATAAATCATGCCGTTCATTTCCTCTATAGCAAACATAGCCTGCTTGCTGACACGCAGTAAAATAGTTGTCGTTTACCTGATTACGTGGAAAAACAATCGACTTCATCGGTGCAATATATCCTTCACAAATCATGGCCATCGCTTGTAAATCCGATTCAAAATCCGATTCAATTTGTCCACTCTCTAAACAATAATAATGCGAAAACGTATGACTACCAATTTCCTGATAAGGTGTTTGAATAATTTGTTCTATTAACGATTTGCCAAAGTGTAAAAGATCTTCTTGCTCATTTTCACCTACTTTTGCAAGTTGTGAATGTGCTGCATACTTCATCTGCTCGTACTTCACTGGAATGCCTCGCAAGTAGTGCGCCATTTCTCCCTTAGACTCCGCAAATAGTAAGCCAACAGTAGCCCATGTTGCATGAATTTCATATTCCTTAAACAGCATTAGGATTTTAGGTAAGGCCTGACGTACTCCATATAAGTTTTTATTATATTGCCCATACCTAAATACATCATGGACACCCCAATTTAGCTCAAAGTCCAAGGAAATAACAAAACCTCCATGATTTACTTTGCTTGCTATTTTCTCCACTTTTGCACGCCCAATAACAACGCACTTATTCTCGAATGTGCGATGTAACCAGAATATACGTTTACAACTTGTCCACCGAAACTCAATTTAAATTGACGAACCGTTTCGATATCTGTTAGCTCACCCATATCATATAGAACGAACCCTTGCTGTTTTAAATACATGAAATTGTGCCATAACAAGAAACGATTCGCATAGCGCATAGGACGTTTTAAATGTGTAGGTAATGCGCTAGCATGACAAGTCGCTACATAATAGGACATCGCTTTTTGTGCATGGACAATATCCAGTCGATAGCATAAGGTTTGTCCACAAATACTTCGCACCTCTGACAATAACAAAGCCTGTTGTTGATTTAATAGCATGATCGCTTCCATTTGAAGTTTATTTATTTGGTCGATTTTTTTCCTTTTGGCAAACTCATTATAAAACTGTTGAAATGCTCGTAAATTATCCTCTGATGGCTCTTTATATAAGAAAACTTGATAGGACTCTTCTTGTGCACGACGCAATAGTTTTCGAGTGTTTTTCGACAGTGCACTCAACATCATGTACTCATGATCTGTTAATCGAATATGAACCGCTTCACGCTTAATCAACTTACGACTTGGAACAAGTGAATGTGTGTGACAAACTAACTTCATCGGCTTTCTAGTATTTGCTAGCTTTTCTGCAAAGTAAATATGCTGCATCGCGATATTCCATCGCTTACTTCTAATGGATAGAATGAACATCGCCCCCACTCTCTGTGTAATTTTCTACATGATTGCGCTCATAACGAGCACATTTAAAATGCTTCATTCGAGAAATACGTTTATAGCCTATTTGTTGTAGACGTTTTCGCTTACGCCATTGCCAAAAACTTGCCGTTATCCACAGTGTTTTATCTGGTTTTACTTTTTGAATATATGCTGTGATAATGTCGATATTTTTATAGAGATCATAAGTTAAAAAATAGGTTTGCTTTGGCAACGGCTCAACAATTTGCAATGCATCCACACGTAAAGTTTCCGTATGTAAAGCAAAAGCAGGCTTACTCGTTTGAGCAAAGGAATCTTTATAGATGGTATATCCCTTAGACAATAAGGAAATAAGCTCTTCCTGATCGATTTGTATCGCCTCTTGAATCGTCATTTCCTCAAATAACTCTCCTACTGGTTGCTGTGGTATTACCCGATCAGCTGGGGATAACTCGTACAATTCCACGCGCTTTAAACGAACAAACTTTTCAACGAATTGTTGTCCATATTCTAGCCAATCTTTCCCTTTCCCATACTTTACTAAATAGCGTAAATGACCAAGCGTATGACGTGTCCATTTGACAACGCGTTGATTACTGCGCAACATTTCCTTTATGCGTTCCTTCCATACTAATCGTCTAAATAATAACTTGGCACGCTTCGTGTTACTACTGACCGCTAGCCGCCTTGTAAAATCAATGCCAGAACGCCACGCTAATTTAGAGGGCTCATAGCCAGTACTCATATCATACAAAAGGTAGTTTTCTGTAAAAATACGTTTTATTGTGGATTGATTCAGCAAATGGTCTACCCCAAAACTTGTAAAGTTTGGCTCATAACCGCTTGCATACATTACATAACGTCCCCGACAACAAATACCGTAATTAAAAGCGAGCCATTGATTGTCAAAAGCAAGAGCATCTACCTCGACTTGCATTGCTTCTCCTTTCAGGAGCATAAGCCTTTCAAAGAAATCTTTTTTCTTTCCTTCTGTAAAGCCACTCGTATCTAATTTTTTTACCCAACATCTATCGTATAACTGAAATAATACTCTTAGGTCTTCGTGTACAGGCGATTTCTTGCGCAAATAGCCAAATGTTCGCAGCTTATTTTTCCGACGTTCGACATCATGTATTTTTTCCCTTTCCTTAAAGTAGCTATCGAAATCAACTTCGCAAAAAGCGAGATAAGGTGTTACATCTCGAAATATACGAAGTTGTAATTGCTTTTCAACAAAATACTGTTCGATTACTTTTGTTGATTCTTTGCTTTCTAGTAATCCATGAAATGAAAATAATACATGGCGGTGCTTTTTCATAAGTTCATCAAATACGAACGTAATGGCAGAAAGTTGCCACTCTTTCCTTGCGACGATTCCTGTATAATGGGCTATTTTTTCACCTGTAAAGGCATATATGCGCACTCCCCAAAGCATTTTTACCGTGAATGGCAAAAATGCTATAATTTCCTCATTCTTTTGAACAGCATATAGCTCCACTCGTTCTTTTCTTCCTATCGTGATCCACCAGTTATAAAACCATGCGTATTCAATAAATGGATTATCATTTTGTTCATTCGCTAAAATGTCATCCCATATCTCCTTATAAAGCATAAGTTCATCGTCCGTTCGAATGCGAAGTAATTGCAATTTAATCACCCTTCTTAGCAAACTTTGAAATAGCTTGTTCATAAATATCGAGCGTCTTTTGATACATAGGCGAAAACGTAAAGTTTCGTAAAAAACGGCGTTCGCTTGCATCGCCCATTTTTTCACAAAGTGATTTATCTGTTAAAAGTTGTTTTAGCCTTTTTATTAATAGGCTCTGATTTTCATCGTCACGAGGAATTAAAAATCCATTTTCACCATCAGTCACTAACTCATTCACTCCACCAACATTCGTGGCAATAATGGGAAGCCCAGCCCTCATTGCTTCGATAATCGAAATAGGCAAGCCCTCCCAGTCGGATAACAATACAAAGATTTGACTTTCAGCAAGTAATGTTGTGACATCCAATTGATTGCCTAAAAAGGTCACTCTCTCTGATAACCCTTTGTCTTTCACATAATTTTCTAATGACAGTCGCAAAGAACCATCTCCAATAAATTGAAGATGCCAAGGGATGTCACGTAACGCCAACAAAGCTTCTAGCAATTGATCCTGTCTTTTCGGTATCTCAAAGCGAGCGACCATAACAAGTTGAGGCTGTTCATTCCGTACTCTCTTTGGTGCCATTACGCTTTCTAAATGTTCTATCCCATTGTGAATGGTCTGCATTTTATGAGCGGGTGCAATTCCTTTCGTTAGCGCCAACTTGTGATCATAATCAGATACAGTAATAATTTTTGTTGTCAATGGTTGGACAGTTTTTTCAAGCTGACGATACATTAATTGTTTTTTTGGCGGCACACCCTCTGTAAAGCTCCAGCTATGCGCAGTAAAAATTGTTGGGATACGTAAAAGACGACCGGCAACACGTCCAATGGCACCTGCTTTAGAAGAATGTGCCGCAATAATATCAGGCTGAATTTTTTTACAAGCTGCTCGTAATTGCCACAGCGCTTGCATATCTTTTGTCAGATGTATTGCTCGCTGCATGGCTGGGATACGAATGACTTCAATTTGCGCCTCTTGTAAGCGCCATAATGATGGATCATAACTCCCCGTCACAATCGTCACTTCATGAGCATCTTGCTTTAATTTTATGGCAAGCGCTTCGACATGCTTTTGAGCGCCACCTACTTTATCCATACGTGTTATTAGTTGAACAATCTTCAGTATCCTCCACCTCCTGCTTTTAATAAGCACCTGTTCTGGCCAGTACGACAAAAAGTGTTTTCACAACAATTTTTACATCCATCCAAAAAGTTACATGGTCCACATAGTGAAGGTCATAGGAAATTTTTTGTCCATGCGATATATTAGAGCGGCCGTTAATTTGGGCAAGCCCTGTTAAACCTGGCCTTACTTCTAAACGACGTGCTTGTAATGCGCTATAGCTATTTGTAATTGCAGGAATTTCAGGCCTGGGCCCAACAATACTCATATCACCTTTTAATACGTTGAGAAGTTGTGGAATTTCATCAATGCTTAACTTACGAAGAACTGCTCCAATTTTTGTAATGCGCGTATCTTGGTCAGTTTTAAAATAGTAATCATCTGGTATACCATCTGTACATATCACAGGCATATTGACAGGTGTTGCCTGTATGGACATGGTCCTTAATTTCCATATGATAAAACGCTGATGATCATATCCCGTTCGAATTTGTTTGAAAAAGATGGGGCGTCCAGTAGTAATAAGTAATAGGAGGAAAATAGCTATCATAAGAGGGATTGTTAAAAACAATAAAATAAGTGCCCCTACTATATCAAAAATTCGTTTTCCATACTGACCGTAAAATGTGAGTGTCTCGGCTGTCTGTACGTGCAATACATCATCCTTTTCATTTTTTTAGTGCTTAACTTTATATATTCATTTCGCCCATTTATAGAACTATTTCAGTCCAAGTAAATACTATGTAAAAATGACAAAAGGAATTACGCTAGAAAAACTTCTAGCATAATTCCTTTCATCATTAAATCGTTGAGGTGGATGGTTGACCATCAGTCGTATGTTCAATTTGAAGGTGACATTCAATTTGCACATTTCCCTTTAAAGCTTTACTAATCATACAAGTTTGTTCTGCTTTATATGCTAATCGATTAATACGTCTTTCCTCACGCTCCGTTAGATGAGCTACTTTGACATTCGGTTTGTGGATAATTTTTTCATATGTAAAAACACCATCCGTTACGTCGACAAATCCTTCTGCCTCCATTGATAATGTCACGACAGGAATTTTAGAATTTTCAAGTAAAGCGGCAAATGTGATTAAATAACACGTTGCGGAAGCACCCAATAACATCTCATCCGGATTTGTTCCTATTCCTGGCCCATTCATTTCCCGAGGAATAGATACATGTGTTTTCAAATGAGTGGCTGATAAATTGCCTGTACCATTTCTTCCTTGTGACCAAGATAAATTCATACTAAACTTATGTTGCATATTGAATTTGCCCCCTTCAACTCTAAAACTTTAAATTATAATACAATGTTGAAAATGCCCATCCTGCCATATGAATGAATAACAGAATCCCTAATACTTGGGCAGTAGAAAACTGCGTACCAAGAATCACTAAAAGGAGTAGCAGATAAATGGAGATAATCGTTATTTTCCAACCAGTCGCCAGTGAATGAACTGTAATTTTTTCATATCTTTCATCTAGCCCATTTTTACGTGCAGCCATTCTACGTCCCCACCAAAGTCCAAAAACACCGCCTGAAAGTCCTAATACGATACCAAGTAAACCTAGCATTTGTTCCAAAGTCATCATTCATCACTACCTTCCTCAAAAATAAATACTTCTTCAATACTTAGTTGAAATGATTTTGCAATCTTATACGCCAGTTCTAAAGACGGATTATAACGACCATTCTCTATCGAAATAATCGTTTGTCTCGAAACACCTAGTTTTTCGGATAGTTGTTCCTGTGTCCAACCAAAGGAAGCCCTCAGCTCTTTTATGCGCTGTTCCATTTTTCACCACCCCTATGTAAAGCTAACTTTACGTAAAGTGTACTTTACTTTTTTTATTTTGTAAAGCACCCTTTACATATTTTTTCTTAAATTTTCCAAACTGCATTCTCGCATTTTTCTTTCCTATGGGCAATTGCAACAAGCATTAGAAAACAGCACTACTAATTTTATGGTAAAATAGAAAAAACATTTTTTTAGGAGAATTAATAATGACTTTAACAAAGCAACAAGCATTACAAGCACTAAATAAAAACAAATTTATCGGTTTTACGATTACGACAGGAAACATTATTATGAAAAAGGTAAATAAAACTGACTATAATATTTTTGTCTATGAAGAAGGTAGCGACAAACCATTACATTATGTAGGCTCCATTATGAATGTAATGGCAACAATGAGCGATAAAGCTTCCAATAAAGATTTTATTGTCGTTGACCAACTTCCAGAGGAACAGGAGCCCGAAGCGCCTGCTAAAGAACAAAAACCTGTTGACAAGGCAGTTATTAAAACAACTAATTTAGATGAAGAAAGCCGTGCAATTGCAGGCTATGAAGGACTCTATGAAATAACAGCAAGCGGGCGAATTATGACAGTGCGAGAAAATCGTCCACTCGCTCGTTGTAATGACGAATACGGTTTTCATATTGTCCGCCTAACAAAAGACGGCACAGCGTCAAATCATAATGTCTTCGAACTATGGAAGCAGACATTCCCAGAGCTTGAACAAACACACTTTAAAGGTGCCTTAAAAGCGAAATACGGCACAGGCTGTAAGCTAATTGACAAACCTGGCATTCACTTTTAATTTGATTTTTGCTAATGCACTACGTTAACAAAATATCATCTGCATTACAGCATGACAGTTACAATTAAAATTAGACAAGCTAAAAAATCCTTAGCATCCATAAAAGATGCTAAGGATTTTTGTTATATAAGTAAGGAAAGTATGGCTAGATGCCAAATATGCTCTAATTTATGCCCTTGTTTCAACAAATATTTTTCCCATTTTTCCTGTTGACGATATATTTTTTTCCATTTTAAAAATTGATTGACCCATACACGTTCTACCTTTTGAAATCCCAATGCTGACAACTTCTTACGTTTCCGCCATTCAAACCAATTGGCAGACGTACAAATTGCTCGCCCTTCCCGTTGCACTTCCCCGACTATTATTTGGAGGTTCGGTAGTTCATAATTTTTAATATATGTAGTATTTGGTGGCAACTCCTGTATAAATCCAATTGCTTCTTCACGAATCAATTGATCATGTCGCAAATAAGCGACTTCCTGATTGGTTTGTCCGTACAGTTTATAGCCTTTAAAATAATGCATAAGGAGCTCGGAACGCTTATCGTGTTCCAGTAAGGATTGAATATAGATTTCACGAAAGTTCGATTTGTTATGACCTCGTTTTGTCTGTAAATAATAAATATGAAATACCCGTCCACTAAGAACCCTACATTTTAGCATTGAAAACCACTCGTGCAAAGTTGCCTTTGTCAACCAGTATCGCATTTCTCCTAATGTATTACGTTTCCATTCAACCATTCTACGATTTGCTTTTACTATTGTTAAAACCGTTTCATGGAGCACCATTGCATTTCGAAATAGTCGTTCCCTAATACCTGTCGTACTCATAATGAATTTTCTTGTAAAATCTAAATGAGTATACCATTCAAACTTATACGGTTCGTAGCCACTGCCAAAATCGTATAGTTGTAAGTTTGTACTATGTGCTTGCAGCATATTTTCCTTCTCGATCAATCGTCCAGGTCCGAACATATTGAAATCCGGCTCATGCCCCATTGTGTGACAAAAGTTTCTACCTCGACAGCAAATATCTACTGTAAAGCCAATCCAGATATTTTCAAATTGCAACCGATGAACTTTTAAAGCAAGTGCTGCATCTTGTTGTTTTGCGAGCTGTTCAATAAATGCCCGCGTCCGCTCCTTTGTAAATCCACTCGTATCTACTTTCTTTTGCCATCTTCTTTCGAACAACTGAAACATATTATCTAAATTTCCATCATCAACTTTTTGAAACGTAAGTTGACCATATTCTTTTAATCGTTTCTCTCGACGATGAATACTTTTAAATTTACGCTTATGCTTCTTTAAAAAATCCGGTAATTCAATTGCTCTAAAATCTATATAAGGTGTGACCACACGAAAAATTGAATGGGGCAATTGTCGTTCTAAAGTAAACTTTTCTAAAATCTGAGAAGTATCCTTACTTTCAAGCAAACCATGGAACAAGAAAAGAACCCGTTTATATTGGTTTATCAGTTCTTTTAATAAATATTGCACCACTCGCTCTTTCCAAATTTTTTCGGAAATCACCTCCATATAAGAAGCAAGTCCTTGTCCTAAAAAGCTAAATTGATGAATGCCACCAAATCGAATAGCATGAACAAATGGAAAAAATGCAATGGGCTCTCCACTATGCTCAACTACGTAAATTTCCACATTTTCTTCGCACCCAAGTATCGACCACCACGTCGACACCCAACCATACTCTATAAATGGATTATCGTTTTTTTCACGTTCAAGTATCTTAGTCCAAGTTTCCTTATACGACTCAAGCTCGTCAATCGTTGTCACGAGTCTATACTCTAGCACGTGTGTAGTCACTCCTTTTTGCCTTCAATAACAAAGCATCACGTTCTTTCCAAACGCTTATTTTCTAGTGTTACACTTCGCATCCTATTTCAGCACTTAGTAGCCACTATATTCATATAAGAACAAAATTAGAACAACTAGCACGGTCCTTGATCATAATCCAATGAATGAAAGAGACTGGCACAAAAGCGAAAAAGTGTTAGATTAACTGCAATCAATCTAACACTTTTTGCTATGTCGTTGATGGCTGTTACCGTTAACTAGTTACTCTTTCCGCTTTCCTACAAAAATCCATATCAAGAGCACTACGCTATACAGTATAGGCATATAAAATAAACTTCCTGCATCCACTCCATTTTTGACAGCAATGCCGATAAGAGCCCAAATAATAACTAGTGGAAACACAACATCCACTTCTACAGTGCGTATATAAATAGCAAGACATGTAGCGACAAAGAGCAATAAATTTGCCCACCATATTTCAGAGATACCAAAGCCATTCCATTGATAATACTTCAGTACAAAACTAATATTCGCCATTAAGGCTACACTAATCCAGCCTAAATAAATCGAGAACGGTAATCTTCCTGCAAAACGAGTATCCCCTTTTGGATAACTACTGTATATCAAGATTAAGCTTATAAGGAGACCTACCATCATTACAATGGATAATACGAAATATGCATAATGCCAACATAAAAGCCACGCAATATTAAACAGACACGTTAATGTAACAAGATTGATAATGGCGGTCTCCTGATTTTCTGTTTTCGAAAAGAAATGAATAAAAATCCATATTCCCAAAACAATATAAATCACAATCCAAATGGCAAAAACATAGCCTGCTGGTGTGAAAAGTACCTCTATTTGATTGGATATTTCCGCTGTTGTTTTGCCATTAATACCGATTGTACTTGCTAAACCATTGATTATAATCATTGCTATATAGCTTAACAGTGCAACCCACTTCATAGCCATCCCTCCTTATTTTTATCTATATAAGGTACTATATAGCCTTTTAATTATTGATATACATGTTTCCTTTAAAAACACGCTCTCCCCTTTTATACCTGTAGTGGCTACTTTTAAAACAGTCCATGATGAACAGATACTGCTCGTTTCTACTCAAGGACATAAAAAAAATAGAATGATCTACAGTTGGAGATCGTTCTATCTTAGTGAAAATCTATCAGCATATGTGTTAATTACAAATGCATGGCTGTCTGATATAAACTATCGGCTGTGCTAGCAACAGTGCGTGTTTCGTTCCCAATAGAGCTAATTACCTTTTCTAAATTTTTTACATCCGTTTCTACCTGTACAATACATCGCTCATTTTCCACAATAGCTTGGAGGATATCGTGAAATTTCGATTGTGTTTCAACAGCAGCCTCAACACCATCTGCCACGCTTTCTTCAATACGATCTATCATTTCAACTGCACGCATCGTTAAAGAGGTAGATGTTTGAACAAGCTTCGTAATTTCCTCGACAGATTGTTTTGACTGTTCAGCTAAATTGCGTACCTCCTGAGCAACTACCGCGAATCCTTTACCATGTTCACCTGCTCTTGCCGCTTCAATAGAGGCATTTAAGGCAAGCAAATTGGTTTGATCTGCAATGGCTTTGACGAGCAAAACAATATCAATAATACGATCCGAAGACTCTTTTAAGTTGCCAATTAATGTGCCCATTTCTTCTGTCCGGTTATATATATGGCGCATCTCTTGTTCCAACTTCATGACATGTTGATTACCAACATCTGCATCTTGATTAATATGATGAACAGTCTCGACATTTCTTTCAATTATTTGTGCAATCATCGTCGTTTGCACATCTACTTCATCAATAGACGAATTTGTTTCTTCAGTTAAATTAGCCAAATCTTGACTGATTAAAGATATTTTTTGTTTTAACTCATTTTTAATGTGATTGTATTGATCATTTCTTATTTTAACGTTTTCCTTTTCGTATTCTTCCAACACAATTTGCATTTCAAGATTAATTAATTTTGAAATGGTTAACATAATTTGCTCACGAAGAGCAGGTGCTGTCATCTCTTTCACAATCAAATTGATGATTGCTTCTTGGATATGTTGAAAAGTACCCATATACCACTTTGGCTCTAGACCAATTTTAAAATGCATGCGAGCTAGCTTTCTTTTTCTTTCAATTGCTTCTACATTAAAAGCTCCATCAAACATTGCAATTAAATAGTTCCCTAATGTTTTTTTCAAGCGATCGATTTGGGTACGCTCCTCAATGATTTTACGCAACGATGGAACTGCGAGTATGTTTTGGTAAAATACAGCCGTTACTTCTTCGATACCGTCGCGAACAAATGGCTGACATGCTTTTATTATGTAGAAATCTTCTCGTTTAAGCCCTATTAATACCATCTGTTTTTCTAACTCTGGCATAGTAGACAATTCAATAACTGGTTCAAAGCCATCCTCCAAACTAAACAATTCATCTTTAGAAGCTTCTAACTTCCGTTTCCACCATTTCGCCACATTCTCCACCTCAATCACATAATTGTTTAGTACCTGTATATCATGAAAAATTAAATATTGTCAAACTATTAGATATAATAGTTATACAAAAATTATACAAATTATGTTTTATCGTTTAAAATAGAGCTATAGGTTTAAATTTTCCACTTGATAAATCTACAGTATAATTGTTATGATAATTCGATACTTTTCAAACTGGAAAGAGGGTTGACGAACAATGACATCTGTCAATTCAACAACATGGCATTATAATATTAAACAAGTTTCTGAAGTAACGGGTCTTTCTAAGCAAGTCATTCGAAAATGGGAAGAACGCTATCAACTTGTTGAACCAAAACGATTAGACAACGGTCATAGAGTTTACACAGAACAAGATATTCAAATACTACTAAAGGTACGAAAACTATCCGAACAAGGATATTCTATAAAACAAGCGGCCACAGTTGTCAAAACAATGGAGCCAGAACAAGAATCAGATTCTAAACCAATTCCTGTTCCAACTATCCATCACGAAATGAACGATTATGTTTTTCTTCTACTAGAAAAAGGGGCGCATTGTGACGAAATTGAAATTAACCGAATTCTTCAAGATGCCCATTATGCGCTTGGCTTACCCAAATTTCTATCGACTGTAGTTATTCCTTTGTTACATGAAGTAGGTATGCGATGGGAAAAAGCGGAATGGTCAGAATATCAGGAAGCTGTTATCACGATGGTGATCCGAGATTATTTAGTACAGATTAGACGCAACTATCAATATAAAGACAACGCCCCGCTCATTATGGGGGCATGTTTACCAGGGGAATATCATGAAGTCCCACTCCATATTTTGCTTTTACAAGCGATGTTGCTTGGATGGAAGTCATTTTTAATAGGGAGCTCACCTGCACTAGGGGCAATTGAATCGCTCGTTTCGAAGTTTCAGCCTCAAATTGTTATATTGTCCGCTCTAACAACTATGCCTTTTGAAATGCACCCTGCTCTCTTACAGCAATTAGAGGATTTTGCTTCAAAGTATCCATCTATACAATTTTATTTAGGTGGAGCTGGCGCAATCGAATATACAAAAGATAAAGACTTACATTTCATTACCATTGCTCAAACGATTGAAGAAGTCTTCCAATAACCCTATACGGTCTACAGATGGAAGGGAAGCTTGATACTGCTCCTTTTCATTTGTATGAGCTGTAACTTTTTATTTGCTAATTAATGTTTTCCTGCTCTACATAGATAGTGAGATTGTATATTTTTAACAGCGTATCCTCATATAAACCCTTGAAATGCATATATTTTGTAAAACGGACTTCAGATTATAATGGGGCGGGGGAATTTCGCAGTTGAGTGCAATGATACTTGGAGGATTTCTTTTTTTCAGCGTGAGTATAGGAGGAACAATTGCTTGGGTTTTCTCTAAGCTTTTTCAACATACAACCCAGGGCTTATCATTATTATGTGGCGGATTTTTATTGGGATTGCTTATACTAGACATCATTCCATCCTCATTTCAAATGTACAAGTCTTTTGGCATCATACTAGGCATTCTCATCGGCTATTTAGTTTTTCAACTACTTAGTAGTTTATTTCACCCGACTAATTATCAAAATCCCTCCGTTTCCTTGCTCGCCATTGCAATGGTCATTCATACAATCCCAATCAGTCTTACAGTAGGTAATTTACTAGGAAACTCTGCATTAAGTATAACGATCACAGCTTCCATTATTCTTCATCATCTTCCTGAAGGATTTGCACTTACAACAGCTTTTCTCTCACAAAGTGAAAAGCTATGGAAGCTATTTATTTATTTCATCGGATTCTCCATTTTCTTTATCATTTTTATTTTAATTGGTCAGTATTGGGATTTAACAATAAGAGCACAAGGAATATTAATGGGCTTATCAATCGGATTAATCGGTACGGCTAGTATTTCAGAGTTTATTTTGCACCACGTACAAACAGTCACTTGTAAAGCCTTTCTCACCTATATATTATTAGGCTATTTTTTAAGCTATATGTTCCACGTACTTGCAGGATGAATTGTGTCAAAATTGTTTCGGTGACTGGCACGTAAAAAAAACCACTTTTGCCTTAGCAAAGTGGTTTTTTACTCTTACTATTTATTTACTGTCATCAGTGTAAGCGATAAGATTTTCGTAAATTGCGCACGAGTCAAATTGCCTTTTGGATTAAACTTACCATTTGCGCCTTCAATAATTCCTAATTGCTGTAATAAGCCAATCGATGCTACCGCTTCCTGACGCATGTCACCTTTATCTGTAAAAGTATTATTTTTATTAGCCTTTTCTACATCGAATTCCACTGATTCCAAGTAGCTTGCCGTTACATGAGCCATTTCCTCACGTGTAGCCGGTTTATTTGGTTCAAAATTTTCACCATCAAAAATTTCGAGTAATCCATACTCTTGTAAAATCGCTACTTCCTTTGCCCCCCAGAAACCTTGCATATCTTTGTATGTAGCTGGACCTTCATAATCTTCATTAACATCTAGTCCTGAAGCACGGAAAATCATTGCAGCTAATTGTCCACGTGTTACTTGACCATTCGGATTAAACGTTGTATCCGTAACACCTGTCACTATTCCAGCTTGATAAAGTAATTGGATATAGTTTTCAGCCCAGTGACCAATTGCATCTGTAAAATAACCACCTGGTTTAAGATCAAAATCTGCACGGTTTAATACTGTCAACCAATCATTCACATCTTTATTACTTGCAGTTTGCCATTTCCCTTCTGCATAAACTTCAGCTTTGTAACTATTACCAGATTGAATAAAGCGCATTTGCATAGCATCACCAAATAGCTTTTTAATTTCTTCGTAGTTTTCTTTAAACTCTTTTTCACCCTCAGGATATAAGTTTGACCCATCTGAATAGCTATCCATTACTGCCTTTAGTGAAATTTTCAAAGTAATGCTATTTTTAGTTGTTACTACAGTCATATTATCAGGATTGTCAATACCTAATTCTGAAAGTAATAGCATTTTGTAGATATCTTGATAAGACATAGACTGCGCTTGGTTTGTTGCTACAACAACCTGATTTGGATGAATAATATTGGCAATATTGTCATTGCCTTGAGCTTGTGCTTGTGTAGCAAAACCTCCTGTAAAACAAGCAATACTTAAAGCTCCAGCTAAAATCGTTTTCTTCATTTTTCTTTCCCCTTTCAATTCATAAATTTAGTGTACTAAATCATCTGTTAACAAATCTATAAATATATGTAAATTATTCAAAATTATAATAAAGTCCTATATTTCAAAAACTAAATTCACCGTCTAAATAATTAGTTACATAGGTCTAATTGATTAATACATTTATTTACAAAAGGGATAACTACTCATCTTGCATAGTCCTTTCAACTCATAATATTAACCTTTGTACAGTACGCATCTAGTATCAGAGACCTCTATCAAAAAAAAATGGTAGCGCCGTTATTTTTATTCCCCATCAGCACATACTTTAAAGAGATAATTTTTTATAGTAATCAGACATATTTTTATATCATTATAATAATTGAGTTTATTATTTGATTTTAGTTCGTTGGAAGCAGTACTATGGGAGTGTAACAAGGAAATCATTTTGTAACAAAACTATTATATCGATGTAACATTATCAGAGGAGGAAGTCAGATGAATTATCAAAATATTACTGTAGCAGGAAGCGGAGTTTTAGGAAGCCAGATTGCTTATCAGTCTGCTTTTAAAGGATTTAACGTTACTGTATACGATATTAATGACGAAGCTTTAAAAAATGCGCAAGAGCGTATTACAAAGTTAAAACCATTGTACCAGCACGATTTAGGTGCCACACAGGAAGAAGTGGATGCTGCTTACGCTCGTCTATCATTTAATAGTGATTTAGCAGATGCTGTAGCAAATGCTGATTTAGTTATCGAAGCTATTCCTGAAGTTGTAAAAATTAAAACTGAATTCTACACAAACCTTGGTAAAGTTGCACCCGCAAAAACAATTTTTGCTACGAACTCATCGACTTTATTACCTAGCCAATTTGCAGAAGCAACAGGGCGTCCAGAGAAATTTTTAGCATTACATTTTGCTAATACTATTTGGGTAAACAATACTGCTGAAATTATGAAACACCCAGGTACAGATATGAAAGTATTTGATGAAGTGGTGGAATTTGCACGTGCAATCGGCATGGTACCACTACCTTTATATAAAGAACAGCCTGGCTATATTTTAAACTCTTTACTAGTGCCATTTTTAGATGCAGCAGAAATGCTATTAGTGAAAGAAGTAGCTGACCCTGAAACAATTGATAAAACATGGATGATTGGTACTGGCGCTCCTCTTGGTCCATTTGCTATTTTAGACGTTGTAGGTATTAATACAGCCCATAACATTGTAGAAGCAAAAGCTGCCGCTACAGGGGATGAAAACATGAAAAAATTAGCTAACCTATTGAAAACAGAGTATATCGATAAAGGTAAATTAGGACGAGCTACAGGTGAAGGCTTCTACCAATACCCTAACCCAAGCTTCGCTAAACCCGATTTCCTAAAAGGCTAGTGCCTGTCACTCATACAATTTAAGCCGCAACATGTCGCACTTAGCGCATGTTACGGCTTTTTTTAGTGCCTGTCACCCACACAATTTCACCATTTATCGATTTAATACTTTTCCCTGAGCACTCACTATTTTAATGTCATATGTACGCTTCTGAGATTGCTCATTTCGGTTTTGAAAATTAATTATTTCATAAACTGTCTCTTCCATCTCCAGCGCTAATTTTTCCGCGTCTTTCTCAGAACTATCTATTGTCGTTTGGATAGTAATGAAAGACTGGTGATCCGTCGTTACATGTTTGAATACTGTATAACTTTCAAGACTTTCCACAATCGTTTTAATAAAATTGGATACCCCATTATCGAGATTGATATCCTCTTCATCCCGTGAGGTTAATTCCCAGCGTTCAAAAACAAGCGTATAGTCCATAAATGGAGAGTTTGCTATCACACTTTTAGCAATTTGTTCCATATCCTTTGTTACCAAATTAAAATAATCTTCGTCCGCAACAACTTGTAACACCAATTCTTTCTTTGGTGTCGTTTTCACATCTACTCCAACATATATTGCACGCAACTTATCTTTCAATGTAGCCATACTTAATTGTTCTTGACTAACGAATGAACCCTGCCCTTCTTTATTTTCTGAAGTATCGGCTACTAAAAGCCTATCGACAAGGTTAAAAGTAACTATAGCTACTAGCAATACACCAACAAACATTACTATTTTTCTCAACATGCATACCCCCTAATTAGAAGGTATGACATAGAAAACATAAAAAATGCCATCATCCACACGATGGGTTCTTGCAAATTTGCTTTGAATAATAGAATACGGAAGAATTAAAACATTTCATTACTTTTAAAAAAGTTCTTGAGAAACATTTTTAATCATATTACCTTAGCTAAAGAAGGAGGACAATACAATGAAAATCACAATTGAAGAATTACCCGCTTCAAAAATTGCCTTTTTTAGAAACGTTGGTCAATATGGTGAACGGCAAAACAAAGGGTTAATGGAGTCTTTTAAACAATGGGCACATTTAAATGACTTGTTGAACCAATCAGCCATATTCGGCATAGCGCAAGATAATCCCGAAATAACACCTAAAGAGCAATGCCGTTATGATGTCGGCATAATGATTCATAAAAATTTCCATGTGTCAAAACCTGCACATGTTGGTACATTTAGCGGCGGGAAATACGCTGTTTTCTTGCTCGACCATACTAAAGAAGCAATCAGCACATTTTGGAGCACTGTCTTTTCAGAAATCGAGCAACATCAGCTAATCATGAGACAAGAACCAATAATTGAAAGATATACGTCGCAAATGATTGATAATCATTTATGCGAAATATTAGTTCCGATTCAGTAAAGTATTCGAATTGACTTCTCAGGATTAACGCTTACTGCAAAATAAGAGACAAAGGAAAGATGTTCATAAATTTTTTATTATGCGAACTTAGCCATTAATGCTTTTTCAAAAATAAAAAATTAGAAGTGTTCACTAGTAGTTGGGAGCGAAGGCGATGACTCTAGCTCAGAACAGCACACGATATAAGACGCGAGCATTCTGCGCGTTAGCGACGGTCGCGAAAGGAAAGCACCGCCGTAGCGGACAACAACGGCGCAGCAAAAAAGTGTTAGATTGAAGCTAATCAATCTAACACTTTCTGCGCATTTTATTAATTTACATTTTGCAAAATTTTACCGTCATTCATTTTAATGACTTGGTCTGTATACATAAGCATTTCTTCATCATGTGTAACCATTAACGTCGTGATATTTAATGTTTTAGTAAGATTTCGAATTAACTCCATTACGTCCTTCGATCGTTTCGAATCGAGACTTGCTGTTGGCTCATCTGCAAAGAGCACTTTCGGTTTATGAATAATCGCTCGGGCAATCGCAACTCGTTGCTTTTCCCCACCTGATAATGAAGAAGGATAGGCATTTTTGCGATGATCCATCCCTACTAATTTTAAAATACGCTCTACCTCTCTTTGCTGCTCGTGTTTCTTTAATGGCGTTTCAGATACTTCCAACATCAGCAGGAGCTGTTCTTCTACTGTAAGAAACGGAACTAAATGTGCAAATTGAAAGACAAAGCCAAATTTACTTGCCCGTACTTGTCGAACTTGATCTGCACTTAATGTCGTCATGTTTTTCCCTTCAAAGATTACCTGCCCATCGGTTGTAGGTTGCAAACCTGCTGCAATCGTTAGCAAAGTACTTTTACCAGAACCTGAAGCGCCCACTAATGCTGTTACTTCACCTTCCTTCAGGGTCAGGTTAATGCCTTTTAATATTTCTTCCTGCACTTCACCATTTGTAAACGTTTTTCTAACATTCTCCATTGTAAATTTTGTCATATTAGACCTCTCCTTGTTGTATCGCTTGTAATGGTTGAATTTTTTTAATTTGGATCCCTGAAATGGTAGCCCCGATAAATCCAATAATAAGGAATACAATCGACAATTGCGTTATTGTAGCAAAACTTAAACTAAATGGCATTCCTTGTGGTGCAAACTGATTAAAAACTTGACTTAGTGTAATAGATAGCACCAGAGAAATCACAGTAATCACAATCATTTGTGTCCAAATCATTTTGAATAACTTACTTGTTTTTAAACCAATTGCTTTTAAAATACCGTATAAGCCAATCTTCTGAACGTTCATCATATAGAAAAAGATTGCAAACAGCATGCCACTAATGACAACTAAAAACCAGACAATCATATTAAGAGACATTTGTTCTGCGCTATAACTCGGTATCGTATTTAAAAAATCACTTTTTGAAAAAGCTTGTAATCCTGTATACGCTTGTGAGGCATCCCCATCTGGTGTAAACACTAATTGCATTTCTTTAACTCGATAAATTTCTTGGTAATCTTCCATACTAATATAGGCTACTGGCGCATGGCTATATTTCTTTTGTTCAACAAAATCTTTTACAATAAACTTGCCACTAAACTGATTGTTCGTTACTGTATCGCCTATCTGTATACCTTTATCCTTTAATGAGCTATCTAAAATAATTTCTTCATGTTTAACAGTTGCAAATAACGGCGAATCGGTAGCTGTTACAAATGCCACGCTTTGTTGCTTTCCTGCCTTATCATTGATAAAGCCCATTTGAATAGAAAAGGCAACAGCATCTTTTTGTTTGCTTAAAATTTCATCTTGGGTACTGCTATCTATTCTAGACAGATTATATGTTTCATCTGCATCTTCATTCATGTAAAACTGCCCCGCTGGCAAATCTTTAATAAGCGCAGCATTGTCTTGCGATAATCCATTTGCCAAACCCGAAATAATAAAGGTTAATAAACTCACCAGAAAAACAATCGAACCTAAAATCACAAATCGCACTTTATTTTTCTTCATTTCTTTTAAAGCTAGGTTCATTTTAAACCCCTCCTATTTCTTTTTACATTCTTAGAATATAGAGTCAACATGAACACAACATGAACTGAAAATGAACGGAAGATGAACTAAACATTACAGTTCAATATCGCTGCCGCTTGCTATTCAAACAAAAATAAAAAACCTCCTACGCATAATGACGTAGAAGATTGTGTAAATGGTGATGGAAGCTCGTTAACCGCGGTAACGCTAAACGGCTAAAATATCGCTCCTAAAATGTTACAAGTAATGTTTTTGAATTACTCGCATTAATTTATTGGCATTTTCTTCACTAATTGAGAACATCGTTTGTCTAAAGTTAAAACCTTGTCCACAAATAGCTTTCATTTCAGAAGCACTTAATGGACGCTTTAATTTACAAAAATCTTGTAAAGGTGTATTTGTCTCTGCATTAGTATAGCCATTATAATCTTGCTTGTTATATTTACCGGAACCTTTTCCGTATCCTACAATTCCAGCGCCGCTTTTATAAAGAAATACAATATCGCCCTTTTGAATCTTTTCTATTTTTTCTTGCCATCCTTTATGATAAGCCGCTGCTTTCTTTTCATCTAACATTTCATCTGTCGTTAGTGGATTATTGGTATGATTCGTGTTTAAAACGTAGGCGCTACTCTCATATTCTAAATAACTTTCAATTGGCGAATACATATTAAACTCAATATAATGTTCACCATTGACTTCAAATATCCAGTAGACAATGGCATCAATAGTCAAACCGTTCTTCTTCCAATAAATAATTGCTTCTACCGTTTGTTGGTCTAAGCCATTTGTCATAACAATGAAATGTTGCTTATTATTAAACATCTCTTGGGTAATTTGATTACTTGCGTCTTTATCAAAATACTGCTTATGGGCATCCATTAACGATATATTGCCTTGGCTATATTTGAGGTATTTTTCATTGAGCTCATCGTAACTACTATTGCCGAATAATTGACCATATCTCAATACTTGTAGCAAATTCTCTTGATTTGAACCCCATCTTTTCAATTCAAATATATATAAATCGCCATCTTTATCAACTGCTAAAATATCGGGTTCTTCTTGTCTTGGACGCTCGTTAAATATTGTCATTAAATCTTTGCTAGATATGAAATCTTGCAGATGTTTAGATACTAACCTTTCTAAATCCTTCTCTTTCCAACCAATCGCATCAAGACTCACTCTTTTTACCTTTTCATAATCCCAGGAGGACTTATTTAATTTATATAACATGTAGACCATTTCCTTTCATTAAATAGTATCAAATCTATTATTTCACCTATTGTAAATATTTTCAATATCAGTACCCATGACATAAGTAGTTTACAGATAAACCATTTTTCTCTTACTAAAGTCTTTTACACATAACAAATGAACCACCATTAAATGACATTATTTTTCGCCCAATAAAAAAAACCTCGCCATTTTACCCGAATTATAGGTGGTAAAATATAGTGCAAATTGTACTTTGGCAATGATTTTCCTTATGCTATTCTTTATTGTAGAAAATTGAATAGGCAAACCTAAAGAAATTTAGGGACGCAAAGCTATAGGGACTAAGGTTTTTAATAACTATGTCTGCCAGTTGCCGAAGAGTACATACTACTTTTTGTTTAGTAAGGACGTAACACACAACCCACTGATAATTGTATATTAATATAATTTACGAAAGGCATTTTTTAGTGCTATTTATTATAATGTGGGATTTTTTATGATTGCCTTATTTAAAATAAAGCTACTCTTTTTTGAGTAGCTTTTTTATGTGCTCAGTAAGAAAAATGCATAAGGAGGAATTTAGATGAAAGTAGTAAAGATTGTAACAGTATCTGCCCTTGCTTTAAATTTAATTGGTGGTCCAATGAATGTTTTAGCGACTGAAAATCCAAATGGAGACATCATTAAAACTTCAACCGAAGCTCGTACTAATTATTCCATCGCTTCGGTGAAAAAATTTGAATTGTACGGAACAGATATTTTAAAAGCATACGATGACGTATTTAAAATGGCGAAAGCAAACATTCAATCGATTACGAACAACGGCGGAAAATATGGAAGTTCTACTATAGATAAAGCGATTGATGGTGATATGAACAGCCATTGGGAAACAGGGAAACCCAATAGTACCTCCTTCACTAATGAAGTGATCATTCAGTTCCATGACGCATCTACATTAAATCGAATTGTCTATGCAGCTCGTCAATCTTCTACAAAAGGAAAAGGTTTTGCACAGCAGTTTGAAATTTATAGCTCCACTACAGATACAGGCGATGATTTTACACTCGTTTCATCAGGACAATATACAGGTTCTACTGGAGATATCGTCGAAATCCAATTCAACCCTACAGAATTTAAACGACTAAAATTTGTTTTTACGAAAGCAAACCAAGATTGGGCAAGTGCATCCGAGTTTCAATTTTATAAAGAAGATTCTGTCTCTGACAAAATGGCGACACTCTTTACAGATAGTACAATGAGCGCTGTAAGTGACAAATTCAACACCATAGATGCTATCAATCAATTAGAGGTCGAAACCCAAGGCCACCCCTTCTACGCACAATTCAAAGAAGATATTGACAATGCGAAAGCACTGCTAAGCAATGAAAAAATTACAGCGACAACTGCACTAACTTCGTCATTTAGCCATTATGCCAACGAAGCGTATTCAAAGTTATTTAGAATGGATAAGGCAAACATTAAAGAAATTACCAACAATGGCGGACACTATGCGAGCGCCATTATCAAAAATGCCATCGATGGCGATGTTCATACATATTGGGAAACAAATAAAAGCAACACAGCTACATTCTCAAATGAAGTAGAAGTTGAATTTATAGAACCTGTTACATTAAATCGTATTATTTATGGAGCAAGACCTTCTGACCGTAAAGGCTTTGCCGAGGAATTTGAAATTTACGCTTCCCAAACGTCAAAAGGCGAAACCTATGAACTTGTCTCAACAGGTAAACATAACATGGTCGCAGGATTAGTAGAGGCAAAATTTGCACCGACGACATTTAAACGGTTGAAATTTAAATTCACTAAATCCAATCAAAATTGGGCAACACTTTCTGAATTAGCCTTCTATAAAGAAGATGCATTAGACGATAAAATGGCGCAGTTATTTACTGACGGAACGATGAATACAGTTTCCCCTGCATTCAACAGCATCGAACATATTAACGCATTAGAAGAAGAAGCGAAAACACATCCACTATATGCTACTTATAAAGACAATATCGAATTAGCTAAAAAAATAATGAACGGTGAAGTGGTTACAGAAGGAAGAATTATAGTAGCCGAGCAACACGGGGATATGGTCAAACATGCCAATCAACAATTGAAATTCGGCTTCGGTAACAATTTACAACCAACTGGCCTTGCTGCCCAACCGGGTGATCAAATTACCGTTTACGTTGACGCATCAACAACTGGTCCGTTACCACGCTTGGCATTTTCACAACAAGAAGGTGCTTGGAATAGTTGGCGACAAGGTGTCAGCTTAAAAGTCGGTAAAAACGTCATCACTGTTCCTGCCATCCCTAAAACTTCTTATAATAAGAAGGCCGTTACACCTGGTGGCACAATCTATATTGAAAATCCTTATACAGCGGAACAGCAAGGTAAAGCACCGACCTTAAGATTCGAAGGTGTTGAGAGAATTCCATTTGCAACAAAGTCTACAAACGTAGAGGAGTTCAAACAATTTTTAATCAACTATAAGAAAAAAATTGATGAAGATATAGCGAAACATCCAAATGTTGAAGATCGCAAAGTGCTTGATATTGTAGAAGTCGTTGGTGACCATTTATTTTGGACAGGTACTGCAACAGGTGCTTACAAAACCTATATAGAAAATGGCTATAGCCCGCTCCAAACCATTGAATCGTATAATCGCCTTATGGACGAATTATTTAAGTATTACGGTTTAGATGGGCGCAGTGAAAAACATGATCCAAAATTAATAAGAGAAAACGTACGACTTGCACAGCCTTATGCGTACATGTATGCAGCTGGCGATCATATTGGCACACTGGATGATGTTGTGGCTGATATTTTAGTTCCGATAGAAGAAAAAGGCGGTTCATGGGGGCTTATCCATGAAATCGGTCACCGTATGGATATAGGTGTACGAACAATCGGCGAAGTAACAAACAATATGCTTCCACAGCATATGTCAGCACTTTACGGGAAAATCGATGGACGCATTCCATATGAAGCGAACGTTTATAAAAACGTATTGAAAGAAAACACAAAAGATTATAACGATCAAGGTTTGTTTGAAAAACTAGCCGTTTACTGGCAACTTGAAATGTATAGCCCTGGCTATTGGGGAAAATTAAACGCTCTTTACCGCGAAAAAAATGTCACGCTAACAGATGGCGAACGTTCTAAACAACAATATTTAGTCGAGTTTTCTTCCGAAGCGCTCGGTTTAGATTTAAGTGAACACTTTGCTCGTCATGGCTTTGTCGTAACGGACGAAACAAGAGCAAAAACAAGTAAGTATCCAAAACCAGATAAAAAAATATGGTATTTAAATAATAGCGCGGTCGACTATAAAGGGAATGGTTTGAAAGGAAAAGCAGTAAACGTAACATTGGCATCAAACCAAGCTACCAAAACAAATACGCTCTATTTATCCGTTGATAAAGAAAAGCAAGATGACTTTTTAGGTTATGAAATTTTTAGAGATAATGAATTAATCGGCTTTACAAGTACTCAACAATTTATCGATCAACATATCGATAGTACAAAAAATTACACGTACAAAGTTGTTGGCTATGATAAACAATTAACTGCACTTCAACCAGTAGAAGTAAAGGCATTTACCCCTACCCTATCTATTGAAGATAAGGTTACAGTCAAGCTACATCAAACATTCAATCCTATGGATTATGTTAAAGCAATTTCCTATAGTGGCAAAGATATCACGAATACGGTCGTTATTAAATCGAACACAGTAGATATGACAAAAAAAGGAATCTACGAAGTTGTCTATGAAATCAACGATGAAGGCATCCAAGAAACAAAAACTATGACTGTCAATGTCGTAAGTGATATGCAGTATATTTCTGATATGACAGCTAGCTCTGCCAAAGTTGGTTGGGGTTCATTACAAAAAGATAAATCTGTTGCAGGTGGCACCATTACGTTATTAAGACAAGGTGTTGAGGCAACGTATGCCAAAGGACTCGGTGCACACGCAAACTCAGAAATCGTATATAACATAGAAGGTAAAGGCTTTACCTTCTTTGAAAGTTACATCGGTATTGATCAAGTGGCAAAAAGCAAAGCTTCATCTGCCACGTTTGAAGTTTGGGTCGATGGCGAGAAGAAATTTGCCAGTGATGTATTCAAAGCAAATACAGATCACGGCTACATCCATATCCCTGTTACAGGAGCAAAGGAAGTAAAGCTCATTACAACAGATGCCAATGATAGTGGCAATTCTTCAGACCATACGATTTGGGCTGATGCTAAGTTCGGTAAAGACTCGAGTCAACCTACTTTAACGCTACCTGAAGATTTGACGATGGTGAAATTAAACAGTGATTTCGATTTACTAAGCGATGTAACAGCAACTGATATCGAAGATGGTGATGTTAGTAATCAAATCCAAGTCACTGCCAACGGTTTTAATACGAAGAAAACAGGTACTTACCACGTCGACTATACCGTAACAGATAGTGATCATAATGTCGTCACAGCAACAAGAACTGTCTATGTTTATAGCGATGAAAAATTCGCCTCTGACATCGGTTGGCAATCGGCACAAACAGCGTATAGTACCGTCAACAAAGACAAAGCATCATCAGGCGGTTCAATTAAAGTATTAACGAATGGTGAAGTAAAAACCTTTGCCAAAGGTATTGGTACGCATGCGAATTCTGAAATTGTTTACGATTTAACAGGCAAATACTATGATTATTTCGAAACACTTGTTGGCATTGACCGCAACATAGCTGAAAACACTAACTCTAGCGTAACATTTAAAATACTTGCTGATGGACAAGAAGTATATAACAGCGGCGTGATGAAATATCAAACAGAAGCAAAATTAGTAAGAGTTCCACTTGCAGGTGTTAACGAGTTAAAACTGATTGCACATGACTCTGGCAATGGTAATGCATCCGATCACGCTAACTTTGCTGATGCTAAGTTCTATGTATCAAACGGGATACCAGAACTAACAATTGCAAAATCAATCGCAACAAAAGTTGGAACACCTATTACCATGGACGATAGCTATGTGGCAACTGATGCTGAAGATGGCGATTTAACATCTCAAGTACAAGTAACGGGCTTAGATCAAGTAAACTTCGATCGCGCTGGCCGCTATGACATTACGTATACGGTTGTCGACAGTGATGGCAATAAAGTATCGAAAAAACGCATGATTTCAGTAGTTAACATGGATGATTATCATTACTTAACTGATTTTCAATGGCAATCTACACAAAACAGCTATACAGCACCATTAAAAGATGTTTCTATTAGTCACAATGCCATTCGCCTAACAGGTGATGATGGTCGTGAGAAAGCATACGAAAGAGGTATCGGCGCCCATTCAAACTCTACAATTATCTATGATTTAAGCGATAAAAATGCCGATTTCTTCACTGCCTTCGTTGGTGTAGACCGTCAAATGTACGGTACGGTAGGCTCTGTTACATTCCAAGTGTTTGTTGATGGAGAGAAGCAATTTGACAGTGGCTTGATGCAATCGCGAGACCCTCAACAATACATTGAAGTAAGCATCACAGGGGCCAAAGAACTAAAACTGGTCGTAACTGATGGCGGCAATGGCAACGGTTCAGACCATGCTTCATGGGGAGATACTAAATTACATTTCGCTAATGCAGAGCGCGTTTTTACGCAAACATTAACGCTAGCACTAGAGGATGCCAAAGCCATTCCTATAGAAAACTATACAGCGGAGTCCATTCAAACATTACAAGCGAGTATAGCAAAAGCTGAGGAAGTACTTGCCAACCCTCAAGCAACTCAAGCACAAATAGATGAAGCGTTAGAGGAATTAACAAGCACTAAAGCTGCCCTTATCGCTATTGACTTTACTCAAATCATACCGATTGCAGATAACAATCTTAAACAGGCAATTCAGCAAACATTGGGGCTGTCTGGGGAAATCACATTAGGTGATATGATTACACTAACTAGTCTACATGCACCCAATGCCCGTATTACAAATCTAGACGGCTTACAATATGCTAAAAATTTAACATCTCTCGATATTTCGGCGAATAGTATTACCGATTTCTCACCATTGCAAAGTCTAGGTGCATTGGATACTATCACTGCGCAGCCCCAAGTTGTGGAAGTATCAAGCTTAACAGGTCCTATAGCGACGGTTGAGAACTTAGTAAAAGGTTTGGATGGTCAATACTTAAACCCTTATCAAATCGGTCTAAGAAATACGAAAACAATGAAAGAAATCTACGTAGATGTGGAACAACTTACACCAAATACAGACCACTTTACAATCGATCTTTCACACGAAGAACAAGGCACATATATGCTCATCATCGCTTATAAATTAAACGAAGACACTCGGATTCAATTAACTTATTATGTAAAAAATTAAGCATTGTGCTTTAGCATAAATAATCTAATAAATAACGCCCACGGATTTTTCCCGTGGGCGTTTTAGCTTATGTACAAAGACTGCACGTCGCATCGTTCAATAAACGCTAATTTGCGCTTCCAAATCCAACTCAGTCATTTTAAAATACGTGGTGAATCGATTGGACAATGCCTCTGTTATTGTCTTACACTGTTCTTCATTCAGTGATTTGGCATAAATTAGGATAACCCCAATATTTTCGTTGTTGGGTTCCAACGGGTTCATCACGACATCTTCTTTCAAAATTAACGCATTGCTCATCGCAACAAAGTTTAACACCGTATTTTGCAACATTTTTCTTTCCCTTGGATTTAACCCCACAGTATCAATTATTTCGACCCTAACATAATTCATACTCTGCACCTCCATAAAATGCTGTGAAAATTTATTTTTTATATTTTACTACTTTTATTTTAAACCGAAAATAATAGATTTTTAAATAAATGCGCATTAACCAAACCATTTTTCCTAATAAAATGGACAACAATCATTAGTATAGTCCATATTTACGATTTTATCTAAATAGTATTTACTACTATAAATTATTTATTTAAAATGAAATTATCCCGATTAATTCAAAAAAAAGTAAGTTTTTTTAATAATTTTTACCACTAAAATAGGCATACAATAATCATAAAATGATTAAAATGGATGAAGCAAAACACGAAGGAGCATTTTCAATGAGTACTGATTTTTTAGAAGAAAAACTAAGAGAAACTTTCTCGTATTTACAATCAATAGAAGGTGTAAAGCCGGTCGACGATATAGTAGCGGCTTTAAACGATGGTACTATTTTTCCAGAAATTACAACATTAATACATAATTCAAAATTCGAATTAGTTTACTTATATGAAGAGCAACAAGTAATTTTAAAAACGATGACGAACGGCATTACGATTGATTCATCTTTTATGCAGGAAGTCCATTTAATCTATCAATATAAAGAAATGATTGAATGTATCCTAACGGGTATTATTGCAACCGATAAAATTAAAAACTATTCATTAAACTTACTTTCCCTAAAATATAGCGAATTAATTCAAAGTATTTAATGGTGATTAGTCCTATAAAGAAGAACCGATGAACGGGAAATTCGCTCATCGGTTCTTTAGCTATTTTATTTTACAAAATCACCTTGAATGGGCTCTAAACCATCCGCAAAACGAATGCGTAAAGATTGACAATTAAGAAGGTCTGGTGCGTCCATCACTTGAAAATGGATATGTGCCTCTGAGGAATTTCCTGAATTTCCGCAAAGCGCTATCACATCACCTTGTTTAACCGTATCTCCTTGTTGCACAAGACAAGAGTTCTTTTTTAAATGCGCTACCATACTATATTCATGATTGGTATGTTCGATAATAATTACATTTCCTGCTGGCTCCATTTCATACATTTCTCCAGGGATATTATCTTCTAGATGATTGACAACTTTAATTACCTTCCCATCTGCAGGTGCAGTAACTTCTTTATTAAAGGCATAATAGTTTTCATTGACGCTAGGAGAATCTTTAAAGGTCGAATCATTCTTCATGATCACCAAGTCATATGCATATCTTTGTGCTTCATATGCGTAATGGTAATTGACAAACTCATTAACCCCTCCCCAAAATACAAACCACTCCTCTTTTATAGGCATTATATATGTATTTTGACTATACTTTTTATCGCTTTCTGGAAAAACCACATAAGGCTTAATTAATAAGCTATGAATAATATTACTTGAATCCATCGTTACCTGAATCGCTTTCTCTTGTCGATCATCCAACCAAACATATTGATGATAATGAGCGATTGTTGATTTATTAAATAACTCATAGTTTTGTACATTGGCATTAAAAGATTGAGCTATTTCATTAAATTGCTCATTCGAAACCATCTCTTGAAACGTTGCATGACATTGGTTATAAATTTCATCAAATCTTTCTTGCAAAAAAAACATCCCGAAATTTTGAGGTGTTACTTCACTTGAACTAACTCGCATTCTAAACATCCCCTTTACGCTGACTATATTACTTATACGTTTGATTGGATAATAGGTTTCAATATTTACCATTTTAAAATCAGATAAAGGACTAAGGACGCATCGCAATAAAAAATCGCAGACGAAATAAAACAAGCAAAAAGAAGTTTATTCTCTTGCTTGTTTTATAAAAGAAAACTAAACGCAGGACAAGCTCCCATTCTTCGCTCTCTCGTTATTCAATAATCCATTCATATAAAATATCAGGTAAATTTTCTTCATTTTCATGCCCTCTACCGATCACCTTAAATCCGTGTTTTTCATAAAAATGTTGGGCCTTTTCATTTACTTCAAATGTATATAGAATTAATTTTCCACTTGATTGGGCTTTCGCTCTATTCAACAATGTTTGCCCGATACCAAGCCCTTGATAGTTTATATGAATATACAGTTGACTTATTTCCCTATCGTTATAGGCAATCATACCAACAACTGTTTCATCAATAATCGCTAACTCAATTTGAAACTGTTCTGGTAATAGATGATTTAGAAAGTACACATGATTTTCAACGCTATGCATTTCTTTCTGGCCAATAGCCTGTTCCTTGCTATCTCGCCACATCGCTACTGTTTGCTCAGCAAATGCAGGCCTGTACGGTATAATCATTAGTTTTTGTTGCGTCATTATTGTGCCTCCTATTTATAGAGATGGAGTATGCATATTCCACGGGAGATGCGCCGGAATCGCCATGTAATCTTGTGTTATCGCCACGAAATCCACAGGGAATCGCTTAATTTGGTACTTGCTAGGATTTAACATCTTACATATTTGCGTTTAAAGCCAATTCTGCCTCTCTCTACTTCCTTTTGAATACTTTCATAAGCGTGGAGGAAACTACTTTTTTTATTATTCTTTTTAAGTTCTACAGGACCTATCTGTTGTGCTGTAGCTAACGCTTTGTCGTGTAACGGGATATACGAGACCCCTACCGTATGGAGGAAATTATTCATAGCAGATTTTGTTCGTTCAGGTGAATTGTGAATCGCACTTTTCACCATTTCAAGCATATTAGCCATTTTACTTTCGGAAAATTCAACATCGGGACGATTACCTAATAGCCAGCAGTAACAACTCCAGCCAGCAGACATTTTTAGTTCTTCCCCACTAGCAATCCATTTATCGGCAACCTGTTGCGCAATGTCCGCTTCCGCTAACGTCACTGCCACCACATAATCTGACAACATATAAAAATACGCCCCATCAATCCAGCGCTCAAAATCCGACTCTGTCATAGCTTTTGGCTCAGCAATAATGCCTGCAAAATACATTGCGTCATAATTTCCTGTGGCATAAAGGGCTTCCGCTAATGGTTGATTCAATTTGATTTTCTTAGCTATCGGCTTCATCGAACCCGTAGCCACCCCAAAAAGTGGCTCCTGTGCACCATTTGACATATATATTTTTTTCGTGCGCTCTTTCCCAAGTGCTTCAAGCTCTTGCATCACCATTTCAACATTCATTTTCACTGCACTCCCTTACGTTAGCTATTGTGACGATTTTGTCCACCTTCAATTTATTTTCATTATGCTATATCACTGTGGCATTTGCCAGCTAGCTCTATATTGTAAAAAAGCATAATCCTTACTTTTATTCCCTGGTGCCTATCAAAATTTCAGTAAAATAGATATTTTTTTGCTTTTTTAATAACTTTCTATTAATATCTCTATGTTACCTTTCTTCAACAAAGGGTATTTATATTAAATAAGTGCGGTTCTTTTTTAGTAATTTGGACAACATATTCAAGACAACACTCACAATTAATAAAGGTACTATGCAAAAGGTAATTATCACATCATGTTTTCAACATCAGGAGGTTACATATGCAATACGTTATTTCGATTTTAGGTATTCTCATTGTATTGTTTTTCGCTTGGCTTGCTAGTTCCAATCGAAAAGAGATTAAATTCAAACCAATTATTACAATGATAATCATTCAAATTTTGTTTTCATTACTGTTGTTAAATACACAATTTGGCTTAATTATTATTAAGGGAATTGCTACTGTCTTTAACAAATTACTGGAATATGCAGGTGAAGGAGTTACCTTTGTATTTGGCGGCTTAGCCAATGAGGGAGAAGCGCCGTTCTTTTTAACCGTATTGCTACCCATTATTTTTATTTCAGCATTAATCGGTATTCTTCAACATCTGAAAATCCTCCCCTTTATTATGAAAGGTATTGGCTGGGTATTAAGTAAAGTAAACGGCATGGGACAATTGGAATCTTATAATGCCGTTGCCTCATTAATGGTCGGTCAATCAGAAGTTTTCATCACATTAAAAAAACAACTTGGTCTGCTGTCAAAACAGCGATTATATACACTCTGTGCGTCAGCAATGTCTACCGTATCCATGTCCATTGTTGGTGCTTATATGACGATGCTGGAACCAAAATATATTGTTACGGCTTTAGTTTTAAATTTATTTGGCGGTTTTATCATCGCTTCAATTATGAATCCATACGACATTGACCCGAAAGAAGATATTTTAGAAATCGAGCACGAAAAGCAATCGTTCTTTGAAATGCTTGGCGAATATATTTTGGATGGCTTTAAGGTGGCGATTATCGTCGGTGCCATGTTAATCGGCTTTATTGCATTGATGGCAGGATTTAATAGTGTCTTTGAACTACTATTCGGCGTTACTTTCCAAACGATTCTAGGCTACATCTTTGCACCAGTTGCCTTTATTATGGGCATCCCTTCCTCGGAAGCGGTTAGTGCCGGATCCATTATGGCGACGAAGCTAGTAACAAATGAGTTCGTAGCGATGTTGGATTTATCTGGAGGCGATTATCACTTTAGTGAACGGACAATGGGCATTCTTTCCGTATTCCTTGTGTCCTTCGCCAACTTCTCTTCAATTGGCATTATTGTCGGTGCTGTAAAAAGTCTTAACGAAAAACAAGGAAATGTTGTCGCACGCTTTGGCTTAAAATTATTATTTGGCGCTACCCTTGTAAGTGTCCTTTCAGGTATTATCGTAAGCTTAATTTTATAAAGAAAATGAAAAGGAAGTGGTATGCTCCACTTCCTTGTGCCAGGCACTAAAACAATTCTGACTATTGTAAATAACCATTGACAAAGTCAGAGATAGTTTCAATTTCATCTTCTGTTAGTTCTCTTTTTACATGCTTTTTATATGCTTGCATAATTTTTTGTGAATCTCCATCACAACTATCGGTATATGTAGCAATCGTTCTAAGCATCGCTACTTCTTGATTAAACGCTTCTTTTGTTATTGGCTGCTGATGCGAAGGAATATATGTATCCGCATCAAATTGTTCTAATTCAGCCAACAGACGAAGCGTTTCCTTAATTGTATAATGTTCTTTTTCAGCATAAAGATTAGGATAAATACAATCAGCAAGGAACAGAATTTTTTCTTCTTTTATATAAACCACAACCGAGTCAGCCGCATGATCCCCTCCAACATGTTGAAGGATACAAGTGACACCACCAAGGTCAATTTCCAACCGTTTATCAAACGTGACATTCGGCAAAACAATCTGAATATCTCGGTGATCTTTGAATTCTTCTTTAATAGCTCTGGCACAAAATTCAATTTCTATCCCTTCCTTCACACGTGCATCAAGTGCCTCATCTGACCAAGAAAATGGAATTAATTGCTCCATTGCCGTTTTTGTTTTTTCCGAAGCGATAGACACCATATGACGTAATGCAGAAAGTCCAAAAATATGATCCCAATGCCAATGCGTTAAAACGACCATATCAGGTTTAGGAACGCCCATTTTTAAAAGTTTTTCTTGAAAATAATGTGCATGCGCCTCCGAATTCCCTGCATCGATCATTAATGTTTTGTTATGACCAACTACCATCCCTAAAATGGGACGATCCGTTTCCGCTATAGGCGTCATATACCAAAAACAATCACCTATTTTATTTATTGAATGCATAATGGATAAGCCCCCCTTTTTATAATAGTTTAATTCAAAAAAGGGCAATTTACTCTTTGAAAGAATTTTTTTATTATAAAAAGGAAGTGGATAGGATTTTGTCACAAATTCAATACGCTTCTTTTAAGCGCTTTATTTCTTTTAAAAAGTTTCCAATCTGAACAGGCGCATTTGACGACGTTATTTCAGCTACAACTAGGCGATAGTCATTGTTAGCAATTGCTACTGTTTCACCTTGATAATGACTATGTACATATTCTTTTTTCATCCCAGCAATATTTGAACCTTTATGAACAAGATACACCTTACCATCCGCTTCAACAAATGCTCCTGCAATTTTTGAATTAACACCTTCAAGAGGTACATTGACTTCGCAAAACTCTATAAATTTATCGTCTAATGTAAAACCAAAGGAATTCCACCATTTATTGTTTATATCCACTTTCCTTTTCACAAACCAGTAACCTAAATCTTGCACTAGCCATACATTCGTTTCGCCCGTTCCATGCGCAACAGCCACAGTGACACCTTTTACTTCTTTTGTCCCAACATACTGTTTTAACTTTTCTTCTAATAAGGTTTCATATTTTTGGATATCCTCACGACTTGTAACGATGTTCATGTTCCCTTCTCCCTCACCATGTATTTTTGTTTAAAACCCAATATATTATGCTAGGATACAAAATTCTAGCGGCCATTTTGTATGCATCATACGCTCGCCTCAAGTTCTTCAAGAAGCCCAAAAACAAGACAATATAATTGTGCTAACACTTCGTCAAACGACTGCTGCTCACTAAATCCATCGAGTGCATCAAACGCAAGATTCACTTCCCAAAGCCCATCTTCCCCAGAAAATACCGCACTATAGGTCATCTGCTTATGTTGCAAATGTGCTGTAAAATAGGAATGCAAAAACGCACTATACTTCTTTTGCAATCGCAGTCCAAACATGGCACTGTACACACCAAACGCCCCATCAAATTCAAGCGCAAACGAATCCACACGGATCACATCCAAACGTTCAGACGTCACATACATAAATTCATTCGCATGCTCTTTTAAATAATGCACAGGCTTTGTTAGAAAAGAAGCTGTTTCTTCCCCTAGTAATTCTTCCGTTTCCTTATGGCAACGTTCAATCACGTCAAATGGCAAAGAAATTGTTTCTACCGGTGCATCCTCGTCTAACAATTTGTGCTTTTGGGCGTATGTCTTTTCTACATCTAGTAATTTACTTTTGGCTTGCTCATTTATTAATGATTCAATTTGATTTTTTAACACTTAGTATCCTGCTCCATTCGATTGGTTTGGGTATAAGTATAGCTTAGGAAGGGTGGGGTATGGGGAAATATGTTGCGATTATTAATTAAAGTAATATCTCCACCATTATCGCTAAGATTTAAATTTTTCTTACATAAAGGGCATTTAAGCCAAGCTCTTTCATAATGCGTTGAACCTTTTTATGATTTACTTTTTGGTTACGGTTTGCAAATTTGTCACGAATAAGGCGATAACCATAAAGCCCTTCAATTTTTACTCACCTTTTAACATTCAAAGGGCAAATAAACTAAGTTCATTATTTTTTACTCAACAGGTCGCGCACGAAGGTAAATATCATTGACAATATCCGAATTTAAATAATTTAATACTCTATATAATTGTCTAGCTGATTCAGCATTACCGAAACTATGCCCCAATTTAACTGTACCAATTTCTTGGTTTCCGAACTCCAATGTTTTATATTTTTTCTCTGCATCACTCCACTCAGACTCTGGAAGTAATCGGAAGTACATAGTTCTTGCTATATTACTATTTTTAAGTCCATCTACACTTTTTAATTTTTCAATATGTTCTTTGCCTTTTACAGCGTCATTAACAATAACTTGGAAGCCTTCCTTCATATTATAGATTCCATCATTATGACTATTTTTATAAACTAAGGTTTGTTTCTTTTCTAATTGATATTTCTTAATATTATTAATGAAGTCTAGTAATTTCACATTTACAATCTCACCTAAATCTTCATCATTATTCATTTTAACTTGCGACTGTGAAACATTCGTCATATCTGAACGTTTCAAAATTTTATTATAGACAGATAAATCTGCTTCTTCTAATACACCATTCCTATCTTTATTTACAGTAAGTAATAAGATAGTTCTTAAATAATCTAAAAAGCGATCATAAGAATCCATACTATTTTCTGTATCTTCCTCAAATAAATTCAGACTTTCTAACTCTATAAATTCTTCTCGTAAAAAATCTACAAACAGTCCTTCTTCTACTACTTTATTTAACAGCTCTAATTTAGAATCAGAGTATCTCATAGTAATATATAATGGTTGACAAGCAAGTTGCATACAGATAATTGCAATTAAAATGCACTGATCATTTTGGGATGTAATGGTTTGATTATCAATAATCATATTTACTTTATTATTTAAATAGAAGTTATTTATAAGCCGTTTCATTGCACGAGGATTACTGCCCACGCTGAACTGGATTAAGTTTTGTAGCTCATTTGAAAGCTCATCATTCTCAGAAAGAACGCCTAAATTGTCAGTTAAAAACCTTTTATAGTTATATATTTCAACTGGAATTTTAAAAGGAACTTGAATCATTTTATCTAAGAAACTTTTCGTCTTGGCTATAGAAGTTTGCTTCACTTCTGCTATACCTTCTTCAATAACACGATTATCAACAGCTAAAACGAAAATACACCCTTCTATATCTAAAAATAATTTAATTACTTCTAATAGACTAACTGCTATAGATGGTTTAAGTCGATCTAAATCATCAATGAATACAACTAATCTTGCATCTTCACCATTAACGGCATATTTCTTCGCTATTTTCTTAACAATTTCCCCCAAAGATTCTCTTAGAGTTTCGATTGCCTGTGCTGGATCCATTACCTCATCATTTTTAGATTCCTCATCGCTTACTGGTTGCATTCCAGCCTGAGCAAGAACAACATTAACACCAAATTTTGCAAGACCTTTAATTGCCTTAGAAGCCTCGCTTACAAAATTATTTTCATCACCTTTCAAATCTTCTGTCAGCTTATTTATTATGTAACTTAAAAAAGAAATGCCTAAATTTTGTTCTAGGTTAAATTGAGTATATTGCCACGTATTAAAATTTACAGTGACAACAGGAGATTCAGTATTTACTATACTTCCAGTTTCTTCTCCTAATCGTTTCACTGGTTCTAACTGACGATTAATTAAATTCATAAAAGAAGTTTTTCCTGTTCCCCAACCCCCTTGCAATGCAATTGTAATTGGTGTAGCACTTTGTCTAATAAAATCGCTTAGAGCCTCAATATAAGGCATTACTTCAAATAAATCTAAACTATCATCAAAAATTGGTAAGTCATGAATTCCTATATTTTTTAATTTTGTCTCCATTAATCCCAACTCCATTCTTTATTTGGAAATCTTCTGGGTCTTTATTAGTTACAAACTATAACGAAATACCCTATTTATAAAACCTAAATTTACCATTTGAATAATCATAACAAATCATACAACGGATAAGCTATATAATTATTAAATAAAAAACAAACGGTAGTTTAGACGTAACTTTGTAATAAGAGCTATTATCCTTCATAGTCAAAGGATTCATCATAAAAGAGAGCAAAGGATACAAAAAAATACACAGAGAAAACTCTGTGTATTAAATCCCTAAAGTTATTTGTGTAACATTTTCTTGCTCCAGTAAATCAATTTCCATAATCTTCTTACCCATATCTGTAATTAAGTCTACTACAAGAGCATTTCCCATACAAAAGTAGCGCATACGTTTAGGCATGCCTTCCGTCCAGTTGTCATCAAACCCATTCAAACGTTCGCATTCAAGCGGGGTTAAAAAACGTTTTCTACCATTGACTTCAACTATATGTGAACTTCGATTAACAGTCCCTTCGCTTGTCAGCATCGTTCGTCCAGGTAAATCTAAATCATCCGTAGGTGACATACCACCTTCAGAGTAAATATATTTATGACCTTCAGCGGAAGTTCGTTCAATTTTTTTAGGTCCACGTAGATAGCTAAACTTTTCAATGGCCGCTTCATTTAAGTAATATTCTTCATCAACTAGTTCTTCTGGAAGCAATATATCTTTTAATGGGATAGGAGTTTTTAAGATTGGCTCCGGTTGAACGGTATGAACATAACCTTCAATCATAATACCCGCTGTATGAAAACCAAATGAAAAATTATCCGAAATTTCAACAATATCTCTAGGTAATTCAACAGATGCACGACGATTTTTATACGGTTCATTTGTAACAGGAAACGTACGTGCAAAGAATCCTTCTTTAAATAAAATATCTTCTTTAGCTAACTTCTTCTGCTGATTAGCAAAGCTGAGATTTTTTTTATATGCAAAAATAAAAATTCTACGTCTACGTTGTGCATTTCCATATTCACTCGCATTAATAACTCGCCATTCAACAATATAATCTAAGTCTCTGAATACCGCTAACATAATGGCGAAATCTCGTCCACGCTGTTTCGATGGCGATTTAATCAAACGATCTACATTCTCTAGTAGTACATATTTCGGATGACTGTTTTCAAGTACTCGTTTAATCTCCCAAAACAGAACACCTTTTTTACCATTTATACCCTGTTCATTATTCAACGAGCGACTCACACTGTAGTCTTGACATGGAAAACCACCAACTAATAAATCTATGTGTAACGAGCTGAACTTGCTATCAGCTACTGTTGTAATATCATCATTACTTGCTTCACCTTCAGTAAAGTGACTTATATAACATTCATAAGCATCCTGGGCCTTTTTTGAAGGCTCCCATTGATTGGCCCATACTGTTTGGAAAAATTCTTTGTCTACTTTTTCTAAGCCAAGACGAAAACCACCAACACCTGCGAATAATTCCACAACATTTAGGTTTTTATTCATAAAATACGAACTCCCTTTCTACATATTCGTATTATAAATCATGTAGCCCAAAAGATCAACTTTTAAGTTTTACTAAGAGATCAATTTAATGTATTTTTACTAGCGTTAAGCTATCATTTAAATAAGTCACCTAAATTATGGAGGTAAACCTATTTTGAAGTATGATGATACAAATCCAATAAGCATTAAAGAATACGGCGAGTTATTAATCGGTCAAACATTTTTCGATGTAATAAATAATGCAGCCATCGATGAAGAATTAAAACAGGAAACGATAGAAAAGGTGAATAATCCAAGGTATAAAGGTGGAATGGGTCATTTAATTGAGAAGTACCACTTCGAATATGAAATTAATAGTGACCAAGAACCTGACTTTCCAAAAGCAGGAGTAGAACTAAAGGTTACTCCCTATGAAATAGGAAAAAAAGGAGGCTTTTCAGCAGGTGAACGTTTAGTCATCACAATGATTAGCTACACCGAACCTATAGAACAAGACTTCTTTAAATCCCATGCTTATAGCAAGTTTCGTTTATCATTGTTAATTCATTACTTAAGGAATCGCGATTTACAAAGAGTTGACTATCCTATCAATTTTGTAACACTTTTTTCTCCTCCTGAAGAAGATTTAATAATCATTCAACAAGATTATGAGAAAATCGTTACAAAAGTAAAAGAAGGTCGTGCTCATGAATTGTCTGAAGGTGAGACGATGTATTTAGGGGCATGCACAAAGGGATCTACCGCTAGTAAAAGTTTAGTTTCACAAGAATATTACGCTCCTAATATTAAAGCACCAAAACGCGCTTTCTGTTTTAAACAGTCTTATATGACCTATATGTTAAACAAATATGTTCTGAATCAAGTGAATACATACGAGTCTATTTTGGCTAATGTAAGTCCATCCAATCATCAAACATTTGAAATGCTAATTGTTAATACAATAAATGAACATACAGGAAAAACAAGCACTCAACTTAGTAAAGAATTTAGTGTTAAACCTGGATCCAAAAATTTCTATAGTTCATTAGCCTACCGCATGTTAGGAATAAAATCGAATCGTGCTGAAGAGTTTATTAAAGCAAATATCGAAGTAAAAGCTATCCGAATTGAAGAGAACGGAAAAATGGTTGAAAGCATTTCATTTCCTTCTTTTAAATTTAATGAACTGATTAACGAAGAATGGGAAGAATCTTCTTTTTATAATGACTTAAGTTCGAAACGTTATTTATTTGTTGTATACAAAAAGTTAGGGAATGACTACGTGTTAAAAGGCTGCCAACTTTGGAATATGCCTTATGAAGATTTAGAAGAAGCACGTGAAGGATGGGAAAGTATACAAAAAATAACGCAAGAAGGACCTTTACTATATAAAAAATTCAAAAAAGACGGCATCAACTTTGAAGTAAAAAACAACTTTCCAAAGAAAAGTGATAATCGTATTATTCATATTCGACCTCATACTACAGAACGTTATTACGTTTTTGAAACTGGCGAAGTCATCGGAAATAACTCTGTTTATGGAGACTCCTTACCAGATGGACGCATTATGACGAAACAGAGTTTTTGGTTGAATAACACGTATATTCTTAGTGTTTTGAATGAGGAATTGAAACAGTAGATACTGAAATACTTAAATACTAAAGAGATGGAATAATACGAATAAGCGTAGCTATTATTTGCTACGCTTACTTATGGCTGAGATCAATATGACAAGAGAGTATAAAGAACATGGATAACTTAAATTATTATAGAATTTCTTTATTGCTTAGGGGGACCATATGCAAATTTACAAACTCACTTTACTGTACAAATTGCTATCTAGCTCACTTAATAGCTTTGCCTTTTCATCGTATGTGCAGATGGAAAGTGCTACTTTGGCACGTGTCATGCCTACATATAATAAGCGACGCTCTAAATCCCAATCAAATTCTTCACCCAGTAACTCACTTGAGCTCGGATTAACTAAATCCACAACGACAACGTATTTAAATTCTAAGCCTTTCGAAGTGTAGAATGTCGTAAATTTAATACCCGGCTCAGTATGAAGACCTTGTGCTACATCAAAATCTCTTTTTAGCTTCCTAGTATCTCCAATTTCGGTAAAGGGAATTCCTTTCGCAAGCAATTTTCTCTCAAGACGTGTTGCAGAATCCCAATTGCGAACAATTACACCGATTGAACCTTTACTATCCGATTGAACGATTGTTTTTAATAGCTCTATAATAGCTTCATCCTGCGCTTTTTGTGTTTTACATACATATACTTGAGGTATTGGACCACTTACTGTCGGAACAATCGGCAATGTAAATTCCTCGTCTTTTGTAATTTCATCATTGCTCTGAATGCTACGTGCAAGCTCAATAATTTGCTTCGTTGAGCGAAATGATTGTTGTAATGTTTTTACACGGTTCCCGCGGAAATCAAGCCCTGTTTCCTTCCATGTAAAAGTTGTGGGGAAGATTTTTTGTCCGATATCTGCACCGATACGACAAGATTGTTGTGCGATGCCTACAAGTAATTGCATTGTAACTTTATTAAAGTCTTGCGCTTCGTCAATAATGACATGGTCATACTTTACCGCATCCACAATTTTGTGCTGATCTTTAATAAGTTGTAATGCCGTATCTTCATAATCATATGCGCCATCTTTTTTCACTTCATACAAACTGTAAAGTCCATAAATGACGGTGCGGTCGCTCTCAGATAGCCGAATTTTGCTACCGCGCCCTTTACGGCTTGTCGCTAAATATTCCGCATTTGATTGAATGTTACGACCCTTTAACCATTTAATTTCTTCCTGTAAAAACTTATTGAATGTATCGTCTTTAAAGAAACGATGCTTAGGATACAATACTTTCATTTCACGCATAGCGACGTTCATTAAATAATATTCATTAGCATATGTTGGATGATGACCATACGTTTTTCTGTATGCATTTGCTGCCCATTGATGGAACGTTGTAATGTTCAAGTTCTTCAACTTATGCTTTTTCAACATTGCTTCTGCAGCAGCGGACAACGATTTACTAAATGAAAAAACACCTACTTTTTCTGAAGAGTTTTTTATTGCTAAATCTATCGCACTTTTTAGTAATACTAATGTTTTTCCACTTCCCGCAATCCCTTTAACAAGCAGTTGGTTGCCATTATGATTAATGGCATCCTGTTGCTCTTTTGTAAATTTAATTTCATCGCTCATTTAAAAATCCTCCAAGTCATCTATATACTCATCACTATCAATTTCTGCTTCTATATCATCTGCATTTTGTATAAATGTAAATATGCTTTTTTGAAGCTTGTCACTATTAATTTCATGCGAGATTCTAGTACCGCTAAAGCGACTCCAATCCTCTGCCATTTTAGCTAATAGGCTCATTTTTCTCCCTCACTTTTTGTCGAGCGCGCTTTTTGCATCTGGACAGAAATTTTTATGTGGACAAAATCTACAATGATAACCCGGTATAGAATTGAACGTCTGGTTATCAAGCACTATATCCAAATGCGTATCACTTCTTAATTTCACTTGTGTTTCAGCAAATAAATTTTTACTTAAACCCGGAAAAAAATGATTGCGTAGAAGATTCACATCTACATCGGTGTTTTCATAAATATAACGATATGGGTGCGAGCTATTCGCAATTGCATGCATTTTAAACCGTTTGAATTGGGGGAAGAATGGTTGCAACTCATCAATTACTTTTAAATCAGCATCACTCTTTCCCCATTTTTCCTGACCAACAGCGACACGGTAGACGTTAGAAAAAATAAATTCATACATAAAATCTCCCTGATATGTGGCAAATGGTTGCAACACGTAGCTATAGTAAAAACGCTTTGGACATTGTTGAAATTCTATTCGCATCCCCAGCTGATTAATGCTTTCATTAAAGCTTGTCTTTTCCTGTTCTGATAGCTTCACCTCAGATTGAACGACCTCGTACACATCCTGCTGCACCTTATCAAGTGGTGAATATTGCTTTACTTCCATATGTAACTGGCGAGTATAGAGTGCAGAGTTCAAGCCTTCTGCATCCATTCGATTTACAATCCAAGATATGTGTAGATTTTCAAGATTCATAAATTCCAATGCGATGAAAAATAAGAAGCGCGATGTTTCTTTTGCAGTCACATTTCGGTTTAAGAGTAGCTCAATTACAGGATAATTAACAGCTAATGCCTCCATCGTTTCGAGTTGCATTGGCCATGGCATCGACACTTCACTTAACGGAAGATTTTTTTCATCTACAGCTGTGAAATAAATACTTTCTTTCATGTTTTCTTTGAAAATTTCCCCGTCAAACTCTAAAAAGTCAGTTATAAGCTCGTCACTTTTATTCGGGTCTTCATCGAACTTACCGCTTAAATATAAATAAAGCGCTGGCTGAATATCTTCCAATAAAAATTCAGTTGAATCATTAATCGTACTTAAACGCATAATTAGCGAATCTAACAAGTCGCGCTCAAGCTTATTGGTGTATACATCCATTTTCCTACGTCCTTTAAGCATATTTAACAGGCGACTAAAATGTACATCGATGCTAGAAAAGACAGGAATTTCTTTGCCGAATAAGTCCTCCGCTAAAATACGAATCCCTTCAAGAAACTCTTTAATTTGCACAAGTCGTAACATATCAACATTGAAATAGCTCAAATTAGAAAACGGGCTACGCACATATTCATCCCCGCGAGCTGAAGATTTTGCAGGGAATGCATTCATTAATAATTCTTTTTTTTCTGCTAACATCTTAACTCGTGTTAGCCATTCGTCAATCGTACGGCAATTCGAAAAATAAGGTAAAATTTGCTGTAAATCATAGGTATATTCCGTTGCGATTTGTTGCGTGCGAATATCTACTAGCCAGCCTGATGAAAAAAGTTCTATTAATAATTCTGATGTTAATACAAGCTCATTACTATCGTAAAGCCGGTGCATATTTACTAAAAATCGACCAATTGGATGCGCTATAAATTTGCGATTTTCTTTATCAAGTGATGGGTAATAAATTTGTACGAGCTCGTTTAACTCTGATGCGTTTGGTGCGAAAATTTTCATATCGCTCTTTTTCTCTGGTGGTAGTTCAAGCGGATAATTTGGAATAATAACGTCCTGTAAAAAATCGAAAAACGTATTGTATTTGGTTAACGTCATTCCTTCTTCCACTTTACCGATATTCTTTTTCTCGTACGACTGTAAAAACAACTCAGCTAACTTACTTTTCCCTTCTGTGCCTTCCTCAATATACCAATCCGATGACCAGCCATGCTGCTCATTAATAAATAAGCGAATAAAATCAAACGTATTGGGAAAGCGAGCATCGTAATATTGAAAAAATATCAGCTCAAATCCATTTTTTTGCAAAAACTTAAAGAAAATTTGTTGTTCAGGCGTAATGAAGTAAAAGCCGTGCAAATATATTTTTTTCGTTTTCAATTTAAATTCTTGGAAAAATTGCGGACTATATTTATCTCCTTCCAGTAGTAGCCTGCGATGCTCTTGAAGTTGCGAATCATGTTGCTCAAAAAAAGCCCATAGCTTTTGGAAATCACGTTCCTTTTGCGTATGATAAAAGCCAACTAAATCTTCAGGTTGCATCCCGGCCTGCACGAAAAAGCGAATACTATTCAGCACTTCCTCTTTGTTTGCACGAAATGCATCTTTAAGCTTATTCGTCGAAAATGTAAAGTCATTCATCTTCTTTGAAAATAGTAAAAACTGCTTCATCCGTTTTTCCGCATTATACCAATTATGGAATAGTCGAAATGAAGTAATAACTTTACGAACCGTTTCTACCTTATGAAATTCCCCTTTATAACGCTCGCTGATACCACGTTGCATATTGCCTGTCGCGCAAATATGGAACGCCTGTTGCATATCAGCAAACTGCTCATGATTACTCCAATTAAGCGGGTCACTATAGGTGTAAACTTTTGTCGTCATTTAGTTCACCTCTCCAATTTGTGCTTCATGTAATAATTCTGCCCACGTATTTGGTTTAATCGTTTCTGGCATAAATACGATTAACTTTTGCTTTGCACGTGTAAGTGCTACATATAGAAGGCGGACCTCTTCCTTTTGTTGCTCGATTAGCTCAATGTTGTTTAATTGTTCAAAATATATATTTTCATGTGTCATATCCTCTGTCTGTATTTGCCAACCAATCTTTCGATGTTGATTTTTATCTTCATTCTCTTCAATATGGTAACTTGCACTCACAGACTGATAATTGCGGTCTACAGCAGGTAAAATGACCGTATCAAATTCTAAACCTTTCGATCGGTGCACAGTGGAAATTGTCACCTGTGACTCATTATCATCAAGAAGTGGTTCATTCTCTGTCACATTTGTTTGCACTTGTAACGTTAGCCAGCTGACTAATGAATGAAGCGATAAATTTTGCTGATCAAAGGTACGCTCAATTAGTGTCATTAAATGCTGTAAATTGGCAACGTAGCTTTTTGCCTCTAATTGACCTAACTTCTCATTCGGATTGAAAACTTGCAAATACTTTTGCAAGTTTTCAATTACTTTTTCGTTGTAAAGAATCATTTGAATAATAGTCATTACCGAATGCTCACGTAAGCGTGTTAGATAAGGATCTAATGTCATTTCACGCAAGCTAGCAAGCTCCTCATTTATACGTTCACGGTCTCCATTATGCCTCATCAGCTGTTGAGGTGAGATTATTACACGGAAATACGGTGTTTGTAGCGCGTTAACGATATACTTCGGCTCATTCGGATACAGAAGGCCTTCAAGAAGCATTTTAAAATGTTTGACGGCAGGGGACTGATAAAATGTGCCATCTAAGTTTTCCAATGTTTCGACGCCGATGCTTTTACACACTTCTTTTATCGATTTCGCCTCATAATTTGTGCGTACTAACAAAGCAATTTTTTTATCCGTACCTGCAATAGCTTGTAGACATTCTTGAATATGGGTACCAAGTTTTTTATTGCGGTCATTTAGATACTTGTATGGCTTTACAATCCAATTCTGGTTATATTTTGCTTCCTCAAAACTAATAAGACGAGTGGTTGCATCATAGGTTAATAGTGGCTCCGGCATATTCCCCCAGTACATAAATAGCTGGTCAATTTTTTGTAACAAGTCCTTTGAGCTACGATAGTTATGCTTGAGCGGTAACTTTTGTAGTGACGTATTCACTGGTAAGAGTTTTTCCAGCTCCTCAAACGAACGGTAATCGGCCCCACGGAAACGATAAATACTTTGTTTAATATCACCTACAACGAATAATTTATAGTTCGCAATTTTTTGTAACTCCGCAATAAATTCAATTTGCACATCATCGCTATCCTGAAACTCATCGATAAACATAAAGCAATTTTGCTTTAGCTGTTTGAGCTTGTTTGAGCCAAGTGTAAAATCTTTTAACTTGCGAATTAAGTCACCCATCGTTACAGAATTTTGTTTACGTTTTACAAGCTCAAGGCGATCCTCACAATTTTTGAAAATATAATAGATTAAATCATCAATCGCCTTCAAACTATTTTTATCTTGCCCCCAGTCAAGATTTACAATTTCCTCACCTGAAAGCCCCTTCTTCTCCATTTCTTCCCACATCTTTAAAATAAATTTCGTAAACTCATAATGCTTTAATTTATGCTCAACAAAAAATGTCACATCCGTTTGTATAAAATATTCATCTACAAGCGTTTGTATAATTTGCTGCTTTTCATAAACGAAGCTTCGTAGCTTAATTGACTGCCCGTAGCCAAGTTCATGCGAAAGCGTTTGAATAACAGACTTGGCATACGAGTGAATCGTACTGATTTGCATCGTTTTTACTTCTTCAGCAAACTGTAAAAAATGTGCACGACCGGTTAAGTCAAACAGCTCAATAAACTTTTTCTCTAAGCGATTACGCATTTCATTTGTTGAAGCATTTGTAAACGTAATCATAATAATATCTTTTAAATTGACCCGCGCCACAATAATTAAATATAAAATGCGATCAATCATAACATGAGTTTTTCCTGTTCCTGCTCCAGCGGTAATCATTTCATTTATATCGGCTGAGCAGTGGATTGCGAGGAATTGCCCTTTATTGAACTGCTCATAATAATGCGCAAGCTTTTTTAAAACATCCTCATCGATTTTTCCATTATCTATATCGTGGAATGCAATTGGCTCATGAGTAATCGTCGGTGCAAACAACTCTAGCTGGAACTTATCAGTAAAGGTCCCCCAACTTGTTTTTGCCTCTGCAATAATCGTTCTATTAGGTGAAAACAAATAAACTTTTATACCTTCTCTTAAATGCGTAGCAATATCAGCACGCTTTTGCTCAAATTGTTGTTCTTCGTTTATTATGTATAGCTTTGAAAATAGTTGCACTGTATATTTTTTAACTTCGTTTGCCTTTTGCTCAATCTCTATAGTTGTTACTCTCTGCTCCTGTACTTCCTCTGCAACATCCGTTTCCGACTCATCAACTTGGAAAACTTTCAATAGCCTTTTCCAATCTTCTTCTATTAATAGTCTTTTCTGTAACTGCGTTGTATATAAACGTAATCTGCTTTGTAGCGCCTCTAAAGACATAAAATCATCTTGAAACAGCGGTATTGGGGTCTCTGCTAACTCATGAAAGCCTCGCTTCTCCCATTCTGCTCGCGTAATTTTCGGTAGTGCCACTAAAGTCATAAAATTCACTTTTTTCCCTAGTTGTAAATACTTATTCAAATATTTTTCTAGCATAAAGCGTTGCTTCAATGCTTGTGCAAATGGTTGCATCACCTCACAATAAAAACCTTCTGCCATTTCCCAATTATGGCTACGAATACGTATTATATCGTCTATTTCTATTCCCTTTACTTCAATGACAAAGAGTCCTAGGTGCTTATGACCAAACAAAATATCAATATCACGATTCGTATGCCCATTCTCATAAAACATGGGAAACCCATTTATACCAAATGCATGCTCACCTTTATACGCTTCTCTTAGCTTCTCAAATACAAAAATTTCATGAGATATACCGACGTCGTTTGGATCTCTACTACTATAGAACATTAGGATTGTCCTCCTTTAATAGCCTTATATATTTAATTAAATTATATCACAAAATAGTATATTTTTACTTTTTTCTATTAAATTAGTCTATGTAAAATTAATTTTCAGACATAAAAATACCTCCTAATTGGTGTATTAGAAGGTTTACAAACAGTTAAAATATGTAATTCTTACTTTAGGATAAGAAAAGGGACAAACAACAAGAGTTCAACCCCTGTTTAATAGTCTGGAAATCGTTGATATAACTGCATCTACAGCCACTATATATATGGAGACGGCGGAGTTTCTAGGAGCAACAACAACACTTGCTTTAACAGCAATATTTATAAGGATTTTTCGATAGTTGTTAAAAAAATTAACTACGATTAATCTATTTTTGAAATACATGATAAATTTTAGCTTTCCTCACTTTGCATGTTTATTATACCATTAGCTACGAATCTGCTCTTCAAATAATATTTCCCCTCTCATAGTAGCTAAGCTAGATTGCACAGGAACATACTCTTTATAAAAGCCCCTTTTTCACAAATGGCGATATATAGCATATAGGTATGCAAGAACTTTCGTTCGCTTTCAAACATTAGTTTTAACATATAGGAGATGATAAAATGATTTTTAGAAAAGGAGAATTGTTTAACGGTCCAGGTGGTCTGAGTCTAGCTGCTAAGAATGCCATCGTTATACATCCTGAAACTAAGGAAGAATTCCGAATTGAACATACATGGTCAAATGATTATGATCAAAATGCTTGTAATACATTTTCATTTAATATATGTGGTCAAGAAGGACACCCCAGTGTTATTTGTGGCCCTGTCGAAAAGCTACCAATTGGGGACCGTTCATTAATGCCTGATATAGATTGCTTTGCATTTGGTTTCCCATGTAATGATTACAGCCAGGTTGGCGAAAAGAAAGGCTTAGGAGGCACATTTGGTCCTCTTTATAGCTACGGTGTAAAGGTATTGAATGAATATAAACCTAAATTCTTTGTCGCAGAAAATGTTGGTGGCTTGCAAAGTGCCAATGAGGGACGAGCTTTCATCAAAATCCTAGAAGAGATTGCAAATCCCGGAGATGTTGAATACGTCGTTACACCTCATTACTACAAGTTTGAAGAATATGGAGTATCACAAGCACGACATCGTATTATTATTGTAGGCATTCGTAAAGATTTTGCTGAACAAGGTGTGGAATTTAAGGTTCCTGCACCAACAACACCAAATTCTGCAGATTATAAAACAAGTAAAGAGGCGATTGAAAAGCCGCCAATTCCGGAAAATGCACCTAACCATGAAATGCCTCGTCATTCAGCGAAGGTCAAGGAAATGTTAAGCTATATTCCACCTGGTGAAAATGCTTGGTATATTGGGATTCCAGAAGATTTGCAACTGAATGTAAAAGGCGCACGCTTAAGCTCTATTTACAAGCGTCCAACACGTCCGGCCTATACCGTAACAGGCAGTGGCGGTGGCGGTACGCATATGTACCATTGGGAAGAAGAACGTGCCCTTACAAACCGTGAAAGAGCACGTCTACAAACGTTCCCAGATGATTTCGTGTTTACTGGAAGTAAAGAAGCTGCACGTAAACAAATTGGGATGGCTGTACCTCCTGCTGGAGCGCAAATTGTGTTTGAAGCAATTTTAAAATTTGCAGGAATTCCATATGATTTCGTTGAAGCGACGCAGAAATTTCAATTAGAAAATTTGCAAAAGGAAAAATCCAGAAAAGTTGCAAAAAAAATTAATGAAGATGAACGTCAATTGGCATTTAGTAATATTTAAACATCCATATACGGGCATAGAAAAAGATATTTTCTATGCCTTTTTCTTTTACCAGGTACTTAGTCCAATAAAAAAATTAAAAACCTAACTGGGAAGTTAGGTTTTACTTTCATGAACTTTAATAACTACTTGAATCCTTAGCACTTCGGACAAAACATTGTTCAACCACTCCAAAATCATTTGCTAATTACACACTAAAATCCATATAATAAGTTTCATCGTCAATCTTATAAATTCGCACACTATTTCTTCCGTAACGAACTAAATCATCTGTAACAACAAATGCTCCATCTAGTAAGCCTAAACGTCTTCGGAAATATGCTCCCATGATACTATTATTCTCACGCGTATGTATGGCTTTACGGTTTGCTTGCGCCATTACACAAACTAGATTTTCTCCATCATCCGTTATCATTATAAATGGTGCTTTTAATGGTGGGAAGAAATCTGGTCTTTCACCATGTACACCCTTTACTGATAAATATGCTTGATTATGATTTCTACCTTCACGTTGTCCCCAATTTAATCCAGATTTAGCAGGTACTTCGCCAGTTCTTTTATCGACTAAAGAAATATCAACATATTCATTATAAGTATGTGTAGGTGTGCTCAAAACTTCAACAACAGCAGGTTCAAATACAACTTCATGTGGATGCTCGCCTGTTGAAGTAGGAGAAGCTGGGGCTACTACACGTCGAGGTAAAACTTTATACAAGCTCACTTGTTCTTCTACATCAGCATTATCGCATCTGATAACATCTAAATCAGAAAAAATCTCATCGATATTGTTGCATGTAGACTCTACTAATATTTCGCGTTGTCTGCCAAACCCATTTTTAGTAAAGTTAGCAGACCCTATAAAGACCTTTGTTTCTAAAATAGGGTCTTGCCAATGATATACTTTTCGATGATTTCCTGGACGACTCACTTGATAAAAGATACTTAAACGGTCAGTAAATAGATGCATTAAGCGCAAAAATGCCCAATGTTGCCAAGTAGACAACCCATCATTTGGTACCATACCTACCGTTACTTCTAAATTCAACTCATTATATGTTTCTAAAACATGTTCAATAAATATAGGACTCACATATCCGGATAAAACCCTTAAATGACGATAACCCTCACTATAAGGTGTTTCTAAAACATGACTCTCTAAGTCTTGTATCAAATACATAAATCTACCTCCCAATACGACTGAAATCTCATTAAATACTCTCTAGCACTAGTAAACGTTTATTCACATACTTCCACAACTTCTCCACGGCTTCTTCATGGGTTAGACTATCCCAAATTGTGATGGCACCAATGAAGTTTACTTGCTTCATTAAATCACGAGTAAATTCACGTTTACCTTTGATTTTTTCAATTTCGTCGTTTTCCTCTAGTGTATCAATACGTTGAATGATTTCTAGTGTTGCTTTTAAAGCTTTGAAATTCCGAGAAACAGTCGTTGTTTCTAAAATTAAACCTGCAAGGTCCTGATTTTTCATCATGATTCTTGTATAAAAGTAAGGATCTGTTGCATTGTATTGGTCATAAGTTAACGCTGCATATAGCCATAAACGCGATAAACCATTACGATAATATCTTTTGTTTTTCGAACTAAACATATAACGTGTTTGAATAAAGGAAAGTACGTCTTTTTGAGCAGCTTCTATTGGCCAACGATTTCGCATGTAGTCCCAATAAACTGTATGCGTTAAAAATGCCCAGTAGTTTTCATTTGTAACGACTGTATAGGGTAAATCCTTCAATGCTTCATATAATAAAATGGCGTTTTCTAAATCATGTTCCCCTTTATCGCCCACTATTATTCTCAATTCTGTTGGCTTCTCCAACTTATCCAATTCGATTTCTAACAGATCTTCACACCAAGGAGTAGGCTGTTTATATAGGTCCAGATTACTTTCAATTTCATTTTTCATATCTTCTAAAATTTTATCATCGATGTAATAGAGTTTGCTCATTCTTCAAACTCTCCTTCCTCCTCAATACCAAAAATACGTGCAATAGATACCAAGCCACGTTCATTTACGTTGTCGAGTATCTGCATAGCCAAATCAGGTATATTTTCTTCTTGATTAAGTTGCTCTATATTTGTTCCTAGTGTTTCTAATCGTTTTGCAATTGAACGATACCAAATAGTACTTTCGAAAAAATGAATTTCATCGTTATCTATTAAATCTCGAATATAATATAAACCTTCGATTAACGCGGGCATATAGTACATTGATATGAGTAATTGATCAACATCAGAGCCAATTAATCCTCGTAAATTTGTAATTTCTTCGTACACTGATTTTGGTATTGAAATGACAATCTTTTCTTCAAAATCAGTCGTAATTAATGGAGCATTTTCAAGAGGATTGATGGCTAATTCAAAAATACTATTTGTTTTAGCAATCGGCTCTTTTGTAATATTCATCTTCACTGTTTCTGTAAATGCAAGTTGGTCACCTTTTTGGATATTGAACTGTGCACCTTCAAAGTCTTTGTGAAAATTCGTATTATGATAGCCATATATATCTTCGTTTGCAACTATAAAGAAATTGATTTCCACTACGTTATTTAGTAATTTTTGATCAATTGTAAAGATAAATATGGGCTGAGCCGCCCTTTCGTAGAAACGTTTCATCGTTGAGCTACATTCTAGATGGACAGCATATACTGCTTGTCCTGTTGCGATTAACTGTTGTAACGCTTCATTTTCTAATTGAAACGTTACCTTAAATTCCAGGCCATTTTCGATTGTTTGCGCCTCAATTTCAGCTTTTAATGGTTCTCCTACAATATCATCACTAAATGGAGATAAAACAGGATATGGGAAATGTCTATCTTTTATCTTCATGCGCTCACCTCTAACGAATAACGCTCATTTTCGATAAAGCTTACTTCAAATACAAGGCGTTCTTTATCTTCAACTGTCACAGGTCCAATAATGTTGTCATTGTATGGGACAGCTTCTTTTGTTGTTGCATTTATCACTTCTTTAATTGCAATCGGTGTTTTTGAACCGTCTTCACCATAGATATGAATGTTAAATGAGAGCTCTCCTTTTCCTTTTGCCATGATGATAAAGCGATACAGCCCTTGTTCCTCATTCAAACAAAATGAACGAGCATTACTCAGGGTTGCTTTTTTTGGCTTTGCTGGTTTATCTACTGGTGGTTTCTTTGGTTTCCCATTAACTGGTTTGTCTTCAGGTAAGAAAGTATTTTTCTTTTTCTTCTTTTTCGATTTAATCTCTTTTGGCTTAGTGACAGTTTGCTTCATCGCAAATGAAGTAATTTTTTCACTTAAAGCTTGTTCATTCACTTCTTTTAAAGGTGCTTCTTCTTTTGTTACATCAGGTAAAATACCTTCTAATCCACGTAGCTCTATTTTCTCAGTTGCTTGAGATTTAGCTAGTTCTCTCGCTTGGCTATTGAGCCAGTCGTAGATTTGTTTTAATAAATGAAGCGCATATTGTTGGTCATCTTTATACAAACCAGCAGCCCAACGATCATGTGTCGGTGGCTCCATTTTGCGTAAAACAGCATTTAGTTTTGCACCTTCTACAACCATGACACCTGCAAAATCTATAGGAGCACGGAATCGATCTTTATCAAAGATTTTCATCCCAGTTCCTCGATACATAGAAACGCGGCGATTAAACCCTTCTTTGACCAGAAATGATACATTGATTGGTTCAAAGTCACCGTCGTATGTTTTGAAGTACTTTGTTACTTTTACACTGTCAGGAGATGTATAAGCTTCATAGTACTGTGATGCTCTACTATTTTTATGTTTGCCCATAATGTAATTCACAATAGAAGGCATTGTTTGTTTATTAATTTTAAGTCCTGCAATATGAACTTCTAGCTTCTCTTCCATTACTGCTACTAAGTAACTTAAAATAATTGTTTCAATTACTTCATCAGCCCATCCATCTTTTGCATTGAAGCCTATTATAAATTTATCGGTCCCATAGCCCGATCGTTTAAACATAGAATGGTATGTTGTTAAATCCTTTATAGGCTCTAAAACTCCTTTAACGCCGTAGTAACCTGTACCTTGTGTGTAATTACCTCCACCCATATCATAACTTGCTAATTTCGATACCCCCTGTAATGCATATACATCTTGGCGATTATATGTACCATAAAACATCGTACGAATAGAGGAAGCAGCGAATGGTGCGTGTTTTCCAATTCCAAAAGAGCCACTAGCTGAAGCGTCTTTAAAAGTAACCCCTACTGATTTAACCAAGCTAGCAAAGCTTCCGTTTATTTTTTTATCAACATTCTCTAAACCAGTCGTATTAAAGTCACGAATTGCAAGTACTGGTATTGTTTGTTGTTGAAGTACTTGAAGGCCTTCTTCAAAAAACTTAGATGCATCTTTGTGAGATGCCCATGTATCTTTTCCCAGTTGGAAAATTTGCTTTAGTTCATCCACCTTTGGTAGTGATTCTTGTGGTAATTGATGTAGTTCAAACTTTACAATAACCGGCTGATTTGATGCAGCCGCGTCAAGTGAATCCTGCAATACTTCTCGTGTCATAGATATTATAGGTGCTTCTGTGAAATGATGGATTCCAGAATCATTTAATCCATCAATACGTCCATTATTATTTGAAGGAAAGTCCCAACCTATTTCCATATTAATCCTCCCGAAACTTATATATTCAATACTATTTTACTACATATTGTAGGACAATCAATATCCTCCCTCTATTTTCCAGTATAAGAATCAAATTAGTTATGTAATAAAGGTTATCTATTAGACGGAAATTACATTTCTATAGATTTATTAACATTTTTCAATACATTGCCCATTTTTGCGAAATTCAATGACAACCTGTATAAAAAGATTGGAAAATTACTAACTAAAAATATTCACTGTAAAACCTTTCACATTTTTTATTATTGTTTAAGTATAATAAAATAATTAAATTAATAAGTTGTAAAAATATGCAATTGAAGAATGTGCTTGCTTACTGGCTTGTGAATCCGGGAAAAGTATAAGGTTTGTTACATAAAAAAGAAAAATTATTGAGGCGGAAGATTCAAATTTTAATCAGATCTACATTGATACTTCAAGAAAAGAGTATATGTAATATTCATTCGTGGTTATTCGAAATTATTCTTGAACAACATCAAGTGATAGCGGGTATAATCATTTCTGTAGCAGAAACCTTAAATAAATACACCATTTTTTCGGCATTTTTAACTTTTGGCAGTCACTTTTGACAGTCGATGAACCTGTATTGTTCGTTGCTGTCTTGTCAATGTCATATGTCTTGACTTATGACAGTAATAACTCAAAATGAAATACTGAAATATTTAAGTGATTTATAGAAATTCTTCCTAATTGTCATGCTATGCTATATAAAAGAAAACAAGCCTATACGAATTAAAAGATTACTTTTTAAGTTAACCCTATTTTTAAAATCTAAAGGAGGTAATTATACTATGATAAAACCAATTTTAAAGCATAATATAATTAAAACAGAGGATTTAAATACTAAATATAAATTTCACTATATGTTTAATCCTCATTTTGAAATTGAATGGGTTCCAATTATAGAAGATAGAAAAAAAACTGTAAAATGGTTTAAGCAAAATTATAGTGAAGTCCTTAATGAGCCAATCGGTAATAACAATTCGTTTAAGCTTAACAATATTGAAAACTGGAAGGAAGAGGCCTGGGGAAAATGGGCGGCGTTAAGATTAGTAATATTACGAGACTGTATAAGTATCGATTATAATCGTAATAATTTTACAACCTTTAATCAATTCGTATATAATGCAGGATTGAAAATGGGGGAAAAATATTCAAATAATCCCAATAAAGAAGACGTTTATAAATATTTAAAGGAAGATACAAATATTTTCGACTATGTTCAAAGTGCTAAAGATAATTTCAAGGCAGTAGATTATTACCGAAATAACCCCAAATTGGGCGATGAAATTATTTATAGTTATCTTAAATTAGCATATTTTGGTTTTTTGAAAGAAGCATATACAAAGTTAATTATTTGTAGCCACCCAGATGCGATACAAAGGAAATTCGATGTATATCAAACAGACGAAAAAGGCGATTTTCAAAATATGGACTTTTTCATTTATATACCTAGACAGCAACAAAAAGGATTACAAGGAATATGGAAAACAATAGGTGTTGGGTCGAAAGCCGCCAAAAATGAAACTCACCAAAAAGTGCATTTTATGATAAGACATTATAAAGATTCTAGCAATGTAGATGAATCTCAGAAGAAGTCTGAAAGTTTGCTGGGGGGATTGCATCTATTGAAAGAACATGAGTTAGATAAATTAATCGAAGATAATATCTTAAATTTGTAGCAAAATTAAAATAATGTTTTTGATTTTAAATATTATCATACTATCTCTATTCCCCAAAATTTATTGGGGGATAGGTTCACTAATCTTTACTTATTATTTTTTTTAAATCTTCCTTATTTAGCCATGGTCTTCTTTTGTGTAACATCCTATGGCAGTTCGAACAAACTAACACTAAATCTTTTAATTTTGTTTTTGTATTTTCAGTGTACTCAGAAATTGGCATTGTATGATGACATTGGTGGATTTATCTACCGTAGTTATTTAGCAAATTCACTCTATACATTTTTAACTTTTTCCTTTAAGGAAATATGCTGAAAGCTCATTGTTTTCAAGGATTACAGAGTTTGTTTACCAAGCAGTAAAAGTAAAGATACTAATTAAATTCATATTGTTCAATTATTGTTTACATTCTTTGTTTCCTGGTTTTCGGTCTTCTTTTTAAAATCAGTTACACAAAAATAATTATGCTTATTCCCCATTTATTAAGTACACAGTAAAAAAAAGACAAGAAGGAATTACTCCTACTTGTCTTTCTTCTAAATTAATTCTAAAACTTCTTGTTCTTCTTCTAATTCTTGTACTTGATTAATATTGATATTTAAATTAATTCCATCTAAAGATGCAATAAGATTTGTTGCAATACGTCTAACAACAGGTACACTTACAGCATTTCCTGCTTGTTTATATACATGGGAATTAGCCATTCCTTCTGGAATAACATAATCATCTGGGAAACCTTGAAATGACAAAGCCTCCCTTGGAGTTATCTTTCTATACCCCCAATTATCAATAATTATCGGGACATTATGCCCACCAGTACCCATATTTGCTGTTAATGTTGGACAAACATTTGATTGATTTTCACGAACATAAACACGTCTAATTTGATAAACTGTATTACGATTTCTTGCCACTTCTTCTAACATTGAATAATACTGTGATTCTTCAGTGTAATACATTTTATCTTCTTGTTGTACTTCTCTGTTTAAGATATCGTCTATTGTTCTTGTTAAAGGAATTTGATCTGGGAAAGTAAATCTTTGATAATCATCTTCAAATCTAAACCCAACAACAAAAATACGCTCTCTGTTTTGAGGAATATTTCCATACTCCATAGTGTTCATTACTTTATACTTAATATGATAACCAGACTCTTCAAGCATTTGACGAATAACTTTAAACGTATTTCCTTTATCGTGCCCAACTAGATTTTTTACATTTTCTAAAAAAATTGCTCTTGGTTGTTTCGCACGAATAAAACGAATAACGTCAAAGAATAAAGTTCCTCGCTCGTCTATTGCTGCTGTGTTTTTACCATGACAATTAGGACACTGTACTTGTGTAATATATTGTTCATATGTTACTGAATGCTCACACTTACAATCATCACATTGATATTTCATACCGTGACGATTACCTGCTACGGAGAACGCAACACACGGCCAACCTGCTGTTATTATATCAACATCTGGCATGTCCATTCCTTGAATGTTACGGATATTGTCTTCTATTAGTTCATGTTCAAAGTTTGCTCTGTAGGTAGTACAAGCGTTTTTATCTAGTTCATTAGCCCATATTATTCTTGCACCTGCTTGCTCGAACCCTTTGTCGATTCCTCCGACACCTGCAAATAGAGAACCTACTGTATATGGCATAATATAATTACCTCCTTATTGGAAACGCACGTTCTTCTTTTTATTTGATTATATGTTATTTTATCATGTTGTTGCAAAAATCGCGGCTTCCAAAAGGCACATTTTTATAACTCACATAACATTTATCTATTATTTTCTTCAAATTCTTCATACGTTCCTGTTGTTGCAAAGTCAATTCTAAACACAAAGTCATCTAATTTAGTAACAACCACAGAATCAATTCCTACACTTTCTAAGTGTTCATTTGTAACTAACTCGCCCGGTGGAATTTGTAACACATGTCGCAACAACCAATACCCAAGTTCACGGTTAGGATTAGACATAAATCCTTTTCCGCCACTTTGACAAACTTTCGCTGAAAGTTCTCGTCCGTTCGGTAATATCAAAATGAACGGGTCCTTCCTTTCTGTTTCACGGTCATAAGGGAAGAATCCCTCGAATTGACGGTGTATCCATGAAGGGATAGGAATGTAAATTTCGTCCTCGTGTCTTAATCTTCCTCCTGCATTCCACTGATTTAAACCACTTCGTTCTTCAACTAAACCGCTTCTTGCACTATAAAGAGGAAGAATCACAGTTTCATATTGCTCCTCAATTTCTAATACATTTTCTACAAATACAGAAGGATTTACACCTTGATTTAGCAGGAATGAATAAGGATCTGATAAAATATCAACTTCAAACGAAGCAATTGGATTATTAGTTATAAATCTTTTGTATAAGGTGCTTTTCGATTTAGAAAACTTATATTCGTGTCTTCCATCTGTAAACCAAATTGTTTTATTTGTAGTTGCTCTAGTGTTTAAAATTAAATTATTAATATCTATATACTCTAATTCCTCTTCGTGAATTTCAAATTCGCCTTCTTTGCGTGTAACCAAATGATAAATCATTTCTTCTGCATCAGTTAAACGTATTGCTAAATGAATTCTAGCATTTCGAAGTTCTGATACTATATTCATAATTTCCCAACTTGAGCGACCTTGAAACTCTTCAACGGCATCATTGAATTCTGCTATCTTTTCGACACAGTTTCCGTTTCTATGCTGGAATGTTTTTAATGCTATCCCTACACCGTCTTTTAGAGCATCAAAAGTAATATCCCCACGTGAGAGGTTATTTGCATTTAATGTTCTACAGAAAATGTTTTCAGCAGCTCTATAATATAAATATGGAACTTCATTATCTGAGAATAAGTTAGATAAGGACCCAACAGCTTGTAAAGTTCTTATGTAATCTTCTTGTTGCTGAACATTTTGATTTTCAAAAATCATACATTTTCCTCCAGTCCATAAAAAAAGGCTGGAAGTATTACTTTCCAGCCTTTTGATTCTTAATTCCCAAACGTGAAATGTATGTTATTTTTCGTGAAACAAATACATACTTTTTGGGTTTTGCTAATGGAGACGGCGGGAGTCGAACCCGCGTCCAAAGACTCCAATACTTCAGCTTCTACGCGTGTAGTTTGTCCATTTGCGATTCGCGTAGCATTATGCCGACAAACAGGCGTCCTGTACGCTAACCTGGAAATCTCTTGCCGGTGACTCAGGTGGCACCATCGACCGTATCCCACTAAAGTTGGGCCCTACGTACTCTACATGGGCGATAGAGAGGCAGAGCGCTTACGAGCTTACGCTGCGAAAGCTAAGTTTTGTTGTTTGCCAGTTATTATATAACTTCCGTTGATGACGGAGCCGAGACCTCCGACGCGCGACCAAAGCTTGAACCATCCCTGTCGAATCCGTAACGTCCCCTTGAATATGATGCGAGGCTCGTGGCGTCGATCAAACAAAGAGCTAGAATTGCTTCTAGTACGGTTGAAGAGTAGTACTACGCTTCAATACATGCTGGCATTAACAATTCATATTATAAAACAAACCAAGCTGTACTTCAAGTATAGTGCCTTATTTACAGATTGATAGGTCCCCTTTCAACGCCCAAAAAGCATAGTATATGAAAAACACCTTTTGAAAATTATTAATCAAAAGGTGTTTTTAGGTTATCGTATATCCACACGAATTGGTTCATCAAAGTAAACATATTGTAATTCTGTTTGGCCGTAAAGGATAAACGAATCTAATTGAATCCCCTCATCGAATGTGATTGTTGTATACTGTTTTTCCTTATCTTTTCGGACACGGGCTGTATCCCATGCTGGTTTATTATTCACTGTAATATGCCAGTCGTTAATCGTCGTTGCCTTTGCGTCTGACGAAATTTCAAGACGTTGGTTGGGTAAGAGCTTTACTTCATATACTGTATCTTTATAAGTAAAGGAGTACGGTAATTGGTCCAAAGTTAGCGGATGTCGGACATTCGTCGGCAACTCAAACTTGGCACCAGTAACAGCTATATAGCCACCTTCTTTTACACTTGGATAGGCACTAATTGTTTCAGTATGAGCGTAGCGATCATTTTGAATATTGACGTTATCTTCAGGAATCGAGCGTTTTAATTTTTGTCCATCAGCGTCAATAACGTCATATAATATTTGTGCATTATAACCTGCATAAGCTTCTTTTTCTGCTAGCGGTAAATCAGCTGTAAACTTTTCTACTTGTTGCTCTACAAATGTTGCCATGTTCTCCGCAAATTTTGTTTCAAATTTGAAGAGAGAGTTCTGTGGTCCATGTTGCGCACGGATAAAGTTTACGTCAACGCCGTCTTTTTCAAACGCAGAACGTAGCGTGACAGTCTCTGTTTGAGCTAACAATTCCTTGCGATCAATCGGTACTTCAAACGTCCACTGACCATCTACATCATAAATGTGTTGATAGTTAAAAAGAAGTTTAAATTCATCATGTGTCACATTAAATAAGGGGAACTCAAATTTAATTTCATTCATTGATTGCTCGGCAGCATAACTAGCTATTTCACTTTTTCCGCTTGGTAGTACGAGTGCTACATCTCCCACGGTTGCTTCATTGAAGAAATTTTCATCACCATTGTAGCCAGATGTAGCTAGAGTCACTGTAATGTAAGCGTCTGTGAGCTTAACGTCTTTTACTTTTATCGTAATGGGTGTAGAACTAGTTGCTGGCTCCTGCTGCATAGTCGAGAATACTAGAAATAATAATGCCGCTGTGACGAATGCGACTGCTACAAAAGTTGCTCGCCAGTCTCGCTTTTTTGTAAGTGAAGTCTTTTTCTTTGGTAATTGATTCATCACTTGATTTGTAAATGAATCGTCAACATGTACCAGAGGAAACAGGTAGCTTATTAGCTGTTCGGTTGCAAGTTGTTCATCCAATAATGCAGAGCAGGTTGCGCATGATTGAATATGCTTGTCCATTTGCATCATTTTGTTATCTTCTATTCGTCCATCGATAAAATCGTGCATTTCTTCAGTTGATAAGCAGTTCATTATTAATCTCTCCCTTCAACATAGCGTTTCTTAGCCGTTTCTTTGTTCTATGCAGTCGGTTTCGTACTTCCGATATTGGAATATTAAGTGTCTCAGCGATTTCTTCATAGGAGCAATTACTGGCATACTTTAGGACGAAAACTTGGTGCGTTTTGTGTTCCAATGTTGCAAGCCATTGCTGAAGTAACGCGTTCTGTTCTTTTTTGATTATTAATACTTCTGGTGTTTCTAATGAGGGCGTTTCCTCAAGTGGTGTTGCATCTTCCTTATGCTTTCTTTTAAAATCAATCAGTTGATTAATCGCGATACGAAAAAGCCAAGCCTTAAAAGAACCACCTTTAAAATGAAGTAAGTTTTCATAGCATTTGATAAATGATTCTTGTGCAATATCTTTCGCCAATTCCTCGTCGTTCGTTTGATATGTTAAATAGCTGACAAGTGGCTGCTTATATGTGTCAACAATGATGCGAAAAGCTTGTTGATCCCCGGCAATGATTTTTTGTATCAGCTGCATATCCATGAGACCCCACCTCCTTACTTTAACAACGTAAAAACTTTTAAAAAATCTCAAGTAAATGGAAAATTTTTTGTTCTTTAGGTGATATTATTTTTGTTCCGCGGGTAAACCATCTTACTTCGCGGGTATTTCTCTTTATTCCGCGGGTAAACCATCTCTCTTCGCGGATATTCTCCCTTATTCCGCGGGTAAACCACTTCTCTTCGCGGATATTTCTCATTGTTCCGCGGGTAAACCATCTTACTTCGCGGGTATTATCCACAAATCCGCGGATAAATCACCCCATTTCGCTGGTATTCTCCATCACTCCGCGGGTAAACCTCCTCACCCTCTCAAATACCCGCGAACATCATTGAAAAAAGCTCACCACAACAAGTGGTGAGCCTTCCTCGTAATCTACTAGTATTGATTTTTTGCTTTGAAGGTGCGTTCCATTTCACGTTTTGCTTCTTTTTTGCGCATGTCGTCGCGTTTGTCGTAGTCTTTTTTCCCTTTGCCGACGCCGATTAGTAGTTTGGCGTAGCCGTCTTTAATGTACATTTTTAAAGGGATAATGGTGTAACCGTCGCGTTTGACTGCGCCGACTAGTTCGCCGATTTGCTTTTTATGTAGGAGCAATTTACGGGCGCGTAATGGATCATGGTTGAAACGGTTCCCTTGGTCGAATGGGCTAACGTGCATATTGCTAATCCATGCTTCGCCGTTTGTAATTCGAACGTACGAGTCGCGCAATTGGACTTTGCCTGCACGAATAGCTTTAATTTCTGTGCCTGTTAGTACCATGCCCGCTTCAATTGTGTCTTCAATAAAGTAGTCATGTCCCGCTTTTTTATTTTGTGCTAATACTTTCCCAGTACCTTTTGCCATTTAGTTCACCCTCTATTCAAAGGTTGAGCAGGACTTAGCCTGCTCACGCTGGATTTTTTCATTATTTACGTTTTGTTTTTTTCTTTTTGCCTTTTTTGGCGATGCCTTCGTAGAACTTTTGTTTTTGTTTTACGCCTTTTTTCGGGCCAGGGCTTGAGCTATCTTTGCGTCGGCCACGTGGATCGCGATCACTGTCACCGCGTTCTCTGCGTTTTGAAGAGTCGCCATGGCTTGGTTTTTCCTCGTCACGGCGACCTCTGCCACCGCCTGAACGATTGCTTCGGCTACTGCGTCCGTCTTTGTTGTCGCTATAGTTTTTACGTGCATGAATAACAGTAGGTGTGGCTTTTCTTGTTCTTCCATAAGAAGTTACCATTCCTACGATTTCAAAGTCAATTGATGACTCCTCGATAATGACGTTTGCAACTCGTACTTTGACTTCATCACCGATGCGGAATTGGCGGTTTGTACGTTCCCCAATCATCATCATTTGGCGATCATCGAAGCGATAGTAATCATCCGTCATATTGCTAATATGCACAAGTCCTTCAATCGTGTTTGGTAGCTCGATAAAGATACCGAAGTTTGTAACAGAAGACACAATACCTTCGAATTCTTCACCGATTTTATCAGACATATATTGTGCTTTTTTCAGCGAGTCTGTATCGCGTTCTGCATCAACTGCACGACGTTCGCGTTCAGATGTATGGTCGGCAATTTCATCCATTGCCATTGCCCATTGTGCAAGCGTTTCTTTCGACGTATCTTTATTAATTAAGTACGTGCGAATTAAACGGTGGACAACTAAGTCAGGGTAACGACGAATTGGTGATGTGAAATGGGTATAGAAATCTGTCGATAAACCGAAGTGACCAATGCTTTCTGGATAGTACTTCGCTTGTTGCATAGAGCGTAGTAACATCGTCGAAATAACTGGCTCCTCTGGCATGCCTTCAATGGCTGTTAACACATCTTGCAATGCTTTTGGATGCACCGTATTGCCTGTACCTTTAATTAAAATACCGAAGTTTGTGACGAATTCAAAGAAGCGTTGTAGTTTTTCTGGCTTTGGATCTTCGTGAATACGGTATAGGAACGGTACATTCATCCAGTGGAAATGTTCTGCTACTGTTTCGTTGGCAGCAAGCATGAAATCTTCAATTAACTTCTCTGCTACAGTGCGTTCACGCAGTTCAATATCGACTGGCCAGCCATCTTCATCGACGATTACTTTCGACTCTTTAAAGTCAAAGTCAATAGCACCACGTAGCTCACGTTTGCGGCGTAAAATTTTCGATAGCTCTGCCATGTTTTTAAACATTGGTACAAGCGACTCATAGCGAGCAATTAGTGCTTCATCTTGTTCTTCTAGAATTTTATAAACATCTTTGTACGTCATACGCTCTGTCGTTTTAATAACACTTTGGAAAATTTCATGTGCAATCACATTCCCATTGCCATCAATAATCATTTCACATGATAGCGTTAGTCGGTCTACTTGTGGATTTAATGAACAAATACCATTTGACAGTCGATGTGGAATCATTGGGATAACGCGGTCTGTTAAATAGACACTTGTCGCTCGGTCATATGCTTCAATATCAATTACAGAGCCTTGTGTTACATAGTAGCTGACATCTGCAATATGTACGCCAAGCTTGTAAGTACCGTCTACATTTTTTGTCACTGTTACCGCATCATCTAAATCTTTGGCATCTGCACCATCGATAGTAACGATGGTTTCATGGCGTAAATCACGACGACCTTCTAAATCGGCTGGTGAAATTTCATCTGGCACACGTTGTGCAGCAGCGATGACTTCTTCTGGAAACTCTGGTGGAATGTCATGTTTATACAGAATCGATAAAATATCGACACCTGGGTCATTTTTATGCCCTAAAATTTTTGTAATATAGCCTGTTGCTGATTTTAAATCTTCTGGCCATGTGGCAATTTCCACGACAACTTTGTGACCATCAACCGCACCTAATGTATCGCCTTTTGCGATAAAGATGTCCATTGGTAGTTTTTTATCGTCCAATACGACGAAGCCAAATCCTCTATTTGCTTGGAATGTGCCTACAAATGTTGTTTGTCCGCGTTCCACAACCTTTGTCACAGTGCCTTCACGGCGATCGCCAAAGGATTCCTTTAATACGCGAATTAGGACCGTGTCGCCATTGATGGCACCATTTACTTCGTGCGGTGGAATGAATACATCATCCATCCCTTCAATATCTGGTGTCACAAAGCCAAATCCTTTTGCATGACCGATAAATTTACCACGGAGTAAATTCATGCGCTCCGGTAAGCCATAGCGATTGGAGCGTGAGCGAACAACTAAGCCCTGCCCTTCCATTCGCACAAGCGTTTTGACAAGCTCCTTAAATTCTTCTGCATCTTCAAACCCGAATTCGTCTTCGATTTCTCCAACGGTTAATGGTTTATATTCTTCTTCACCGAAAAAATCGAGTAAACGACTTTGTAGTGAATCTTTTTTGTCTGTCATACTATTCCCTCCCTCATATAAAAATCCTTATTCATTTTTAGTGTGCCCAATTTAGCCCTTCTAAAAAACGATAAATATCTTCATGTAGTTGATCTTTTTCTTGATCTAATGTAATGACATGTTTTGAGTTTTCATACCACTTGATATACTTTTCTAGTGACTCAGTTTGATTATATATAATGTTGGCAGATTCTGTCTCTATAACCTCATCATTTGTCGCTTGTACGACAAATATAGGGGCATAAATCATATCAATTTCTTTTCGAGTCTGCGCAATAAACTCACGAAGTTCTTGTAATGATGGCATCCCTTTGTCAGCAATTAACGCCACTTCTGCATCAATTTCCGCTTCAGTTTTACCTTCAAATTTTTTATAGTCTTTTGCATATTTTAAGACGCCTTCGAACATTACGTCTGTTGTTCGCATGGTCATTGGTGCACACATTGTCACAATACCTTGTACAGGATTGTTGAGCGCTACATTTAAAGCCATCACACCGCCAAGTGATAAGCCTGCCACCGCAATTTCTTGATAGCCAGCATCTTGTAATTGTTGGTAGGCCGCTTTGACATCTTGCCACCAATCGGCTGGACCTGTTGTAATGAGTTCTTCAGGTTGCACACCGTGGCCTTTATAATGCGGCGCTAATGTAGTATACCCTTTTTTCTCTAAAAATCTACCAAGCATACGCACATCTGCCGAGCTACCTGTAAAGCCGTGTAATAATAACACAGCACGAGGGCCTGCTTGAAAGAAAAATGGCTGTGATAATGATTTATTCATTCGCAAGTTCTCCTTCACTGTAAAACATATACTCTCTATTATAGCCATATCCATGATACATTGGCTTATTTTAGTGCATATTTAGTATAATTCATACCTAATTTATCTTCGTTTAACTATGTACATAATATCAACATTACGCTTTGAACTAAAAGATAAAAGAAAACGCCCAACCATTCGAGGTTAGGCGGCATATCTTCAACTATTATAGTTTTGCAATCGCAACTGCTAAAATAAAGAACAAAATGGATAATACAATTGTTGTACGGTGAAGAATTAAATCCATACCACGTGCTTTTTGCTTGCCGAATAGTTGTTCAGCTCCACCCGAGATGGCACCTGACAAGCCTGCACTTTTACTAGATTGTAATAAGACTACGACAATCAATGCTAATGATACGATAATTAAAGCTACTAATACTGCTGTATGCATACACTGCACCTCCCGAACTTTGAAACATCACAACATACTATATTATAACAAATAAAGGTTCTCATGACAAACACAGAATATAGGGTGACAGGCACCGAAACAATTTCGAATTCTCTTACATTTAAGCATTAATAAAACCCACTTAGTCCTGCGTAATGCATTCAATGTAAGACGCAACATCTGCGCACAAGCGGGGGGTTCGGCTTACTATGTACCCATCTTTACAAGTATTTATAAATAGGAATAACGAGGTATGGGCATTTGTATACCTTGTGTACATGATTAATCTTCCTCAGTTAGTTACTAGAATTCTTTTTACTCTATTTTAAAATGTAACCGTATACCCTTTAGTTTCGTCCTAATAGTACATTTTTTAAAATTTTTCTCTAAGTCATTCGAAAAGTATAAAATCAATATTTTATATATTGAATATCTAAATAAATTTAAAAAAAGACCAAGTAAAATTCTTGGTCTCTGTTTATTAAATTCGATCAAATATGAATATATCTATACAGCAACGTTTCTAATTTCCTCCTTAATGTATTCTTTTTGTGCAGCAAGATTACTGATACCAATGAAAAAATGATCGAACATTAAATTTGTAATAATATCATAAAGCTCTTTATATCTAATCTCATCAATTAAAACAAAGTTACCATGAGCTATTGCATTTCTATTTTTAAGTAGGGTTTCATCAATTAAATTATAAAAATCTTCATATTCCTTTTGATCTATTCCTAAAGCACAAAGTATTTCTGATAGTCTTTCAGAATTTAGGTTGGCACCTGTGTAGAGTCCTTTTTCATATGGAACATTGGCTTTTTTATTTAAATTGTCGAAGTAGTCCTTGATAAAAGTAGTATGTAACGAGGTCTTATTTGAGGAATTAAGTTCGTTTAATTCACTTTTTAAACATAATGCAAGAATATTTGGACAAAGCTCATTTAAAGAGTGATTTTGATAATGAACATAGTTTAGATAATATTTTGATAACTGCTTAATAAATCCTTCCCAATGTGCATACAGTAAAGTTACTCCATTTCTAAGAACCATTTTTTTATGTGCTTCTCTTGATGTTTCAATCATTGTAAGACAATTTGATAATTCCTTTATTCGCCAAGCCTTTTCTTCTGATATCGTATCAAAATATTGTTCTAATGTTCTAATTTTCATTGGAGAACAGACTCTTTCCTAACGGTATCAATACGGGCAGGCGACGTTTAGCATTGGAACCACTACCAGATACCTCACGGAAATCAGAGTGAGTCCAGAGTTCTTTACATTTTTCTTCAATCAATGGTTCATCAATTAGGGTATGTCTTTGTAGATTATATCCGATACCAATTGCGATTGCTTCAAAACCAGATATTAAGAAACCTCCTGATGCTTTATTTTTATCTGCGTTATATTTTTTAAATGCTTTATCACCCATTGCCATATTTATTTTATCAAAGGTTTTTTTAAATAAGGTTTCTTCTGAATCTCTATCAAAGTTATTTTGCTTACAAAATTCTATAGCCTTTGAAGTGAGTAATGAATTTAAATCATTATGCTCTTTAATTTCAGTGATAGCAATGTTTTTAAAAATGAAATATTTTAAAACAAGTTCTATGTTTTCTTGTTCATTTAATGACTTATCAGACAAAGAAACTGCATCAAGGAAAGACGGATAATGTGCAAGCCTTTCGATATACTCAAAAAATGTTTCATCTTCCATAACTAATAAGCAATTTCGTACTTCTTGGTCAGATAATGTAGTCCCACCCGTATTTAACCGCTGGAAAAGATCGTATTTAGCATTGAAATCACTTATTTTTTTGACAATTACTATTGTTAATGGCGATCTTTTAAAATCAATTCTTTGTGTAGATGTAAAACATTTTTCAGAGGACGGATCTCCATCCCATTTTAGATCTTCTAATTCTGGAACGTCTTCAGTTCCAAGCAATTCAAAAGGTTCAATAATTTCCCCTTCCTTGTTCTTCAATAATCCAACAAAATTTAATATTGTTGAAAGTCGTTGTAATCCATCAATAACTTCCCATTTTCCGTCCTCTCTCTGGGAAACATATATGGGAGGAATAGGTATTCCAAGAAGTATTGATTCAATTAATTTAGATTTTTGTATATCAGTCCATCTATAGAATCTTTGAAATATGGGATTTAGATATAGCTCTTGATCTCTATATAAATTTATTACTTCCCCTACTGACATATTATACTGTTGAGTATGTATGTTCCTTCTTTTTACATTTAGAATCTCTTCAAGATTGGTCATATTAAATCCTCCTAATAATGTGGAATCTTCTTACAATTATACCGTATAACATTAAATTGAAAATACTTATTTTAGAAATATTCTGTACGGTTGTATTAGTAAAGAAGAAACGACTTCAATTTGGGAAATTTCTTGGTATTTATTCAGAGTATTCTTAATAAACCGAACAGTGTTATAGCTGTAAGTCTCTATGGTGGTACGATTTGGATAATTTTTAATCTGCAATTCAAATATAAATTCTTTTAACAAGTCTTTAATAACCACGAAAAAACCTGATTTATAAGTGTTTATCACACTTATAAATCAGGGGTTGAACAATACAGTTGTATTACTAAATTCACTTAAATATATGACATAGCTCAAGCCTTACTAAAGTGTCGTATATGTCTAAGTTCAAACCATTTTTCATACAAGTAACACCTTATTTTAAGTTATAGAAAGAGTTTAAACCAAGGTATTCTGATGTTGCACCAAGTTGATCTTCGATGCGTAGAAGTTGGTTGTATTTCGCAACGCGGTCTGTACGAGATGGCGCACCAGTTTTGATTTGACCAGCATTTGTCGCAACTGCGATATCAGCGATTGTCGCATCTTCTGATTCACCAGAACGGTGAGAGATAACAGCTGTGTAACCAGCGCGTTTCGCCATTTCGATTGCTTCGAATGTTTCTGTTAATGTACCGATTTGGTTTACTTTGATTAAAATTGAGTTACCAACGCCTTGCTCAATACCAGCAGCTAATTTTTTCGTATTTGTTACGAATAAATCGTCTCCTACTAATTGAACGCGAGCGCCAATGCGATCTGTTAATAATTTATGACCAGCCCAGTCGTTTTCATCTAAGCCGTCTTCGATTGAGATGATTGGGTATTTAGCCGTTAACTGTTCATACCAGTCCACCATTTCTTCAGATGTTTTGACAACACCTTCACCATCTAAATGGTATTTGCCGTCTTCTTTATTAAATAATTCAGAAGAAGCAACGTCCATTGCTAATTTCACTTCTTCACCAGCTTTGTAGCCAGCTTTTTCGATAGCTTCAAGGATTACAGTGATTGCTTCTTCGTTCGAACCAAGGTTCGGTGCGAAACCACCTTCATCACCTACAGCTGTGTTGTAGCCTTTGTCTTTTAATACTGCTTTTAAGCTGTGGAAAATTTCAGCACCCATACGTAATGCATGACGGAAGTTTTCTGCGCCAACTGGCATTACCATGAATTCTTGGATGTCTACGTTGTTATCCGCATGAGCACCACCATTTAAGATGTTCATCATTGGTACTGGTAATTGTTTTGAGTTGAAACCGCCAAGATATTGATAAAGAGGTACATCTAAATAATCTGCTGCAGCATGTGCAACTGCCATTGATACACCTAGGATTGCGTTCGCACCTAGTTTACCTTTGTTTTCTGTGCCATCTAGCTCGATTAAAGCTTTGTCAATTACTACTTGGTCAAGAACTGAGAAATTACCTTCTAATTCTTGTGCAATAATTGTGTTTACATTTTCGACAGCTTTTAATACACCTTTGCCTAGGTAACGTGATTTGTCACCATCGCGTAATTCTACCGCTTCGTATTCACCTGTAGAGGCACCTGATGGCACGATTGCGCGACCAAAAGCACCTGATTCTGTAAATACTTCAACTTCTACTGTTGGGTTCCCACGTGAGTCTAAAACTTCGCGCGCATAAACTTGTGTAATAAATGGCATAACTAATTCTCCTCTTTTTCGATTAATGATTTCCCTGTCATTTCAATAGGTTGTGACACCTCTAATAATTCTAACATGGTTGGCGCCAAATCGGCTAAAATGCCACCATTTCTTAACATTAAATTTGGTTTTGTCACAATTACTGGAACAGGATTTGTTGTATGAGCTGTCATCGGTTCCCCTTCTAACGTAACAACCTCGTCAGAGTTACCGTGGTCAGCTGTAATAATAGCTGCACCGCCTTTTGCCAGCAGAGCATCTACTACTTTCCCAAGACATTCATCCACTGCTTCAATTGCTTTGATCGTTGGCTCTAACATGCCACTATGTCCCACCATATCGGGGTTCGCAAAGTTTAGAAGGATGCCATCAAATTTATCGGCTGCAATCTCTGCAAGCAATGCTTCTGTTACTTCATATGCACTCATTTCAGGTTTTAAATCGTATGTTGCGACCTTTGGAGAAGCAATTAAAATACGTTCTTCACCAGCGAATTTCTCCTCACGACCACCACTCATAAAGAATGTAACATGTGGATACTTTTCTGTTTCTGCAATACGAAGCTGTGTTTTCCCATTAGAGGCTAACACTTCACCTATCGTATTTTTTAAGTTGTCATTTTCATAAGCAACTTGCGCATTCACTTCATCACTATAATGAGTGAACGATACGAATTTTACATTTTGCGGGTGTTTTGCAGAGAGCGCAAACCCGTCAAATGTTGGATTTGTAAATACTTTTGATAATTGAATTGCGCGGTCAGGTCGGAAATTAAAGAAAATAACCGCGTCATTATCTGCAATTGTCGCAACGGCTTCACCATGTTCTTGCACACTAAATGGAATAACAAATTCGTCGGTTACTTCACGCTCATAGGACTCCGTCACACCAGCAATTGCGCTGTCCGCTGTTTGTCCTACACCATCCACCAGCACATTATACGTCAATGCCACTCGATCCCAACGCTTGTCGCGGTCCATTGCATAATAGCGACCATGAATCGAAGCGAATTTACCAATGCCAATCGAAGCCATTTGTTTTTCAGTTTCTTCAATATAGTTGATTGCTGTCGTTGGACCTACATCACGACCATCTAAAAATGCATGAACAAATACTTCATCTACGCCTTGTTCCTTCGCTAGCTTTAACAGCGCAAACATATGCTCATAATGGCTGTGAACACCACCATCTGATAGTAAACCCATTACATGTAGCTTCGACCCATGTGCTTTCACATGCGCTACAGCATCTAAAAATGCTTGGTTTTTAAAGAAGTCTCCTTCACGAATCGACTTGTTTAAACGTGTTAAGCTTTGATAGACGATACGACCGGCACCAATATTTAAGTGTCCTACTTCAGAGTTCCCCATTTGACCATTTGGCAACCCTACTGCTTCACCTGCCGCTGTTAATGTTGCATGTGGAAACTGATTCCAAAAACGATCAAAATTTGGTTTCTTTGCTTGCGCAACTGCATTTCCGAATGTTTCATCACGAAATGCAAAACCATCTAGTATAATTAATGCTACTGGCTTTTTAGGCATTTGCAGCCGCCTCCAATAATTTTAAATATGATTCGGCTTGTAAGCTCGCACCACCGACTAACGCACCATCGATATGCTCTTTTGATAACAATTCTTCAATATTATCAGGCTTTACGCTACCACCGTATTGAATACGAACAGCCTGTGCTGTTGCGGTATCGTATAATTTTTCAACAACTGCGCGAATAGCACCACATACTTGGTTGGCATCTTCTGCCGTTGCTGTTTTACCTGTGCCGATTGCCCAGATAGGCTCATAGGCAAGTACCATATGCTCCACATCCTGTGCCGCAAAACCGGCAAGTGCTGCTGTAATTTGACCAGCTACCTTTTGCTCTGTCGTACCAGCCTCACGTTCTTGCAATGTTTCACCACAGCAAATAATTGGGACGATATTATGCGAAAGTGCTGCAGCCACCTTTTTGTTAATAGCTTCATCTGTTTCGTTATAATACTCACGTCGTTCAGAGTGGCCTAAGATGACATAGTCCACAGCAACGCTCGCAAGTTGCGCAGGGCTAATTTCGCCAGTAAACGCCCCTTCATTTTCGTAATGCATTGTTTGTGCGCCAATTGCTAATTCAGATTCACTAGCAATTTGCACAAGCGTTGGTAGGAATAGTGCCGGTGCGCAAATAACTGCATCTACGTTGTCATTTGAAGGTAGTTTATCCTGCACAGCTTCAACAAACTGTATTGCCTCTTCAAATGTTTTATACATCTTCCAGTTACCTGCAATAATTGGTTTACGCATCGTTTATGCCTCCTATCTATTATGTTTGCTAAAAAGATTACTTTGATAAACGCTATTATTTGTCGTTTAATGCCACAATGCCAGGAAGCTCTTTGCCTTCCATTAACTCAAGTGAAGCACCGCCACCTGTCGAAATGTGATCCATCTTATCAGCTACTTCGAATTTTTCGACTGCTGCTGCAGAATCTCCGCCACCGATTACCGTGTAACCAGCAGTTGTTGCCATTGCCTCTGCTACAGTTTTCGTACCATTTGCGAATGGTTCCATTTCAAATACGCCCATTGGTCCATTCCAAATGATTAACTTCGATTTTTCAATCACCTCTGCATAATGCGCAGCTGTTTTCGGTCCAATATCAAGACCCATCCAATCAGCAGGAATAGCATCAACATCGACAATTTTTGTCTCTGCGTCTTTCGAAAATTCATTTGCTACTACCGCATCAATTGGCATATGTAACTGCACGCCTTTTGCCTGTGCTTTTTCAATGAAAGATTTTGCTAGTTCAATTTTATCTTCTTCTAATAAAGATTTACCGATATCATGACCTTGCGCTTTAATGAAGGTAAATGATAGTCCCCCACCAATAATTAAATGATCGACCTTTTCAAGTAAGCTCTCAATCACACCGATTTTATCTTTCACTTTTGCGCCACCAATAATAGCTGTGAAAGGACGCTCTGGGTTTGATAATGCTTTACCTAGCACATCTAATTCCTTTTGCATAAGGAAACCTGATACAGCAGGAACATGCTTAGCAATGCCTTCTGTTGATGCATGTGCACGGTGAGCAGCACCAAATGCATCGTTCACATAAATGTCCGCAATTTTAGCAAATTGTTCCGCTAATGCAGGATCATTTTTCTCTTCACCAGCATGGAAGCGTACATTTTCAAGCAGAACGATATCGCCGTTTTGCATGTTCGCGACAGTCGCTTCTACGTTTTGACCGATGGACTCGTCTAATTTAGTAACAGGCTTGCCAATGATTTCTGCTAGGCGAATACCGACTGCTGTTAAACGCATATCTTCTTTTACTTCACCTTTAGGACGACCTAAATGAGATGCTAAAATCACCTTTGCCCCTTGTTCGACTAAATAGTCAATCGTAGGAATGGCTGCACGAATACGCGTTTCGTCTGTGATAACCCCATCTGCCATTGGTACATTAAAATCAACACGTACGAAGACGCGCTTACCTTTTACATCAATATCTTTCATTGTTTTCTTATTTAACATGAAGAAACCCCCTTCAAAGTTCGTAGTACGGACATAATAAAATGTGCTTCACCCATCTTGGCTGTTCACATTTTGAATTGGCGAATAACAGTTTTGGTAACAAGATTTTTCGAGTATGCTTGTAAAATTCCTTTGCTTATCGAATGGCAAAATGTCCAAGCAAGTGAAAGTATACCTTTACCAATTTTAATAGTAGCAAAAGTACCGTTTGATGTCTTGCATCTAACATCTCCTATATCTGTGTACGTTATAACAAGCCATGCGCTCTAAATATATTTATTAAAAAAAGGAGTAAGGGTACATCCCTTACTCCTATTACCCTTGTATATTATATCTTTTCGATATTATAAAGGCTATACTATTTTTGCGTAAAAAGCCGTATTATGTCACACTTTTTACTTCAAATTGCGAATTATGACACTTATTTATGATTTAACCCTTGTTGAGCAATGTATAATGCAAGATCCATTAAACGAGTAGAGTAACCAATTTCGTTATCGTACCAAGCAAGAACTTTCACCATACAATTTTCTAAAACCATTGTAGAAAGGCCATCCACAGTTGAAGAATGATGATTACCATTGTAATCAATTGATACTAATGGTAGTTCATTGTAACCTAAAATACCTTTTAGCTCATTTTCTGAAGCTTCTTTTAAAGCGGCATTAATAGACTCTTTTGTAACATCTGCTTTTAGTTCTACCACTAAATCCACACATGATACATTCGGTGTTGGAACACGCATAGAAAATCCATCTAGTTTACCTTTTAATTGAGGTAATACTTTGGAAACTGCTACTGCTGCACCTGTCGTTGTTGGAATCATTGACACTGCCCCTGCACGCGCACGACGCGGATCAGAGTGCGGGAAGTCAAGGATACGTTGGTCGTTTGTATAAGAATGGATTGTTGTCATCATACCGCGTTCAATGCCAAATTTTTCATCTAAAATTTTGGCTACTGGTGCAAGACAGTTTGTTGTACAAGATGCATTTGAAATGACATCGTCTGTTTTTGGATTGTAATCCTCATGATTCACACCCATTACGAATGTCGGCATATCTCCTTTAGCTGGTGCAGATAAAATGGCTTTTTTAGCACCTGCTTCAATATGCTTCCCTACATCTTCCATTGAACGGAATCGACCTGTACATTCAAGGACAACATCTACACCAAGCTCGCCCCATGGCAACTGCGCTGGGTCTTTTTCAGCGTATACTTTAACCTTTTTTCCATTCACTACGAAAGAATCTTCATCTGCATTTACATCAGCATCATAGATACCATGTACAGAATCGTATTTTAATAAGTGTGCAAGCTGACCAGCATCTGTTAAGTCATTCACTGCAACTACTTCAAATTCATCATGCTTCATTGCTTCACGAAATACTAAACGACCAATACGTCCAAATCCATTAATTGCTAACTTTAATGCCATTGTCAATTCCTCCAATAATGTTTTCATTGATTTATTTTTACAGTAAACGTTCAGCGATTGCCTTTGCTGCAGCTTCATCTGTTATAAAAATCGTCTGCTTCGGTGCTACCTTAAAATAAGATAGCATGGCATTCACTTTTTGTTTGCCTGCTGCCACCGCAATAATATGCTTACATTTTTCAACTTGTTCAAGTTGAATACCAATCGTGCGAATACGATGCACAATTTGTCCTTCGGCATTAAAATAATAGCCGAATGCTTCACTAACAGCACCTTTTTCTTCGAGAATACGTAAATCTTCGGCAGATGTATTACGACGAATCGCCATTTCTTCAGCAGAGCCGATACCATGAATAACGCAGTCAGCACGGTCATAGTAAGCCATTATTTCTGTTACCATAGGCTCTGTTAACATCGCTTGATAAGCCTGTTCACTTAAATGCTCTGGTAAAAATAATGTACGGTGCTGGGCATCCATTTGCATAGCGAACGTAGCAACCAGTGTATTGGCCTGCATGTGCATTTCATGACCGATACCACCACGAGCAGCAACAAATGTAATATTTTGCTGATGATCGACTGGTTGTAAAAACTGCGCTAAGGAGGCAACTGATTTCCCTCCAGTAACAGCCACTACTTGCTCATTGGTAATAGTCAAAAGAAATTGCTGTGCCGCTTCTTTTCCGAGCAATGTTAAAACGGTTTCGTCATCGTTGTAATCACCTGGTACGACTAGCACATGTTGCAACCCTAATTGTTGTTCGAGCGCTTTGCCTAGTTGAGTAAGACCCGACCATTCATACACTAATGCTCTTAGCTGTTCAATCACTAATTCACCATCACTCGTACATACCATACCCGACTTTTGGGAATCTAATAACCCTTGCTCACGTAAAATATCTGTTTCTTTACGGATTTCACGTTCTGTCATTTTTAGTGACTCTGCCAGCGTTCGTCTACCAATTGGTTGCATCAGCTGTACCGATTGTAGAATACGATATCTCGATTGTAGAAGCGGATTCATTTCCGGAAGTAGTCTTCGCTGTGCCTCAGGTACAGTTAACATATCTATCTACTCCCTCTCACCTATAGTGGGTCAATTTTTATCCCACTGTATTAAATAATGTCCCACTTACAATTTAATTATAATATGCTTTATAAAAAAGAGCAAGTAATTAATGGTATGTGTTGCTAGTACAACCTTTATACACAGCGACACCCATTATTAGCAAAGTAAAAATGACATGCTGTACTGTTTTGTTGGCACAAAAAATCTCGCAATCATTCAATCTGATTGCGAGATGACTTTGTTCTTATTTAGTGAAAGACAATACTGCGTTTTTCTTGAAACCTGCTAAAGCTTTTGTAGCTTCTGTTTTGTTTGTGTATTCAAAAATACGAACGTCCTTTTGTTCAAATACTGTAATAACCCACATAGTCAAATCTCCCTTTAAGTTTATTTTTGTAATATAACAACCACGTAAAAATGTGATACTTTTTCTAATCTGTTTTATAACAACCTTTACTTGATTCTTATTCTACTCCTATTTTTTAAAAAATAAAGCTTTGTGTGAAGGTCTTCACAAACTGTTCATATTCATAACGCTTTCATTGAACAATTTGTGAATAACGTGAATATACAGGTTTAAAAATATAAAATCCGCTATTCTCTCGGCTAGAGAATAACGAATTTTTTCGCTTTATTTATAACCTTTTACCTCATTCGATATTACTTCATTTAGTGAATGATAATTTAGTTGGCTAAAATAGCTATGTTCTTCTCACGTAATAGCTCTTTGATTTGTCACAAACGTTCCATTAATGTTACATAATCTAAATTGCCATACTGTATAACTTCTCCATCCTTTTCCACTACCGGTATCATCAGCATATATTTTTCATGTATCGCTTCATCGGTTTCAATATCAATCATATCAATGGTAAAACCTAACTCTTCTTGAACAATTTTTAATGTGCGTAATCCTTCCACACAAAGCTCGCACTGGGAACGACTAAAAAATTTCACGTCCATTTTACCAACCCCTTTTACTTTATGGTGCCAGGCACGCAAACAATTCGCACACAATTTCGATTTACGTGCCTTGGCGTAATTATCTTTCTTTATTTTAAATGAAAAAAGACTGTGCAAGGTAATTTTTGCACAGTCTCATCGTTTGTTATTTTTTTAAATGGCTGTCGAAGAATTTAACCATTGCATTATAGAATTCAATGCGGTTTTCTTCGTTTTGGAAGCCATGCCCTTCATTTTCTTTCAGCATGTACTCTACTTCCACACCTCTCGCACGTAATGCTTCTACGATTTGATCAGATTCTGCCTGATTAACTCGTGGATCGTTTGCACCTTGCGCAACAAATAATGGTGTTTTAATTTTATCAACATGGAAGACAGGAGAAGCTTCTGTTAATAGCTCTTTGTCTGTCTCTGGATGCCCTACACGCTCATAGAACATGTTACGCATTGTTTCCCAATATGGTGGGATTGTATCAAGCAATGTGAAGATATTTGATACACCAACATAGTCAACTGCCGCAGCATATAAATCAGGTGTCTTTGTAATACCAGCTAATGTAGCATAGCCACCGAATGATGCACCATAAATACCGATGCGGTCAGGGTCCGCGATGCCTTGATCGATTGCCCATTGCACGCCATCTGTAATATCATCTTGAATTTTCAGACCCCATTGCTTATTACCAGCTTGTAAAAATTCTTTTCCGTATCCAGTTGAAGAACGGAAATTCACTTGTAGCACAGCATATCCTCGGTTTGCAAGAAGCTGTACTTCTGGGTTAAAGCCCCACATATCACGTGCCCATGGACCGCCGTGTGGATTCACGATAAGCGGTAAGTCTTTTGCTTCTTTGTTTTTTGGTAATGTTAAATAACCGTTAATTGTCAGTCCATCTCGGCTCTTATACGAAATTGGATGCATTTCAGCAAGTTCTTCTGACTTTAACCAAGGACTTAATGTTGCTAGTTCTGTTATTTCATCTGTTGTTGAGTCATAATAATAATATTTGCCGTATACAGTGTCACTTGACACGCTGACGATAAACTTAGTCATTTCTTTATTGTAGTCATTGATGCCTATTTCGCTTTCTTCAACACCTAGTTTGTTTTGAATTTTGCGGAATAGTTTCTCAAAATCTTCATCAAAGAATTGATAATGTACTTTATCAGTCATATATGCACCGTATAAAATTTTATCTTTTTCGCTATTATATAATACGCCTGCAACGTCTACTTCATCGTTCGACATAATTACTTCTTCTTTACCTTCAAGATCATATTTCACAGCTTGTACTTTATCTCGACCTTTATTAGAAGTAGCGTAAATATATTTATTATCTTTAGAGAAGGCAAGCGGATTTACTTCATCTCCTGCAGCCATTTCAATAAATGGTTTGAATTCATCTTTTTCTGTTTCTCGGTATAAAATTGTACCTTCTACACCATCAGAAACGACAGCGATACGAATATTGCCATCACGGTCCGCTACCCAATTCGATACGTTCCCAGGATTTTTGGCAACATGTTTTGTTTCGCCTGTTTTGACATTAAGCTTGTACACATCGAAAACTTTCGCATCTTCTTTGTTCATCATAATTAATATTTCATCTTTAACACCTTGTAAATTACTTAATACCCCTACAGTTACACCAGGGTAAGGTGTTAAATCTTTTTCTTCACTACCATTAAATGAAGATGAATAGATATGGAAGTTCTCATCGCCGCCTTTATCTTTTGCATAAAGCAATGTATCGTCTTTCCAGAAGAATCCTGAAATATCACGATCTTTTGAACTTGATACACGAACAGGTTCACTATCGTCATTCATTTTCTTCACAAATACATTTGAACGAGATTCCCATGCTGAAGCAAATGTAATGTAATTACCATCTGGTGACAATTGGTAACCGAAGTTTCCTGGATTTTTCATAAAATCCTCTACAGAAATTTCTTTTACCCCTTCGTTAGTCGTTCCGTTTTTTATAGACTTAAACGTTGTAAATATTTTAGTAGCATCTTGTTTTGAGATGGTTTCACTATTTTCAGAAATACCTTTAAATAAGCCTAGCTTATTCGCTTTTTCTAAATAGTCTGCTAATGATGCTTCTTTTTCCTCTTTATCAAGAGCTCTTACTAAAATTCGAGCAACTTCATCACGTTTAATGGCAGTACTTAAATTTTGTAATTCTCCCTCTTTAACCCACTTATCCATAATTTCTTGACGCATTGCTTGTGACCCATGTTGGAAAGTTAAAGAAGTCACAGCCAATTCAAGAAATTCTTTTGCTGTTAAGCGCTCCTCTTGTGCAACAATTACATTGCTCGTTTCATTTGCAGCTCGTACTTCCTGAATGGAAACAGGATAGACAACAGAAGCTGTTAAAATGACCGCTAAAGATGCTGACAAAAATCTTTTTTTCAAAATGATTCCTCCTTATATCAGTGTGCGTTATATCGTTAGTCGATACAAAGAAATTATAACAAATCTAGTTTTTTTGTCAATAAATGATAAAACTTATTTAATTATCCTCTTTATCCAAATTAAAAAGACTCTTCATATGTAGAAGAGTCTTTTAGCTAGTAAATTATTTTATTACGAAAACGTGTCAATCCACTGCGGTTCTAGCGACAAAATTGTTTGGGTGCCTGTCACCATTTTCGGTCACCATTTTCGGCTAGCGCCGCCACCAGCAGATGAGCCTCCGCCAAAGCCTCCAAATCCTCCGCTACCGGAGCCGCCTCTGCCAAAACCTCCACCAAAACCACCTGGATAACCTCCTCTTCCCCGTCCTCTTGAACGTGGTCCGCCTCCTCCATTGGAGAAGATAATGACGACGAGTACGAGGATTACGAGTAGTACAAACATCCAAGTGGGCATCGATTCATCCTCTACTGGTTGAGTTGGCATTTGACCTTCCCAATGATATTCTTGCGCTACAGTTTGATACAATGCTGTATACGTCGCTTGAAATGCTTGGTCAATTTCACCATTACTTGCAGAAGGATAAAAAGCAGAATCCAATATCCGTCCTAATTTCCCATCTGGTAACGCGCCCTCAAGCCCTTGGCCCACCGCGATCACCACATCATTTTTTCCTTGCCCTTGCTCAAATGTAGCCAGTAGCAAAACGCCGTTGTTTTTCTGCGCATCACCAATGCCCCAAGCACGAATCAATTGGGTAGCATACATTTTAGCTTCTTGCCCATGAATACTATCCACCGTTACAATCATAATTTCAGCACCAGTGCCTTTATCTAACTGCTCTGAATAAGAATTGAGTTCTTCCTTTACAGACGTTGATAGTACATTAGCGAAATCATGAATGTACGTATTTTTCATCGGTGTTGGGAACTGGGCATATGCATTGTCGACTGTTACAAAAAACATGAAACAAGCAAGTATTACGGTCAAACGCTTCATTATTGTTTACCTGAATCACTAAAATCTACTGCCGGTGCTTTTTCAGCCCCAGCTGCTGCCTTAAAGTATTCCTTTTGCTCGAAGCCAAACATACCTGCTACTACATTACCTGGAAAGCGTTTTACTATTTTATTAAAACCTTGCACTTCATTATTGTAATCTTCTCGTGCTACTGCTAAACGATTTTCCGTGCCTGCAAGCTCATCCATTAATTGGCGGAAATTCGCATCTGCTTTTAAATTCGGATAATTTTCTACCACTACAAGCAATCGACCAAGCGCACCATTTAACGCATCATTGGCGATCGCTTGTTGCTCTGGTGTTTGTGCATTACCTAACTGTGCACGTGCCTCTGTTATGCTGGCAATGACTTCTTGCTCATGTTTTGCGTATCCTTTGACCGATTCCACTAAATTCGGAATTAGATCGTAGCGGCGTTGTAGCTGATTTTCGACTTGAGCCCATTTCGAATCCACATTTTCCTCTGCCGTCACAAGGCTATTATATTTTGGAATAAATAATAAAGCGAATACACCTAAAATAATGACAATGATTGCGACAGGTCCAAAAATTTTTTTCAATTTTACAGCCTCCTTACTTTCTTTTCTTATACCTCTAATGTGTTGCAAAAAAACATCGCTATGCTAAATATATGCAAACAGTTTTATGTCGTATGAAATATGGCGAACAAGACATACTAATTACTGCAACAAACTATACATTCAGGAGGCGTTTTTTTTGTCACAATCTTTTTATAATGAATCAAATGATGTAACATCATCTAACCAACAACAAAGCCTAAACCACGGTGGACATGAAGTAATGGACATGCATGAAGCAATTGGCGAAATTATTGCATGTCTGAATCAATCCATGCTTTTACGTCCGCAAGTAAAAGATCCAGAATTACTTAGCATTTTGGACAATCAATATAATTTCACACTCGGTATGTACAATACGATTGTGGAGTCATTTAAAACAGGACATGATCCATCTGTGCCAACAGGTCGTTATGAAATGCAAACAGGAAACAACTTCCAATATGGCATTACGCCTTCACAGCCGAAAAAGCCAATGCAAAATGTGAGTGAGATTAATGATGAAATCATTTCTGGCTTCTTGCTTGGTGCACATAAAGGGTCTGCTAAATGTTTAACGGCAGCAGCGACAGAAACAACAAATCCAGTTGTGCGTCGTGTTGTTGCTGATAGTATTCCCAACTGTATCGAAATGGCATACGAACTTTCTATTTACCAAAATAAGCATGGCTATTATCAAGTGCCGCAATACTCACAACAAGATATGCGTGCATTGCTTGATTCGTACGGCACTACTACAAATCCCCTCCATTAATAACAAAAAACCATTCATTGCAAAATGCAATGAATGGTTTTTCCTATTATTAAAAATTAAAGAACTTTCCCTAAAAAAGCCTTTGTTCGCTCATTTTGTGGATTACCAAAAATCTCTTCTGGCGTACCTTCCTCTACAATAAAACCACCATCCATGAACACAACACGGTCGCCCACTTCTCGTGCAAAGCCCATTTCATGTGTGACTACAATCATTGTCATCCCTTCAGAAGCTAGATTTTTCATAACATCTAATACTTCTTTCACCATTTCTGGGTCAAGTGCAGAAGTTGGTTCATCAAATAATATAGCCTTTGGTTTCATCGCTAACGCTCTAGCAATCGCTACTCGTTGTTGTTGTCCACCTGAAAGCTGCTCAGGATAGCTATAAGCTTTGCTATCAAGACCGACCTTTTTCAAAAGCTCATGACCTAGTTGCTCTGCATCTGAACGGCTCATTTTGCGAATTTGCATCGGCGCCATCGTGACATTATCAATGACATTCATATGAGGGAACAAATTAAACTGTTGGAATACCATCCCGACTTCTGCTCGAATGGCATTAATATTTGTTTTTGGTGCATTTATCTTGATATCTTCTATATAAATGGCACCGTCCGTTACTTCTTCCAGCATATTGATGCAACGTAAAAAAGTACTTTTCCCTGACCCTGAAGGGCCAATGACACAAACGACTTGCTTCTCTTGTATTTCGTAATCAATGCCCTTCAATACTTCGAGCTTCCCAAAGTATTTGTGTAGGTTTTCAATTTTAATCATCTTGCTTCTCTCCCTTCTGCTTTACGAGGGACATAACTATTGCTAAATCGCTTCTCTATAAATGCGACTACCTTTGTTACAACATATGTTAAAACCAAGTATAGTAGGGCAGCGACAATATACGGTTCCCAGAAACGGAAACTCGCACCCGCTACTACTTTACTTGCATATAAAATATCTGGTGCTGCAATAACCGTTACTAGAGAAGAATCTTTTAGTAACGCAATAAATTCGTTACCAAGTGGTGGAATCATACGTCTAAAGGCTTGTGGTAAAATTACTTTTTTCATCGCTTGATTGTGTGTTAAGCCAAGTGAACGTGCTGCTTCCATTTGCCCTTTATCAATGCTCTGAATACCCGCACGAAAAATTTCTGCATTATAAGCAGCACAGTTTAGTACAAGTGCTGTAATACCAGAAACCATATAACCTAATGAATGACCAAAAATTGTTGGAATAACCGCTAAATGAATTAGTAAAATTTGCACAAGCATTGGTGTTCCACGGAATAAATCCACATATAGTTTAGATGGCCAGTAAATTAACTTATTTTGCGATAGTTTTCCTAAACCTAATAGTAAGCCTAAAATAATACCACCAAAATAACCGCTGAGTGTTAAAATGATTGTTATACCTATACCACGTATAAACATATCACGGTAGTTCCAAACTATGTCCCATTGTAAATCAAAGATGTCCATCAGAACCCCTACTTTCCCATTCAAATTCTCTACTATTAAATCCCCTAATAAATCAAATGAGCCGCTAGCATGATTCGGCTAACGGCATCGTTTATTACTTAAAGTCCTGACCAGTAATTTCTGCTAATTTACCATTGTCTTTAATTTTTTGTAGACCTTCATTTAATAGTTTTAATAACTCCGTATTGCCTTTTTTCACCATAAAGCCATAGTATTCTTTTTCAAATGCATCATCTTCAATTACTTTAAGTTTTGCATTTGGATTTGCCTTGATATATTCGTAAATAACTGCATTGTCGCCAATTGTTGCATCTACGTTACCGTTTAACATTTCTTGAATAGCAACTGGTTGGTTTTCAAATGCCATGATGTTTGTACTTGCATCGCCTTGTAATTTTTTTGCTGCCATATGACCCGTTGCATTAATTTGTACTGAAATCTTTTTATCTTTTAAATCAGCTAATGACTTAATATCAGAATCTTCTTTTACAACGATTAATAATTGAGATTCATAATATGGTTCTGTAAAATCAAATGATGCTTTACGTTCTTCATTGATCGTAATACCAGATGCACCGATATGTGTTTCACCATTTTTAATTGTTTGGAATACTGGCTCCCAGCCAATGTTTTCCCATTCTACTTTAAAGCCCATTTCATCAGCAATCGCTTGCAAAATATCGACATCTAATCCTACAATATTGCCTTTATCGTCAATTGACTCGAACGGTGCAAATGTAGCCTCTGTTCCTACCTTATACACCTTGTCCTTCGCGCCACCATCAGCCGGTGCATCACCAGTAGATGTGTCTTCTTTAGCACCGCAGCCCGCTAGCACAAGCGTAAATGCCGCCACGATCATCAATAACGTCCAAAAACGTTTTTTCATAGTTTTTCCCCCTAAACATTTAATCATTTTCCGACCACTTCATTTTTCTCAATTCGGAAATGTTAGACTATTAGGTCAATTATAGTGTCAATAGAGTTGATATACAATACGATTTCGTATAAAAGTGATTATTTTTTCATAAAAATGAATTTTACTAAGCATAATGAAGAAAAATTATGTAATAAAAACAAGATACTTGTCACAAAATGTATACTTATGCAATTTTAAGATCGTTTTTATACAGATTTTAGATATTTTTGGGCACAAAAAAAGAATCCCCTCAGATAGGATTCTTCTTTTGGGCTAGCGTGCTAGCCTCACGTTCGGTATGTTCACTAAAAAAAATTTTTGGAGTTGTTGCTTTTTGAAGGTTTAGAAAGGAATAAATCTGGGAATAATGCCTACGGGACAATATTCCCCCCTATTCCTCTCTTTCTCCCCTAAGCAGGCTGCTAAACTACTTATAGGAGAACGAGCTATAAAAGTATATCAAATAATCAGTAAAATGGCGCCCTCGGAGGGAATCGAACCCCCAGTGCAAGAACCGGAATCTTACGTGTTATCCATTACACCACGAGGGCAATTGAACATAAAAAAAAAGTACTCACTCTAAGGCTTTACGGTAAAGCATCATGTAGATAATCCTCATTTCAGAAGCATACCTGCAAAATAGTGTACTGTACTTTAACTTACGACCTTTCCATTATACAAACGTCTTGCCCATTTTTCAACTATAAATTTTTATTTTTGTTATATATTTTATTTCTTAATATCAGCGTTAATATTTGACCTTCCCTGACTATAATGTGTATGATAAGGTTACAACTGAAATATAATGGATGATTTCAGTAAAAGTATTCGAATTTAGTTTTTTAAGGAGGATTTAACATGAATTTAATTCCTACAGTTATTGAACAAACAAGTCGTGGTGAACGTGCTTATGACATTTATTCACGACTACTAAAAGACCGTATTATCCTATTAGGTAGTGCGATTGATGACAACGTTGCAAACTCAATCGTTGCACAGCTTCTATTCTTAGAAGCAGAAGATCCAGATAAAGATATTTCTCTTTACATTAACTCACCAGGTGGTTCGATTACAGCTGGTATGGCCATCTACGATACAATGCAATTCATCAAGCCAAAAGTACAAACAATTTGTATTGGTATGGCTGCATCTATGGGTGCTTTCCTACTTGCTGCTGGTGAACCTGGTAAACGTTATGCATTACCAAATGCAGAAGTAATGATTCACCAACCACTTGGTGGTGCACAAGGTCAAGCGACTGAAATTGAAATTGCGGCAAAACGCATTTTATTCCTTCGTGAAAAATTAAATGGTATTTTATCTGAACGTACAGGTCAGCCATTAGAAGTCATCTCAAGAGATACAGACCGTGATAACTTCATGACAGCTGAACGTGCGAAAGAATACGGCTTAATCGACCATATTTTTGTACGTAACGAACGCTAATTAGAAAAACCGCTAAGCTCAAATGGCTTAGCGGTTTTTTTAATGGGTGCTAAGCTCTCACGTAAGACATAAAACATCCGCTCACTAGCGAGAGTCGCAACTTTCATATGTGTCCGCCCAACGGCAATATCAAAAACCTCTAAGCTCTTGTGACTTAGAGGTTTTTGATTAGTCTTCCTTTTCAATAAGCGCAGCTAAGGATGAAACCGCTTGCTCTGCATCGCTACCTTCACTGCTTAAAACAACCTTCGTGCCTTTTGCAATGGCTAAGCTCATTACACCCATAATGGATTTGGCATTTACTTTTTTATCGTCTTTCTCAAGAAAAATATCAGCGCTGAAACGATTTGCTTCCTGTACAAACAACGCTGCTTGTCTAGCTTGAAGTCCTAATTTTAATTTTACCTGGACTGTTTTTTCAGTCATTCGCAATACTCCCCTTCACTACCGTTCATCTATTAGTATTATATTACCTCACTTAACAGCAGAAGAACAATAAGCGATTGTGCTTGCTTTCATATCGAATACGCATGAAAACTTAACCGCCTATCTTTTCACCTCTTCTTAATGCATCTGCTATTTCGTCTATTTTACGCAATCGATGATTGACTCCTGATTTACTAACCGTTCCACTTGATACCATTTCACCAAGTTCTTTTAACGTCACATCTTGATATTCCACACGTAGGCGTGCAATTTCGCGCAATTTTTCAGGCAACTGATCCAAGCCAATGGAATTTTCGATAAATCGAATATTTTCTACCTGACGCAGTGCAGCACCTATTGTTTTATTCAAGTTTGCTGTCTCACAGTTCACAATACGATTCACACTATTGCGCATATCGCGTAATATACGAACATCTTCAAATTTCATCATGGCTTGATGGGCTCCGACAATATTTAAAAAGTCGGAAATCTTTTCCGCTTCCTTTAAGTATGTCACAAAGCCCTTCTTGCGTTCAATGGTTTTTGCATTCAATTCAAATTCGTTCATTAAATCCATTAATGCCTCACCATGCTCTTTATACAAAGAATAAATTTCTAAATGATAGGCAGACGTTTCTGGATTATTTACCGAGCCACCTGCTAAAAACGCTCCACGTAAGTAGGCTCTTTTATGACCACTCTTTTTAATCAGCTCTTTAGAAATCGTATGATTAAATTGAAAATCATCTGAAATAATAGCTAAATTAATGAGCAATTCCCGTGCACCTTCACGTACACGACATATATACACATTATTTTTTTTCAATCGCATTTTCTTACGTACAAGTAGCTCCACATTATATGGATACAACTTCTTCATTATCGTATAAAGCCTTCGTGCGATTGCAGCATTTTCGGTTTGCACGTCTAAGCTAAGTTGTTTGTTAGCAAAAGATAACGAACCATTCATACGAATTAACGCGGATACTTCCGCTTTCATACAGTAGTCGTCCGCTTCTACCTGTGTAAGCTCTTTTTTTGTTTCTGAAGCAAATGACATAGCACGCCCCCCTTTCGACCTTTATTTCTATGTATATGTTCATCTTACCATATACAACAAGCATTCTTTAGGACTCTATTGTAGGCTTCCTTACTTTTTGGGTAAGATTTTTGCATAATCCACAAGCCATTTTGCAACATTTGCCGCATTATGGCGAACTGTCCCATCAGGTCGAATGGTTGCAATATCTCGTTTAATAACTTCTAATCCCATACTTTCAAGCTTTCCTACATCAAATGTTACAGGCTCTGCACATTCTTCTTTATATAGTTCTTTTACAGGATGTGGCAGTTGCTCATCATTGACTAAAATAGAATCGATAAAAGAATTACCAACATGCTTGTGTATCGCTTGCACATGGTCACCTGCTGTATAGGAAATTGTCTCACCTTTTTGAGTCATTAAATTACATACATAAATTTTGCGACCCCTTGCTTTTACAACAGCCTCCCCAATTGCTTTCACAAGCAAATTCGGAATAATACTCGTATATAAGCTTCCAGGTCCTATTAAAATATAGTCTGCCCGATTAATTGCCCGTATTGCTTCTGGTAGCGGTTGCACATTTTCAGGCACTAAAAAAACGCGGTTAATGCGTTTTGATGCTGTCGGGATTTTAGACTCACCTTCAATTATTACGCCATCTTCTAACTCGGCATGTAAAGTAATCTTTTTATTAGCAGCTGGAATCACTCGCCCATGTACTTTTAGCACTTTTCCCATCTCACTAATAGCATGGCTAAAATCCCCAGTTATATCTGTTAAAGCCGTTAACATTAAATTACCTAAAGAATGACCGTTCAAATCATCTGATACAGAAAAACGATATTGAAACATTTGCTCAACAAGTGGCTCCACGTCTGATAATGCAGCGATGACATTGCGGACATCCCCTGGTGGGGGAATATCATAGTCATCACGTAGACGTCCTGAGGAACCACCATCATCCGCAACTGTTACGATTGCAGTGATATCAAACGGGTGATGCTTTAAACCACGCAGTAACGTGGAAAGGCCAGTACCACCACCTATTACAACTAGCCTTGTATGCTTTTTCCCCATTCACTCAATCCTTTCTTCGATTGATGTCACGGTGCGATATCACAGCATTTTCATTTTTGGCTAAGCAAGCACCAAAATATTCTGCCAACGTCACCGAACGATGCTGTCCTCCTGTACAACCAAAAGCAATGACAAGTTGTGATTTCCCCTCTTGTTTATAAAGCGGTACCATAAATTCAAACAAATCCGTTAGTTTTTGAATTAGGATTTGTGTATCCTCTAACGCTAATACATAAGAAGAAACTTCTGTTTGCAAACCTGTTTTATGGCGCAATTCCTCCACATAATATGGATTTTTTAAAAAGCGCACATCAAATACTAAATCTGCATCTATTGGCATACCATGTTTAAATCCAAAGGACATAATATTAATTGAAAAAGTATGATCTGCATCGCTTGCAAATTCATTGACAATTTTCTCGCGTAACTCTTTTGGTTTCATGTTGGAGGTATTATAAACAAATTTAGCGCGGCCCTTCACTTCAGATAGAAGTATACGTTCTTGTTTAATACCATCTAAAGGTAAACCGGTTACAGCTAATGGGTGTGCACGTCTTGTTTCCTTATAGCGTCTTACAAGCGTCTGATCATCAGCATCTAAAAATAAAATCCGCGCAACAATATCGCCTTCTTTTAATATATGGTCAAGCGCACCAATGAGCGAATCGAAAAAGTCACCGCCACGCATATCCATGACCGCGGCAATACGTGTAATATTTTTACCTGAATCTCTAAGTAAAGTTAAAAAAGTTGTGAGTAACGCTGGTGGTAAATTATCAATACAGTAATACCCTAAATCCTCAAAGCTTTGAATAGCTACCGTTTTTCCAGCTCCAGACATTCCTGTAATAATGACCAATTCATGTTGTTGACTTTCAACCACCACTGTCATGCAGCTCCTTTATTGTTCTATTGATATTTGTATTTTTTCATGAAGTAATTCAAAATCCTTCGTGTATTCGAATGTACCGTACTGAATGCCTGATTGTGATACAGCAAATTGTAAATTTGTTCGGTCACCTTCAGCCATTGGCAAATGTTTCAAATCCTCAATTGGGTGCCATGCAAGCTTACCTTCTCTTGTTTCTTCGAATGGTACACCTTCTATATCCTTCGCTACAAAAGTATACAACATCCATTCATCTACCTTAACGTTATCTTCTTTAATAACCATCGTATAGACACCTTTTAAATGCGCTTTCAATGGGATTACATTTGTTTCTTCCTGAAACTCACGTAAAGCAGCCTCATAAATAGACTCACCGCTCTCCATTTTCCCGCCTGGTGCTACATACCAGCCACGTCTCGGCTTTTGAAGTAATAATACTTGGCCGTCTTTTACGGCGATTAAGTTTGCAATTCTTTGCATAGGCACACCTCTAATCTCTTTTGCATTCTATTTTTTATTATAGCAAGACCTATCAGAGTTTGTCCTCATTTCACAACTATGGAATCTTGCGCAAAAAAATGATTAAATCAACTTATCCCAAAGGTTTCAAATGCATGCAGAAAAGGTCAACGCATCTTTCAATAACCATTATTTTACACTATTCCCTCTACATATAGTATACAGTTTTCTACTGTAAGACATGACATATCCAAAATAATTAGCATTAGGCTTACTATTACGTAAAATAAGCTACTTGCAACGCTTTAAAAATTCAGAATTGTTTGAGTGACTGGCACTAAAAATAGGTTGCTCCCACCTAATTTAGGCGGAAACAACCTACTAAAAAAATAAAAGGGGGATTGCTAATTACAGTCTTTATATTACACCTTTTATATGTCATTCAAGTTACAGCAATATTAAAACCGTATTAAAAATTTGTATTTTTTTCCGGTAATAACGGCCAATTGCAATGCACTTCTAAGATTTTTGAGACCATCACTCGGTATAACGCTTATTATGCGTTAATTTTTTCTAGTAATTCTTCAACATAATGTTGTGCTGCTTGCGCCGCAATACTGCCATCGCCAGTCGCAGTAACGATTTGACGAAGCGTTTTTTCACGCACATCCCCAGCAGCAAAAATACCTGGTACATTTGTTTCCATATTGTCGTTAGTCACAATATAACCAGCTTCATTTAAAATGCCTAGTGATTCAAAAGGTTTTGTTAATGGCAACATCCCAATGTAAATAAATACGCCATCAGCCGCAAATTCAGATTCTGTGCCATCGACAGTTGATTGCAATGTAACGCTGCCTACTTTACCATCAGCTTCGTTAATTTCTTTCACTGTTGCATTCCAAATGAAATCAATTTTGTCGTTTGCAAATGCACGATCTTGTAGAATTTTTTGTGCACGTAATTTATCACGACGGTGAACAATTGTTACTTTATCAGCAAAACGCGTTAAATACACACCTTCTTCAACAGCAGAATCTCCGCCACCTACGACAACGAGATTTTTTTGTTTAAAGAATGCACCATCACATACAGCACAATAGCTGACACCACGTCCACCAAGCTCTTTTTCACCAGGTACACCCATTTTTTTATACTCTGCACCAGTAGAAAGTATAATTGAGCGTGTTTTATATTCCTTAGCACCTGATTTTATCGTTTTATATTCTTCACCATCAATGATTTCTGAGACATCACCGTAAGCATATTCAGCACCAAATTTTTTCGCATGCTCGAACATTTTAGTAGATAGCTCAGGCCCTAAAATAGTATCAAATCCTGGATAGTTTTCTACTTCTTCCGTATTCGCCATTTGTCCACCAGGGATACCACGTTCAATCATTAATGTTGAAAGATTTGCACGTGATGTATAAACAGCCGCAGTCATTCCGGCAGGACCTGCACCAATAATTACAACATCATAAATTTTTTCTTCTGACATACTTACTTCCTCCTAAACTCGTAATACTTTTTTATAATAACGTTCAGTATGTTCATCGTATGTGAAAGCATGAAGTTATTCAACTAAGTTGCTCACAACTTCAATTTAACTCGTTGGTAAGTACATTAATATTTCATCTATATATTTCGATAATGTTGCTACAGATATGCCATATTGCTCTGCGATTTCTTTTTTCGTCACCTTCAACATGCGAGATGAGCGGAATAAAAAGTCATTTGCACCTGCAATAGCAGCCGGATTTGTAAAGCGATAATTTTGACTAAGTGCTTGTTCACAAAGCACGAACCACATTTGGAACATTGGTGCGACGATTGTCGTCAACTTTCCATAGTGCTCCAACAAAATCTCGGGTACACGTACGGCTCTTAAAAAACTTGCCTCTACTTTGTTTTTCTCATCAAACTGATGGCCGAGTGCATAAGCTAAAAAAAGCTTTTCAAAAGCACCAAATTGCTCTACATCTATCCATTTAGGATGCGCAATGATTTCCTGCTTATGCGCTGTTCCTCGTAATAAAAATAAGCCAAATAAACGATCACTTATATACTCACTTTCAAGCTTCGCTACAATGAAGTCACGATCATGCTCTAATGCGTCAAGCTCATATGTATTTTCCTGCTGACGCCAAGGTTCAAAACCTTCTTTATCTGGATCTAACTCAAGCAACTGCTCCCAAGCATTTTTAGCAATATCATCGTAACCAGAAAAGTAGGCCGCATGAGATAACCAAAAGTAAAACCCTGGATCTCCTAAATAACCACGCTTCTGCATGCTTCGTAGCCATTTAAATGCAGTTTCATATTGACCAATCAGTGCAAGCGTTGCGCCCAATTTGTAACGATGATCCCAAGCATAAGGTTGAATTTTCACCAATACTTCTAAAAGAGCATTTAATTCCTCATCATTTTTCTCATAGTAGGCAATAACCGTTAGATTACACAATGCATGGAGATTCCCTTTATTCTCACGCAAAACCGTGTTCAAAATCGCTTTAGCCTGTTCCGCTTCACCTACATAAAAATAAGCTAAAGCTAAATTATTGTATGCTGACCAAAATTCCGGTCTATCTTCTACTAATTGTTCTAAAATATTGATTGCTTCTGGAAAGTCACCCTTTTCCATGCAACGACGTGCTTGCTCCTGCCGATATAAATCCTCGCCACTGCCTTCCAGCTCTTCATATTCATTGTGCTCAAAAGCAACAAAGTCTAATATTTCTGCCGCTTCATCCGCATATGCACCCTCAGGTTCCATTTCTAAGTATTGCTCTGCAAAGCGTTTGGCATCTTGAATAATGCCGACACATCCTGATACCTCAGCCATATAAAAAATAATTTCTGGCTCATTTGGGTCTAATTGATAGGCACGACGAAGCAGATCATAGGCTTCCTCAAAACCTTGACCTTCTAACTCTACAATCGCTAATTGCAATAAAATCATAGGATCATCTGGACTTAAATCTACAGCACGTTGTAAGTATTTATAGGCTTTATCCATTTGACCACTATTCATCGCTTGAATTGATTTTTTATAATAATAGTCGCCTGTTGGAATGAACGATACGACATTCGTTTGCTTCTCTTTTTGACGTTTCTTTTCCAAAATATTTCCTCCGAAACAAGAAATAAGGAACGTATTATACGTTCCTTTTTACAGTAACTTATATTATACCATACAATATGCGATATGCTGTTATTTCTCCTCGTGACGTTTTTCCAACACATGTAATACGTCAAAAACATTTACTTTTTGTTCTTGCAGTAAAACTAGTAAGTGGTAAATTAAATCAGCCGCTTCCCATTTTACTTCTTCTGCATCACGATTTTTTGCACCGATAACTACCTCTGTTGCTTCTTCCCCAACTTTTTTACAAATTTTATCGATGCCTTTATCGAATAAATATGTAGTATATGCACCCTCAGGCATATCTTGCTCACGCTTTTCAATGACTTTGACTAGCTCAGGGATAATACTAACCGAACCAACTTTTGCTTTTTCTTGCAGTACTGTCGTAAAGCAAGATGTTGTGCCATTGTGGCATGCGGGACCAGCAGGAAGTACTTCTACAACTAATGCATCGCCATCACAGTCGGCTTTAATGGACACTACTTTTTGTACGTTACCACTCGTCGCTCCTTTATGCCAAAGCGCTTCACGAGAACGTGAGTAAAACCAAGTTTCGCCTGATTCTAATGTTTTTTCTAATGATTCTTTATTCATATAAGCTACAGTTAATACTTCTTTTGTATTGGCATCTTGCACAACTGCTGTAACAAGACCTTTATCGTCAAATTTAATGTTCTCTATCATCTTACTGCCACTCCTTTTTCACGTAAGTATTGTTTTACTTGCGCTACACTCGTTTCTTTGTAATGGAAAATGGATGCTGCAAGTGCTGCATCTGCATCTACATCGTCCGCTAATACTTCGTAAAAATGTTCGGCATTCCCTGCACCACCACTTGCAATGACTGGGACTGTCACGGCCTGTCGTACAGCCTTCGTTAAAGCTAAATCAAAGCCAGATTTTTCACCGTCTTGATTCATACTTGTTAATAAAATCTCGCCAGCACCTAAGCGGACAGCTTCTTTTGCCCACTCTATTACTTGCCAAGATGTTTTGTTGCGACCACCGTGTGTATAGACCATCCACGTGCCGTCTTCTTCACTATAGCGCGCATCAATTGCAACAACAATACATTGTGCTCCGAAATAGTCAGAACCTTCTTTAATCAGCGCTGGGCGTTCTAAGGCAGAAGTATTAACAGATACTTTGTCAGCACCTGCGCGTAAAATACGCTTCATATCCTCTAACGAGCGAATACCGCCACCAACAGTAAATGGAATGGCTAGTGTCGCCGCAGTTTGGCGCACTACATCGACCATTGTGTCACGGCCTTCATGCGATGCTGAGATATCTAGGAAAACAAGCTCATCTGCACCTTGTTCATCATAAAACTTTGCAAGCTCTACCGGATCTCCTGCATCACGTAATGATACGAACTGTACACCTTTAACAACTCGTCCTTCCTTCACATCAAGACATGGAATAATACGTTTCGTTAGCACGCCGCCACCCCTTTTAACCATTGTTCTAATAAGTACACGCCTAACTCACCTGATTTTTCAGGATGGAATTGCATACCTGTGATCGAGCCTTTGGCAACAATCCCTGGGACTTCAATGCCATGGTAGTCAGCATAGGCCACTAGTTCTGTCGGTTCAATATTCGTCGCATAAAAAGAATGGACAAAATAAACGTGCTCGGCAGGTGTCTCGCCTTTGAGCCATGCTGGTCGATTCATCACAATTAATTCATTCCACCCCATATGAGGTACGCGATAGGATTGCTCCCCTTGAATGCCGCTAAAACGTTGAATGCTGCCTTTGAAGAAACCTAGTCCCTTCGTTGGTGTCACCTCTACGCTTTCCTCAAATAATAACTGCATGCCTAAACAAATACCGAGCAATGGTCGATTTTCTGCTTGTACTTTTTGTAAATAGCAATCTAATTTTGTTTCAGCTAAACGTTTCATAGCATCGGGAAAAGCACCCACACCTGGCAGTAACAAGGCATCAGCTTCATCTAGTTTCTGTTCTTGTGCTGTTACAATGACTTCACAGCCAAGTCGTTTTAGTGCTTGTTCAACACTAAATAAATTACCCATCCCATAGTCAATCACACCTATTTTCACGTTAACAGCCCCTTTGTGGAAGGTACACCCTTAACGCGAGGATCAATTTCAACTGCCGCATCAATGGCACGAGCTAATGCTTTAAAAATAGCTTCGATAATGTGGTGTGTATTATGACCGTACGGTACGATAACGTGGACATTCATTCTTGCTTCAAGCGCAAATTTCCATAAAAACTCATGCACTAACTCCGTATCAAAAGTTCCTACTTTCTCTTTTAGTTCAGGCACACGATACTCTAAATGTGGACGATTTGAACAATCGACAACAACTTGTGCCAGTGCATCATCCATTGGTACAAAGGCATTACCATAACGTTTAATACCTTTCTTATCGCCGAGCGCTTGACGAATGGCTTGTCCTAATACAATGCCAAGGTCTTCCGTTGTATGGTGGTCGTCAATATGCGTATCACCATTCGCTTGAATTGTGCCATTAAATAGACCATGTTTAATAAATAAATCCAGCATGTGATCCATAAAGCCAACACCTGTTTGGATATCCGCCTTGCCCTCTCCATCTAACTCAATGGCAACTGAAATTTGTGTTTCATTTGTTTTGCGTTCTACCTTTGCGTAGCGTTTCTGTTCTGTCATCGTATTACTCCTTTTCCCATCCACGAGATTCTACAGCACGAGCATGGCCCTCTAAGCCTTCCATCCGAGCTAAGCGTGCAATTTTCGGGGCGTTCGTTGCCCAAGTTTTTTCAGTATAATAAACGATACTCGATTTTTTTACGAAGTCATCCACATTTAAGCCACTTGCAAAACGCGCTGTGCTGTTTGTTGGTAGCACATGGTTTGTGCCAGCAAAATAATCTCCAACAGGCTCGGAGCTATATCGACCGATGAAAATACCACCTGCATGGCGCACTTGCTCTGCCACCGCTTCGGCATTTTTGGTCACGATTTCTAAATGCTCAGGGGCTAATGAATTAATTGCCTCCACTGCATCTGACATCGTTTCAGCAATATAAATTGCGCCAAAATTTTCGATTGAGGCACGCGCTACTTCTTCACGTGGTAAAGTCGCTAATTGTTTTTCTACTTCCAGCGCCACATTGTGAGCAAGTTGCTCAGACGTTGTCACTAAAATAGCACAGGCCATCTTATCGTGTTCTGCCTGTGATAATAGGTCTGCAGCTACCTCATCTGCAAAAGCTGTATCATCTGCGATTACGGCAATTTCACTTGGTCCAGCAATCATATCAATCGCGACCTCACCAAATACTTCGCGTTTAGCAAGTGCAACGTAAATATTACCTGGACCAGTTATTTTATCGACGGCTTGAATTGTTTCCGTTCCATAGGCAAGTGCTGCAATTGCCTGTGCCCCACCAATTTTATATACTTCTTCCACACCTAATATATGAGCGGCGGCAAGTACACCAGCAGGTAATTTCCCGTCACGCCCCGCAGGTGATGTGATAACAATTCGCTCAACACCCGCTACTTGAGCAGGAATAACGTTCATCAACACGGAAGAAGGATAGGCCGCTGTTCCTCCAGGAACGTAAAGACCTACTGCATCGAGTGCGGTAATCCGTTGCCCAAGCCAAGAGCCATCTGCTAATTCCAAACGATAGCCAGAACGTTTTTGTTGCTCATGATAAACGCGAATATTGTGGGCAGCTTCTGTTAAATCTGCAAATAATTGCGCGTCGATTGCCTCTACTCCCTCTTTAATCTCTGCCTTTATAACACGTAAATTGTCTGGAGCAAAGCCATCCCATTTTTCTGTATATGTACGTATTGCGCTGTCACCTTGTGCTCGCACATCTGCCAATACTTGTCGTACAATTTTTAATTGTTCTTCGTTGCCACCTTCAAGTGGTCGTTTCAAGGAAATACCTTTTGCTAACTTTGTGATTTTCATGGAAAAGTCTCCTTTAAATTTCTAGCTATTCGTGCAGTTCCTTTTCGCAACTTGCGTCTTTGCAATTATTACGATGAAACAACATTCATTAGTCGACACACTTCTTTAAACGTTTCACCAAATCGATTATGCGGTCACCTTTCATGCGGTAACTTACGGGATTGGCAATTAAGCGTGATGAAACTTCTGTAATATACTCATACTCAACTAAGCCATTTTCTTTTAACGTACGTCCAGTTGATACGATATCCACAATGCGGTCCGCTAAACCAATCATTGGCGCAAGCTCAATCGACCCGTTTAATTCAATAATTTCTACTTGTTCGCCAATCCCTTTATAATACTTCATGGCAATGTTCGGATACTTCGTCGCAATGCGTGGTGCAAGTTCGTTCATCGTCGTATTTGGTAAGCCAGCTGAAGCAATATAGCAAGTACTTATTTTCAAATCAAGAAGCTCATGTACCACGCGCTGTTGCTCCAGTAAAACATCTTTTCCAGCAATTCCAATATCGGCTACACCGTGCTCAACATAAACAGGTACATCCATAGGTTTCGCTAGAATAAAACGAATTTTTTCTTCTGGGATTTCGATCATTAATTTACGCGACATTTCAACCTCTTCTGGTAAATTAAAGCCCGCTTCAATAAGCATTTGGTATGCCTCTTCAAAAATGCGCCCTTTCGGCATAGCAATGGTTAATTCATTCACCGCGAATTTCCTCCTGTCCAACAACAACTACCTTTGTAAAATGCGTTAAAAAGGCTGCTTCATCAACTAAACTACTTCTCAACTGTAAAGTCGCTTGTTTACCTGCTGCTCTTAAAGCCTCTATTTTTTCTAGAGCCTCTTCAAAATTTTCTTCTTCGAATAGCACCACAATGGCTTCTTCCTTGTCCGAAGCTTGTGCAGTAATCGTTTCTAATAATCTATCTACACGAATGCTAAAGCCTGTAGCACCGACCTTTGATCCAAATACTTCAAGCAAACCATCGTAACGGCCACCATTTCCTAATGGGAAACCACTGCCTGAAGCAAATACTTCAAATAACATACCTGTGTAATAGCTCATATGGCTTGAAAGAGTAAAATCAAACGCGACATACTGTGCAAGATCAGCGACTTCTAATAATTTTGCAAGTTGTTGCATATATTCTAATGCGTCATTTTTACGCACATATTTTTCAATATCACGAATTTCCTTTAAGGTCATTGCCTCTTCAATAAACTGTAACAATGCATCTGATTTTGTTTTTGGTAAATCAAATGATGCAACTGCCTCCTCAAAGCCTACATAATTACGTTGTACAAGCAGTGTACGCAGTACATCTTCTTGTTCGATGCTTTCTGTATAGTCCTGTAAAATACAATTCAAGACACCTGCATGTCCTATTGTGACTTTGAAATTTTCTAATCCAAATTGTTTTAATAACTCCATTGCTGTAACAATTACTTCTGCATCCGCAAACACGGAATGATCACCAATTAACTCAATACCCATTTGCTCAAATTCTGCGGGACGTCCACCTTCTGTTTCCTGTGCACGGAATACACTTGCAAAGTAAGCTAAGCGCAGCGGTATCATTTCTTTCAATAATTTTGAAGTGGCTACTCGAGCAATCGGTGTTGTCATATCAGGACGTAGAACGAGCGTGTTGCCCTGACTATCTACAAGCTTAAATAAATGCGCATCGGAAATTGCAGATGCTTTCCCTACTGTATCGAAATACTCTACTGTAGGCGTTTTGATAAATTCATAGCCTCTTGAGCGTAAAAAATTTCGACCTGTATGTCTTACAGCTTCTACTTTTTCATAAATTTGCGGAAATTTATCACGCATACCAAGTGGCTTTTCGAACATTTTAATCGACGACATGTGGACACTTCCTTACGTTTCACTTTAATTCACTAGAGTATTAGAGAATTAGAATATGAAAGTATTTTAACTCATTCCTTCAGTTCAGTCAATGTTTTACACATTAAATTCACAAATAATTTCAATACTTCTGTTAATTATACACCTATTTACACAAAGTGAAATGTTTATCGAGACTATTGCCTCACTTATGTAGGGGACATCAAAATGCGGACATTACTTTAAATTTAGCTGTTCTTGCTTTAAAAATATAATAATTGCAAGCGAAATGAGTTGAAGGTTGCAGCCTTACTGTACTGAGCAGAAAGAACCGCTGAAGCGTACAATAACGCCATAGCAAAAAAAGAGGTTGGGACATTACTAAAAAATTTAAAGAACAGAGGAAAGGTGTTCATAAATTTTTGCTATATGGAGAACTTAGCTATTCTTGCTTTTGCAATAAATTAGAAGTGTTCACTAGTTGTTAGTAGCGAAGGCGGTGACTCCAGCACAGAACGCGCACAACGTAAGACGCTGGCATTCTGCGCGTTAGCGAGGGTTGCGGCTTACTGTGCTGAGCGGAAAGCACCGCCGTAATGTACAATAACGCCATAGCAAAAAAGTGTTAGATTGATTTGCAGTCAATCTAACACTTTTCATCTTCTTTACTTTTTCGGCGTGCACCATTGGACAACTTCACTTCGTTTACGCTCCGCCATCTGTTCCGCAGTGTAAATAATTTGCATCGGATTGCCACCTGCTAGACAACCTGCTGGTACATCCTTATGTACGAGTGTTGCCGCAGACACAATAGCACCGTCCCCTATTGTCACTCCTGGTAAAATGGTTGAATTGGCACCAACCATTACTTCATTGCCAATATGGACATCTCCTAAACGATACTCTTCAATTAAATATTCATGCGCTAAAATTGTCGTATTAAAGCCAATCACTGTATTATTGCCGACATGAATACGTTCTGGGAACATCGTATCTGGCATGACCATTAAAGCGAAAGACGTTTGGTCACCAATCTTCATTTTTAAAAAAGTGCGATACAGCCAGTTCTTCACGCGTAAAAAAGGTGTGAAGCGTCCAATTTGAATGACAATGAAGCACTTCATCACCTTCCAAAAGGACACCGTATCATATACATTCCATAGCGAATTTGCTCCTTCGACACGATATCTTTCCGTTTTACGCGCCATGCCTTTACCCCTCTTTCACAATAGCAAGTAAATCTTTCATATGGTGCAATAGATATTCTGGATTAAACTGCTGTAAATATTGCTCCCCTTTAATTGACCATGCGACACCCGCAGCTCTTACACCCGCATTGTGTCCAGCTTCAATATCATGTGAATTATCACCAATCATAATGGCATCTTCCTTTGCGACACCAAGACGTGTAAGAGCAAGTAAAACTGGCTCTGGATCAGGCTTCACATGTTGGACATCATCAGTTCCCACGATCACCTCAAATAGATGACTAGCACCTAGGATCTTCAACCCTCGGTCAATCATCGCATTGCGCTTTGTTGAGACGATGGCTAATTTAATCCCCATTGACTTTAATTGCTCTAAAGTTGACACAACATCAGGAAACTTTGTGACAAGCTCATCATGATGCGGTTCATTCCAAGCGCGGTATTTTGCTATCATTTCATCTTCTTCTCCTGGCGTTAAAACACTAAATGTCTGTTTTAATGACGGACCCATGAATTTCAAGCAATCTTTTGGCGAATATTGCCCGGGAAATCTCTCTTCTAACACGTGCATAAATGATTGTATGATTAAGTCATTTGTATTTAATAGTGTACCATCAAAATCAAAAAGCAATGCCTTTACAGCCATACTTTCCACTCCTTACTTATTGTCCAAATATTTCACAGCAGGTTTTACCTTCAATCTGCGGTAAATAATTGCCGCAAGACCTATCACAATGCCGATAATGGAAACAACCTGAGCCGAACGCAAGTCTCCTACTAAATAAAGACTATCCGTACGTAAACCTTCTATATAGAAGCGACCAATTGAATACCATATTAAATAGCTAAAGAAAATTTCACCGCGATTTAGATTCACTTTACGTAATGCCAATAATATTAATAAACCGATGAAGTTCCAAACAGACTCATATAAAAATGTAGGATGGACGTATGTGCCTAGTTCTTCAATGTACATTTGATTAATAATCCAATCAGGTAGCATCAGGTTTTCTAAAAATGAACGTGACACTGGGCCGCCAAATGCTTCTTGATTCATAAAGTTGCCCCAACGACCAATAATTTGACCAATCAAAATACTTGGTGCTGCAATATCAGCTACTCGTAAAAAGCTTACCCCTTTTATCCGCGTAAATATGTAAGCCGTCGCAAATGCACCTAATAACGCACCATGAATCGCAATACCACCATTCCAAATTTCAATAATATTGCCTGGATTTTCACTATAATAATCCCAACGCATAGAAACATAATAGATGCGCGCACAAACGATGGAAATCGGCACTGCCCATAATAATAAGTCAGCTAGAAAATCCTCAGGTAATCCGCGTTTTACCGCCTCTCGTTGTCCAACAAAATATGCTAATATTATCCCCGACACAATTAAAAGTCCGTACCATCGTACAGGAATTGGCCCTAAATGAAAGGCGACCGGGTTAATGTCTAATAGTAATAAATCCATCTTATGCTCCTCTCAATATGTTACAATCCGTTTTCCATTAATCATCTAACTCATCTGATGAAGCAATGACTTCATCTAAGCGTCTTGAAAACTCTTCCGCTGCATTGACACCCATTTTCTTCAAACGGTAATTCATCGCCGCTACTTCGATGATTACAGATACATTTCGTCCAGGTCGTACTGGAATTGTGAGTTTTGTTAGTTCCGTATCAATGATTTTCATTTTTTCTTCTTCTAAACCTAAACGATCATAAACCTTGTCTGGATCCCATATTTCTAGCTCAATAATTAAGGTAATACGTTTATATGGTCGTACAGCACTTGCCCCAAACAGTGTCATGATATCGATAATACCAATACCTCGTATTTCCAATAAATGCTCTAACAGCGGTGGCGGACTCCCTATTAAAAAGTTCTCCGACTCTTGACGGATCTCCACACAATCATCTGCAACTAATCGATGCCCTTTTTTTACTAGTTCAAGAGCTGTTTCACTTTTCCCAACCCCGCTTTTTCCGATAATAAGCACACCGATGCCATATACATCGACTAACACACCATGTGCCGCTGTCATAGGTGCTAAACGTCCCTCTAAATAATTGGTTAACCTACTCGAAAATTTCGTTGTTGTCATGTGAGTTTTAAATACAGGTACATGCTTTTCGTTTGAAGCTTGAATAAGCTCATCTGGTACTTCTAAATCACGCGAAATAATAATAGCAGGCGTATCCTGTGAACATAGCAATCGCATACGCTCAAGTTTAACATTCGCTGGTAACATTTCAAAAAAGGAAAGCTCTGTTTTCCCTAGTAGCTGTACTCGATTAGCAGGATAATGCGTAAAATAACCAGCCATTTCAAGCCCCGGTCTAGATATATCACTTGTGGTAATTGTTCTTCCTATACCTTCCTCGCCGCCTAATAACTCTAGCTTAAATTTTTCCATTACATCTCTTGTCAATACTACGACCAATATTTGCAGCCTCCATTCAAACGAATTGAATATTGTTTTATTTTAGCATGCCTATGTATAAAAGAAATGAATTTACACTTGTGTGCATGATGATTAGTAACACTATTATACTTACTTCTAGTTAAAGGTTGTACATAACAAATGTAAAACTATCTCAGAAAGCTTATGCACATGATAAAAATAGAAAAACTAGCGGTCTCCAGAACCGCTAGTTTTTTTCATTGTATTATTTTTGTGTAGCCAACCATTTTGCAACGGCTTCAGCATCTGCACCTTTAATAAGTCCAGGTGGCATAGCCCCACGACCATTGTTAATTACGTCTAAAATTTCTTGCTCAGATAAACGAGAACCTACATTGTTTAGTGCAGGTGTATTCCCCATACCTTGTAGCTCGCCACCGTGACAAGAAACACATGATTTCATTGCGATTGCTTTACCGTCTGGTTCAGCAGCAGTATCTTTGTTATCTGTAGCTGCTTTATCTCCGCCACCACCACATGCTGCTAAGAAAATCGCTGAACCGAACACTAATGTTAACATTGCTTTTTTCATTAGTACCCCTCCTATAGTAAATGAATATCTTTCCAAGCTATTATACCAAAATTATGCACGTTTGAAACCTTCACCTAACACCTCATAAGCATCAGAAACGATGACAAACGCTGATGGATCAACGTTTTTAATGAGTTGTTTCAGCTTTGTGAACTCTGTTTGATAGACAACGACCATTAAAACGGGTCGTGCTTCTCCTGTATAACCGCCAATTGCAGGTAACTTTGTCACACCACGATCAATTTCAGCATATATCGCATCACGCACTTCATCTTGTTTTAACGTAATAATATAAACCATTTTAGATTGACTAAAACCTAACTGGATAATATCAATCGTTTTCGTTGTGACGTACAGTCCAATTAACGCATAGAGCCCTTTTTCTAAGTCAAAAACAATTGCCGCACTAATTGCGATAATTCCATCAATTAATAGTACACTTGTACCAAGCGATAATCCGGTATACTTTGTAATAATTTGGGCTAGTAAATCAGTGCCACCAGTAGAAGCATTCCCCTTAAAGACAAGTCCTATTCCTAAGCCTACAACAATTCCGCCAAAAAGCGCACCAAGTAAAGGATTATCTGTCCACGGCTCCCAGTGATTTGTCAATAACACAATCAACGGTAATGTTATTGTCCCAATAAAAGATTTGACGCCAAACTTTTTACCAAGTATTATTACTCCTGCTAGAAACAATGGGATATTAAATGCATATTGTACAAGGCCAGGATTCCAGCCAAATAAACCATGTAAAATGGTACTTATGCCACTAACTCCACCTGACGCTACTTGATTTGGTAGTAAAAATACATTAAAACCTATTGCCACAACTGCGGCACCAATAATCACATAAACATATTCCACAATACTTGCCCTTACATCTTGTGTTTGATTCATTTCCTCACGCCCACTTCAACTATCAGATTTTTCTAAAGATGACGACATGATTATAGCAAATAGTTTTCACGTTGAGAACTTCATCTTGATAAAGAGAAAGTAGTTGGAATAAATGAGAAAAAGTGCTAGATTGATCCCAATCAATCTAACACTTTTTCTCAGCCATTGATGTCCGCTACAGGTGCACTTTCCGCACCGTAAGGACACATACCTCTTTTTTGCGTGCGGAATACCTTATAGGAGTCGCCTCTTGCTACAACTCCTATAAGCTGTCGTTTTCCCTAATTATAATGATGTTTCTGCCCATTCTAGTGCTTCATTATATAAAAGATCAATACTTGCCATTTCAATATTAATTTGTGGTGCTAATTCTTCTAATCGTTGCCAATCTAATTTTCCAAGCGCAATACTAAATTCAAGATAAGGTGTCATCTCTGTTTGACCACCTAATATTGTTTCTGTAATCGCCTCTGAAAAAGGTAATTGTTGCAAAATAACATTCATCGGTCTTTGTAAGATCGCATCAATTAACGAAAACATCCCAACTAAAAAGTATTCAGAAAAGTTTTGCTTATAATTGCGTTTGGCTAATTTTTCACAAACCTTTGCTCTGAACAAAGATGTTTGCATCAACTCTTGAAAAAGATCTGTATCTGCCCTACCATCGAATTCACGCAGAGCTAGTAAATAAATCCACTTGCGAAGATTTGCTAAGCCAAGTAATAAAATGGCTTGCTTAATGGAGCGTATTTTCGATTTTGAACGTTTACTAGAATTATTAATCATTTGTAATAATTTATACGTCAACGATATGTCCCGTTCAATATTTTCTGCTAACAGATGAACGTTCGGTTCTTCTTCCTTTAAGAGCGAAATTATATGAAAATATTGGATGGCATTTGCGGGAATATCCATCGCTTTAATGATTTGAGGTTGCTCAAAAAAGTAACCTTGAAAAAACTCATAGCCTGAATGCTTGGCGACTCTATATTGCTCTTGTGTTTCCACTTTTTCCGCAAGCAATTTAATATGGGGGAAATTTTCCTTTACCATATTTTCTATTTCCATTCTTTCAACTAAAGAAGATATTAAGAAATCCACTTTAATTAAATCAATATGCGGGAAAAGCGTATCATATATTGGTACATTTCCTTTTAAAATAAAATCATCTAACGCTATTTTAAACCCATGCGACTTCAGCTCAATGACACGCTTAACTAGATTTGGTGTTAGTGGTACATCTTCTAAAATCTCGATTACTACTTGCGAAGGATCTAAAAATTCATCGATTGAACTCATAAGCAAGTTTTCCGTAAAATTAACAAAACAAGGCTTACCTTTCGTTACCTCTTCAATACCAATTGATAAAAATGAGTTCACTAACACATCCACTGTTGCAGCATCTGAATCGACATCAGGAAATGAATTTACATTTTTGTTTCGATATAACAACTCATATGCAACGACCTGTTCATGAAGATTAAAGATTGGCTGTCTTCCGATGAATACTTCCATTTCGTTGCCTCCAATTCACCATTTTCTAGTAATTATTATAGCACTTTTCATTACCTTACGCTTATTTTTTCAACACTATAATAAATTTTTCTTATTGAGAAACTAGCATTTACCTATATAATTTACATTTTATGACTAAAAAAGATAAAGCATTACTACTTTATGCATCTATATTAAAAATTTGCTTTTACTTTTTACTTGCTTACCTTGCGCAACATTTACTAAAAAGGGTGTTATACTGATTTTTCAAAAGTAACAGGTTGGACAATAGCATCCTACAGTTTTGCATTGTGATAGTAAATTTTTAAGATTTTATATTTCATATTGATGCCGGACACTATAGTTGAGATTTTTTAAAGTTAACATAGATTTTCCTCCTACCATGGAAATAACAAAAAGCCCTACCACCAAAAATAGTGGTAGGGCTAGCCTGTGTAAATGATGCTTAACATAATTTTCTTTTAGTGTCAGCCTGCAAATGTTACCTGAGGCATCTTTTTATTTCCCACCAAATTTAGATTTAAAAGCGCCAATAACAGCCGGTATAACTGAGATAACTATGATTAAAATAAGCACTACTGAGAAGTTATCTTTAATAATTGGAATATTACCAAAGAAATATCCAAGGAGTGTACAGCTGAATACCCATAAAACAGCGCCTACGATGTTGTACAGCAAAAAGTAGCTATAATGCATCTTACTTGCCCCTGCAACAAACGGAATAAACGTACGAATGAAAGGCATGAAACGAGCAATTACAATTGTTTTGCCACCATGCGTGTTAAAAAATTTCTCCGCTGCTTCCATACGTTCTTTTTTAACAATCCGACCTAAAAAACTTTTCGGAGGAATCGATGTCCCAACTTTATGACCGATATGGTAATTCATTGTATCCCCTAAAATTGCTGCTGCCAAAAATACAGGAATTAGTATCCATAAGTCAAAGGCGCCCATTGCAGCTGTTAATGTACCACTTGCGAAAAGTAATGAGTCACCCGGTAAAAATGGGAAAATCACGACACCTGTTTCAACAAAGACAATGGCAAATAGAATAAGATAACTCCAATTACCAAAATCACGAATGATTTCTTCCAAATGCACATCAATATGCATTATAAAACTTATTAACTCTTGGATGAGTCCTATCATTGGTTTTGTATGCTCTCTTTCAATTTAATTTTTCTTAATAGCTTGGACGTTGTTGCGCACAAAAGGGTTCCAAAACAATACAACAAAGTATACAAGTTACTACTCCCCTACTATATGACAAGCCCTTTTAAAGTATGTAGAAGGATTACACATGACTGATTTTATCACTCCAGCTCAATGCACTCAACTTATTTCACCGTAAGTGCAAGACACCCAAACAATTCTGATAATTTAAAAGGCAGCTGTTCCAAAACCAACAAGCCCACCACAAATTTTTTTGTGGTGGGCCTGACTTATTAATTCGTTTATACTTTTTCTTTTAAAGTACGACGCAAAATTTTACCTGTTGTATTTTTGGGAAGCTCATCTAATATTTCCACAACTTTTGGCACTTTATATTTCACCATATGCTTTGCACAATATGCCAAAATATCATCTGTTGTCGTAGCCGCTACTTCCTTGAGTACGATATATGCATGTACTGCTTCACCAAAATTAGGGTCTGGGTAGCCAACAACTGCCGCCTCTACGATATTATCATGAGCAAATAGAACTTCCTCTACTTCTCTCGGATAAACATTATAACCGCCAACAATAATCATATCCTTTTTGCGATCGACGATATAGAAATAACCTTCGTCATCAACTTTTGCAAGATCCCCTGTGTAAAGCCAACCATCACGAATGGCCATCGCCGTTTCTTCAGGCATTTTATAATAGCCTTTCATGACATTTGGACCACGAACAACTAACTCACCAACTTCACCGACAGGAACATCTATACCATTAACATCGACCACTCTATTTTCAACGTTATTAATCGATGTACCGATAGAGCCAGCTTTTCGCTCACGGTCTAATGGATTGAAACATGTTACCGGTGAAGCTTCTGATAAACCATAGCCCTCTGATACACGTACATTAAATTTCTTCTCGAAATTATGTAATAGTGCAACAGGTAATGATGCGCCCCCTGAAATGGCTAAACGAATTGTTGAAAAATCTTCTGGTTTGCCTTCTGGTAATAAATACAAAAAGTTATACATCGTAGGCACACCCGCAAAGACAGTTGCCTGTTGCTCTCTCGCCAATGTGAAAATTTCACTTGGGCTAAAGCGAGGTGTAAGTAAAACGGTTGCTCCACTAATCAATGGTGCATTGACTACGACTGTTAATGCAAACACGTGGAAAACTGGTAATGTTGCAATAATACGATCATTTGCTCGATACCCTAAATACGTTGAGACATCACGTGCATTTGAATAAACATTTCCGTGTGTCAGCATGGCACCTTTTGGATTGCCTGTTGTTCCCGAAGTGTATAATATAATAGCCGTATCATCTTGTGCGATATCTACCGGTTCTAACGATCCAGTGGCACTTGCAACAATATGCGAAAATAAATGTGTTTTCGCTTTTGCCTCTTCCGATAAAGCCGCTATTTTTTCAGCTACATCTGCTGTTGTTTCACAAACGACAAATGTCACTACTTCTGGGAATGCCTGTACACCTACTTCTACTAATGGAAGCAATGCATCAAGTGCAATAACCGCCTTAACATCGCCATTTCGTAAAATATAAGATATCTCATCTGGCGTATAGATTGGATTCACAGGAATTGCTGTTGCTCCTAGACGCATCGTTGCATATAAAGCGATTAAATAATGTGGCGTGTTGCCGAGTAAAAACGCCACATGGTCCCCTTTTTGTACCCCTAAATCTTGTAACCCCTGTGCAAAGCGGCCAACTGTGTGCTCAAATTCCCCATATGAAGTATCTTTCCCCATAAAATGATACGCAATTTTTTCCGGCTGCTCTGCTGCTTGTTGACGAACACATGAAACTAAATTCAATTACACCATCCCCTTATCGTATAAAATGAATCGTTATTCAGTAATATTATATAAGAAATATATCTAAAAAACAATGAAACTTTTTATTTCGTGTCAATATTACCTTTAAAAAATTCACTTTTTTCTCTTTTGTACGTATTTTTAAGAACGGATATGGGAGATGTAACGCCAACGAATTAAGTAAAAATAGATAACCTGTATTAGGACAAAAAAGCCAAATGCAAAGAACACTTCTTTAACAATTGAAATATTGGCAATGTCCTTTAAAATGCCTTGTACCATAAAGAAAGCAAAGCCACTGTGCATCATAGCAACGCCCCACGGTAAGAAAAATTGTGGGAATAAATGACGGTTGACTAGCTTTTTCAACTCAATATCTGTTAAGCCCATGCGTTTTAACACATCAAATTTCCGCTTTTCTCGTTCAAGTGAGGTATGCAATTTAAAGTAAATAAAACTACCAGCAGCTAGTAAAAATACAGTGGCCACTAAAACACCAACTAATGTAAATAATGAGTAGGTAGCTAATATATAAGAATAATTTAATCCTGCATTTTCAAAATAAAATGGGCTATGCTTGCCCTTTTTTATACTATAAAAATATTCTGTTGAGGCATCATCCACTATGTCCTTACCAATTTCCTTCGTCTCCATCCACTGTGGAATATCGAATGTAAATAAATGATAGACGGGTTGCAAAGCGTCCTTACTAGTAATCGGCTTTACAAGCTTCCCAAAGTCTTCATCACTGATCACAATCGAGTTTACACTAACAATGGAACCTGGGAATACGATTTTAGGATATACACTATCAATGGTAATTGGAATTTCGTTTTCTTCTAAAATTGTATGGACTACTATATTTTTAAGTTTCTTCAAAGACTCTTCGGAATATGGTATAAACACAGCTTCACCAGACGCCAAATCAATTAACGGATAGTTAAAAGAAGACAACAAAACATTCATATCAGATTCGCGGAATACTTCTACCTCATTGTGTGTAAAGGAGGATGTTTGCTTGACAACAAGAAAACGGGATAAATGATAGGATAAACCCTTGTCTTCTAACTGCATACGCAAAGAATTGATATGCTCAGCCTCAAACGGATTATTAATATCTCCTTTATAAATAAGCCCTAATGGATTTAATCGGTCATATTGGGTCGTATAAGAAGACATTGTAGCTAAAACACCGACTGATAAAAACGCCAGTGTCGAAACCATTGTAACAACGAAGAACATTTTCACATTATCCATCATAATATGTGTCTGCTCGGCTAAAGATAATAAGCGATAACGTCGCCAATGAAATTTACGCTTCCCACGAGCAATTTCTAAAAAGAATGGTACTGAATCACTAAAAAAATAATACGTTCCAAATGTTGCCGAGAAAGGAATCAATAAAGTTAAACCTATCATCGTCGTATGAGAAACAATAACTGCCAATGCATACGTTGCTAAAATCAAAATAACACCATATGTTGCGCGAATCTTTGAATAACTAGCCACACTAGTTAAATAATCATTCCCTTTGATTAAATCTCGCAATTTTCTCTCACGTGTAAAATATACGCTAATAAACGAAATAACCACAAAAGCACTTGTGAAGACGCCTATCGTAAGTAAAAAAGGTTGCCAAGATACATAGAGCGGCAAATTTTCTAAATGTAAAATTTCTCGAACAATCATAAAGAAAAACTTTGAAAATGAGAAGCCAAAAATAATGCCCACAATAATCGAACCAGAGCCAATAATCATCGTTTCTAAAAAGACAAGTTTGTTCATTTGGCGCTTTTCCATCCCAAGATGCAATAATATAGCGAACTCATGGGATCTCGCCTCTAAAAAGGCACTCATGGAATAATATAAAAAGAACAAAGTAAAGAGGACAAGTACGATTTCTGCACCAATCATGCCGACTAACGATACTTCTCCTAAAATACCTCGTTCAATATCTGGATGAAACATCAGCATTGAATAGATAAAAAATACAGCCACAGAAAAAAAGCTTGCCATAAAAAAGGCACCGTAAATACGGCTGTTCCGTACGACATTACGGTAAGCGAATTGTCGAAAGGTCACCTACTTGCCCTCCTCCTAGTAAGCTCAATACATTTAAAATTCGTTGGAAAAACATTTGACGTCGATCATCACGATAAATCTCATTGAAAAATTCCCCATCCTTAATAAAGAGCACACGATCACAATAACTTGCGGCGATTGGATCATGTGTCACCATCACGATTGTCGTTTGTTTTTCTTTATTAATTTTTGTTAATAGTTCAAGGACATCACGCGAGGAATTCGAATCTAAATTCCCTGTTGGTTCATCAGCTAAAATAAGGCTCGGATTGTGAATCAGCGCCCGTCCAATGGCGGTTCTCTGTGCTTGTCCACCTGAAATTTCATTGGGACGTTTATGCAAAAAGGACGTTAAATCAAGCTTTTCTACAATACCTGCAAGACGCTCCTCCATTACTTCTAACGGCTGCTGATCGAGCGTTAACGGCAATACAATATTTTCTTCAACCGTAAGCATATGCAATAAATTAAAATCCTGAAATACAAAGCCGAGTTGTCTTCTTCTAAAATAAGCAAGCTCAGTAGCATTTAGCTTATGCGGGTTCATGCCATCTAAAATGATTTCCCCACTCGTTGGTTCATCAATCGTAGAAATAATATTTAATAACGTCGTCTTGCCGCTTCCTGATGGACCCATTACTGCTAAAAACTCGCCTTGTTCAACCTCAAAGCTTAATTGATTGAGTGCACGATGCGTCACCTTGCCCTCATATACTTTCGTAACATCCTTTATTTCTAAAATAGGCATACTTTGTTCACCTTATTTCTCGATTAATTCCATAGATTTTGGTAAAAGCCAATTGAATACCACCTCAAAGCCAATTTGAAAGTGTGGTTCTATTTCGGCTGAAGCATTCTTCGCTTCTTCTTGCACTAGACTAAAGCAATGCTCTCCAACTATGACATCCCATGCATCTAACTCACCTTCAATTATTTCACCATAAACTGCATAGTGCCCACTATACATCACTTGCTCGCCTTCAACAGGGAAAGCATTTAGGAGACTTGGTTTATGTAAGTTTAGCCCAAGTGCATCACAAAAATGCACAACTTCATCTTGTAGGAATAAGCTTGCCTGACGGAAATTTTCACAAAACAAACAATCACATAGTTCTGTGTGTGACGCGTACAACTCCTTCGTTTTATCTAATTCAATATTTAATACCCAGTCTTCAATCCGTACTTCTCCCATTTCTGATCCCCCTAATTTGTAAATGTCACGGTGACAATCGTCCCTTTGCCTACTTCTGATGTAATGTCCAATTGATGCCCTAGTTTTCCGCAGATTTCCTTTGCTAAATACAAGCCCATACCTGTGGATTCTCCAGTTTTACGCCCATTTTCACCTGTAAAAAAGGCTTTGGTCACACGTGAAAGGTCAGAAGCGGGAATACCAATTCCTTCATCACAAATCGCTAACTGAATATGATCATCTTGTTTAATAGCAGACATCACGATCTTTTTATTCTCTTCAAATGTATATTTAACTGCGTTTGTTACAAATTGCCCGATGATAAATCGAAGCCACTTTGAATCACTTGCTACGATAATATCGTCCTCAATATGGATTTCTGGAAAAACACGATTCGTAATAAATAAACGTTTATTTTCATTAACAGTTGCAGTAACAATTGTTTTTAACGGAATTTGTTCGACTTGCATATCCTCTTCAAAGTTTTCTAGACGCGCGTTAACAAGCACCATATCCAACCCTCTACGTAAACGATCTATTTCTTCTTGCACATTCTTTTTATCAAGAGGGCGTTCATCCTGCAATAGCATCTCAATGACAGAAATAGGCGTTTTCATTTGATGTACCCATTGATTCATAAATTGATCGTGGCGCTTTTGGCTAGCATACAAGGAATGAAGCTCATGCTGATACAGTCGGTACAGTTCATGCATATATTTTTCTACTTGCACCGCTTCTGGTGTCTTGGCATTTTTTTGTAACACATCTTCCATTGATTTTGGAAGATGTAATATTTTACCCAAATAACTTTGGCGCATTAAATAACGAATAAGTAAAAAAGAGCATAGTAATACTAAGCTAATACTTACAGAATAAATAGCCGTATCGACGTTACGAAAGCCATCGAGCCAGTACAACACCATAATAAAACCGACTAAAATCAGTTGAAAAATAAAAAATGTTGCATAATCACGTAAAAATAATTTCCAGCCCATTACAACTCACCCGCACTTAATATAAAACGATAGCCTGCTCCACGAACCGTCTCAATTGTTGAGGCAATATGATAATCGGCTAGCTTCTTGCGAACACGTGTCATGTTCACATTTAACGTATTTTCATCAACAAATGCTTGATCGTCCCATAGCTCCTCTAGCAGTTGCTCACGTGTTACTACTTTGGGTGCATGGCCCATTAACAATTCTAAAATAATACATTCTTTTTTCTGTAATGGAATTTCTAAATCATTTTTGTGCAGCTCCATACGCTCTAAATGCAGTACAAGCTGTCCTTGTTTAATCGTCCGTTCTTCTTGTCTAGCGGCATATTCTCCATATGTACGACGCAAGTGACTACGGATTTTAGCGAGAACGATTTCGTAATTAAATGGCTTAGTAATAAAATCGTCACCCCCATTTTCAAGCGCAAAAATTTGATCCATTTCGCCAGAGCGCGCTGAAATGAAAATGATAGGACATGTTGTATGTTGACGTAGCTGACGACACCAGTAATAGCCGTCATACGCAGGTAAATTTATATCAAGCAATACCATATGTGGATTAAAGGCTGTAAATTCTTCTATTAAGTGTTCAAATTCTTGAATCGTTTCCACTTCGTATTGATATTTTCTCAGTGTTTCTGCAAGCAATGATGCAATTTTCACATCATCCTCGACAATAAATATTCGATGCTTCTCCATAATGACACTCCTTTCTATCATATATTGTACCAAAAAAAGGCTACGCGCCCTAATTGCGCGTGCCCTATTTATTGTGAATATATTGGTAACTTCAAGTTCAACGGTTCCATCATGTTTAGACTTTAATTTTTCCACAGCATAGCCGCCTACATTATACGCCAAGTTAGGCTAAAATATCTTTTTTAGGAAAAGGCATTAGCCAACTATTTTTTGTCTACTGTTAATAAATTAATTGTAAAAACTCTTCTGTAGAAATGCCGCCAAAGTATGTTGGGATATTGATATCCGCTAATGACATCGCAATCGCAGCACGATCATAGTTTGTACCAACTAAGCGTTGCTCAACATCTGCAATATCGCCTACACCGAAGAAATCACCAAATATATGTGCTTCTTCAATCACACCATGATTCACTTCTAAGCGAATGTCAATCCCGCCTGAAGGGAAACGATGTGTTTTTTGAATATTAAAGCGAGGGGATTTCCCGTAGTTCCATTCCCAAGTTTGATAGCGTTCAGCAGATAATTGATGAATATTTGCCCAGTCTTCTTCTGAAAGCTCATGATAGCGAATGTTTTCTTCTCCACCGAAAATAGATTTTAAAATTTCTAAGCGGAATGCTTCAACGGTCATTTTATCCTTTAAAAACTCAGAAATATTTGCTACACGTGAACGAATGGATTTAATACCCTTTGATTCAATTTTATCTTTCTTTACTTTCAATGCAGATACAACTGCATCTATTTCTGTATCAAACAGTAATGTCCCATGACTAAACATGCGACCTTTAGTAGAAAACTGCGCGTTACCAGATACTTTACGCCCTTCAGCTAAAATATCATTACGACCCGATAACTCCGCATTTACGCCCATTTTCGCAAGCGCGTCGACAACTGGCTGTGTGAATTTTTTATAATTCATAAAGCTATCGCCATCGTCCTTCGTAATAAAACTAAAGTTCAAGTTTCCAAGGTCATGATACACCGCACCCCCACCAGAAAGGCGGCGCACAACAATGATACCATTATCTTCAACATAATCTGTATTAATCTCTTCAATCGTATTTTGGTTCTTACCAATAATAATAGATGGCTGATTTATGTAAAATAACAGCACCGGTTCCTTCTCTACATCCATTGTCTTTAGTAAATACTCCTCAATGGCAAGGTTAATGCGTGGATCATGAATCCCTTTATTATCAACGAAAATCATAGTCGTTTCCTCCTTCACAAAATATCCATATTTTATTTTAACGTAAATTAGGCATTTTGTGTTGACGAAACGCATCTGTTATAATACACTAGAAAATAATAAAACAGTAATAGTACAGATGAACTTAAAGGAGGAGTCCACAATGTTAGAAAACGTAGTTGAATTTTTCAAGAACTTACCTGCAAAACAATGCACAGAATGCGGTGAAAAGATCGAAGAACAAAGCGAATGCTACAGCAACACTTGTGAAAAATGTAACTGCCTATAAGCATTTGCCTATGCTGTAACGTCATTTCGTGCCCCACACGAACTAATAATGACACCACTCATCATACATTTATGATGAACCATTAATTAAATCTCTTACACTTACACAAAACAGCAGCTGATACGCTCATATCAGCTGCTGTTTTACATTTAAAATGAAATTGTTTGAGTGACTGGCACTTTGCATATGCGCCAGCCATGACATTAAGGCGGGTACAGACACTAATACAATTTCCATGCTAGCTGTATATTTTATAGCTTACTAAGTAGACTCCTGCGGGAACAGCGCAAGTTGTAAGACGCAACAAACCGCGCGACAGCGAGGGTTGTGGCTTACACTGTGCCCGCGAAAAGCGAAGTGGATTTTTACGATTTAGGAGCCTATATTATGCTAGGTGCCAAATTGTTTGAGTGACAGGCACTAAAAAACACCCACCAAGTAAATGATGGGTGCAAAGTGTTTTTAATCTTCCGCTACTTTTGAGTAACGTTTTGTGTGTAATAACATGAAATAACCAAAAGTAATGACTAAGAACACAATTAGGTAGCCAAATAACATACCATAGTTTTGCCATAAATACGTCATATCGCCTGTTGAGATGCTTGCTTTAAATGCTTGAACAGTATATGTCATTGGCAATAATTTATTAAATACTTGCAATGGTGACGGAATCAGTTCAAGTGGGAATGTACCCGCGCTTGTTGTAAGTTGTAAAATCAGTACAACAATGGCAATGAAACGACCTGGATCACCGAAAATAGAAACTAACATTTGAATTAAAGCTAGGAACACATAACTTGTTAGTAACGCCGTTAGTACAAAGTAACCTAAATTTTGTACTTCAAGACCTAAGCCCCATTTTACAATGGCTACTGTTAATAATGTTTGCACTAAACCTACGAATGCAAGGACTGTCACTTTACTTGTAAACCATGATGCGCCATTTTTCGGACGAATTGCAGGTTCTACAAGTGGGAATACGATTGAAATTAGCAGTGCTCCAACAAATAATCCAAGTGAAATAAAGTAAGGTGCGAAACCTGTACCATAGTTTGGAACATGGTTGATTGATTCTTTTTCTACTTCAACCGGACTACCGACCATATCATATGTGTCATTATTTGCATGTACTTCGTTTGCTTTTTCACTAGCTTCACCTAATTTGCTAGATAGTGTCGCTGTACCATCGGCAAGTTCAGTTGACCCATCAGCAAGTGTTGCAGAGCCTTCTGCTAACTCGCCAGATTTTGAAGCAAGTGTTGAAGTACCTTTATTCAATGTTGTTGTACCACTCGCTAAGTCATTTAATCCTGAAGCTAATGTTTGTGAACCAGCAACAGCTGTGTTTACACCTGCATGTAATTCACCTAGTTTACTAGCAAGAGTGGCGTTACCAGCTTGAAGGCTTTGTGCACCTTGAACTAGTTCATTGCTTTTTGCTGCTAATGCATTTGCACCAGCTAAAACATCTTTTTGACCTGCAGCAATTTGTGATGCACCACCGCTAACTTGGTTAGCACCAGCTTGTAATTTTTCAGTACCTGCTGCTAATGCATTTAAACCATTGTGCACATTGGTACTACCAGCTTGTAGCTCAGCTAACGTTTGCTTTAAAGCAGCGGCTTGCTCTGCTGGCATTGCATCAATTGTACTTTTTAACTGTGCTGTTAGAGCCGCAATACCCGCTTCTACTTGTGCAGAACCATTAGATAACTGATTTGCTGAACTGTTTAGCTTACCAGCATTTTCAGCAACAGATGTTGCACCAGCAATAATTTGCTGTTGTTTTTCAGTTATTGTTGTAAGGCCTGCTTCTACTTTCGCTACACCTTGTGTGTATTGAGACAGACCTTGTTGAAGACTTGTTGCACCTGCAGCTGCCTGCTGTGCACCTTGCTGTAACTGCACTGTACCATTTTCTAATTTCACAAGACCAGTTGATAAGTCGTTAGCACCATTAGCTGCTTGCGCTGCACCTTTGGTAATTTTATCTGTACCATCAGAAAGTTCAATTGTGCTAGAAGCTAACTGTTCTAAATATCCTTTTAAATCTTTCGCTCCATTTGCTACTTTTTTAGCGCCTTCGTCTAACTTAACAGAACCATCAGCTGCTTCTGTAAAGCCATCTCCTAATGTCGCAATAGAATCAAATAATTTCTCTGCATATGTAGCAGAAACTTGCGTATTTACTTCCGCACGAATGCGATCCATTGCTGTTTCGCCAATTTGTGCTCCTAAGAAGTTCAAGCCTTCATTCGGAATATAATTCATGACTAATTTAGAAGGTTTGTCATCAAGTAAAGTCGTAGCATGCTCTGAGAAATTTGTTGGGATTTCTAAAATCATGTAATAGTCTCGACCATTTAATCCTTTTTCCGCCTCTTCTTTTGACACTTCTATAAAGTCAAATTGCTTACTATCGACGAGTTTATCGACTAAGGTATCTCCTAAGTCTAACTTCACTCCATCCATTTCTGCACCCTTATCATCATTAACAATCGCTACCGGTAAATTAGACATGCCTGCATATGGATCCCAAAACGCCCATAAAAACATGCCTGCATACATGACCGGAATAAATAGAACAGCGATTATTGAAACAAGCATTTTTCTTGTTTTAAGGATTTTCAGCCATTCAGCTTTAATCATATTTTTTCTCACTCCTATACTAATTGACCGAAAACGTCATTTGGTCATTTTACTGCAAAAAAATCGCAAACTTCATCATGTGTAAAATTTGTAGATTTTTTCTTAAAGAACGAGCCCTCGAAAGATTGTCTCCTTAAAAAGATTTAGTATCTTCTCTTCTGGAATCATGTCGCCATGTAGCTCATGCCAATCTACTACGAACGCTAAATACGCTTTTAATAACAGGTAGCTTACTAACTCTGCATCACAATCTCGAATTTCACCTTTATCAATTCGTCGTTGAATTAATGTTGCCATATAAGATAATATTTCAGACTCAATGCGAATTAGAACTTGTTTGACCGCTGGCGTACGTAATTCTTTTTCTTCTTCTATTAACTTCGCAAATAAAAGATGCTTCTCACGGAACTGTAGCATTTTCATCAAAGCATGATGCGCATTATCCATAAAGCTTGCTGATACATCCAACACTGCATCCGCTTCCGCCTTCATCTCACGTACAAGTGACATCGCAATCTCTTGAAATAAAATTTCTTTATTTGCAAAGAATGTATAAATCGTTCCTTTACCGACATTCGCAATTTTCGCCACTTGTTCCATCGTCGTTGCCTTGTAGCCAAACAACGTAAATGATTTTGCAGCTGCTTCAATAATTTCCTGCCTACGATCCATTTGTGACATCCTTTCCTGTTAAGTTATGTACACCTTTTGTACACTGAAATTAAATAATGACCAGAAAACCATTTCGGTCATCTGGTCATTATAATATTCCTATTTTAAAAATAATGCAAGCTTTTAATGATGATTTTTTTCATTTTCTTGTTGCTCTGTGTCCTCTGATGAATCTGTACCCTGATTTGGCATGCTCATATTGGCTTTTTCATCTTCTTGAATTACTTTTGTCATATCAGGTGTACCAGCAGTAATTTGCTGTTTCGGCATATTATGAATGCCATTAGCTGTAGTATGAGCAAACATATAATATACGCCGTCATGATCGAATGTTGTCTGAGCTTTATAGACGCCATCTTTCTCTAATTTACCTTCTAACATTTGACCTTCATCCCGTTTACCTGATTCCCACACTTCGAATTCTACGATTGCATCATCAATATTTTCTTTACCTTGGGTAACGTGAGCAGCTAGCTCTATCGGAGCATTTATTGCTACTTCTTTTGACGTTAAAATTTCTACTTCCAACATTTGAGGCTCCTCTAATGTGGAAGTTGTAGCTGGTTCTTTCTTTTCCCCACACCCAACTAATAATGCGGGTACAGCTAACAATGTCAAAATCCATTTCTTCATGTTCTATTCCTCCATTAACGGCATCGTAATCTTTACTTTTGTACCTTTATCTAATTCACTTTCAATTTCAATTTTACCATGTAACTGCTTTAATAATTGTTCCACTATAGATAGACCTAAGCCACTGCCACCATCTGCACGACTACGCGCTTTATTAACACGATAGAAACGCTCTGTCACATGCGATAAATCTTCCAGCGGTATACCAATGCCATCATCCTTTATCGTAATAAGTGCATTTCCATTATTTTCAACTGCCACAATGTCCACTTTTGACTGTTCATAAGAGTAATTAATAGCATTTTCGATAATGTTAATAAATATTTGCTTAAGCTTCACTTCATCCGCTTTGACAATTAGTTCATCATCTACATTAAGATGCAACGTAATATTCTTTTTTTGAGCTTGATGCATTAAAATTTTTCGTACTTCTCGTAATGTTTCTGCAAGTGGAATCGGATAAAGGGCAATATCCTTCTGTTCGTTTTCCATCCGAGCAAGTTGAAGAAGCTCATTTGTTAAACGTTCCATACGATTTGCTTCTCGCACAATCAACTGAATAGTCTCTTGTTTTTGCTCTTCTGCAATAATACCATTTTGCATTGCTTCACTATACCCTTTTACATAGCTAATAGGTGTTCGTAATTCATGAGAAACAGTTGCTAAAAATGTTTTTTGTACTTCATCTTCACGTTGTATAGCCTCCGCCATACCGTTAAAAGTGCTGGATAGTTTACCTATTTCATCACTAGATTTAACCGGCACTCGTGTTTCATAATGACCATACGACATTTGCTCCACCGCTATTTGTAAGTTATTTAATGGACGCATAATACGTTGAATACCTTTATATACAAAGAAGCTCATCACAATCAAAAAGACAAATGCGCTCAAAAATAAGAAAATGACTTCTTGACTTGCTAACTCACTGATTTTTGCTAATGGGAAGTAAATATAAATAATGCCCTCTAACCTGTTTTGATCTACTAAAGGCAGTACAACTGAAATAAGTTGTCGATCGAACCGAGGCTCATAGCCAATCTTTTGCACATAATTACCTTCTAGCAATTGTTCTCGTTCTTCTGCACCTATCAATGTTTCATAATCAATATCAAACGGAACACATGCACTAAGCTCACGTGGATTTCTAACAGCAAAAATATTTAAATTAGAATAATTATTATAATGTTCAATATCAGCAATAAATTCATCTGTCACTTTGCCACTCGTATACATTGTTTGTAACTTTGTACCGACCTCGATCATCATGCTTTCTGTATCTTCCACATAAAGCTGTTCATATAAAAAATCAGTCAGTACGTACATAAAAACAACTGTAATAATCAAAAATGCAAATATTAGTAGCCAAATACGTGTGGAAATCTTTTTCATTCGCCAGGGTCAAAGCGGTAGCCGACTCCCCAAACGGTTTGAATATACCCTGCCGCTTCCTTTCCAAGCTTCAAGCGTAATGTTTTTATATGGGTATCAACCGTTCTTGTTCCCCCTAAATAATCTATATCCCAAATACGCTCTAACAATTGTTCACGTGAATAGGCATTGCCTGGATTTTTCATAAATAAATGTAATAATTCAAATTCCTTTAAAGTTAACGGGATTACTTTCCCTTCAACTGAAACTTTCCGAGAAATCTCATCTAATTTAATGGACCCAAAGACAACAATTTTTTGCTGCAAATCGGTTATATTAGAACCGCTTCTTCTTAATACAGCATGCATTCGTGCCACTAGTTCATCATTTGTAAACGGCTTTACGATATAATCATCTCCACCGAGTGTCAGCCCCTTTACTTTATCCTCATTCGCATCTCGTGCCGTTAAGAAAATTACAGGAACATTCGACATCGCACGAATACTTTGACAAACTGTAAAACCATCTTCATGTGGCATCATTACATCTAATAGAACTAAGTCGATTTTTTCTCGCACAATAATATCGTACGCCTCCGTTCCATTTGCAGCTGTAAAGGTCTCGAACTTGGAATTATTGAGCATCATCTCGATTAAATTACGCATATCTTGCTCATCATCAACAATTAATACTGTTGTCACTTTTCTTCCTCCCTTACTAACAGTTGAAATGCACCTTTACCAACATCAACTGTTTTTTGTACCTGACCGTCTTTTATAAAATATAATGTGTGGTCGTCATAGCCAGCTACAACAATATTATTCTTAAACTGATTTACAACAAATGGGTTGGCCCCTACCTCTTTATGCCATTTCACTGTACCATTAAAATCAACGACATATAATTCATTATGACCATGGCTGACCACTAACACATTATCTTTCGTCTTTGTTAAACCTACTGGCATTAAAGGCATTTCTATTTCACCATGAACAGCACCCGTTGTAAGATCATAACGTTTCACCGAACTATTCGGTTTGCTTCCTTCACCGTGTCCACCAATCCATAACTCATTTGTCTCTTCAATAATGACAATCCCATGTGACGATTTTTCTATTGGCCACTGTTGTTCTATCGTTAAATCTTTAATGGATAACACTGATAGTTTCGTGTCTTTATAGTTCACCACATAAAGCTTATCTTTATACGTTGCCATCGACATCGGATAATTGCCAAGCCGCTGTGAAGCAAGTTCATTGCCTTCCACATCAAAGCTTGTCACTGTATTCATCTTACTATTCGTAACAAAAAATTGTTTGAACTTCGGCGCATAATACACATTGGTCGTGCCAATTTCTACTTTTTTTGAATAGAGCTTTTTACCTGTCGAAAGTGCAAAAACATCTATCTCATCTAATTGATGACCATATAGTAAAATTTGGTCCTTATCGAGGAGTATTGCGCCTGTATACGCTTTGTCAAATGTCCAAGATGCAAAAACTCCACCTTGATCATCAATAAAATCAAGCGATGGTTCTTGAATATTGAGAGACGCTATAAAATTCTGATTACGTTCAATTGGCTCAAAAGATTTCTCTGTACACCCTGCTAACCAAATAATTTGTATAAAAGAAAAAATGAAGAATGCCCATTTTTTCAAAATCATCACCTCTGCCCTCTAACTATACTTCACATTTGTGAAATCTGCGTGAAACTTGAAAGGTAAATTTATGACACATTCCCAGCTGATAACAGCGCGTCTTTACTATCAATAGCAAAAGACTTAAGCATCGCAAAAATGCCTATTAACACATATACTACAAAGATTATCGTAAGGAGGAATCACATTATGGTAACCATTAGTTTATGTATGATTGTGAAAAATGAAGAAGATGTCATTGCCAGATGTCTTGAATCAGTAAAAGATTTAGTGGATGAAATAAATATAGTTGATACTGGCTCCAGCGACAATACAAAGAAAATTGTAAAACAGTTTACTGATCGTATTTTTGAATTTGAGTGGGTGCATCATTTTGCCCAAGCGCGAAATTTTTCATTCCAACAAGCTACACAGGACTATATTCTTTGGTTAGACGCTGATGATGTGTTATTGGCGGAAGATCAGGAGAAATTTAAAGCCTTAAAGGAATCTTTAGCCCCTGAAATTGATGCTGTCTCGATGAATTATTATTTAAGCTTTGATGCTGAAGGAAAAGTGAACTCTCTTTTAAGAAGATATCGATTAGTTAAAAGAGATAAGCAATTTCAATGGATTGGTGCAGTTCATGAATATTTAGAGGTTAGTGGACATCTTTACGAAAGTGATGTCGCTATTAGCCACTTACCACTTCATCATGACCACCAGCGGAATATTACCATTTATAGAAAACTCCTTCAATCAGGTGAAGCATTAACTCCACGTGACACATTTTATTATGCCAATGAATTACTAGATCATAATGAAATTGAGGATGCAATCTTTTACTATGAACTTTTTTTAACATCAAAACGTGGTTGGGTAGAAGATAATATTCAATCCTGTTTTAAACTAGCAGATTGTTACTCGACTTTAAATGATAAAGAAAATAATGTAAGTTCTATTTTAAGAAGCTTTGAATATGACATCCCACGTCCAGAGGCATGCTGTAGGCTTGGCCATCATTTTATGGAGCAAGGGAAAAATCAGGAGGCAATCTTTTGGTATGAACAAGCATTGACAATAAAAACAAAACCAAACGCTCCATTTCTAAATACAACTTTTACCACGTGGTTACCTCATATACAACTTTGCGTCCTCTATGACCGTTTACAACAATACGAATTAGCCAATACCCATAATGAATTGGCACGAGGCTACTTACCGAACGATGAAAAAATCTTACACAACAAAACTTACTTTGAGCAATTGTTAAAAAAGATGAATGACAACGCTTAGATTACTATTAAACTTTATGAAAATCAGGAAATGCAATTCTTATAAGAAAGTCTTCTTTATCTCCTAAGCTTCTTCCCCTATAAGATCATAGTGATTAGCTAGTACACAATTTATAATGCTTATATGAATAAGCAAAGTAGTTAACCGTCCACTTCCTCTATCATTTTTATGAATAGGATATTTGAGAGAGGAGGTGAATAAATGAATTTCCACGATTTTATTTTAAATAACATTTGCAAGAGATGTAATAGTTATCCATGCCGTTGCATTAATAGACCAGAGCAAAACTGTTCTATTTGGCCTGTTAAACCTACTGGTACAACAGGGACGACTGGACCGACCGGACCTACGGGCGCTACGGGGGCTACTGGGGCTACTGGGGCTACTGGGGCCACTGGGGCCACTGGCGCTACGGGCATCACTGGTGCTACAGGCGACATCGGGCCGACCGGACCTATGGGCGCTACGGGCATCACGGGCGCGACTGGCGATATTGGGCCAATCGGACCTACGGGCGCTACGGGCATCACGGGCGCTACAGGCGATATCGGGCCGACCGGACCTACGGGCGCGACGGGCATCACTGGTGCTACAGGCGATATTGGGCCAATCGGACCTACGGGCGTGACGGGCATC
>NZ_SZPT01000006.1:0-138107 GCF_005217585.1 Lysinibacillus sphaericus
TCGAGGACTTAACCAAAAAAGTTTGAAACATTCAATGCACTGTTTATCCAGTTTTGAAAGAACAACCTTTCATAAAAGGGTTTCAAGATACGAGTAGTTCGCGGAAGCGATTGAGAGAAGGAAGGAGCGTACGTCTGTACGTGACTGACTGAACGAATGAAGCTGACAAAGAAATACGATGTATATTGAAAGCCTTGAGAGCTTCAAGACACAAGTAGAACAAGGAAGCAAACGAGTGATTGAAGGAGCGTACCTTTGTACGTGACTGATTGAACGAGAGAAGCTGACGCAGTAATACGCCGTGTATTGGAGGTCGAATATAGTCTAGTGATGATGGCAAAGAGGTCACACCCGTTCCCATACCGAACACGGAAGTTAAGCTCTTTAGCGCCGATGGTAGTTGGGGGCTTCCCCCTGTGAGAGTAGGACGTCGCTAGGCAAGTTTAAAAGCCAAGGATATATTCCTTGGCTTTTTTTGTTTTTTGCATAATGTTTTGTGTAAAGGTACCGGATATACGATTGAGAAGCTTGAAATAGGGATATAAAACGCTGCTATCATTATGAATTGTTACAATTTCGTGCATTCTTGAAGTGCCATATCGGGTATAATGGATTACAAGTAAGGAAGAATAATCATGACATGGATTGGAAGGAAGAACATTTTGGGCAAAAAGCAAATTTGGTATGAAGTAGAAGAAAATGAAACAATCGAACAATGTTTAGAGAGAATGCGTCAAGATGGATATATGGCGATGGGACGGAAGGAAGAGCCTATTTTTCATCTAGTAAATGGCGAACCAACGTATTTGCGTCAAAAAATACAATTTAAAGCGATGTTATGTCAAGATTCTGACTAAATATGACTTAAAACCGAACGATATTTAGTGGTGAAAATAAAATGTTCGCATTTTTGCATTGACGATAGTGTTTTCACTTGTTAAAATGTGATAAGGAAAACAATTAAATCCCTCATATATGCTAGAGAATTGGCTCTAGTGTCTCTACCCGGCACCGTAAATGCTGGACTATGCGGGAAAGCAACTTTTGGCATGTTACGGGAAGGTGTGTGTACAGATGTCTAAATCTGCATATTCTTTTCATAATAAGTCCTCAAGTAAGCTGCTTTCACGTGTATGGTAGAGAGTAGCTTATTTGAGGATTTTCTTTGTTCAAAAAGTAAAGAAATGCAGTGACTATTGAATAATAGAGGCTTGCACAATAATCGATCATTTTTCTATCGTTTAAAAGGAGCGACAATTCATGAATCCGAAAATCGGTGTCATTATGGGTAGTTCAAGTGACTGGGAAACTATGAAACATGCGTGTGATATTTTAGATGAATTACAAGTACCGTACGAGAAAAAAGTAGTATCAGCACATCGTACGCCTGATTTAATGTTTGAGTACGCTGAAGCAGCACGTGGGCGAGGTATTCAAGTGATTATTGCAGGTGCTGGAGGTGCAGCACATTTACCAGGTATGGTAGCAGCTAAAACAACATTACCTGTTATTGGCGTGCCAGTACAATCTCGTGCACTTAATGGTCTTGATTCACTGTTATCAATTGTACAAATGCCAGGTGGTGTACCTGTAGCAACTGTCGCAATCGGAAAAGCAGGTGCAACAAATGCAGGCTTGCTTGCAGCGCAAATTTTGTCGACAACAGACATAGAGCTTGCTAATAAACTAGATGCTAGACGCGAGGCGACGAAGCAACAAGTATTGGAAAGCACAGGTGACTTAGTGTGACGAAAATTATTTATCCAGGACAAACGATAGGTATTATCGGAGGAGGACAGCTTGGCCGTATGATGGCACTTGCTGCAAAGGAAGCAGGATTTAAAATAGCTGTTCTTGAGCCGACAATGGATTCACCATGTGGACAGGTTGCAGATATCCGAATTGTGGCACCTTATGATGATGAAGCTGCATTAGAGGAACTTGCAGAAGTCAGTGACGTTATTACGTATGAGTTTGAAAATATCGATTACGATGGTTTAAAACGATTAACTCAAATGGCTTACGTACCACAAGGAGCTGAATTAGTACGCATTACACAAAACCGCGTGACTGAGAAGGAAGCAATTGTGAAAGCTGGCTGTCCAGTAGCTCCTTATATAGTAGCTAATACATACGAGGAATTGGTCGCGAGTATTGACAAGATCAGTTATCCGTGTATCGTAAAAACTGCAAGAGGTGGCTATGATGGCAAAGGGCAGCAGCTTCTAAATTCAGCAGCGGATTTACCATTAGCAGAAGGGCTTTTCGCTCATTCACAATGTATTGCTGAAGGGTTTGTACCTTTTGTGAAAGAAGTATCAGTTATTGTACAGCGAAACGGTGACGGAGAATTATATTGTCAGCCTGTTGGTGAAAATATTCATGTTCATCATATTTTACACGAAACAATTGTACCTGCTCGTATCGAAAAGATGACAGCACAGTCTGCTGAGCAAGAGGCTATAAAAATAGCTGATTACTTAAATTTAGTAGGGACGCTGGCGGTAGAAATGTTCGTTTTAGAAAACGGCGAAATTATTATTAATGAACTAGCACCGAGACCACATAATTCTGGTCACTATTCAATAGAGGCATGTAATATATCACAATTCCATCAGCATATCCGTGCTATTTGTGGTTGGCCATTGCGCAAACCGCAACTTTGGGCACCATCAATAATGGTGAATGTATTAGGGCAGCATGTTATGCCACTTAGTAACTCAATTGCAAAATATCCTGAATGGTCATTGCATCTTTATGGGAAAGCTGAAGCTAAGGTGAACCGTAAGATGGGCCACGTAACGATTATGACAAAAGATTTAGAAGCAACATTACAACAAATCGAAAGTTCTGGCATTTGGTCAGAATAGAAGGAGATACGCAATGATTGAACGTTACACAAGACCCGAGATGGGCGCAATTTGGACAGAACAAAATAAATACCAAGCTTGGTTAGAGGTTGAAATTTTAGCATGTGAAGCTTGGGCGGAGATTGGCGATATTCCAAAAGAAGATGTAGCTAAAATTCGTGAAAATGCTTCATTTGATGTAAATCGTATTTTAGAAATTGAGAAAGAAACACGTCATGACGTAGTGGCATTTACACGTGCTGTATCTGAAACACTTGGCGAAGAGCGTAAATGGGTGCACTACGGTTTAACTTCAACAGACGTGGTTGACACAGCCCTTTCTTATTTGATTAAACAAGCGAATGATATTTTACGAAAAGATATTGTGAATTTTATTGATATTATTGCAGCAAAAGCGAAAGAGCATAAACATACAGTTATGATGGGTCGTACACATGGTGTACATGCTGAACCAACAACGTTCGGTTTAAAATTAGGCTTATGGTATGAAGAAATGAAACGTAACTTAGAACGCTTTGAAGCAGCTGCTCAAGTGATTGAAACAGGTAAAATGTCTGGTGCAGTTGGCACATATGCAAATATCGATCCACGCGTTGAACAATACGTATGTGACAAATTAGGGCTCGCAGCATCACCTATTTCTACACAAACATTACAGCGTGACCGCCATGCACAATATTTAGGCGCTCTTGCATTAATTGCAACATCAATTGAAAAATTCGCAACTGAAATTCGTGGATTGCAAAAATCAGAAACACGAGAAGTAGAGGAAGCCTTTGCAAAAGGACAAAAAGGTTCATCTGCTATGCCGCATAAACGCAATCCAATCGGCTCTGAAAACATGGTTGGTATGTCACGTTTAATGCGTGGTTACATGGTAACAGCTTACGAAAACGTAGCACTATGGCATGAGCGTGATATTTCACATTCATCTGCGGAACGAGTTATTTTACCGGATGCAACGATTACACTGAACTATATGTTAAATCGCTTCGGTAACATCGTAAAAAATTTAACAGTATTCCCTGAAAACATGAAACGTAATATGGGTCGTACATTTGGACTGATTTACTCACAAAGAATTTTATTAGCACTAATCGATAAAGGGTTAGTACGTGAGGAAGCGTATGATACAGTTCAACCGTTAGCGATGCAGGCGTGGGACGAGCAAGTACAATTCCGTACGTTAGTTGATGCAAGTGAAAAAATCACTTCTTATTTAACGAAGGAAGAGTTAGATCATTGCTTTGATTACAACTACCACTTACAGCATGTAGATATGATTTTTGAACGTCTTGGACTTAACTAACAGTATTGAATCGATAGACAGTTAGTGCCACGACGGATGTTACGGGTTTTGAATCATACTTCAAGATTCAAAATCCATAACATCAATACGTCGAGGCGTATTTCATAATAATCTGGGGGAATGACGAAATGACGAAAGACCAACTTTTGTATGAAGGTAAAGCAAAAAAATTATATGCAACAGAAGATCCTACAATACTTTTAGTTGAATATAAGGATAGTGCAACAGCATTTAACGGTGAGAAAAAAGAGGAAATTGACGGGAAAGGCGTTTTAAATAATCGCATTACCTCATTAATTTTCGAAAAATTAAAAGCTAACGGAATTGCGTCACATTTCGTAAAACAATTGTCTGCTACAGAACAACTAGTGAAAAAGGTTGAAATCATTCCAATTGAAGTTGTTGTTCGTAACATAGCTGCAGGTAGCTTAGCAAAACGCCTTGGTTTAGAAGAAGGCACACCATTAAAACGCTCAATCGTAGAATTCTATTACAAGGATGATGCATTAGGCGATCCATTTATCACAACGGAGCATATTGATGTACTTGACCTTGCAACACCAGAAGAAGTAACAGCGATGTATGACGGTGCATTAGCTGTGAACAAAGTACTCCAACCAATTTTTGCTGATGTGGATGTCACGCTAATTGACTTTAAACTTGAATTTGGCCGTGATACGAACGGAGATGTATTATTGGCTGATGAAATCTCACCAGATACATGCAGACTTTGGGATACAAAAACAAAGCAAAAGTTGGACAAAGATGTCTTTCGTCGAGACCTTGGTAATTTAACTGAAGTATACACTATTATTCTTTCTAGACTCGGAGGCAAATAACAATGAAAAAAGTTAAAATTTACGTAACATTACGTGAGAGTATTCTAGATCCACAAGGTTCAGCAGTACAAGGTTCTTTAGCGAAAATGGGCTACGGTGAAGTAGAAGATTTACGTATCGGTAAATATCTTGAACTAACTGTCGGAGATTCTGCGCGCGATATTGATACTCTAGTAAAAGAAATGTGTGAAAAAGTTTTAACAAATGTAGTAATTGAGGACTACCGTTACGAAGTCGAGGAGGCTAACTAATCATGAAATTCGCAGTACTCGTATTCCCTGGGTCAAACTGTGACATCGATATGTATCATGCGATTAAAGACGAACTAGGTGAAGAAGTAGAATATGTATGGCACGCAGAAACAGATTTAAGTGGCTTTGACGGTATTCTAGTACCAGGCGGCTTCTCTTATGGTGACTATTTACGTTGTGGCGCTATGGCAAACCAATCCAATATTATGGCAGAAGTAAAAAAAGCAGCAGATGCGGGTAAGCCAGTCTTGGGTGTTTGTAACGGGTTCCAAATTCTAACAGAAGCAGGCTTATTACCAGGTGCTTTACTACGTAATAAAAACCTAAAATTCATGTGTCGTACAATACAGCTTAAAGTTGAAAACAACAATACATTATTCACAAATCAATATGAGCAAGGTCAAGTAATCAATATTCCAATCGCACACGGTGAAGGTAACTATTATTGTGACGAGGAAACATTACAAAAACTAAAAGATAACAATCAAATTGTGTTCACATACTCAGGAGAAAATCCAAACGGTTCTTTAGAAGATATCGCAGGGATTATTAACGAGCGCGGAAATGTATTAGGAATGATGCCTCACCCAGAACGAGCTGTCGATGCACTTGTGGGCGGAGCCGATGGTCTAGCAGTATTCAAATCAATTGTGAAGCAGTGGAGGGAAAATCATGTCAACAACTAAGTTTGAGCCAACAGCACAGCAAATTAAAGATGAAAAGCTATACGCTGGAATGGGGATGTCAGACGAAGAATTTGCAATGGTAGAAGGTATTCTAGGTCGCCTACCAAACTGGACAGAGACAGGTCTTTTCTCAGTAATGTGGTCTGAACACTGCTCATATAAAAATTCAAAACCAGTATTACGTAAATTCCCAACAAAAGGGCCACAAGTATTACAAGGTCCTGGTGAAGGTGCAGGGATTGTAGATATTGGTGATGAGCAAGCCGTTGTATTTAAAATGGAATCACATAACCACCCTTCGGCAATCGAGCCGTATCAAGGTGCAGCAACAGGTGTTGGCGGTATTATTCGCGATGTATTCTCAATGGGTGCACGTCCAATTGCGATGCTAAACTCATTACGCTTCGGAGAGTTAAAATCAGCACGTGGTAAATATTTATTCGAAGAAGTAGTTGCTGGTATTGCTGGCTATGGTAACTGTATCGGGATTCCAACTGTTGGTGGCGAAATTCAATTCGACCCTTGCTACGAAGGTAATCCATTAGTAAACGCAATGTGTGTTGGGCTAATTGATCACAAGGATATTCAACGTGGTATTGCTGCGGGTGTAGGAAATACAGTGATGTACGTAGGAGCAAAAACAGGTCGTGATGGTATCCATGGAGCGACGTTTGCCTCTGAAGAATTAACAGAGGAATCAGAAAATCAACGTCCAGCTGTGCAAGTAGGTGACCCATTTATGGAAAAACTACTACTTGAAGCTTGTTTAGAAGTTGTAAAATCTGATGCGCTAGTTGGTATTCAAGATATGGGTGCTGCGGGTCTTACTTCATCTTCAGCAGAGATGGCTTCTAAAGCTGGATCTGGTGTAGAAATGAACCTAGATTTAGTACCACAACGTGAAACAGGTATGACTGCATATGAGATGATGTTATCTGAATCTCAAGAACGTATGTTATTAGTTGTGAAAAAAGGTCGCGAAGATGAAATTAAAGCGATTTTCGATAAATATGATTTAGATGCAGTAGCAATTGGTGTTGTAACAGATGATAAAATGTTGCGTTTACTGCACAAAGGTGAAGTTGTGGCAAATGTACCAGCAGATGCATTAGCAGAAGATGCGCCAGTTTATCATAAGCCATCTGCTGAGCCTGCATACTACGCACAGTTCCAAGCAATGGACAATGCAGAACCAGTTGTAACAGATTATAAAGAAACGTTAAACGCATTGTTAAAAGCACCTACGATTGCTTCAAAAGAATGGGTTTACGATCAATACGATTATCAAGTTCGTACATCAACAGTTGTAGCACCTGGTTCAGATGCTGCAGTTATCCGTGTACGTGGCACAAATAAAGGTCTTGCGATGACTACAGACTGTAACTCTCGCTATATTTACCTTGATCCTGAAGTGGGCGGCGCGATTGCAGTAGCAGAAGCAGCGCGTAATATTGTCGCAACGGGTGGTACACCACTTGCTATTACAGACTGCTTAAACTTTGGTAATCCAGAGAAACCAGAAATTTTCTGGCAAATTGAAAAATCTGCCGATGGTATTTCAGCAGCATGTACTGCACTCAATGCACCAGTAATCGGTGGTAACGTTTCTTTATACAATGAACGTTCCGGCGAAGCCGTTTATCCAACACCAACAATCGGTATGGTAGGTCTAATCGAAGACTTAGCACATGTAACAACGCAAGATGTGAAAGCAGCTGGCGATGTAGTATTTGTTATCGGTGAAACGAATACTGAATTTGGTGGTTCAGAACTTCAAAAATTATTAAATAACGGTGTCATCTCAGGAAAAGCACCTGCTATTAACCTAGAAGTAGAAGCAGCTCGTCAACAAGCATTGTTGAAAGCAATTAAAGCTGGACTTGTACAATCTGCACATGACGTAGCAGAGGGTGGTCTTGCTGTAGCACTTGCAGAAACGACATTTGGTGCACAAGGCTTAGGCATTGATGTGACACTAACAGGCTCTGCAACAACGGCTTTATTCAGTGAAACACAATCCCGTTTCGTTGTAACAGTCAAAGAAGAAAATGCAACTGCATTTGTAGAAACTGTAAAAGATGCACAAAAAATCGGTGTCGTAACAAACGATGCGCTTGTTAAAATCAACGGTGACAACGGTGTGCTTGTAGAAGGTACAGTGGAGGAATTCCGTTCTAATTGGAAAGGAGCAATCCCATGCTTGCTGAACTCAGAGGCTTAAACGAAGAATGTGGGGTGTTTGGTATTTGGGGTAACCCAAATCCAGCACACCTTAGTTATTACGGGCTTCATGCTCTTCAACACCGTGGACAAGAAGGTGCTGGTATCGTCGTTTCTGACGGTCTACACCTGCGCGCGGTGAAAGGCGAAGGATTAGTAAATGATGTTTTCAACGAAGAGAAATTAAAAGCAGTGGACGGAAAAGCGGCAATTGCCCATGTTCGTTATACGACTGCTGGCGGTGGCGGAATCGAAAATGTACAGCCATTACTATTTCATTCATCAACAGGTAGCCTTTCAATTGCTCATAACGGTAACTTAGTCAATGCGACACACTTAAAACAGTATTTAGAGCGTCAAGGTAGTATTTTCCACTCTAGCTCAGATACAGAAGTGTTAGCGCATCTTATTAAGAAAAGCTCGCATTCACCATTCCGAGCAAAGGTGAAAAATGCCCTTTCGTTATTAAAGGGAGCATATTCATTCTTAATTATGACCAAAGATGAAATGCTTGTTGCACGTGATCCACATGGTCTACGTCCTCTATCTCTTGGAAAACTAGGAGACGGTTGGGTTGTTGCTTCTGAAACTTGTGCTTTTGATTTAATAGGAGCAGAGTTTATACGTTCTGTGGAACCAGGGGAATTATTAATAATAAACGATGAAGGTGTAAAATCAGATCGTTTTGCAGATATGGAAAATCGCGCAATGTGTGCGATGGAGTATGTATACTTAGCACGTCCTGATTCCGATATTGATGGCATTAATGTGCATATGGCACGTAAACGTATGGGGAAACAACTCGCACGTGAATGCGCACATATTGAAGCGGATGTCGTAACTGGTGTACCTGACTCAAGTATTTCAGCAGCAATTGGCTTTGCTGAAGAAAGCGGTATTCCATATGAGCTAGGGTTAATAAAAAACCGCTATGTTGGTCGTACATTTATTCAACCGACCCAAGAATTGCGTGAACGTGGTGTAAAAATGAAGCTGTCACCTGTTGTGCAAGTTGTCAAAGGGAAACGCGTTGTAATGGTGGATGATTCAATTGTTCGTGGTACAACATCACGCCGTATTGTCAAAATGCTAAAGGATGCAGGTGCAGCAGAGGTGCATGTTGTGATTTCTTCTCCACCAATGACAGATCCTTGTTATTACGGTATTGATACTTCAACACATGAAGAGTTGATTGCTTCGAGCCATAGTGTGGATGAAATAAGAGACGCAATTGGTGCTGATTCACTAACATTCCTTTCAGTTGAAGGCATGGTCGAAACGATTGCACGTCCATTTGAGGATGAAAATAAAGGTCTTTGCTTAGCATGTTTTACAAGCAAATACCCAACAGAAATCTTCCCGGATACAATCTTACCACACGAAAAAGAACTGTTACGCTAAGTGTATGTTAATCAATAAAGCCTTGTGGAGTACCCACATTCAAACGATGTTGGGTATCCTCTAAAGGTGAAAATGACATTGAGTTAGGATGGATATTCCCAGCATGATGTTGAACATAATTTTGTACGACTCTCTATATGTAAAAGTTAGGGTTTTGTGCTGAATTAATTTAAAGGAGGATCTCTGCATGTCAAAAGCATATGAACAAGCAGGTGTAAATATTGAAGCGGGCTACGAAGCTGTTAAACGAATGAAGTCTCACGTTGAACGTACGAATCGACTAGGCGTGATGGGTACATTTGGAGGCTTTGGTGGTATGTTTGACTTGTCAGAACTAAATCTTAAAGAACCTGTTTTAATTTCAGGGACAGATGGTGTTGGGACAAAATTAAAATTAGCTTTCATGGTAGACAAGCACGATACAATTGGCGTGGACTGTGTTGCTATGTGTGTAAACGATATTGTAGCGCAAGGTGCAGAACCACTTTACTTTTTAGATTACGTGGCACTTGGTAAAGCAGAACCAGCGAAAATTGAACAAATTGTCAAAGGTGTTGCAGATGGCTGTGTGCAATCTGGTGCTGCTTTAATCGGTGGTGAGACTGCGGAAATGCCAGGTCTTTATGAAGAAGATGAGTATGATTTAGCAGGATTTGCTGTAGGCGCTTGTGAAAAATCAGCAATCGTAACAGGTGAAAAAATTGTTGAAGGTGATGTGCTTATTGGATTAGCGTCAAGCGGCGTCCATTCGAACGGCTATTCATTAGTGCGTAAAATCGTGTTTGCTGACAACGGCTATGCAGTGGATGCAGTTGTTGAAGGCTTCGAAGATTTAGGCCCAATTGGTGAAGCACTGTTAGTCCCAACTAAATTATATGCAAAACCAGTTCTTGCAACATTAAAAGCGGCTGATGTGCATGGTTGTGCACATGTAACGGGTGGCGGTTTCTATGAGAACTTACCACGTATGATGCCAGAAGGCTTAGCAACAGAAATTGACCTAGGTTCTTGGCCGGTTCTTCGTATTTTCGAATTTTTAAAAGAAAAAGGTCAGCTTGAAGATAAAGATTTGTATAATGTCTTCAATATGGGCATTGGTTTCGTATTGGCTGTACCAGCAGCAGAAGCAGATAAAGTTATTGCTACAGCAGAAGCGAATGGTGAAAAAGCATACAAAATCGGTCGCGTTGTGAAAGGCGAGGGCGTTGTATTTAACGGCTCACATGATGGGAGCTTAGTGTAATGACTGCACCAGTAAAAATTGCCGTCTTTGCTTCAGGAAGCGGCAGTAATTTCCAAGCGATTCAAGAAGCGATTGAACGTGGCGAACTACATGCTAAAGTGGAGCTTGTTGTGACAGATAAGCCTGCTGCATTTGTTGTGACGCGTGCAGAAAAATTTGGTATCCCCGTCCTAGCTTTAAATCCAAAAGAATTTGCATCGAAAGCAGACTACGAAACTGCGATTATTGAAGCCTTACGTGAATGTGGTGTGCAGTGGATTGTACTTGCAGGGTATATGCGTTTAATTAGCGAAGTATTATTGGCGGCATATCCACAGCGTATTGTGAATATCCACCCTTCACTGTTACCATCCTTCCCAGGCAAAGATGCTATTGGACAAGCAATTGCACATGGTGTGAAAGTGACGGGTGTTACGGTGCATTTTGTAGATGAAGGCATGGATACAGGGCCTATTATTGCACAAGCTGCAGTTGCTGTTATCGAAGGTGATCGTGAGGCAACTGAAATGGCCATTCATCAGCAAGAGCATGTGTTATATACAAAAGCATTACAACAATTATTAAAGTAATGGATTGGTAGGTAGTTAGGTTTGGCTCATTGTAACAGGAAACGCTAATTACTCCTGTAAGATTCGCTCAAATCATGATGAACTCCGCTCAAGTAGAACGAGTCGTTCAATAAGCACCTAACGCCGCTAAATCAAGATGGATAGATAATTCGTGGCTTTACACGAGACAAATTAGGAGGATTTCGTTGTGACAAAACGTGCATTAATCAGTGTTTCCAATAAAGATGGTATTTTAGAATTTGCCAAAGAATTAGTGGCATTAGGTTATGAAATTTTATCAACTGGTGGTACAAAAAAAATGTTACAGGACAATAATGTCGCAGTAACAGCAGTGGATGAAGTAACAAAATTCCCAGAAATTTTAGATGGGCGTGTAAAAACTTTAAATCCAATGATCCACGGTGGACTATTAGGGAAATTCGATGATGCTTCTCATCAAGCGCAAATGAATGAGCATGGAATTGAACCAATTGAAATTGTTTGTGTTAATCTTTATCCGTTTGTTGAAACAATTTCAAAGCCTAATGTAACATGGGATGATGCCATCGAAAATATCGATATTGGTGGTCCAACAATGCTACGTTCAGCAGCTAAAAATCATCAATATGTAACAGTTATTGTAGATAGCAATGACTATGCAACTGTATTAGAAGAATTGAAAGCAACTGGTGCTACAACGATTGAAACACGTCGTAAGCTAGCAGCAAAGGTTTTCCGTCACACAGCAGCGTATGATTCTTATATTTCAAATCACTTAACAGAGGAAGCGTTCCCTGAAAGCCTAACGCTTACTTATGAATTAAAGCAAAACTTACGTTACGGTGAAAATCCTCATCAAAAAGCCGCGTTTTATCAAAAACGTCTTGGTTCGGATTTCTCATTAGCTTATGCTACGCAATTACACGGAAAAGAATTATCATACAATAACATTCAAGATGGTAATGCCGCACTTCAAATCGTGAAAGAATTTGAAATGCCTGCAGCAGTTGCTGTGAAGCATATGAATCCATGTGGTGTTGGTACAGGTGTAACGCTAGAAGAAGCTTTTGACAAAGCATATGCAGCCGATCCTACATCTATTTTCGGTGGAATTATTGCATTGAACATGGAAGTAGATGCGGCAACGGCAGAAAAGTTAAGCCATATTTTCTTAGAGATTATTATTGCGCCATCTTTTACGCAAGAAGCATTAGATATTCTTACACAAAAGAAAAATATTCGCTTATTAACAATTCCATTTGAGCAAGCTAAAAAAGATCAATTTAATGTTGTCTCTGTTGAAGGTGGCTTACTTGTACAAGAGCCAGACAGCTATGGCTTTGGTGATGCAGACATTAAAGTAGTGACAGATAGAGAGCCTACTGACAAAGAATGGGAAGCATTACAACTTGGCTGGGCTGTAGTTAAACATGTGAAATCAAATGCAATCGTTGTAACAGATTCTCAAATGACATTAGGCGTTGGCGCTGGTCAAATGAACCGTGTAGGTGCTGCGAAAATCGCTTTCGAACAAGCGGGTGATAAAGCAAAAGGTGCTGCTTTAGCATCTGACGCATTCTTCCCTATGAGTGATACAGTAGAAGCAGCTCATGCGGCAGGAATTACAGCCATTATTCAACCAGGTGGCTCTATTAAAGACCAAGATTCGATTGATAAAGCAAATGAGTACGGCATTGCAATGGTGTTTACAGGCGTACGTCACTTCAAGCATTAATCATCGCTATATAAAAATATACAAATAATAAAGGGTTTGTCCTAATAAGGAAAATAGTATACTGGGAGCGTTTCTAGTATACTATTTTTTCTATAAAAGCATATAAATGCTCTAACTCACATGAGGTTCGAAGGATTTAGCTTATTAGACAGCTCTTACTCTTAAAGAGGAGGATACACTAATTATGAACGTATTAGTTATAGGAAGTGGCGGTCGTGAGCATGCAATTGCCAAACAATTTAGCATTTCTCCGTCCGTAAAAAAAGTATTCGTAGCGCCAGGTAATGATGGGATGCGAGAAGATATAGAAGTTGTTGCGATTGACACAATGGATTTTGCAGGACTTGCACAATTTGCTAAAGAAAACGAAGTAGATTTAACATTTGTTGGTCCAGAGCAACCACTTGCAGAAGGGATTGTCGATTTCTTTACGCAACGTGGTTTACGCGTATTTGGTCCAACGAAGGCAGCAGCGCAAATTGAAAGCAGTAAATCATATGCCAAAGATATTATGAATAAATATCATATTCCTACCGCTGCACATGCAACATTTACAGAATCAGAAAAAGCGATTGACTATATTAAAGCCCAAGGTGCACCAATTGTTATTAAGGCAGATGGCTTAGCGGCTGGTAAAGGTGTAGTAGTAGCTATGACAGAAGAAGAAGCGATTGATGCCGTACAGGATATGATCGGGAATCAGCGTTTCGGTGAGTCTTCATCTCGTGTAGTGATTGAAGAATTCCTTGATGGTGAAGAATTCTCCTTTATGTCTTTTGTACATAAAGGACAAATTTATCCAATGGTGATTGCACAAGACCATAAACGGGCTTATGACGGCGATAAAGGACCAAACACAGGTGGCATGGGTGCATATTCTCCTGTCCCACAAATATCGCAGGATGTAGTGGATGTCGCCTATCGAACAGTAGTTGAGCCGACTGTTAAAGGAATGGAAGCAGATGGGGTATCATTTACGGGTATTTTGTATGCGGGTCTAATTTTAACAAAAACGGGTCCTAAAGTAATCGAATTCAATGCGCGCTTTGGTGATCCAGAAACGCAGGTCGTCCTTCCACGCATGCAATCCGATTTCGGTGCCTTTATGAACGCATTAATGGAGGAAAAACCATTTGATTTGCAATGGTCAAATGAAGCGATGTTAGGCGTTGTTATTGCTGCTGAAGGATATCCTGGTGATGTGGAGAAAGGAAATGCGTTACCGAACTTAGAAACACTTTCAGCTTCACATGCAGTCTACCATGCAGGTACGAAGTTTGTAGATGGAAAATATGTAGGGAATGGTGGGCGTGTTTTACTTGTCGCGGCAAAAGCATCTACCTTACAAGAAGCACAAGAAAAAGTTTATGCTGGCATTGCCACAGTTGAATGGAACAACTTCTTCTATCGCAAAGATATTGGCTGGCGTACATTTAAATAACATTTACAAATATTTTTCATAGACTTTTCATTTCTCTAAAAAGTAAGGAGCCGTCTCAAATTTGTATTGAGACGGCTTCTTTGACTAAGAAGGATTTTGTGCTTTTGTTGTAGAATTTTTACTGTCCGAGGAATGTTGGTTTGAAGTGCTGGTGTCAGATGAGTTAGAAGCACTTGCAGTTATATCTGACGAATTACCAGTAATCGCAGAGGAGAAATCCTTCATTAGCTTACCAATCTGTTCAGAGGACATTGGATTTTGTTCAGAAGACATAGAATTTTGCCCACTGAACATACTTTGCATAGAGGTGTTCATGGCAGTTTCCACATTTGTGTTTAACATTGCCTTTGCAGGACAATATTTAAAAATACCCTCAGCCATTTTCATTGCCCCTAATGCGATCATCAGTCGACTTTTCAAACAGTTAGGATTTCTTGAAACTTTAGCGATACCAAATGCCGTCATACTTGTGCCAAGGGCAAAACGGCAAAAGGCATTTTTATCACTAAGATTTGCTTGTTGCATCATATCATTTCCTCCTTTAGTCATAGTGGAAAAAATAAAGCGGGGTGCACTTTGCTTTATGAAAGTGCTGTGTTACGATTGAAACAAGATGATTGCATAAAGCATTATTTTGCTTCATGTTGCAGATAATCTGAAATGAAGATGTACATGGCTCGGTTTTTGAAAGGCGTCAACTTTTGAGTCCTATTCAAAATGCGAACGCCAATACATCCATATGCACAATGAATGCAAAAGCGTTTATGCAGTAGTAGTATGTGAATTCAAATAGGAATTACACAATGAAATTTTACGCAAATTAGGAAGGAGCGATTTACATGGATCCAGTATGGAAAATTACGGAATTGCGTCAGCATTTAGCTGTTATAGATGGCAAAAAATCGCCTAATATTGTCTTAAAAAATGCACGTTATTTACATAGCATGCTGAAACAATGGGTGATAGGGAATATTTGGATTGCAGGAGACCGTATCGTGTATGCGGGAGAAAAAATGCCTCCAGTAATAGATGGAACAGAAATAGTGGATTGTTCGGATAAAACGATTGTACCTGGCTACATTGAACCACATGTTCATCCGTTCCAGTTGTATCATCCTCAATCCTTTGCTGATTTTTGTGGGCAACTTGGGACTACAGCTTTTATATCGGATAATTTAAGCTTCGTCTTATCTTTAGAAAACAAGAAAGCGTTTTCAATATTAGATGACTTAAAGAAATTACCGTTTTCGTTTTATTGGTGGACGCGCTTTGATTCACAAACAGAAATGGAGCAAGAGGAAGAAATTTTTTCAAACACTTCGATTTTAGAATGGTTAGAACGTGGCGATGTATTGTTAGGTGGAGAGCTAACGGGCTGGCCTCGTTTACTGCATGGTGATGATTTAATGCTTTATCGCATGCAAATGGCGAAAGGATATGGTAAAAAGATTGAAGGTCATTTTCCAGGTGCATCAGAGCGCACTTTAGCGCGGATGAAATTACTTGGTGCAGATGGAGACCACGAAGCCATGACGGTGGAAGAAGTAGAACGTCGTATTATGCAAGGATTTGCCGTAACGCTTCGTCATTCTTCAATTCGTCCAGATTTACCAAATCTATTGAAAGGAATCGTAGAAAAACAACTACCGATATTCGATCATCTAATGATGACAACGGATGGCTCAACACCATCATTCCATCAGGATGGTGTGATGGATAAATGTATTCAAGTCGCATTAGATGCAGGGGTTTCACCAATCGATGCTTACCAAATGGCATCCTATAATGTTGCGCGTTATTACAATATGTCGAACTTACATGGTTTTATTGCGACGGGACGCTTTGCCTCACTAAATATTCTACAAGATGAATATCATCCAATACCGGAAAGTGTACTATCAAAAGGTGTTTGGTTAAAGCGTGATGGAGAACGGGTGCATCGTTTTGCTGACATAGATTATTCAGCAATTCCTTCTTTTGATTTGGACTTTTCGCTAACCTCTCATGATTTCCAATTTTCAATGCCATTTGGAATTGAATTAGTAAATGACGTTATAACGAAACCTTATAATTCATTGATTACACGAGAAGGGCAGCTTGCAAACCATGATGAAAGTTATTTAATGCTGATTAATCGAAGTGGTAACTGGCATGTTAATACGATGATTAAAGGTTTTGCCACAAACGTTCAAGGTTTTGCCTCCTCCTATTCAAATACTGGGGATATTTTGCTTATCGGCAAAAATAAAGACGATATGCAAAAGGCATTTGAAGAGATGAAGGCAATGCGTGGAGGCATTGTGCTTGTAGAAAAGGGAGAGGTCGTAGCATCTGTTCCGTTAACTATCGGTGGTATTCTGTATCAAGGGAATATGGAGGAACTGACAGTGAAGGAGCTTGATTTAAAACAAGCATTGGCAGAACGTGGCTATCGTTTAGGAGATGCCATTTATACTTTGCTATTTTTACAATCTACGCATTTGCCGTATATACGAATAACACCAAAAGGGATTTTTGATGTCCTGAAGAATAAATTATTATTACCAGCAGTAATGCGGTAGTTAAAGTAGTACAATTTATATAGCGCCAGAGCACCAGCAAATAGACATTACATCAGAGCGGCATTGACTAAAGGAGAGTAATGCAAGTGTTAAAATCAAAAAAACTACTAGTTGGCTTAGCATTAAGCGCCTTGTTCATCGGTGGATGTTCAAAAGATGCATCTGAATCAGATGAGGAAGCAACGAAAGTAGATGACAAGCCAGCTATTGAAGAGCCTGCAAAGCAAGAGACATTTGTGGCACCGTTAACAGGAGAGAGTGTTGAAGAAGAAGTAACACAGCGTCCAATTATAGTGACCATTAATAATCATCCTGCCGCACGCCCTCAATCAGGTTTGGCATCCGCAGATATTATTTATGAAATGCTAGCTGAAGGAGACGTTACGCGTTTACTAGCAGTCTATCAAAGTGATTTACCAGAAAACATTGGCCCAGTACGAAGTGCACGTTCATATTTTGTAGATATGGCAAAAGGTCTTGGGGCATTTTATGTCGCACATGGCTACAGCCCAGAGGCAAAAGCGATGCTTAGCAATAATGTTGTGGATAATATAAATGGTATGAATTACGATGGTACACTGTTTAAACGCTCGAATGATCGCGTAGCTCCACATAACTCTTATATTACCTCTGAAAATATATTAAAAGGTGCTGAAAAAGTAGGCGCTTCAATGAATTACAGTGAAAAAGTGCATCAGGCTTTTTATGAACCCGATGAACGTGGTAAAATAGGCGTTGAAACAAGTCAAGTTGACATTAACTATGGGAATAGTAATTATTTCCACAATACGTATGTGTACGATCATCAAACGAATCGTTATGGACGACAATCGGCAGGCGTGGAAACGAAAGATATGTTGACAGGCGAAGCATTAACATTTGCAAATGTGTTATTTTTTGAAATGAATCACCAAACAATTGATAATGTGGGTCGTCAAGATATTGATTTAACCTCTGGTGGAAATGCGTATGTATTGCAAAATGGTTATTTAAGAGAAGTAAAATGGGCTAATATCGATGGATTACCAATGGCTGTCGAAGAATCTGGTGACCTTGTAAAGCTAGTTCCAGGAAAGTCATGGGTTCATTTCGTACCAGCTTCACCAGGGTTACAAGCAATGGTGAAAACGCAGCCTTAAGAGGGAGGAAAACTGTATGCAAATCGAAAAAATTCGAGGGCATCAAACAGATCAGTTATTTAAAGCAGTACTAGAACTGAAGGACATTGAAGAATGCTATAAATTTTTTGATGATTTATGTACGATTAGTGAAATTCAATCACTAGCACAACGCTTTGAGGTAGCACATTTATTACGTTTAAAGAAAACCTATGAATCCATTAAAAAGGAGACAGGGGCAAGTACCGCAACAATTTCTCGTGTACGTCGCTGCTTTGATTATGGTAACGATACATATGATGAAATGTTAGGTCGTTTGTATCCAGATGAAAAGCCGTTTCAAGCACCAAAAGAATAGTAGGTAAGAGGCTGGGTAGAGTTTCTGCTCAGTCTTTTATATTTTTTTGTAGAGAGCCATAAGCTATACTTGTAAACGAATAGATAGAAAATGATAGGTGGTAAAATAGATGGATTATTTAGAGTGGAGACATGTGTTCAAGTTAGACCCAGCAAAGGACATATCGGATGAAGCACTAGAAAAAATTTGTGAATCTGGAACGGATGTTATTTTGGTTGGCGGCACAGATGGCGTAACATTAGATGGCGTATTAGATTTGCTTGTTCGTGTGCGTCGCTTTGAAGTACCAATAGCGCTGGAAATTTCAACAATTGATGCAGTAACGCCTGGCTATGACTATTATTTTATTCCAACGGTGTTAAATAGTGATGACCCGAAATGGATTAAAAATTTACACCATGAGGCTATTAAAGAATATGGCGATATTATGGTTTGGGATGAGTTAGTAGCTGAAGGGTATTGTATTTTAAATCCAAATTGTAAAGTTGCAGAAGTAACACAAGCGAATACCGATTTATCGACGGATGATGTAGTGGCCTATGCACGAATGGCAGAAAACTTCTTTAAATTGCCTGTATTTTATTTAGAATATAGCGGAGTATATGGCGATATTGCAATAGTACGTGCGGTGAAAAATGAATTGCAAAATACAAAGCTCTTTTACGGTGGTGGCATAACTTCTTCTAAGCAAGCTGCTGAAATGGCACAAGTTGCTGATACTGTAGTTGTGGGAAATATTATATATGAGGATTTAAAAGCTGCACTTTCGACTGTTAAGGCTGTAAAAAATGCGATATAATTAAGAACAAATGTTTGTAAGGCGGTGCGAAATGGAGCATTTAACAAAAAACTTATTAGTAGGTATGAACCCCGAACAGGAAAAAGCAGTAAAAACAACTGAAGGGCCATTGCTAATTATGGCAGGCGCTGGTTCGGGCAAAACGAGAGTACTAACACATCGTATTGCGTACTTAATCATAGAAAAAGAAGTATACCCATCAAAGATTTTAGCGATTACGTTCACGAATAAGGCTGCTCGTGAAATGAGAGAGCGGATAGATGGCATTCTCGGAAATGGAACGGGCGACAGCATGTGGGTATCAACATTTCACTCGATGTGCGTACGCATTTTGCGCCGTAATATCGAGCAACTAGGTATTTCACGCAACTTCTCGATTTTAGATTCGACAGATCAGCTATCAGTTATTAAAAATGTCTTAAAAGATGAAAATATTGACCCTAAGCGTTTTGAACCACGTGCTATTTTAAATGCGATTAGTTCAGCAAAAAATGAATGCATAACTGCAGATGAATATGCAGCGCAAATCAATGAACATAATCCGTATGAAAAAACGGTTGCCCTTGTTTATAAAGGCTATGAAAAAAGATTACGACGCAATCAGTCACTCGATTTTGATGATTTAATCATGACAACGATTACCTTATTTAAACGAGTACCTGAAGTATTAGAATACTATCAAAATAAATTTCAATATATACATGTTGACGAATATCAAGATACTAATAAATCGCAATATTTATTAGTGCAATTACTTGCGAAAAAATTTAAAAATATTTGTGTCGTAGGGGATTCCGACCAATCCATTTATCGTTGGCGAGGCGCTGATATTGGCAATATTTTATCGTTCGAAAAAGATTATCCAAATGCTAAGGTCATTATGTTAGAGCAAAATTATCGCTCTACAAAGCGCATCCTCCAAGCGGCAAATGACGTCATTCAAAATAATACAAGCCGTTATCCGAAAGAGCTGCGCACAGAAAATGCACATGGTGAAAAAATTGCTTTATATAAAGCATATAATGAGCAGGAAGAAGCGCAGTTTGTCGTGCAAACAATCCAACAGCTTATGGAGAAGGAAAATCGTTCATTTGATGATTTCGCCATCTTATACCGTACAAATGCACAGTCTCGTGTGATGGAAGAAGTGCTTGTGAAGTCCAATATGGCGTATCAAATTGTGGGTGGTACAAAATTCTATGACCGTAAAGAAATAAAGGATTTATTGGCGTATTTACGTCTAATCGCCAACAATGACGATGATTTATCGCTTGCGCGTATTATCAACGAACCGAAGCGCAGTATTGGTGCTACCTCATTTGAAAAAATGGCACGCTATGCAATTGATCAGGATCGCTCCATTTTTGATGCGATGAATGATCTAATCTTTATGGGACTAACAGGAAAAGCTGCTGCTTCAGCGGAACATTTTTATGCAATGATTAAAGGTTTTACAGAAATGCAAAATTACTTATCTGTGACGGAAATCGTGGAACAAGTAATTGAGAAATCAGGCTATCGTGCGATGTTACAAAACGAAAAGTCCATTGAAGCGGAAAGTCGTTTAGAAAATATTGAGGAATTTTTATCTGTAACAAAAGCGTTTGAAGAACGCAGTGAAGATAAGAGCTTAATCGCCTTCTTGACGGACTTAGCTCTTATTGCCGATATCGATGCGCTTGACAAGGAAGATGCATCAAAAGGAAATATTATTTTAATGACGATGCATGCTGCAAAAGGATTAGAATTCCCTGTCGTTTTCATTATTGGCATGGAAGAAAATATTTTCCCTCACTCTCGTTCTTTAGACGACAACGATGAAATGGAAGAGGAACGACGACTGGCATATGTTGGCATTACACGGGCAGAGGAACGGTTGTATTTAACATGTGCACAATCGCGTACAATTTTTGGTCGTTCAAGCTTTAACAATGCTTCCCGTTTCTTACGTGAAATTTCAGAGGACATTTTAGAGTCAATTTCCAAAGGTGGTTCAAAACCTGAAGTACCATTTGCATCAAGTAATCGCTCGTCTAGTGGGTATTCAAAACGCACACTTGGCGCGCACCAGCATACACAACCAGCAACTGCACGCCTGCAAGCAACTGGAGGCGACCAATTCGGTTGGAAGGCTGGGGATAAAGCGTTTCATAAAAAATGGGGAACAGGTATGGTTGTTAGCGTAAAAGGTGAAGGTGATAGTACAGAACTTGATATCGCATTTCCACAACCAATCGGTATTAAGCGACTATTGGCGCAATTTGCACCTATTGAAAAAGCGTAAGCGGAGGAACTTAAATGAATGAAATTGAACAGCGCATAGCGGAGTTAAATAAATTATTGCATGAATATGGGCATGCGTATTACGTGCTAGATAACCCTCTAGTTGCAGATAGTGTATATGACCAACTATTACATGAACTCATTGCATTAGAAGAGGCAAATCCTTCACTTATTTATCCTGATTCACCAACACAACGTGTAGGCGGTGCAATCGTAGAAGGATTTAAGAAAGTGACGCATGATTATCCGATGCTAAGTCTGTCAAACGCATTTAATGAAGCGGACTTACAAGAGTTTGACCGTAAAATTCGTCAAGCAATCGGCGATCACTTTTCTTATGTTTGCGAATTAAAAATAGATGGTCTTGCTATTTCATTAAAATATGAGAATGGTGTTTTTGTACAAGGAGCTACACGCGGTGATGGCGTTGTAGGAGAAGATATAACAGCGAATTTAAAAACGATTCGTGCTGTGCCACTGCGCTTAAAAGAACCAATTACGATTGAAGTACGTGGCGAAGCCTATATGCCTAAAAAATCATTTGAAAAATTGAATGCCCAGCGAGCAGAAAATGGCGAAGAATTATTTGCAAATCCTCGCAATGCCGCTGCAGGTTCATTGCGTCAATTAGATCCTAAAATTGCCGCAAGTCGTCAATTATCAACCTTTATCTATGCAATTGGGGGAGATGGTGAGGCGTACGGAATTGATGGACATGGCGAAATGCTAGATTATTTAGAAGGAATCGGCTTCCCTTCAAATAAGGAGCGTCAACGTTGCGCGTCCATTGAGGAAGTAGTGTCCTTTATTGAATATTGGACAGAAAACAGACCGAATTTAGCCTATGAAATTGATGGTATTGTTATCAAAGTCGACCGTTTTGCACAGCAGGATGAACTCGGCTATACGGCAAAAAGTCCAAGATGGGCAATTGCCTACAAATTCCCCGCTGAAGAAGTTGTCACAACATTACTTGATATTGATTTAACAGTAGGGCGCACTGGCGTTGTCACACCAACTGCGATTTTAGCACCGGTACTGGTAGCTGGAACTACAGTGCAACGCGCCTCTCTACACAATGAAGATTTAATTCGCGAGAAGGATATTCGCATTGGAGATACCGTCATTATCCGAAAAGCTGGGGATATTATTCCTCAAGTAGTCGGAGTATTATTAGAGCAACGTCCCGAAGATTCAACTCCTTACGAAATACCGCCAAATTGCCCGGTATGTGATAGTGAGCTGATTCGAATTGAGGGGGAGGTTGCCTTACGCTGTGTGAATCCAGCTTGTTTTGCCCAAATTGCAGAGAGCATCAAGTACTTTGTCTCCCGTAACGCCATGAATATTGATGGGCTTGGAGAGAAGGTTGTCGAGCAACTGTTGCGCGCTGATTTAATTCATGATGTATCCGATTTATATCAGTTAACAGTGGAGCAATTAGTAGAGTTGGAACGAATGGGTGAGAAATCAGCTACCAACCTAGTGAAAGCTATTCAAGCATCTAAGGACAATTCGATGGAACGTCTATTGATTGGGTTAGGAATACGACATGTTGGAGAGAAGGCAGCGAAAATCGTGTCAGAGGAATTTGAGACGATGGAGGCGGTGATGGCTGCATCTGAAGAACAACTTGTTGCGATTCATGAAATTGGCGATAAAATGGCCTCGTCACTCGTTGAGTATTTTGCTAATGAAGATGCCCGTGCTGTTATTAAACGACTTGCTGAAGCGGGTGTCAATATGACATATAAAGGCAAAAAGGTGGAAGTAATCGTAGGAGACAATCCATTTGCAGGGAAAACAATCGTATTAACTGGTAAACTTGAGCAATTGACACGGAACGATGCAAAGGCGAAAATAGAAGAGTTAGGTGGAATTGTCACAGGCAGTGTTAGTAAGAAAACAGACCTTGTTATTGCTGGTTCGGATGCAGGTTCCAAACTAACGAAAGCACAACAACTAGGCATTGAAATTTGGAACGAAGATGACCTAATTGAGCAACTGACTTAACTCATTTAAAGTAAAGTTTCATAACGCAAGAAAACAGTAAAGCATGAAGAATATTTGCGCCCGAAAATTAGTGGCGTCAAATATAATTTGTCCAAGACGAATCTGATATTAGTAAAGGGGTACTAACATAATGAAGTCATTTCGACTCATTCCAGCAATTGTAGCTGCTGCAATGCTAGTCGGCTGTGTGCCTTCGAATAAGAAGGAGACAGAGCTTACACAGGAAACGCAACAGGAAAAAGCGGAAACAACGATTATTCCTAGTCTACAGATTGATGAATCTTTTTATAAAACACTCATTCCATATAAAGAAAGTGCAAGCCGTGGATTAGTCGTTTCAAATATTTACACGAAGTATGATATGAAGGAAGTTGAAACAGGGTTAATGCGTCTTTCTCAAAATGAGTTTGACACAGAAAATTATTACTTCCAAGAAGGGCAATATTTAGCTGAAAGCACAGTAAGCTCCTGGTTAGCGCGTAGTTCACAAACGGAGGATGGTTTAAATCCTCCGACAACAGACGCTATGACGCCAGAAGAACGTGCAACAAAAGCGCCGGTTTATTTGGCCCATATTGTCGAGCAAAACTACTTAAAGAAAACGGATGATAACAAAGTAAAACTAGGTGGTATTTCAATCGGGCTCGCTTTGAATTCTATTTATTATTATCAGAAAGAACAATATGGGGAGTATTACGAGGAGCCTATTCCGGAGTCTGCTCTTATTGAACAAGGCAAAAAGATGGCGGCTGAAATCGTTTCCCGTATGCGTACACGTGATGAACTAAAAGATGTACCGATTGTCGTAGGGCTATTTAAACAGCGAGCGCGCAATGAAATAATTCCAGGTACGTATTTTACTTATGGTGTTGCCAAAGAAGGGCAAAATGATATTGGCGATTGGCAGGCGCTAGATGAAGAATATGTGATGTTCCCTACAGATGACACACATGATGCATATCGAGATGTAAGTAATAATTTTAAAAACTTCAAACAAGATGTTGATAAATATTTTTCTAACTATACGAGTGTCATCGGCACTGGCTTCTATCAAAATAAAAAAATACAAAAGCTCTCAATTGAAATTCCAATCCAATTTTTCGGCACGGCTGAAATTATTGGTTTCACACAATATTTGACGGGCGTCCTTATCAATCAATTTGATAATATTAATGTCGAAGTGAGCATTACATCGGTTAATGGTCCAGAAGCTTTAATTATGAAAGAAGCGAATGATAAAGACCCATATGTACACGTGTATGAGTAAACAATAGTCAGCCTTGTGCTGGCTATTTTTTAATGAAATGAGAACAAGACATAGTATGTAATAAGCCTCAAAGTACGGAAATGCGCTATGGATGATGTTGTCCATTTCAACAATAGAAGACATCATAAGACAACACTTTGTCATAGTAGTGAAAGTTTCTATATTTTTGGTGAAAGTTGTGATTTTTAGTAGGAAAAATGTTATGATAATGGGCATGGTTAACTTTATTCAACCCTATTGTTATCGATAAAAACAATGAATTGGATAGTATTCGGAGGTGTGAACAATGGCAAAATTAACAAAAGAAGAGGTTAAGCACGTTGCGAATTTAGCACGTCTTGCAATTACAGAAGAAGAAGCGGAAAAATTTGCTGAGCAACTTGGGAAAATTACTGACTTTGCAGAGCAGTTAAACGAGTTAGATACTACAAATGTTGAACCAACAACACACGTTTTACCATTAGTAAACGTAATGCGTGAAGACGTGGCTACTAAAGGTTTAGACCGCGATGTAATGATGTTAAATGTAAAAGAACAAGAAGATGGTCAAGTAAAAGTACCAGCTATCATGTAATACTAAAACATAGGAGGATTCCTCATGACGTTATTTGAACGTTCAGCAAAGGAGCTACAAGCTGATATTAAAGCTGGTAAGCTAACAATCGCTGACTTAACAAAAGAAGCATATGAACGAGTGGCAAAGCTTGACGGCGATGTACAAGCTTTCCTTGCTTCAAACGAAGAAAAAGCAACTGCACAAGCAGCTGAAATGGACAAAGTACCATTTGAAAAACGTGGACCACTTTTTGGTCTTCCTATTGGCGTGAAAGACAATATCGTAACAGAAGGCTTAGAAACAACATGTGCTTCTAAAATTCTTGAAGGATTTATGCCAATATACGATGCAACTGTTGTAAATAAGCTACGCGAAGCTGGCATGATTACAATCGGAAAATTAAACATGGATGAGTTTGCAATGGGTTCTTCAAATGAAAACTCATACTATAAAACAACAAAAAATCCATGGAACTTGAACCACGTACCAGGTGGCTCATCAGGTGCATCTGCAGCAGCAGTAGCAGCAGGAGAAGTGCCATTTTCACTTGGTTCAGATACAGGTGGCTCAATCCGCCAACCTGCAGCATATTGCGGTGTCGTAGGGATGAAACCTACATATGGTCGTGTATCTCGTTTTGGACTAGTAGCATTTGCTTCTTCATTAGACCAAATCGGACCAATTACACGTAATGTTGAAGACAATGCGCTTCTATTAGAAGCCATTTCAGGCTTAGACCCTAACGATTCAACTTCAGCAAATGTAGAAGTACCAAACTTCGCAGCAGCACTAACTGGCGATGTCAAAGGCTTACGTATTGCTGTACCAAAAGAATTTTTAGGTGAAGGTGTTGGCGAAGCAGCACGTCAATCTGTACTGGATGCATTAGAAGTACTAAAAGGCTTAGGTGCAACAGTAGAAGAAGTATCACTTCCTCATTCTAAATATGCACTTGCAGCTTACTATATCCTATCTTCTTCTGAAGCTTCATCAAACCTTTCTCGTTTCGATGGGATCCGTTACGGCTTCCGTGCTGAAAACGTGACGAATTTAATGGACCTTTACAAAGAAACACGTGCGCAAGGCTTTGGTGATGAAGTAAAACGTCGTATCATGCTAGGAACATATTCTCTTAGCGCAGGTACTTATGACGCTTACTACAAAAAAGCGCAACAAGCACGTACACTTATCAAAGCAGACTACGACAAAGTATTCGAAGACTTTGATGTAATCATTGGACCTACTGCACCAACACCAGCATTTAAAATTGGTGAAAATGTAGATGATCCGATGACGATGTATGCCAACGATATTTTAACAATTCCTATGAACTTAGCAGGTGTGCCAGCCATTTCAATTCCATGTGGTTTTGAAAATGGTCTACCATTAGGCTTGCAAATTATCGGTAAATACTTCGATGAAGCAACAATTTACCGTGTAGCGCATGCATTCGAGCAAGCTACTGCGTTCCATAAAGAAGTTCCTCAAATTTGGGAGGGAAAATAACATGAACTTTGAAACAGTCATTGGTTTAGAAGTACACGTTGAGTTAAAAACAAACTCAAAAATCTTCTCGCCAGCGCCAGCTCACTTCGGTGCTGAACCAAATACAAACACAACAGTAATCGACCTAGGCTACCCTGGTGTCCTACCTGTCTTAAATAAAAATGTTGTAGATTTCGCAATGCGTGCAGCACTTGCATTAAACATGGAAATCGAACAAGAAACAAAATTTGACCGTAAAAACTACTTCTATCCAGATAATCCGAAAGCTTATCAAATTTCGCAATTCGATAAGCCGATCGGTAAAAACGGTTGGATTGATATTGAAGTAGATGGTTATACAAAACGTATCGGTATTACACGTCTTCATATGGAAGAAGATGCTGGTAAACTAACGCATGCTGGTGACCACTCACTTGTGGACTTTAACCGTCAAGGGACGCCGCTTGTAGAAATCGTGTCTGAGCCAGATATTCGCACAGCAAATGAAGCGTATGCCTACCTTGAAAAATTAAAATCCATTATCCAATATACAGATGTTTCAGACTGTAAAATGGAAGAAGGTTCACTGCGCTGTGATGCCAACATTTCGATTCGCCCATATGGCCAAGAGGAATTCGGTACAAAAACAGAGCTTAAAAACCTGAACTCATTCAACTACGTACGTCGTGGGATTGAGCACGAAGAGTTACGCCAAGCGGACGTATTACTTTCAGGTGGCGTGATTGATCAAGAAACGCGTCGCTTTGATGAAAAAACAGGTAAAACAATTTTAATGCGCGTGAAAGAAGGAACAGATGATTATCGTTACTTCCCAGAGCCTGACTTGGTGCGTCTGTCAATCGACGATGAATGGTTAGAGCGCGTTAAATCAGAAATTCCTGAACTGCCAGATGCTCGTAAAAAACGCTATGTTGAAGAATTAGGCTTAACACCTTATGACGCGGGCGTGCTTGTTATTTCTAAAGAAATTTCGGATTTCTTTGAAGCGATGGTAGCTGATGGTGCAGATGCAAAACTTTCAGCTAACTGGTTAATGGGCGATGTTTCAGCTTATTTAAATGCTGAACAAAAAGATTTAAAAGATACAGCATTAACACCAGAAAACCTTGCTGGTATGGTGAAGTTAATTACGGACGGTACAATTTCTTCTAAAATCGGTAAAAAAGTATTTGCTGAATTAGTAGAAAATGGCGGTTCAGCTGAAGACATTGTAAAAGCAAAAGGTTTAGTTCAAATTTCAGATGAGAGTGCCTTATTAGCAATTGTTACAGAAGTATTAGATAACAATGCACAATCAATAGAGGACTTTAAAAATGGTAAGGATCGTGCAATTGGCTTCTTAGTCGGTCAAATTATGAAAGCGACAAAAGGCCAAGCGAACCCACCAATGGTTAATAAATTATTACAACAAGAAATTGCTAAACGCTAATTTTTTGCTATTACAACGAGTCAAGAAAGTGTCTTCACTTTCTTGGCTTTTTAAATGTAAAGACTGTACATACTAACAAAAAGTAGCACTTAATAGTTGTCTAAAAAGAGTATTCATAGCAAAATATAGAATAGAAACAATCACATCACTTAAAAAGGGGATAGTATATGAAAACTGAGCAACAATATTTTGAAGAAGCCATTTCAATTCAACAATATATGGATCAGATGACGACGCTAAAAGAAGATAGCTTTCTAATTTATGATGGTTTTGAAGTGCCAACAAACGATGGTTTTGTAACGTTACTGAAGGACAAGCAACCAAAAATTTTAACCATTACAGAAGATTGGTGCGGCGATGCAATGCTAAATAATCCAATTATTCGCCGTGTTGCTGAAGCAGCTGGATTAGATATGCGTACAGTTTTCCGTGATGCAGATACAGATTTAATCGACCGTTATTTAACAAATGGTGGACGCGCGATTCCGATGTATATTTTATTAAATGATTCGGGACAAGTGATAGGTAAATGGGGACCACGTGCGCCAGAGTTACAGGATATTGTTGTGAACAAAAGAGCGACGTTGCCAGATAAAGAAGACCCGAATTTTGAGGAAGCACAAAAATCGCTTTACGCTGAAATTCGTGAAGACAATATTACTAACAAAACAAATTGGACTTATGTATATGAAGATTTCAAAAAACATGTAACAGCAGCATTACAAAAATAAAACACTTTGTTTAGCGCCAGAGGTGTTTGCACTGGCGTAGTAATAGTAGTGCAACATTTCAACGAAAAATTCGTTGAAAGTATTAGAATCTTATGAAGCAGGAAGGTATGTTATGAAACGAGCAAGAATCATTTATAATCCTACATCTGGGCGAGAAGTGTTTAAAAAGCATCTACCAGAAGTATTGGAGAAACTAGAGGTAGCAGGCTATGAGACATCTTGTCACGCAACAACTTGTGAAGGTGATGCAATAGAGGCAGCAAAAAATGCAGTAGAACGTGGATTTGATATTATCATAGCAGTTGGTGGCGATGGGACGTTAAATGAAGTTGTTTCTGGTGTAGGCCAATTCGAAAAACGTCCGAAAATTGGTCTAATTCCTATGGGGACAACGAACGATTTTGCACGTGCTGTCCATATACCACGAAATATTGATGAAGCCGTTGATATTATTATTAAAGGCGATACCTTACCAGTTGATGTTGGATTGTTAAATGGAGAACGCTATTTCATCAATATTGCTGCTGGAGGACGTATTACTGAGCTAACGTACGAAGTACCTAGCAAAATGAAAACAATGCTTGGACAGCTTGCCTACTATTTAAAAGCAGTTGAAATGATTCCATCTATTAAGGCATCACATATGCGTATTGAATATGATGGTGAAGTATTCGATGGCGATGCCATGATGTTTTTATGTGGCTTAACGAATTCAGTAGGAGGCTTTGAAAAGCTTGCACCAGATGCGAGCATAAACGATGGCTACTTCACATTAATAGTATTAAAAAAAGTAAGCTTGCCAGAATTTATTCAACTTGCAGCAATGGCTTTACGAGGCGAGCATTTAAAGGATGATCGCGTTATTTATAAAAAAGCAAGTGTCGTAAAAGTAACGACGGATAGTGAAGTTCATTTAAATTTAGATGGTGAATATGGTGGAGATGCGCCTGCGACTTTTGAAAACTTAAAACGCCATATTGAAATTTTTGTACCAATTGAAGATATTCGTGAGGAAGACCGTATTTAGATTAACAAAAAGCGTAAATTTTATTTTATAAATTTACGCTTTTTGTATTTTATTTCCATATAATAAAGGGTTGTGAACGAATTAAGAAAAATGTTTGGCAAATGTGCGTATATTACTTGAACAAAATTTGAAACCTTTATAATAGGCCGAAATATCGGACCATTATAAAGGTTTTTTTCGTTGGAATAGTGGAAAATATGGGTATGGGAAAGGGAAAGGAAGTGGTGCAGTTGTATAAGTCACAGGAAAAAAAGCTTATTTGGTTAAGTTTTGGTGTTGCAATTATCATGCTACTTTCCATACTTGGAAGAATATTTGGAAGTTAGGAGGGCAATGAGATGATTAATGAATCAGCAGTCTTTTGGAGTCGTGCGTTAACGGAGCTTACGTTATCATTCCACATCATTTATGCAACGATTGGTGTCGGTGTGCCGTTAATGATCATGATTGCACAATGGACTGGATATAAAAAGAATGATGAACATTATATTTTGATGGCGCGACGTTGGGCACGAGGTTTCGTCATTACCGTTGCTGTAGGAGTCGTAACAGGAACAGCTATTGGATTGCAATTATCGTTACTATGGCCGAATTTTATGCAACTTGCAGGGCAAACGATAGCATTACCGCTCTTTATGGAAACCTTTGCATTTTTCTTTGAAGCCATTTTCTTAGGAATTTATTTATATACATGGGATCGCTTTGATAGCCAGAAAAAGCATATGTTACTCCTAATACCTGTTGCAGTTGGTGCATCCATGTCAGCTGTCTTTATCACAATGGTAAATGCCTTTATGAACGCACCTCAAGGCTTTGATATTGTGGACGGACAGCTTGTAAATATTCAACCATTTCTAGCAATGTTTAACCCGGCTATGCCAACAAAAGTTGCGCATGTTCTCGTTACAGCCTATATGACATCAGCATTCGTCTTGGCAGCCATTGCAGGTTACCGTATGCTCAAAGGCTCAGATCATGTTTACCATAAAAAGTCTCTATTTTTACTGATGAAAATCGGTTTAGTTTCATCAATTGCAGCAGCAATTATAGGCGATTTCTCAGGTAAATACTTAGCGGAATACCAACCAGAAAAATTAGCAGCGGCTGAATGGCATTTTGAAACAACAGATAAAGCTTCATTGGTTTTATTCGGTGTATTGGATGGCGAGGAAGTTAAGTATGCCATCAAGGTTCCTTATGCTTTAAGTATACTAGCACGCAATAATCCAAATGCAGAAGTTATTGGTTTAGATCAATATGCGGAGGAAGACAGACCACCACTTTATATACACTATCTTTTTAATATTATGGTCTTTATCGGCATGTTTATGGTATTAGTGTCTTTCCTTTACGTAGTAGGGAAACCACGAGGTTGGCGCTTTATTCATGCACGATGGTTTAGATGGATTATTGTAGCAGGTGCTCCACTGTCAATTATTGCGATTGAAGCCGGTTGGTGGCTTGCGGAAGTTGGACGTCAACCGTGGATATTATACGGTATTATGCGCACACCAGAAGGCGCTACAACGAGCGATCATGTAGATTTAATGATGCTGTTATTCACAGGTGTGTATACTGTACTTGGAATAGGAAGTACAGTCGTATTAGTTCGTATGTTTAAAAAGAATCCGATTGAACGTGAAATTGAAGATCGGCATACAGAAAAGGGCGGTGACATCATATGACATTAGAAGTGCTAGGAATTTCAGTTTTATGGATATTCCTTTTCGGTTATGTGATGGTGGCATCTATTGATTTTGGGGCAGGATTTTTCAATGCTTACAGTTTACTTATTGGAAAAAATCATGTCATAACTAATATTATTAAGCGTTATTTATCGCCTGTATGGGAAGTAACAAATGTCTTTTTAGTATTTTTCTTTGTAGGGATTGTAGGATTCTTTCCACAAACCGCCTTCTATTATGGAACGATTTTGCTTGTTCCAGTCAGCATTTCTTTAGTGTTGTTGGCAATTCGAGGGTCGTATTATGCATTTGAGGCGTACGGGGCACGCGGACATATTGGTTACACGCTGACATATGGCGTATCAGGTTTATTGATTCCAGCTTCGCTCTCTGTTGTCTTTGCTATTGCAGGTGGCGGTTATGTAGACATTGTGGAAGGGCAACCTGTATTGAATTATTGGACATTATATACAAGTACATTTGCTTGGAGTATTGTCGTATTAAGTATAGCGGCTGTTCTTTATATATCTGCAGTATTTTTAACGTGGTATGCACATAAAGCAACCGATGTAGAGGCTACAAATTTAATGCGAAAATACGCCCTTATTTGGGCAGCACCTTTAATGATTAGTGCACTTGGTATTATGTATGAGATGAAATCCATTAACCCTGAAAGCTATCAGCATATGGTTAATTTATGGTGGATGTTTGCTATTTCTGCCGTATTATTTATCATTACAGTGATATTACTATGGATGCGAAAAAATTACGGTCTTGCAGTAGGATTATTAATCGCTCAGTTCGCGGTAGCATTTTTCGCCTATGGCATCGCACAATATCCATATTTACTGTATCCGTATTTAACAATTTACGATAGCTTCACAAGCACGCAAATGGCCATTGCATTAGTCATCGTCTTTATTTTAGGATTATGCTTACTTCTGCCTTCGCTTTATTTATTGTTGAAATTATTCCTATTCAACAAAAATTACGTGACAGGAAAAGAAGACCATCATGCATAGGGGGATATAGGTATGGAAAAAATCGAAATATTTTATGCGCCGTTTATAGTCGTCATTATTAGTATCATCATTATGTTTTGGTGGGCACCAAAGGATGATTATGTAAGAAAAAATAACAAAGAGAGTCGCGAATAGCGGCTCTTTTTTAGCAAAATTAGCACAACCTGATAAATTCAAGCCTTGTTCTTTTTTCCTCCGCTATCACATGCTACAATAAGGAGATTGAAATGGAGGATGTACGAATGTCAGCACCCGTAAAAAAGAATGACCAACTTACAGTTTATATAGAAGATTTAACACATGATGGCAATGGTGTCGCAAAAGTGGACGGCTATCCATTATTTATCCAAGGGGCTTTACCGAATGAAACAGCAGAAGTCCATGTTTTAAAAACATTAAAAAATTATGGCTTTGCAAAAGTCTTGGATATTTTAAAGCCTTCACCTGATCGAGTAGAAGCACCTTGTGATTATTTCAAGCAATGTGGGGGCTGTCAGTTACAGCACTTATCGTATGAAGGTCAGTTAAAGTGGAAGGAAAATATGGTGCGTAATGTTATGCAACGTCTAGGCAAAATCGACGCACCCGTTTTACCAGTGAAAGGGATGGAGGAACCATGGCAATATCGTAATAAGGCCCAAATTCCATTTTCCACAAATGACGCCGGTCAAGTGATTGCTGGTTTTTACAAAACAAAATCCCATACCATTGTCGATATGGATCGCTGTCTCATTCAAACGGGCGAGGCAGACGCAATTCTTTCTGGTCTTAAAAAAGAATTAACAGCTATCGGCATGCAACCATACAATGAGGCATCACATGAAGGCATGCTACGTCACGTCGTAATCCGTACAGCACGTGCAACAGGTGAGGTCATGGTTGTACTTGTGACGAAAAAGAAAAAATTCCCGCAAAAAGATGCCGCTGTAGCGAGCATACTAAAGCTAGTACCAAATGTTACATCCATTATGCAAAACATCAATAGCGATAAAACAAACGTTATTTTTGGTGATGAAACGATTAACCTTTGGGGCAAAGACGTCATTATTGACGCTATCGGCGATGTACGCTTTGAAATTTCAGCACGTTCTTTCTATCAGGTAAATCCACAGCAAACCGAAGTGCTTTACAAGCAAGCGCTTGACTATGCTGATTTACAAGGACATGAACGTGTCATTGATGCCTATTGCGGCATCGGTACCATCTCTTTATTCCTAGCACAAAAAGCAAAAGCGGTGATGGGTGTTGAAATTGTACCCCAAGCTATTGAAGATGCAAAACGCAATGCAGAGCTAAACGGCTTTACCAATACGTACTTCGAGGCAGGCCCAGCAGAGGAAGTCATTCCACGCTGGTATAAGGAAGGCAAGGAAGCGGATGTCCTAGTTGTCGACCCACCACGTAAAGGATGCGACGAAGCCCTTTTACAAACGATTTTAGAGCAGCGTCCTAAACGCGTAGTATACGTATCATGTAACCCAGCCACACTCGCACGCGACCTACGCATCTTGGAAGATGGCGGATACAAAACACAAGAAATACAACCAGTTGATATGTTCCCGCATTCTACACATTGTGAGGCTGTTGCGTGGTTGGCGTTAGTTTAATATACAGGGGACACATATATTATTGATTGATTCGAAAAATTTAACAGCATTCCTATAAAACTTGAAAAAGTAGATATTTTCAATACAGACCTTGATTTTGCAAATAACTTTTGCGAAATTGGGGTCTTTTCATATGGAACTTAATTGGAAAATAAGAATGTTCAGCCTATAGGATTAGTACATAGATTTCCATCCGTTCTTTCTAGGAAAGGAACTACTTATATAATCTATTTTATGAAGATTTCCTATCTTAACACCGGAAATCAGTTGCATTTTATAGGGGCTTTTCAGAAGCTTTGTGATTTGTTATAAGGCTCTAATTTCATGAGGATTTAGAGAATAATTTTTAATTTTACCTCATAATAAAATATGTTGTCAACAATAAGTTTGTGATTTTTATAAAAAATGTTATAATAGTCTTATAATTGTTTTTTTAAATCGTATTTCGAATTCCGCTGACCTTTTTTGCAGATAGAATTTGGATACGTTTTTTTAATATCCCTTATTAAGACGAAGAAAAAAATTAAAACAGTTATGTGGGCTTTTTGAGGTAGGTAGTTGAATTAAATGATTAATTGACTATCTAATAGTAACCGAGGTTTTATTCCATAAGGAGGACTAGAATAATGAATCTAATTAATAAAAAAGTTACACATAAGCGTTTTGGCATGGGTAGTATCGTTAAACATAATGAGTCCATTATTGAAATACATTTTGCAACAGAAAATAAAATGTTTGTTTTTCCTGATGTATTTGGAAAGTACTTAAAATTACATGATAAAAGTGATGCTCAGTTAATTGAAAAAATAATACAAAAAAAGGAAATTGAACGTAAGGAAGAAGAAATGAGGAAGGAAGAAGAAAAAAAACTGCAACGAAGAAACCAAAAACTTCGCTTAGAACACGAAAAACTGATGAAACATCATAAACTGCATCCAGAATCTCAAATGGTTTTTAAATGTGACACAGAAGAACAGACTAGTTCTTTGTTAGAGTGGAAGGTTTTTTCAGGCGCTATAAAAAGTGGTAATAACAAAGGAAAGCCAAACAAACCTAACCGCATGCACCAAAATAGCGCTGTCCTATTAACAGCATTAGATTCCGGCATGTCTGAAAAAGACAGACGTATTTTAGGTGTCTATATGGTGAATGAAGATTTTATCGGTAAGCTGTGTGAAGATGGGAATATTCCGGCCCATTCAAAATACAGACTCCAACTTACAGAACAGGAATCGAATCAGCTACTTTTTTGGAAATATTATATAGATAAAAAATACCCTAACAAAATGACATGGAATACAGGTAAATACCGTTATTTTGATAATTTATGGATGGCTCAAATTTTACTTGATATCGTTTCATTGAAAAGTGAACCAACAGAACGAGAGCTTGCACAACAATTTTTAAAACATTTTTGTAAAATGAATCAGATAACAGTTCATGATTTACCAAAGCCGAATGGGGCATTATTGCGTATTTAGACGTTATCCCAAAGATAATAAGAATGACAGGGAACTGACATGTTTCTATACAATCATTTATCAAAAACGAATTCTTATTAATGGGATTCGTTTTTTTGTATGAAATATAAATAAGATCTACTGATTTATGTATTTTTAGTTTTTGTCAAAAAAGCCAAGGATTTAATATCAATCCGTGGCTTTTTTTATTGAGTAGATGCAGTTTATTTATGTTGTTCGCCAATATGATTGAAAAGGGAGGCGGTCAATTCTCTTCGGATTTGCTTAATATGCTTTTCCATTAGTTGTTTGGCTTGCGTGGCATCACCGGCTGCGATGGCCAAGTAAATTTCTTTATGTTCATCTATAGTTTCTTGCGTACGGTCTAAGTCTTTCAAGCGCTGTGTTCGGGTCACACGGATTGTATCTTGCATATGTTCGCTAAGGGTTTGAAATAATTGCGAGAAGATTGAATTATGAGCAGCGAGAACGATATTAATATGGAAGCTTAAATCAGCTTGAATACCTAGTTCCACGTCATTTTTTACTTGATTCATCATTTCCAATGCTTGCCCAATTCGTTCTAAATCTTCAGAAGTGGCTCGTTGTGAAGCTAAAAAGGCACATTCTACTTCAAGTGTTTGGCGAAGCTCTAGCATTTCATAAATAAGTTTTTTTTCTGTTTTTAAAATGGTAGAGGAAAGCTCTTGTCCTAATGAATGGCATTCAGGTGATTTCAGAAAACTGCCACTGCCTTGTTTAATGTCTATAATTCCTTTTATTTCAAGCTTTCGCAGTGCCTCTCTAACCGATGTTCGACTTACATTAAAGCGACTCGCTAATTCTCTTTCCGTCGGTAGTTTTTCTCCAGGCTGTAATTCTCCATTTAAAAAATATTCCTGTATTTGATCTACAATAACTTGATAAGCTTTTTTCTTTGGTTGCAGCATTTCCTATGTCCTTCCCCTCAATTACATAGTAAAAGTATAAACGCTTTAATCATACAGAATTCCCACCTCGTTAGCAATGAAAGAAAATTATTAATTATTGATATTTTCTGAATATTAAGTATAATAAAAATGGTTGGACCAATTTTAATATTTATGAAGATTGGTACAACCTATTCATTTATCATTCATGACTTTGGGAAAATGGGAGAAAAAAAGGGGAGAATAAAATGATGGCAAGTGTAACAAATGAACAATTGGTGAGCGCGCTACAAGGTGTTCTGTCAGAAAGCCAAGTAACAATCAATCAAACAATTTTAGAACAACATAGTAGTGATGAATCTTATCATCAAGCTAGTTTGCCGGATATCGTTGTGTTTCCAACAACAACTGAACAAGTGAGTCACATACTAACTATTGCAAATCAATATAAATTTCCAATTGTCCCATTTGGCAGAGGAACAAGCTTGGAAGGACATGTAATTCCTTATGAACAAGGGATTACCATTGATTTTTCAGACATGAACAACATAGTAGAAGTGAGAGAGAAGGACTTTCTCGTAAAAGTTCAACCAGGGGTAACGCGTTCGCAGTTAAATAAAGAGTTAAAAAAATACGGTTTGTTTTTTTCAGTGGACCCTGGGGCAGATGCAACACTAGGTGGAATGGCCGCGACAAATGCGAGTGGCACAACGTCTGTTAAATATGGAGTAATGCGCGATCAAGTTCGAGATTTAGAAGTTGTGCTGTCAGATGGTACGGTTATTCATACCGGTAATTTAGCGGAAAAATCATCATCTGGCTTTCATTTGAACGGTCTTTTTGTAGGGTCTGAAGGAACGCTCGGTTGCTTTACGGAATTGACGCTAAAAGTTTATGGACTTCCTGAATATGTAATGGCTGCTCGAGCATCTTTCAAAACAGTCAATGATGCAGTCGAAGCAGTCGTTAGTATTTTACAGGCCGGAATTCCAATCGCAAGAGTCGAACTGGTTGATGAACCTTCTATGAAACAAGTGAACTTGCATAGTAAAACAGCTTATGAGGAGCAACCAACGTTATTTTTAGAGTTTCATGGAAATGAAGCTGGTTTAAAGCAAGACGTTGATTTTATGAAAGAAATTGTAGCAGAGCATAATTGTCAAAATATAGTTTTTGAGACTGACAATGCAGCGCGAAATCAGCTATGGGAAGCTCGCCATAATTTAGCTTACGCCTATGTCCATGGACATCCAGGAAAAAAACTGATGGTGACAGATGTTTGTTTACCGATTTCTGAGTTAGCAGGGGCTATTGAACATGCAAGAAAAACACTGAATATGTTTGCTCTTACAGGGGGGATTGTTGGACATGTCGGTGATGGCAATTTCCATGTTCTTTTAATGATTGATATGCAGGATGCTAATGACATAGCAAAGGCGGATGAATTTAATGAATTAATTGTTATGTATGCGCTTGAACGAGGGGGAACTTGTACAGGAGAGCATGGTGTCGGTATAGGGAAACAGAAATACCAAGAGAAAGAACATGGGAAAGCACTGCTTGTGATGGAAAAGATTAAACAAGCGCTTGATCCGGATGCACTGTTGAATCCAAATAAAATATTAAAAATAAAGAAATAGGGAGTGGGAATATGAAAATATTAGAAGCGATTAGTACGATAGCTGGAAAATACTTTGCGCTATGGGTCATCTGCATAGCTGTTATTGCTTTTATCATTCCCGACCCATTTTTACTATTTGGGGGCTATATTACAATTTTGCTCGGCATCGTTATGTTTGGTATGGGACTAACGTTGAAAGCGGTTGATTTCAAATTAATTTTAACGAATCCAGTGCCCGTTATTATTGGTGTTTGTGCTCAATATCTTATTATGCCGCTGACTGCTTTTTCCATTGCCTATATCATGAACTTACCCGCAGAATTAGCGGCAGGGCTTGTTCTTCTCGGTTCAGTTCCAGGGGGTACTGCTTCGAACGTCATGGTGTATTTAGCGAAGGGCAATGTCCCATTATCCATTACGATGACTTCCTTTTCAACGTTATTAGCGCCAATTGCCACACCATTCATACTACTATTACTTGCAGGTAAATGGATGCCGGTCGATCCAATGGCAATGTTTACTTCTATTATTCAAGTGATTATTTTGCCGATTATTTTGGGCATCGTCATACGAAAATTTGCTCCACAGATTGTAGAAAAGAGCATTAACGTCATTCCTCTTATCTCAGTAGTGGCTATTATCATTATTGTCTCTGCGGTTGTTGCTGGCAATGTTGATAGCATAGCATCGGCAGGATTTATTATTTTTACGGCAGTAATGCTTCATAATGCATTTGGACTGCTGCTTGGCTATTTAACAGCGCTGCTATTAGGACTTGATGAAAGTAATCGGAGAGCGATTTCCATTGAAGTGGGGATGCAAAACTCTGGTCTTGGGGTAGCATTAGCCACTGCCCATTTTGGTCCGTTAGCTGCCTTACCGAGTGTTCTTGGTGCAGTGTGGCATAATATTTCCGGTCCAATTCTTGCCACTTATTGGTCGAAAAAAACGGAAAACATTGAACATCAGCTTAGTGAAAAAATACAAGAAAGCAACGTCGAAACACAAGTATAAGAGATGGTAGACGTTATCAATATAAATAAGACAAGAACGAATTCCAATTTTGCTGGATTCGTTCTTCTTTTTGCTCGTTATAGGTATGTTACGATCGATTTCTTTTAGGATAAATCTTTTCACAAATAAATGTATTGTCAAAGGTTAGTAAAACTAATGTTTGTAGGATGTTTTTATGGCAAGCATAGCAGCAGTAGTGAGAAACGAAACTTATTCTCTTGCAATATCGTCTACAACTTGACAGAAGTGCGAAAACGGGAGTATTATACATTAGCTACCGAAAAAAAGCTATAGTGAAGTAATAATTTTCCGAAATTTATACGAACAATCTAACATTAGATTTCTATTAATAAGTAATAGGTAGGTGCAGAAATGAAAAGTCTAATAAGTAAAAAAAGTGACTTATTAAACAGTTTTTTAGGGATATATATAGTAGCTGTAGTCATGTTATGGATGAAAACATACATCACGCAAACAGCACAATTTGATCTAGGTGTAGAAGGAGCACTTCAACATTTCCTTTTACTCTTAAATCCACTAGGTTCAGCAATGCTATTTTTAGGGATTGCTTTTTTAATTAGAGGAAAGAGAAGATATACATTACTGCTTGCTATTTACACGCTGATGTCAATTCTTTTATATGCTAATGTAGTGTATTACAGATTTTTTAGTGATTTTATTACATTACCGACCATTTTCCAAACGCAAAACTTTGGCGATTTAGGTGGTAGTATTCTTTCATTATTAAAACCTTATGATATTTTGTTCTTTGTGGATGTCGTTGTCATGTTTTATTTACGATTCTCAAGCAAAGTTCGAAAAGAAACAAAATCATTTGGATATAAAAAAGCAATGACGATTATTGCTTTTGCATTAATCGTATCAGTTGTCAATTTAGGATTAGCTGAGGCTAGTCGCCCTCAACTATTAACGCGAGGGTTTGATAGAAACTATATTGTGAAATATTTAGGTATGTATAACTATACGATTTATGACTCAGTAGAAACGATGAAAGCTTCCTCACAAAGAGCGTTGGCTGATAGTAGTGATATTACCGAAGTAATTAACTATACAAAATCGAACTACGCTAATCCGAATGCAAAATATTTTGGTGCAGCAAAAGGAATGAACGTAATTTATTTACACTTAGAATCATTCCAAAACTTCCTAATCGACTATAAATTAAACGGTCAAGAAGTTACACCATTTTTAAATTCATTAGCAAAAGATAATCATACATTGTATTTCGATAATTTCTTCCATCAAACAGGTCAAGGTAAAACGTCTGATGCAGAATTTATGTTAGAAAACTCTTTATTCGGATTACCACAAGGTTCTGCTTATATTACAAAAGCACAAAATACGTATCAAGCAGCACCAAGTATTTTAAAAGATTATGGTTATACATCGGCTGTCTTCCACGGTAACAACGGAAGCTTCTGGAACCGAAATGTTATATATAAATCATTTGGATTTGATAAGTTTTATGATGCAAGTTATTATGACACAGCCTCTTCAGATAACATGGCTGAATATGGTTTGTTAGATAAACCGTTCTTTGAACAATCGCAAAGCTTTTTAAATTCTTTACCACAACCGTTTTATACTAAATTAATTACGGTAGGGAACCATTATCCATATAAAATGAATCAAGACTTAGTAACAATCGATAAAGCGAATACAGGCGATGCAAGTGTAGATAATTATTTCCAAACAGCACGCTATGCCGACGAAGCAATTGAACAAATGTTTAATCAACTAAAAGAATCAGGTTTATATGATAATTCAATGATTGTTCTTTATGGTGACCATTATGGTATTTCAGACAATCATAATGCAGCAATGGAACAAGTTTTGGGGAAAGAAATTACACCATATGAAAGTGCTAATTTACAACGTGTCCCATTATTTATTCATGTTCCAGGTATGCAAGGTGGTATCAACCATACGTATGGTGGTCAAACAGACTTGCTTCCAACACTTTTACATTTACTAGGAATTGATACGCAAAACTTTATTCAATTCGGTTCAGATTTATTATCAGATGAGCATAATGAAATTGTGCCATTTAGAAATGGCGATTTTGTGAGTCCAGAGATTTATTCAATTAATGAAAAATTTTATGATAATAAAACTGGATTACTACTAGATGATAGTCAACTAGAGGCAGCACAAGCTATTAAAAAAGAAGTAGATTTTAAATTAGGCTTATCTGACAAAGTAGTGAATGGTGATTTACTGCGATTTTATAAACCAACAGGTTATACGCCAGTAGATCCTTCAAAGTACAATTACAACAAAGATGACAGTATAGAAGCTAAATAATAATTAGTAGGCAGTTCAAGATGATGAGTTTGATATCACGAAGTTTATGATATTGTACCGTTAGCTAGGACTGCCTTTTCGCTTTTTAACACGAGCTGCTAGTGCATAGTATTTCCTGATTTTAGAAGTTAGAAATCTAATTAAAGTAGGAACTGTATGAAGATAAATAACAAAAGCTAGGTTATACTATAATAATGACTTTATTGCTGAAACTAGCATTACGGTGTTAAGGACGATTCGTTTTTAGAAGTAGAAGCAATGAAGTTTTAGGGGATAAGTGAATAACCGAATATCCTATAATGAGAGGGTTTGAAGTAAAATATGACGAATAATTTTTGGCGGGATTTACCGCGACCATTTTTTGTACTTGCTCCAATGGAAGATGTGACGGATGTTGTGTTTCGTCATGTCGTAAGTAAAGCAGGTAGACCAGATGTATTTTTTACCGAGTTTACAAATTCAGATAGCTATTGTCATCCAGAGGGTCAGAAAAGTGTGCGAGGACGTTTGCTTTTTACTGAAGATGAACAGCCTATGGTTGCTCACATATGGGGAGATAATCCTGAATATTTTAGACAAATGAGTATTGGTATGGCGGAGCTTGGTTTTAAAGGTGTTGATATTAATATGGGCTGTCCTGTACCGAATGTGGCTTCACGAGGCAAGGGAAGCGGTCTTATTTTACGTCCTGATGTTGCTGCGGAACTTATTCAAGCAGCGAAAGCGGGTGGACTGCCTGTCAGTGTGAAAACAAGACTTGGCTTCACAGAAGTGGATGAGTGGCAGGAATGGCTTACACATATTTTAAAACAAGATATCGCTAACTTATCAATCCATTTGCGTACGAGAAAAGAAATGAGCCAAGTAGAAGCACACTGGGAGCTAATTCCGGAAATTAAAAAATTACGAGATCAAATTGCACCAAATACGCTATTAACAATCAATGGAGACATCCCTGACCGTGCAACAGGTATGAAGCTAGTTGAACAATATGGTGTGGATGGCGTGATGATTGGACGAGGTATTTTTAAAAACCCATTTGCTTTTGAAAAAGAGCCAAAGGAACATAGTAGTAAAGAATATCTTGATCTTTTAAGATTACAGCTTGATCTTCAAGATCAATATGCTGAGGAGCTACCACGCTCAGTTACTGCGCTGCATCGCTTTTTCAAAATCTATGTTAAAGGATTCCGCGGGGCAAGTGAATTAAGAAATCAGTTAATGAATACAAAGACAACGGATGAAGTACGCGAATTGCTCAATCAATTTGAATAGGTGCCAGTCACTCAAACAATTCTAAATTGTTTGAGTGACTGGCACGTACTACATTCTTACTACGTAGTATCTTAATATTACTTATATTTACCTAATATTCTTTAGATAATACTACTAGTGTCGACAAAAATTGACATGTAATTTATAATGTAAAATTGTAATAATGTTAGTATTATTTTAAGAAAATGAAAAGGCAAACTTACTGAAAGGTAAGGACGCAAAGCTACGAGTCTAAAATCCTATTGGGATTATGATAGTCGGGTTGCCAAAATAATAAACGATTATTTGGCTATCCTTAATTTTTATAATAAGGGTAGTTTTTATTTTCCTAAAAGGAGACAAATTAAAGAACTATAGCGTTAATAAAGTCTTGTTAGTATAGGATAGTAAAAAAACTATATGAAAAAGGAGATTAAAAATGTTAGTCGTTGATAAACCGAAATATAATATGGCGATTTATGAAGCAAAAAAAGAAGTACACGTTCAAGTTCATGGGTTTATTAAAACAGAGCTTGTAGAGGAATATATAAAAGATTTGGAAGAGACTGTGGCGAAAGTACCAAAAAAATCCTATACCTTTGTAGTTGATGCAACGTATCAATCACCTGTTCCATCTAAAGTTTCAGCGGAACTAGGGCAAACATTAATGTTTTACGCATCACTTGGCTTCAAAGATATCTATATTGTCAATCCAGCCTCTAAAATTGCCTATGTGCAAGTGAGAAATGCTTTAGAGGGAGTGAATTTCCCAGGAACAGTAGTTGACAATGTATCACAATTAGCAACACGATAGTTTTTAAATCACTAGAAGCATATTTGGAGGAATTTATGATGCCAACATTACAAGATGTATATACATATGAAATCATTACAAAAGACCAACCAGACTTAATTGAAAAAGCGGCAACATGTTTAGCAAAAACATTTGTTGGAGTAGATGTAGCCGGTAAATGGGTGCAAGAACCGATAATCGGGTACTCCTTAAAATTACCTTATGATGATTTCTACCAATTCACGAAAGAATACATTGAAGACAATGTGCATCAAGGATACTGTGTTGTTGCGCTCGATGCAGAGCGTAATGTAGTAGGCGCTTTAGTTGGAGATACAAACGCACTGGAAATACATGAAGGTCCTATTTTTAGTGGCACGTTTTCTGATATGAATATAGTGATGGATGTATTAGAGGATATCGATGTTCGTTTCTTAAATGACTATAAACAACGTTATGGAAAAGAAATGGAAGATAATGAAGTGCTGCATTTATTTTTATTAGGTGTCATCGCTGAGCACAATCGCCATGAAATTGTACAAACGTTAGGTGATATTTTAGTTCAAAAAGCATCTGAAGAAGGGTTAAGACTGGTGTTAGCTGAAGCAACAAATCCGAAGTCAATGAGCTTGTTACAGAAGTATCATGGATTTGAAAAGTATGTAAATGTTGAAGGGGATTTCATTGTTCATAAATACGAAAGCAATGAGCATTTAAACGATATCCCAGCGACTGTAGCTGATGGAATTTATATTATTGTAAAAGAGTTATAAAACATCATAGGTAGAGAGAATAGGAGATTTTTATATCATGGATGCTATTATGCTAGTGATTATAGTATTTTTATTATGCACGTCCTTGTATTTTGCTTACAGATATTTTTCGCTTAAACGTCAGGCTGATAGTCAGAGTGAAGTGACAAACGGGGCAGAGGAATTATCTGCAAGTCAATTAAAAGAGCAATTTCATCTATACGAAAAAAATATAAATGAAAAAGGTCAAAATCTTGTTGAACATGGAGAGTATGCAGCGGAGAAGGCTGATATCGTTAGAGCAGCCATTGATGAGGTAGGAAAAGGGTTAAAAAAACAATTAGTAGCTACTGAGGAAAGTTCAACTTCGATTGAAGACATCACAGTGGCTATCGAAGAACTGTCTATAAGATCAAACCAAATTTCAGAACAATCGAATACGACGTTAGAATTGACGCAAGAAGGTAACGAAAAGCTAAAAGATTCGATGGTGAAAATGGAGCAATTTGATCAAACGATTAATACAACTTTTGATGCAATCAATATCCTTGGAGAAAAATCACATGAGATTGGCAAGATTGTCAAAGTAATTACAGGGATTTCAGAGCAAATCAATCTATTAGCATTGAACGCAGCTATTGAAGCAGCTCGTGCAGGTGAACATGGAAAAGGGTTTGCTGTCGTTGCGGATGAAGTTCGTAAATTAGCAGAACAATCACAACAATCCGCTGCTGAAGTATCGAATATTGTAAAAAATATTCAAGAAGAGACGGATCGAGTGGTTACATCCATGAAGCAAGGAACGGAAGAGTTTGCACAAACGAATACTACCATTTTAGAAATTGGTACGATGTTCGAAAGAATTGTAGAAACGACAAAAATTATTGCTGAAAATAATGCCAATTCATCTGCAAGTACAGAAGAATTATCTTCAAGCTCTCAGCAAATCATGGTGGCAATGAGAGACATTTCGTTCATCTCACGTGAATCTGTGGAAATGTTTGAGGAGCTAGTTGAAATTAGCGATGACGAATTAAGTACAATGGATAAATTAGTGCAAGAAGCAGGCAACCTTGTCAGCTTAAAAATATAGAGAAATCGGTGCCAGACACTAAAACAATTCAAAATTGTTTTAGTGTCTGGCACTCTTTCATATATTCTAGTAAAAGCTAATAGGGGTAGATATCCATGGACAAACAAAATAGCAAATACAGATGGGTAGTATTTGTTGTTGTATTGTTAACTTATTTGTTAATGGCGAGCCAACGCACAGCGCCAGGATTAATTACAGACCAATTAATGAGTGATTTTCAGGTCACGGCAGCAACGATTGGCTTATTAACAAGTATCCAATTTTTTGTATATACAAGCTTACAAGTACCAATGGGGATTTTGGCTGATCGTTACGGCCCAAATGCTTTTTTAATTTTAGGGGCGACACTTACAGGGATCGGTACAATCATTTATAGTCTTAGTACACATGCACTTATGCTATTTTTTTCGAGAATATTGACTGGAGTAGGGGATGCAACAATTTGGGTTAATATGGTGCTTATTTTGGCACAATGGTTTCATCGCAAGGAGTTTGTACGTTTAATTGGTCTGGCAGGTATGACTGGAAGTCTAGGGTTTTTATTGGCGACAGTCCCCTTCTCCACGTGGATTGATTTACTAGGTTGGAGGATGGCCTTTTGTAGCGCAGGACTACTATTGACCCTGTGTGGCCTAGTCCTTTATTTTGTACTTGTAAAAAAGCCTAAAACACGCTTTATCAATGAGCAAATTTTTGTAACCGATGAAGAACAACGTGATAAAACATCCGTATTACTGAAAAGAATATTTACCAATCCCCAAGCATGGGCTCTATTTTTTTGCCATTTTGGTGTAGTAGGAGGTTATGTAGGATTTATCAGTTCCTGGGCTGTACCATACGGAATGAGTTTATATGAAATGACACGTTCGGATGCAAGCCAATTGATTATGGTTGGTCTTATTGGGGCACTAATCGGAGCTCCTCTAACTAGTTGGCTGGCTAGCAGGCTAGATACGATTAAAAGGCCATATATTGTCGTGCATAGTATTGTTTTACTTAGTTGGTTTACGTTTCTTATATGCAATGGACATCCAGCTTTTTTCTTGCTGTTGGTACTATTTTTTATCATCGGCTTTGGGTATGGAGCAAGTGCATTAACATTTGCGGCTGTACGGCAATCATTCCCTTTACACGAAGCTGGTGTAGTTTCGGGATTTGCCAATACAGGAGGCTTTTTAAGTGCCGTTTTGTTGCCCATTATTTTTGGTTATTTATTAGATCATTTTCAAGCTGTTTCAGGTTATGTAGATGATGGCTACTACTATGGTTTTATAGTGCCAGTTCTTTTCTCCATCATTGGTTTGTTTGGTGTGCTGTACTTTAAGGAAAAGCGTAGTATCTAAAGGTGTGGAATTGAAAATGAGAGCCACAATCTAAAAATAAAAGTTTATAAATTGTGTTTATCGGAAAAAATGAAATTACTGTGAATGAATAGAAAGCTCTAGTTGTTAAATTTATTATACTAATAGAGCAGTTTAGTTGAAGAAATAGAAGTAGAAGGGTATTTTAAATAGGTAAACTAAAGTGGAAATATAGCGGTACTATATTGGTAAATTTTTTGTTCCACTTTATGTATGGAAGGAGTATTAGTGTTTTGGGAATAACAAGTATGGTCGGATACGTAATTATAGGTGCATTACTTATTCTTTTATTAGTATTCATCTTCGTCATGATAAAAGGGGCAAGAAAGTAAGTGCCAGGTACTAAAACAATTCTGAATTGTTTTAGTGCCTGGCACCTTTTATTTATTTTTGTCTTTTTTCAGCCATTTCTACAAGTCGTTTCGTGATTTCTCCACCTACGGAACCGTTCGCGCGAGAAGAAGCATCTGGCCCAAGTTGTACGCCGAATTCTTGTGCGATTTCATATTTCATTTGATTAACAGCTTCCTGTACACCAGGAACTTGAAGTTTATTGGAACTTCGATTTTTATTAGCCATTTTTCTCACCTCCTTGTGCTATTAGAATGGTCGGCAGTTTGATTTTCATACATTTAAAAACAAGGAAATGTGCAATCTACATACTATAGGCGAGGAATAATTGCAAAGCTAGCTAAAAATACAATTTACTCTGTTATAATAAAGCCTGGCTCTTATAAATTCAGATTTTGCAAGGAAATCAAGGAGGTTTTGCTATGACGAATAATGATATTTTGATTCGTTTACGATATGCACTAGATATTAAAAATACGGATATGGTAGAAATTTTTAAGCTTGGTGGCATGAAATACACTAAAGAGGATGTATTAAACATGCTTATCAAAATTAAAGAAGATGAAGAAGATATCCCAGAGAATTACATTAAATGTAATAACAAAATGGTAGAGGCATTTTTAAATGGTTTAATTACTTTTAAACGTGGCCCTCAACAATCAAAACAAGGTCAACAGGAAGGGCCACCACCGGTTACAGGGAAAGAAAGCCCAAATAATATGCTTTTGAAAAAAGTGAAAATTGCCATGGCTTTAACAACGGAAGATATGCTTGATATTTTATATGAAGGTGGCGTAACAGTATCGAAAGGTGAGTTAGGCGCGATTTTAAGAAATCCTAGTCATCGTAATTACAAAGAATGTGGCGATCGCTTTGTGAGAAACTTTTTAAAAGGTTTAACATATAAATATAGAGATTAAGTATTAAATTGTTAAAGTGAATTGTGGTCGGATGCTTACCTACAGTAAGCGTCCCGCCTTTGTTTGTATTGGATGAAGTACATAATAACAATAAAAGCAATAAAAAATAAATTGAAAAATCACCATTATTTTCTTTGAACAGTTGATAAATGTGACGGAATTGTGTACAATGAAATTGACACAAAGTTGTCACAAAGGGAAAAGAAATGTTCATGAATAGAGGGGTGCTTTTTATGATATTTTTTGATTTTATTTTAATTGCTATTTCTTGCATTAGTATTCCATTAATAGTTGCTGTTATGTTAGACATTTTTTATGCAGAACGTAAAAAAGTTCGTTTTTCATTACGCCGTACTTCTGTATGGTATATGTGCGTTTTTGCATTATCCTTTATTCCAGCTGTCTTACTCGTAACACAACTTGCATAATTGAATAAACATTTAGGGGTAAGTGTTTATCAGAAATTTAAGCAGCAATAACGTGTTTACGTTGTCGCTGCTTATTTTTTGTAAGGACTTTTTACAATAAAGAAGAATATTTTTACATAGTAATTATTTCATTGTTTGTACATAAGTAGTAAAATAAGAGCATGGACTAAATAGTAATTTTGGAAGCTGTATTGATTATTTTTTACTATTATGTTAATTTGAGGAGAAATAAGGGCAAATCTACTGAAAGGTAGAGACGCAAAGCTACAGGTCTAAGGCAGATAACGCTATGATGGCTGGGTTGCAAAAGATTAGTAGTTATTGGGATTTATTATTTTTTTATCTTTAATAACCTATTTCTTTTGAAATAGGTTATTTTTTTTTGACCTATAAAATATAAAGAGGAGGAATTATCTATGCAATTTTTAAAAAATGTTTCATTGAAAAACAAATTATTACTTACAGTTTCAATTATTGTTTTAATGTTGATTTCTATCGTCACAACGCAAAGTATTAGTGAGCTTAACAAAAGAATGAATGTAGATTTGGAACAAGAGTTAAAAAGTGTTGGTATATTGACAGCTATGAATCTCGATAGTGATCAGATAAAACATTTATTAAATGAAAAAGGGGAAAGTAATCCCGATTTTAAAAATCTCCAAAAACAGCTAGATATGATTCAGGAAGAACAGGGGATAATGAGCTGGAGTTATATTTGGGATATGAAAGATAAAGGTGTTAATCCGATAGGGTATACATCCAACCTGAATGAGGTTTATGAAGCTGGTGAGATTTTCGAAGATTTAGCAGATGAACATGTAGCAACAGCTAAGCGTGCAATTGACAGTAATCAGTCTGAAGTGACGAACGTATTCGAAGATCAATTTGGTGCTTGGAGAACAGTATTTACCCCTATTAAAGATGATAATGGCAAAATGATTGCCTTATTAGGTATTGATTATTCCGCAGATTACATAAATACAATCATTAAAACAAGTATGACAAAACAAATTGCAATCGCAGTTGTTGGTTTGATTATTTTACTAATTTTACTTTACATAATTATCGATCGACTATTAAAACCTCTTAAGAAAGTAGTCGATGTTGCAAATCAAGTGGCAAATGGTGAATTGCAACAAGTTGAATTAGAAATTACAAAAGATGAAATAGGGAACTTATCGCAATCTATTCAAACGATGGTTACCAATTTGCAACATATTATTTTAAATATTAGAAATACATCTAATCATGTTTCTTCTGCTGCAAGTCAGTTAACTGTCAATGCAGGAGAGTCGTTTAATAGTTCTACCGATATTGCAAAGGATATGAAACGTATAAATGAGAATGCGGAAGCATCTATGGTGATGACAGAAGAAACTGCTGCAGCTATGGAAGAAACAGCAACAGGTATTCAACAAATAGCTGACTCAGCAAATACTGCTGCCGAATCATCTATAGCAGCATCTCTTGCTTCTGAACGTGGAGATAAAGTCGTGCAACAAGTTATATCCCAAATGGAGCTAATTAATGGTTCAGTAGAACAAATTGGCAAAACCATTAATGGCTTACATGTTAATACGAATAAAATTAGCGATATTGTGAGTCTTATTACAGCAATTGCGGATCAAACTAACTTACTTGCTTTAAATGCAGCTATTGAAGCAGCAAGAGCAGGAGAACATGGTAAAGGTTTTGCAGTGGTAGCAGATGAAGTGAGAAGGTTGGCAGAGCAATCCTCGCAATCAGCAACAGAAATATACAATCTAATTAGTACGATTCAATCCGATTCAAATGCTTCCATTGTCGTGATGGAAAAAGGAAAAGCAGATGTAAAAGCAGGTATGGAATATACAGATGAAGTAGGGGAAATCTTTAAAGAAATTCTTACATCATCGGAAGAAGTCGCTAGTCAAATTCGTGAAATTTCAGCAGCCTCTCAGCAAATTTCTGCTTCGTCAGAGGAAGTTGCAGCGTCTGTCAATAACATTAAACAATCAGCGGAGCTTTCATCAGAGTTTTCATCTAATGTGTCAAAAGCGACACAGGAACAATTAACGACGATGCAAGAAGTGAAAGAGGCTTCTTCTTCTTTAGGAATAACAGCACAAGAATTACAAGCGCTTGTAGCAAAATTCAAATTGGAGAATGATGAAAATGGAAAATAATTTAGCACAAAAAAATGTTCTGATTACTGGTTCTAGTAAGGGCATCGGAAAAGCAATTGCACTTGCATTCGCAAAACAAGGTGCCAATGTATTGATTAACTTTATTGGTGACGATCATGAAGCAGAAGAAGTGCGAGCACAGGCTGAAAAGCTAGGTGTACGAGCTTATAAATACCGTGCTGATGTATCAGACTCTCATCAAGTACAGGACATGTTCCGATACATGGATAGTCATCTAGGACAGATTGATATTCTTGTAAATAATGCAGGATTTGCACAAGCTTCTAGCGTGCTAGATTTAACAGACGAACAATGGGACAGAATGATTAAAGTACATCTTTATGGATGTTTTTATAATTGCCGAGAAGCAGCGAAACGAATGAAGGAACGAAACAAAGGCAAGATTATTAATATTTCTTCAGATATTGGTAGTCTAGGTTGTGAAGAGTTTACGCATTACTCAGCTGCAAAAGGCGGCATTAATGCATTTACGAAAGCTTTGGCAAGAGAATTAGCGCCCAACATCTTAGTAAACGCTGTAGCTCCTAGTGGGACACTCACAGATATCCTACAAGAATTTGGAGAGAACTATATTGAAGAGGAATCTGCAAAGTATCCATTAAAACGCTTGGCACAACCTGAGGAAATCGCAAAAAGTGTACTTTTTTTAGCCTCTGACAACGCTGATTTCTATACAGGTCAGATTTTAACGCCTAATGGTGGAGTAGTGATGAACGGATAATGTAAGAACTAAGGAGCAATAAAAATGTTGAATATTTTAATCTTTAGCGTGTACTTAATTTTTATTTATTATATTGGTTATAAGGGGTATAAACGCGTTAATACGGCAGAAGATTTAATCGTAGCCGGATGGAGCATGCCTCTCTCAGTTGTGACGGGAAGTTTAATTGCGGCTTTATTAGCCGCTCCGTTCTTTTTTGCAGCTGTCGGTTCTGGTTATACGAGTGGCGGCTTTGAGGGATCAGCGACGATGGGTGGTTTAGGGACCTGTATGATTCTTGGTGCGCTTATATGGACCAAACCGCTTAGAAGATTAAAAGGATGGACATTAGCAGACTACTATGGCTTAAGATATGGTAGTAAAAAGTTAGGAGCTTACACAGGGATTGTAATGGCTATCGCCTTTGGAATCTTTAATGCAGCAGCTTTAACGGTTGGTGGAACGTATATTATCCAGCAATTGCTACAAATAGATTTTGTTCCAGCAGCATTATTATTTGTATCGTTAACAGCACTGTATTCTGTAATTGGCGGTTTATGGGCTGTAGCCTACACAGAAATCGTACAAGGTGCGCTAGCAGTAGCTGGTATTTTAGGTATTACCATTTTTGTGTTTATTTATTATCCTGATGTGACGTTTAATCCGGAGTGGTGGAATATAAGTGAATTGTTTAATAAGGCAGGAGCTGAATTTTGGACGTTATATCTTGTATTAGCGCTTGGTGATATCCCTGCTGTTGACTTAGGTCAAAGGGTAGCCGCCGCGAAAAGTCCAAAAGTAGCACAACGCAGTATGATTATAGCTGGTATCGTTATTATAGCGATTAGTTGGATTCCTGGCATGTTAGGTGAAGCTTTTAAAACAATTTATCCTAATAGCACAAATCCAGAAACGTTAATGCTAGCCTTTGCACAAGGATACTTTCCACCTCTTTTAGCTGCAATCTTTTTAACAGCAATGGCAGCGATGGGAATGTCGACTGTTGCCGCATGTTATGTTGCAACTTCTGGTATTATCACAAAGAATATTTATTTAGACTTTATTAATCGTAATCCTAATCCTAATCCTAAAAATTTATTGAGATTTTCAAGACTTGTGATTTTAAGCAGTGCAGTATTAGGCTTAATCTTGGCTGTTAGCTTTCAAAAAGTAATTGATTTAGCTTACTTAGCTTGGGACGTAATATTCGTGACGATTTTTTGGCCAATTGTCTTAGGTCCATTTTGGAAGCGGGTCAGTACGCCAGCTGTCTGGGCAAGTATATCGGTCGGGCTGATCTATTATATAATCACAACACTAACTTTTGTACCTAGTTTATCCATACAGTCTGAAGGCTTTATAGGTTTAATAAACGAATTATGGCAGGCACCTGTTTTCTCTGGAGTAGTCATTTCAGGTATAACGATAGTGATTGTCAGTTTGCTTGTGCCACCTTCACAACATGTGCTAGATATGCATAAAATTGAAAAAGATAAAACATTAGATAATGTAGGCAGTAAGGACGAGCTAGTGAAACAACAATAAGCTGTGTGTTAGCTTAAAAAGACTTGTTCAACAACACGAAACACTTGAGGATACCAGTGTTTCGTGTTTTTTATTATCCAAAAATGAAGCATGAAAAGAGAGATAGCTGAATAAGATTTCTACTATAGAGATGTATTTTCCCTATCTATTATTTTGTTGAAAGTGGGATAATAATGAAAACAATCTTTCTAGTATTGTTAGGTATGATATATTTGTTTTTAGCAATGGCAATGGATGCTGAATTCATAAAAAAATTGTACTTTTTAATTGGCATAACCTTAGTCATCATTGGCGTAATACGTTTTATTAAATGGAAATATCATACTTTTAGAATAATGGCGGAGCGTAAAAGTGCAAGTGAAGAAGAGTTAAAGAATATCCCTCATACCCATGGCATCATTGCAAGTGATGCTTTACATGCATTATTACTGAATGAGCAATCCAAAACACTTATACTGGCAGTTAAAGAAGATTGGGAAGCAGAAGTAGTAAAGAAAGAAGTCCGTTTTAATGAAATTTATGAGGTAGCGATTGTAGAGGACGGTCATATTGTGGCAAGAACTAGTAATGGTTTGTTTAGTGACTCTTTACTAGCGGGGGACCACCATGTTTTAGTAGAAGAAGCGGAGATTGAGGAAGAAGCATGTGAGGAACAGGAAGTGTCCCAATTAGCTTTAAAAATGGTGGTAGACAATCTAAGCGATCCAATTATAGAGTATATCTTTTTAGAACAAGAGGATGGCATTTCAATAGAAGATGATACGTATATCGAAGCAATGGCGTTGTGTGAACAATGGTATCAAAAGGTCAGTATTATTATCAAGCACTATGAATTAGAGCGAGTACCTATCCGACATTGGCAATAATCCTATACTAGATGTCATCTAGCCTAATAAAAAAGCTATCACGAAGACATTCGGATAGCTTTTTCCTTGTATTAAAGTGTGAATTTTTGTAGTTGTGTGTTTAGCTCTTCAGCCATTTCAGCTAATTGATTGGCACTCTTTGAAATTTCATCCATTGTTGCAGCCGTTTCTTCAACAGTGGCCGTTGTTTGCTCAACACCAGCAGCGGATTCTTGTGAAATAGAAGCCATTTCATCAATCGAGCCATTAATCGCTTCGGAATGTTGGGAAATTTTTGTTAAGTTATTTGAAATCACATTAATATTGTTATTCATATCCTCGATCGCTTGAGAAATTTGATCGAATGTATGATTCGTTTGATTTAATTGTGCTGTTCCTTTTTTTACTTCTTCATAACCAGATTGAAGTGAATTTGTGACATTGCCTGTTTCGCTTTGAATGCGATGAACGATTGTTGAAATATCTGTCACAGAGAATTGTACTTGTTCTGCCAGCTTACGCACTTCATCGGCAACTACTGCAAAGCCTTTGCCATGTTCTCCTGCACGTGCCGCTTCGATGGCAGCATTTAAAGCAAGCAAATTCGTTTGGTTAGAAATTTCATCGATTACAGAAACCAATTTTGAAATTTCAGCAGACTGTTCGTTTAAACCTTCTACCTTTTTTACGGAATCTAACACAATGTCATTAATAGTTGCCATTTGTTGTGTAGATTGAACCATTAATGTTTTCCCTGTGTTTGTTAAATCATGTACTTGCCCCGAATGCTCTTTCAACTCAATGCCTTCTTGCGTTGTTTCATAAATATGGCGTTGGAACGTTGTCATAGTTTCAGCTAAATCGCTAGCTGTAGAGGCTTGTGTTTCTGTTCCAGTCGCAAGCTCTTGCATGGTATAGGAAATTTGTTCCGTACCAGTCTGAACTTCATTAGAAGATTGCGCTAATTCCTCACTGCTTGCAGCTACCGTTTCAGATACATTATGAATAGAGCTAATCGTATCTTTTAATTTTTCATTCAGGTCATTGGCACAAAGCATTAGGTGACCAATTTCATCTTGACGGGTAACGGAGAACTTTTCATTGCGTAAATTCCCATCAGCTAATTCCCTCATATGATTGGAAACTATAGAAATAGGCTTAGAGATTCTACTTGCTGTGAAAATAGCTATAAGAATTCCTAAAATTGATAAGATGATACTTGCAATGACCCCAATTGTTTTATTGCTTGAACTTGTTGATACGACATCATTGCCGACCTTTGTAATGGCTTCAGCGCGTTTATTAGCTACTTCTTCATAGCCAGCACGCACTTCAGTAACAAGATGATTGATAGCTGTTAAATTTTCTAACGCTAATTGTTTATCACCTTGCTTATATACTTCAAATACTTCACTATTTACTCGGTTGCTCCATTCACGGGCCATTTCTACGAGTTTTTCCCGTTCGGGCGTATTTTCATACTTTTCGACGATAAGGTTATTATCTTCAGCAATTTTACGGTATTCATTAAACGTCTCTATGTATTTTTCATCACCGGATACAACATAACTTAAGGCGGCAGATAATCGGACGCTCGTAGACATTGCTAGATTTTTACTTGCAGTTAACACAATTAAATCTTCTTCAACGAGGACTTTAGCCTGTTTCTCCATGTTTGTATTAGAAAAATAAGTATACGTAGTAAAACAAGCAAATAATACTAATAACATAATAAATGTACTTAATAAACGTGCTTTAATTGTTTTAAATTGAAATAAACGATTCATTTTTTCCATCCTTTAGCTTTTTCTTTAAAACTTATCCTACTCTATTTATTCTATTACTATTTCAAAAGAAAAGTAGAATTTTTTTGTTGAAAATACTAAAAAAGGTTTTTTGGCATAATTTAATTCATATTTTTCAAATATTTTTGTCTGTTTGCTAAAGGTGTGTATCTAATTACCTATTGTCATGGTGTTTTTAGAAAAAATAAATTTGACAATACTATACAATTTTTCACAAGTTCTATAGAGGATATCAAAAAACTGCAAGAGGCTGGGATAAAACTAAAAAAATTTAAGGAACAGAGGAAAGGTGTTCATAAATTTTGGCTATATGGAGAACTTAGCTAACTTAGCTATTCTTGCTTTTGCAATTTAAAAAATTAGAAGTGTTCACTAGTTGTTGGTAGCGAAGGCGGTGACTCCAGCGGGAACAGCACATAATGTTAGACGCAACAGACCGCGCGTTAGCGAGGGTTGCGGCTTACTGTGCTGAGCGGAAAGCACCGCTGTAGCGGACAACAACGGCATAGCAAAAAAGTGTTAGATTGATGGCAGTCAATCTAACACTTCTTCTCTTTTGTCCCAGCCTCTTGCCTTGTCTTTAGAGGTATCCATCTGATTTCGCTGTGAATGGAGCAGTTGCCTAGTTCTTTACTGCTTATCTTTTTTTGCTTGACGTTCCCATTGCAATAAAGATGGATATGGATCAAATGCCCATTCTGTTCGACCATTAAATTTGTAAATGCCGTAATGAAGATGTGGAGGGAATTTTCCAGATGTGCCTTCTTTTCCATAACCCGAGCTGCCTACATAACCGAGTACTTGCCCTGGTTCTACAACATCTCCAACCTTTATGTCCTTATGATAGCTCCCAAGATGGGCATAATAGTGATAAGAATTATGGTTATCGCGAATGCCAATTCGCCAACCTCCGAATTGATTCCAGCCTTTGACTTCGACTACACCATAGGAAGTGGACAGTACAGGTGTCCCGTAGCCAGCAAAAATGTCAGTTCCCTCGTGGATTCGTCTGCCTCCCCAACCTCTATTATCACCCCAAGTACCTCTATAGCTGTAATCGGAGCGTGTTGGAATCGGGAATGTATGGGCATCCAGCTCAGTCGTTTTAAAATGTTTATACAAAGTGGAAATCGTGACGATTTGATTAACGGCTTCTTCACTTCTGTAGTATTCCCATAAAGCAAGTTTAAAGTCTTCATCTGTAGAACCAAATTGACTTATATAACTGGCCATGGAGAAGATCACATCTACATCATCTGAAGGGCTTGCAATACCATCACCGTTGCCATCCAGTCCCATTCCACCAAAATAACTGATTGTTTCAGGTATCGTATCTTCCTTGACAGGATTTAATGCACCTGACCAATATTCATCAGAAAATTGAATGGCGATGAAGCCATCTCGTTTCGGGATATCTTTACGAACGGATTGAAGATTGCGCTCATATTGATCGATAGCCGCTAAAAAGTGCCATGGAATTAGTAATTCATCGAATTGTACGTAATAGGACATACGTTGCTGTAAAATTTCTTCATTACTCGGTCCTTCATTTGCCAGTGTAACCGTTGGGGGAAAATAACTCCACAGCAGCATACATGTCAGAAGGAAAATTAAATAACGATTCAAAATTGGACCTCCTTTCTACAGATTAGAATAACCGAAATTTTATATTTCATAAGTCCACTTTAAATGCAGTAAATCCCTTTTATGTAGCGAGAAAAAAACTTGAACAATAAGAAGAAACTAATTCAATGAAAAAGTAATGGGTATCATAATGTATCTAACTTCATACTATGTTATAAATCAAGCCCTGAAAGAATGGAGGGAAGGCTATCAACATTTTAGATAAAGTGAAGAGCTATCGCGAAGAAGAAAATCGACTGAAGTGGGAAGGTACATTTGCAGATTATTTACGCATCATAAAGGAAAGACCTGAAGTTGCTCAAACAGCCCATTCTCGCGTCTACAATATGATTAAAAGCGCAGGTGTAGAGGAACGCGATGGGCAAAAGATGTATCAATTTTTCGGAAAAGAAATTTTTGGGCTTGAATCAGCAATTGAAAGACTGGTGGAGGAATATTTCCATCCGGCAGCAAGAAGATTAGATGTTAGAAAACGGATTTTATTATTGATGGGGCCTGTAAGTGGAGGAAAGTCAACGATCGTAACATTGTTAAAGCGAGGACTTGAACAATTCTCGCGCACGGAAGAGGGAGCAGTTTATGCAATTAAGGGATGTCCAATGCATGAGGACCCTCTGCATTTAATTCCACATCATTTACGTAATGACTTTTTTGAAGAGTATGGAATACGAATTGAGGGCAGCTTATCGCCTTTAAATACGATGCGTCTTGAAAAAGAATACGAAGGACGTATTGAAAATGTCATTATTGAGCGTATCACTTTTTCTGAAGACAAACGTGTGGGCATAGGAACCTTCACACCTTCTGACCCAAAATCTCAAGATATTGCAGATTTAACGGGGAGCATTGATTTCTCGACTATTGGCGTATTTGGCTCAGAGTCGGACCCTCGTGCTTATCGCTTTGATGGAGAGTTAAATAAGGCGAACCGAGGAATGATGGAATTCCAAGAAATGTTGAAATTAGACGAAAAGTTTTTATGGAATCTGTTGTCACTGACGCAGGAAGGGAATTTTAAGGCAGGAAGATTCGCTTTAATAAGTGCCGATGAATTAATTGTTGCCCATACAAATGAAACGGAATATCGTTCCTTTATTTCGAACAAAAAGAACGAAGCGTTACATTCCCGTATTATTGTGATGCCAATTCCATATAACCTAAAAGTGAGCGAGGAAGAACACATTTATGAAAAAATGATTAATGAAAGTGATATGGCTCATGTTCATATTGCACCACATGCATTGAAGGCCGCAGCAATCTTTTCGGTCCTAACAAGGCTAGAAGTTCCGAAAAAACAAGGTGTGGATCTTATTAAAAAAATGCGCTTGTACGACGGAGAAAATGTGGAGGGATTTAATTCCGTTGACTTAGAGGAACTGAAAAAAGAGTTTCCTAACGAAGGCATGAACGGTATTGATCCACGGTATATTATAAACCGTATTTCATCAGCAATCATTCGCAAAGAAATACCATCTATTAATGCATTGGATGTGTTGCGAGCACTGAAAGATGGTCTTGATCAGCATGCTTCTATATCTCAAGAAGATCGAGAAAAATATATGAACTATATTGCTGTTGCAAGAAGAGAGTACGATGAAATTGCGAAAAATGAAGTGCAAAAAGCGTTTGTCTACTCGTACGAAGAATCTGCCAAAACATTAATGAATAATTATCTCGATAATGTAGAGGCATTTTGTAATAAAAACAAAATATTTGATCGCTTAACTGGCGAAGAAATGAATCCAGATGAAAAACTAATGCGTTCCATTGAAGAGCAAATTGGCATTTCTGAAAATGCGAAAAAAGCGTTCCGTGAGGAAATATTAATTCGCATTTCAGCTTACGCAAGAAATGGCAAGCGTTTTGACTATAATTCTCATGAAAGATTACGAGAAGCAATCCAAAAGAAACTGTTTGCTGATTTGAAAGACATCGTAAAAATTACAACGTCTTCCAAAATGCCTGATGAGTCACAACTGAAGAAAATCAATGAAGTTGTAGCAAGGCTTGTTGATGAGCATGGCTATAACACAACATCGGCGAATGAATTATTACAATATGTAGGTAGTTTGTTAAACCGTTAACCAATGCCAGTGACAATTATGCAGGGGCGTAATGAATCGTCGGAATAGGAGTGTCCCATTTTTTAGGGCACTCCTTTTATTTCTCTAAAAAAGTTCAAGAAAGCTGACTGCTAGCATAGGATAGAAAAAGCGAATTTGATAGATGGGTGAGGATAAAAATGACTGAAAACGAAAATAAGCGATTTGTCATCTCTCAGGAAAATTGGTCCCTCCATCGTAAAGGGCACCAAGACCAACAACGTCATATGGAAAAGGTTAAAGATGCGATAAAAAACAATTTACCCGATTTAGTAAGTGAGGAAAGTATTGTTATGTCAAATGGCCGAGATGTTATCAAAATACCTATACGCTCCCTCGATGAATATAAAATTCGATATAACTATGATAATTCAAAGCATGTCGGTCAAGGACAAGGTGATAGTAGCGTGGGGGATGTTGTCGCACGCGACGGTAGCAAGAGCAATCAAGGCAATGGCAATGGAAAAGAAGCTGGTGACAAGCCTGGTCAAGATTATTATGAAGCAGAAGTCAGCATGGAAGAAGTTCAAAATGTGTTGTTTAAAGAGCTAGAACTCCCTAATTTACAGCAAAAAGAAAAAGCAGATATTAAAACCGAAAAAATCGAATTCAATGATATAAGGAAAAAAGGGCTTATGGGCAATGTTGATAAGAAGCGTACCATTTTAAATGCGATCAAACGCAATGCCATGGAAGGGAATGCTCAAATTACGCCCATTCATAACGATGATTTACGCTTTAAAACATGGGATGAAGTGGAGAGGCCTGAATCGAAGGCAGTCGTACTTGCAATGATGGATACAAGTGGTTCCATGGGCACTTTTGAAAAATATTGTGCAAGAAGCTTTTTCTTTTGGATGACGAGATTTTTACGTTCGAAATATGAGACAGTGGAAATTGAATTTATTGCACATCATACAGAGGCAAAAGTGGTGACAGAAGAAGAATTTTTCACAAAGGGAGAAAGTGGCGGAACGATTTGTTCATCTGCGTATATAAAAGCGTTAGAGTTAATACGCGATAAATATAACCCAAGCCGTTACAATATTTACCCAGTTCATTTTTCGGATGGCGAGAACATTTCGATGGACAATGAGAAATGTTTAAAACTAGTGAGTGAATTGATGGAAGTATCGAGTATGTTTGGCTATGGAGAAGTAAATCAGCATAATCGTTTCTCGACGCTAATGTATACGTATAAAAAAATTGATGATCCAAAATTTAGGTATCATATTTTAAAGAAAAAAGGCGATGTCTACGATGCCTTAAAAAGCTTTTTCCAAAAAACTGAATTGCAAAATGAAAATTAAATTGGAAGGTGTTAAGCCATTCATTTCCGAAAGGAGGAGGCTGAAAAATGGAGAAGGAGCTTCACCGTGCGATTGATGAAATAACAGAGATTGCAACAGGATTTGGTTTAGATTTTTTCCCGATGCGTTATGAAATATGTCCTGCAGATATTATTTATACATTTGGCGCATATGGTATGCCTACTCGTTTTTCCCACTGGAGCTTTGGAAAGCAATTTCATAAGATGAAGCTGCAATATGATTTGGGATTAAGTCAAATTTATGAGCTCGTTATTAACTCCAATCCGTGCTATGCATTTTTACTTGATACGAATTCACTTACACAAAATAAGCTAATTATTGCGCATGTATTAGCACACTGTGACTTCTTTAAAAATAATGTGCGATTTTCAAATACAAGACGCGATATGGTTGAGAGTATGACAGCGACAGCAGAACGTATTGCCAGTTATGAAAGAGAATATGGAAAAGAAGAGGTGGAACAGTTTTTAGATGCAATTTTAGCCATTCAAGAACATATCGACCCTTCCTTATTAAGGCCAAAGCTGTCATCCGAAGATGAGGAACAAGATGAAGAAGACGTGATTACTTCCAAATCACCGTACGATGATCTTTGGAATTTAGATACGAAAGAAAAAGAGCAGAGACCTGTACGTAGAAAAATTAAACAGTTTCCATTAAAACCGGAAAAAGATTTATTACTGTTTATAGAGGAGCATAGTCGGGAGCTTGAGGACTGGCAGCGAGATATTTTAACGATGATGCGTGAGGAAATGCTATATTTTTGGCCGCAATTAGAAACCAAAATAATGAACGAAGGATGGGCTTCTTATTGGCATCAACGCATTATGCGTGAACTGAATTTAACAACAGTGGAGACAATTGAATATGCCAAATTAAACGCAGGTGTTGTGCAACCATCAAAAACATCGATTAATCCTTATTATTTAGGTTTGAAAATATTTGAGGATATTGAAAAACGCTATAATAACCCAAGTGAAGAGATGCGCAGATTAGGCGTTCTACCGAACACGGGGCGTGAAAAGATGTTTGAGGTGCGAGAAATTGAATCGGATATTTCCTTTATTCGCAACTATTTAACAAAGGATTTAGCAAAGCAAGAGGATTTGTATTTGTTTCAAAAAAAGGGCAATGAATATCGTATAACAGATAAAGATCATGAAATGGTGCGGGACCAGCTTGTATCGATGCGCGTCAATGGAGGATTCCCATATATCGTTGTGAAAAATGGCGATTACCTACGAAATGGTGAATTATATTTGGTTCATGGTTATGAAGGAATGGAACTAGATCCACATTATTTAGAAAATGTCTTGCCGTATATTTATCAATTGTGGGGGCGTCCGGTGCATTTAGAGACGTATGTTGATGGAAAGCCCATGCTTTATTCGTATGATGGTACAAAAAATTATAAGCGTTCTGTTTAAAGCAAAGCTTCTATCAGGTAGGATGAAACAACCTACAGATAGAAGTTTTACTTTTTTAGGCAATGAATTTGAAATTTTATTCATTGTGGTCGCTGTTAGATCGTTCTTCTTCAGGTACTGTATCTAGTAGTCCTTCTTCAATATCTTGAGACTGACTAGCGTGTGAATGGATATCACTATCGATAACTAAACTATCCCGCACCTTGATACCTTGTTGTCCACCCGCCTCATCGTTATCATCTCCAGCAATTCCACTTCTGCCATTACCATCCGCAAATTGAGAATTAAGATTTCTTGTTTGACTGTGATTTAGCGCGTTTTGCCCACCTTGGTTAGCATTTGTTCCAACATCTTTATTAATTTGACCGCCACCTTCAGCCCTTTGTTCAAAGTGGTTTTCGGTATTGCCAATATTAAATGTAATATTAATTGTGATGTTATTTTTCGCTTGTTTATTAGAACTTTCTCTTTCAGGTTCCTCCGAGTGATTCGAGTGTTTTGGAGAATTATAAAAACCTGTCATAGTTTCCACTCCTTTCTTTTAAGTATTATTATTAAAGTATTAAATTATTAAAAGTTTACTTGTACGTGTAGCCTTATATTGACAGAGAATATGAAGAAAATTATTTGTTGCCATGTGTGAAAGTAGTAAAAAGTCATGAGAGCAACATTACATTTAGGGTATCCAACATGAATTTCTGCGCGCTATCACGAAAATTTGTTAAAATGAATAAGATTATATGAATATCTATGGAACTGGAACGGTGAATAAACGTTGAAAACATTTAAAAAGGTTTATATAGAAATAACAAGTGTTTGTAATTTAGCTTGTAGTTTCTGCCCGCCAACTGAGCGTGCTAAGGGACTTATTAAAGTTGAACAATTTAATAAAATATTGGATGAAATACGCCCACATACGAAATACATTTACTTGCATGTAAAGGGTGAACCACTTTTACATCCACGTATTCATCAGCTTTTGGATGCGGCTCATGACAAGGGCTTTAAGGTCAATATTACAACGAATGGTACGCTGATTAAAAAAAATCGCGAAAAGCTATTAGGTAAGCCTGCATTACGCCAAATCAATTTTTCATTACACAGCTTTGATGGGCATGAGGGTTCTGAAAATCGTGAAAAATATTTAGGGGATATTTTAGAATTTGTGCGTGAAGCAAGTAAATTTAATACGATTATTTCGTATCGTTTGTGGAATTTACAACAGGATCATGTTACAGATTTGGCCGCAAGAAGAAACCGTGAGACGCTTGAAATTATAGAAAATGAATATAATCTCGATTTTCGAATCGAAGAAAAAGTACAGCCTGGTAAGGGTGTAAAAATTGCGAATAATATTTATTTAAATCAAGACCATGAATTTAGATGGCCAAGTCTACTTGCTCCAGAGGATGAAGGAAAAGGCTTTTGCCATGCGTTACGCAGCCAAGCAGCTATTCTGGTAGATGGCACTGTTGTACCTTGCTGTCTTGATGGAGAAGGTGTTATTAACTTAGGCAATGTTCATGAGCAATCCTTTAGTGAAATTGTAGAAGGTGAGCGTGCCAATAATATAGTAGAAGGCTTTTCAAGACGAGAAGCGGTCGAAGAGCTATGTAGAAAATGTGGCTATCGACAGAAGTTTGGGATGGAAGGAGAATAGGGGAGGGATTAGAGTACTGTGACCGTTGCTGTCCCCTACTGACGGTAGTTTTCCGCGGGCACGACTTGAGCTAATTTTTGCTGCTCGTGCTGTTCATGCTGGAGTGTCGCGCCTTCCACTCCTTTCCGCGGGCACGACGTAAGCCGCAACCCTCGCTAACGCGCGGAATGCCAGCGTCTTACGTTCTGTGCGTTCCCGCAGGAGTCTACGTGGATTTTTACTTAGTAAAATTGTGTGAGTGACTGGCACCCAGATGCAAACTTTGCGATTGTAGTGAAGGGTTGCTCGACTCCTGCGGGATAAGCGTGAGACTTAAGACCCCGCACGTAGCGAAGCGGAGGAGGAGGCTTAAGCCACGCCCGCAAAAAAGCGAGCAACCCGTAGCGGAAATCAATCAACACTTTAAATCTTGGCAACCCGCGTTTACAGTCAAACAGCTCTAATGTTATTCAACATTAGAGCTGTTTTTCTTTGTTTGCGCATCGATGGTATTTAGAAAATCTCTGGTGATGCGTACTACATATTTTACTTCGTCTAAATTGCGCTCTCTTAATAATGAGCGATGAATGTCGAGCATAAGATTTTTCTCTTCAATATCAGTAACACCCGATAATCGTTGGAAATTAAAGAGTTCTTCAGGTGCAATATCTAACGCCTTCATAAGCATTTCCAATGTACTTAACGTAATATTAGATTGCCCATGCTCAATATTTGAAATGCGACCTTTACTAAAACCTAACTTCCCCGTTCTCTCTGCAACTTCTTCTTGACTAAGCCCTTTGGAAACTCTAATGATACGGAGTTGTTCACCTACTAGCTTTAAAAAGTCTGACATATCATTCACCTCTATGTAAAAAGCTAGTGAAAAACAATGAAAATGCATATACCATTAAAGTTATACAATGTAGATAATATTACATTAAAATGGTACAATAATCACTATATGAATGCTAAGTGAGAAAATATCTACCATTTGACTCACTAAAATCAGGCGTTAACAATTATTTATGTGAGGATGGCATATTGTGAAGAATGGAGGATCTAAATGTGTTGAAGCGTTATAGACTAGATGAAATAGCTCTTATTGTTGCTAGTTTAACAACACCTCATATTCCAAATTTCTCAAAAGTAGATCAACCACTTATTACCGCAGAAAATTTAAAATGGTTGTCTCTTGGCGAAGATATTCGTCGATTCTCTCAATTGGATAGTGCGATAAATCAATGGAAATGGGCGAAGGTTCCCGCAAAAACAATTGTATTTGAAAAAAATAGCCTAGATGGTGCTAACAAGCATATATTTCAATGTGAAAGTGTTGCGTATATAGCACATGACGTTGTCGCGATTATTCCAAATGAGTCCATTATTTTAAGCGATTATTTATACTATTTTTTTAGTTGGTATCAACCAAATATAGACTGGAGACAGTTGCATCATATTCTAATAGATATACCTTCACTTGACATGCAAACGAGCATTGTCAAACTATTAAAAACAAGTCAACAACTGTTGAAAAATAAAAAATCCTTACTAACTGCTGTAGAGGAGTTACCACTGCATATTCGTAATATTGCGCAGCAAACAGAACAACATACTAGACAGTTAAATTACGGCTTTGACCAACTTCAAATGTATTATAATTTCACACTGCATAAAATTTTTACTGGAGAGCTATTTCAGTTAAACAATAAATCCTGATTGGCAAATAAAATAAAATACAAAGTCGGTGTAATCGCAAAAGAAGTGAAGCTTACACCGACTTTTAAATAGTTAAATTTCAATAATAATAGGCAAAATCATTGGTTTACGTTTCGTTTGTGAAAAAAGATATTGGCCGACAGCCTTTTTAATTTCTCGTTTTAAAACAAACAGTTGCTGCTTGCTTTCCTCTTGTAATTCACTAATGGTTGCTTTTACGAGGACATTTACTTTGAGGAGAAGATCCTCTGATTCTTTCGCATAAACAAATCCCCGTGAAATGGTATCAGGTTCTAAAATAATCGACCCATCTGCTTTACTAAGCGTTAATACGATAACGAGCATCCCATCCTCTGATAGTTGTTTACGGTCACGTAATACAATTCCTTCAACTTCTCCAATACCAATGCCATCTACATACGTATCGCCAGATGGAATTTTTCGCGTTTGCCTCGCTTTAGCATTTTCAATATCGACAACGTCTCCGTTTTTGATAATAAAGGTATGCCCTCTTTTGACACCAACAGATTCTGCTAGCAAACGGTGTTGGTGTAACATGCGAAATTCACCATGAATCGGAATAAAAAACTTCGGTTTCATTAATGTCAGCATTAGTTTTAAATCTTCTTGATAACCATGTCCAGAAACATGCATGCCAGTGTTACTGGATGAACCATAAATCACTTTAGCCCCAAGCTGAAATAAATTATCGACAATTCGAGAAACACCTTTTTCATTTCCTGGTATGGGAGAGGCGGCTAAAATAACAGTATCCTCTGGTAAAATCTTTACTTCTCGATGGTTGCCACTAGCTAAACGGGCAAGAGCTGCTAATGGTTCCCCTTGACTACCTGTACATAAAACAACGACGTCTTCTGGTGGGAGGTACTTCACTTCACGGGCATCTATTAACAAATCTTCCGGGATTGTTAAATATCCACGCTCTAAAGCGACATCTACAACATTTACCATGCTGCGACCTAATAGTGCTAGTTTACGATTCGTTACGATTGTGGCATCTACAATTTGTTGAATACGATTCACATTGGAGGCAAAGGTAGAAATAATAACTTTGCGTTCAGCATGTAGAAAGGCTTCTTCAATATGATGACCTACCAGTTTTTCTGATGGTGTTAAGCCGGGTCTTTCAGCATTGGTACTTTCAGAAATTAATACTAATACACCTTGTGTACCAACCTCAGCCATCTTATGAATATCTGCAAATTGATTATTTACAGGTGTTAAATCAAACTTGAAATCACCCGTGTGTACAACATTTCCTTCGGGAGTTTGAAAAACGATTCCTAGACAGTCAGGTATACTATGATTTGTTCTGAAAAAACTAACGTCAATCTGACCGAAATGTAAAGCTGAATCAGAGCCAATCTCAATTAATTCCGTCTCTCTTAAAAGTTTATGTTCTTTTAGTTTTAGTTCGATTAAGCCTAATGTAAAGCGAGTACCATAAATAGGAACATTTATTTTTTTTAAGAGGTATGGAATGCCACCTATATGATCTTCGTGTCCATGAGTAACAATCAACCCTTTTATTTTTTCTTTATGCTCCTGTAAATAAGTGATATCTGGAATGATTAGATCAATACCAAGTAGGCTTTCATCCGGAAACTTCGCACCGCAATCGACAATTAACAAATCGTCAGCGTATTGTATAACATACATGTTTTTACCGATTTCGTTGATGCCACCAAGAGCAAAAATAGATAATGCATTTTTTGTTACAGTCAATGTGATTACCTCCATATAAACGTATTACGATAATTTTTAGTATTGCTTAAGTCTCCAATCTTATACTTTTGTAGGTATTCAAACTCGTCAGTAAAAGCTGACAGACAGAGGATGACGCATTCGAGATTGGATATGATAAGTGCATGAATGAAGGAGTTGTTTATAATGAAAGAATTTAAAATAACCTATTTCTTTGATGAGCTGCATTATGTAAGACGATTTATCCATATAGAGTCACAGGAAAAAGCGCAACAAATGGTTGAAAGTGAGCGCGATCAATATATTACCTTTACGGATAGCAGAGGGATTTATCATGAATTGCATACAAGGGATGTTCGGGTCGTTCAAATTTCCGAATATTATCGTGTAGATAAAACAGTCAAAATATAAAACGCATAATCTTTGCATGTTTACACACATTAATGGAAAAGGAGTGAGCAAACATGGACAAAGAAAATGTGCCACATGAGAAGAGAATATTTATGAATTTATCAAGTAAGGACAAGCCAGATATGGTTGATTCGGATACAATTAGCATTTTTGACTTGCATGAAGATATGCAAACGGTTGATATTATCCCAATTGAAGAACTCAATAAAAGAGTGAAAAGAGAGGGAGACGAACTGATTGAAATGCAGCCTGATGAATTATAGGAAGGATGGGTTTACTTGCATAATATAAATGAAGAACAGCTTACGGTGTCCGGTACAAATAGTAGTGATGTAAAACGTAAAAATGCTCAAGCGGGTTTATCTTATAACGAAGTAAAAGAGAGATTAGCTAAAAACGGTGGGTTTGGTACTGCCATATATAGTGATACAAACAGTGAAGAAGTAAAGGCGGAAATAAATCAATCTATGCGTAAGTAATGATAATAAAGGGAGTGCGAACAAAAAATGTATGTCGCACTCCTTTTCTTGTACAGTACAATGGAATGGAAAGGAGTGTGTTGAAGTGCAATATGAAGAACAGCGCTGCCCAATATGTGGGAAAGAAAATCATTGTGGAGTAGTAGAAGGTCAAAAGACATGCTGGTGTATGACGGAAAAATTCCCAGAAGGTATCATAAAGGCAATCTCTGAGGAACCTAAAAACTAAAAAGTGCATTTGTCAAAATTGTTTACATACATATAAAGAGATATAGATAATCCTTGGCATTATTACCGATTTTGGTGGTACAAATGTCTATCACACAACAACCTATTTGGCATACATTACTCTGAAAGGAGTGTGTCTAATGACCAAACCAATTCCACTTAGTAATGTAACACAGGCATATTTAGAGGAAAACAAAAGAATAATCAACAAGATGATGCAAGGGATGACGTATGTCACGATAACATGTAGCATATCCGAAAACTTCATTAAACAAATTATTCCATATCAAGTAGCCGCTATTAAAATGTCCGAAAATGTTTTGCAATATACAACGAATATCCCCGTTCAAAATTTCGCATTAGAAGTGATCAAAACGCATACTGAAATAGTAGATAGTTTAGAAGCAATACAAAACAGATGCTGTATCGTCCAAAATTCAGAATATGAATTATATGAATATATGTGTACATTTAAAGATATTGCTGAAACAATGTTCCAAGCATTATGCTCACCACCAACTTCTAATAGCATCAATGTAAATTATCTACAAGATATGATTGTTCACCATCAAGCAGGTGTACGACTTGCCCAAAATGTTTTAAGATTTTGCATATGCCAAGAGTTAATACCAATACTTCAATGCATGATTCAAACACTATGTTGTCAAATTGATGAAATGCAAAAATTACTTGATGGGCTACAAGATTGCTAAATATTAAAACGCTAAAATTGTTTGCAATTTTAGCGTTTTAAAATATTATAAATTTCTAAAATAAACTAGAAAAGAAATTCTTCGCAGTATTGGCAATCGACTTGAAAGAAGAAGCGATATAATCAATAGCTTTACTAATAGCTTTAGTTACAGTTGCTATTACACTAGTGAAAACTTCCATAATTTTATTCATAATCTCATTCATAAATTCCCCAACTTTTTGTGCAACTAAAAGAATTACTGTTTGTTGATTAGGGTTTTTATTTCCTATATCTTCTATTTTGTCATAATATTTATCAATCATTGCATTTGCATTTTCTTTCGCTTTTGCTCGGTTTTCATTCATTTTACGCATAAACGATGATTGATCTTTATCATTTTCTAATGATTGAACATTTGTTAACAAATCTGCTTCTTGTTGTAGATGAAAATTATTCAAATTTTGCTCATGGTTTTTTGTTGCTTCGATTATTTCTGCAGATGCATCTGATAATGAAATAGATTGAAGTCCAATAAACTCTGCTAAAGAAAAATCTTTTAGTGTATCTCCTTTATAATTGTCTCTCATTTGATTTAGAATACTACTAAAATTATTTACTGCAACTGACATAAAAAAATCCTCCTAAAAGTATGTTTTATTTTTTGAATGAACTATGACTTTACTAATAACTTAAGCTAGGTTATAACATCAAGTTTTTACATGACGATTTCCCAATTTTTTTGATTTTAAGTTATCCTGCTCACTTCCTACTATAAAACAGAAAAAATATTTGCAATATTGATAAATGTTAATATCTTGAAATTAACATTTGTTGATATATTACATTTACTAATAAGCGGCAAATAGATTCCTTTTTGATTTAATTTCAGTAGACGTTTTTCGCAAAGCAATGAAAGCACTTGTTGTTTCTATCTAGTTCTAAACAAACGAAAAAATCATACGTCGAAGAATATTCTGTGACATCTCTTACATATTTTGAATGTGTAGAAAATTGCTTCAACGTCACCAGCTTGTTAAAATAGTTTGTGTAATCTAAATTTTCTGAATTTTGTTAGTGTAATTTTCTGAATTTTGTTAGTGTAATTTTCTTTTATTACTTGTGAGGGAATGGACAAGATTAGTAACGAAAAATAATGAGGGGGTTTATGATGACGATGTTTATGACGGATATTTTACAACATTATGCTACACAGCAACCAGATGCTATTGCGACAATTTATGCACAACAAAAAGTAACGTATAGTGAGTTTTATAAGCATACAGAAAGATTTGCTGCGTATTTGCAACAACAGGGCTTTGAAAAAGACGATGTCATTGCATTATATACACTTAATTCTGATTTATTTTTAATTGCTTACATGGGTATTCAGTTAGCCGGTTTTGTTGTAATGCCTATTAATACGAAGTTAGCAGCACGGGAAGTAGACTTTATTGTCAAACACTCTGAAGCAAAAGGGCTTATTTATGATGAGCGCATAGCCGAAGTATTAGCAGATGTTAGCTATTCATTTCAACATATAATCGGTTTAAAGGAAATGAAAGAGGTTATCGAAAACTGTCAGGGACAAAGAACGATTACCCCATTACATGCGAATGATACGGCAGTTGTTATGTATACGTCCGGTACGACAGGCAAGCCGAAAGGTGTCATGCTAACGCATCAAAATATAGCATCGACGGCGGCTATTTGGTCAGCATCGATGACTATGACAGCTCAAGATAGGATGTTTATTTGTACGCCATTGTTTCATTGTGCGGGACTGCATGTATTTGCGATGCCGATGTTTTATAAAGGTGGAACCGTAATGATAGAGGAAAGCTTTTCACCTATAAATACATTAGAGCAACTTGCTAAAACGCAGGCGACAATATTCTTTGGTGTCCCTTCCATGTATACAATCCTATTAAATACACCTGCATTTAAGAATCATAGCTTTAACGATTTACGTCTATTATGTTATGGGGCGGCTCCGATGCCATATGAACTTGTCAAGCAAGTGAAAGAGGCATTACCAAATGTAAACGTGCAAAATTTATATGGACAAACTGAAAATTCACCAGCTGCTACATCACTGTTAGACGCTGATGCATTGACGAAAATCGGTTCAGTCGGCAAACCGTTAGCACAGACAGAAGTTCGTGTAGTTGATAGTTTGGGAGAAACTGTACCAGCAGGCGAGGTTGGTGAAATTTGCGTGAGAGGGCCACAGGTGATGAAAGGGTATTTACGCAATGAGGAAGAAACGGCTCGAACAATTCGAGATGGCTGGCTCTATTCAGGTGATTTAGGAAGGTTCGATGAAGAAGGTTACTTATATATAGTGGATCGCAAAAAAGATATGATTATTCGTGGTGGGGAAAATATTTATCCAATTGAAATTGAAGAAGTTTTATATCAACTGCCAGAAATTTTAGAAGCAGCAGTTGTCGGATTACCACATGAAGTATACGGGGAAGTACCAAAAGCCTTTGTTGTATTAAAGGAAGGAAAGGTGTTAGAGGAGGCTACGATTTTAGCCTATTGTCAAACACAGCTTGCCAAATATAAAGTACCTTTTGACATTGAATTTTTAGCGCAGCTACCGCGCAATGCATCTGGAAAGGTGTTAAAACACACACTACGACCTAAAATAGCAACTACTTAAAGTAGCAGTAAGTGCACTAGTTTTGTCTAATCATTGAAAAGTAGCAGGATAAAATATGAACACCTACTAAATTAGCGTATAATGAGACTACGACAAATAGTAAAAATAGTATAGAAGATTGACTAATTCTTCGAAAGATAGGAGCGGAATTTGTCTTGTGGAGGGATTATAAACGTCTTTTAATCGTAGGGATTATGATTATCATGCTACTTTCTGGTTGTAATCAATTTACAAAGCAGAGTCGACCTAAAAATGAATTAACAGTTTTGACGGTAGAATTTAATAGTGGTGCACCGATTCCTAATTTATATATAAAACTGACAGATGTGGAGTCTGGTAAGAAAATCGAAGAAGCGATGGGCTCTGATGAGGGAGAAGCTACTTTTACAAACCTTGTAGAAGGTAGGGAATATACGATTACTGCAACAACGCTCAATAACGTAGGTGACAATGATGGCTATACGACAATCGAAAAATTCACGTATGACGTGACCAAGCCCTATTACCGATTGCCAGCACATTCATCTAGAGCAGAACAGGAGCTAGCAGTTCCAGTCATTATGCAAAAGCCAGAACTTCCCCAAGGTTGTGAAATTACCTCACTAACAGCTGTTTTAAATTATTATGGTATGGATGTGACCAAGCTTGAAATGGCTGATACCTATTTGCCTAAACAGAATATTTATACAGCAGGTGGTCAGCGATATGGGCCGAATCCAGCTGTTGCCTACGCAGGAAATCCGCGTGATAAGGCCAATGGTATGTATGTCTTTGCTGCACCAATTGTGAAAGCGGCAGAAGCGGCGATTGCAGATAAGCAATCCAACTTGCGGGTAACGAATATGAGTGGTGCATCACAAAGTGATATTTTAGAGCTTGTTGAGGAGGGGGTACCGGTTGTTGTATGGGTAACGCTTGATTTATCGACACCTAAAACAACTGGCAATAAAGGATGGGTTTATGAAGGAGAAACGTTGAAACGTGATGCGTACATAAATTTACATGCTGTCGTATTAACCGGTTATTCAAATAAACAAGTTGTCGTAATGGATCCATTGCAGGGCAATGTTTCATACAATGTAGATGAATTTTTTAAGAGCTATCAGGAGCTAAATATGCAAGCGGTAGCGGTTCATAAATAATGTTTTGAGGAGTGCTATAGAGCGCAGCTTGGATTGCACAAAAGTATGTTACACTAATAAATAAAAAGCTAAAGTGAGTTGAGTAGCATGGCCATTGAGCACACTTTTTTACCAGTTTTATTAGGCGATGAAATGAATGCTTACGGCATGGCACGAGCATTTTACGAGTCCTATGGCGTTAAACCACTTGCATTAAATCATACGAATATGGAAAAAATTCACCAAAGTGATTTATTAACTTTTCGTGAAGTACCAAGATTACATATTGAAGAGCGCTTTGTTGTTGCTTTACAAGCCATTGCAGAAGAATTTTCCGAAAAGAAGTTATTGCTTTTAGCCTGTGATGAGTTTTACGTAAAGAAAATCGTGCAGCATAAAGAGGAGCTATGTGATGATTATGTAATTCCCTATGTCGATGCACCGCTTGCCAATCAATTATTAACACGAGAAAGCATGTATCAGTTGTGCGAACAGTATGGTTTCCATTATCCTGATATGCATGTATGTACGGTAAATGATTACGAGGAATTGAAGACACTTGACTATCCAGTTGTCATTAAGCCAATGAATATGACGAAATACGCAAGTTGTATTTTCCCTGGTAAGAAAAAGGTATATATTGCACAAAATGAAGAAGAAAAAGATGCTATTTTCCAAGCAATCTATAAGGAGTCAGCATATCGCGATGACTTAATGGTTCAGCAATATATTCCAGGCGAAGATGCTAATATGCGTGTTGTGAATGCTTATGTTGGACAAGATCACAAAGTCAAGCTACTATCTGTAGGGAACCCCATTTTAGAAGAGCATTCACCGGATGGTATTGGGCGTTATGTCGCCATTATGACCACTTACGACAAAGAACTAATGGAGTGTGTGAAAACATTTCTAGAGGCGCTAAAATTTCAAGGCTTTGCTACATTCGATATGAAATTTGATGAACGAGATGGGTTGTACAAATTGTTAAGTATAGAATTACATAATGAACTATCGAATTATTATGTGACAGCAAGCGGCTATAATTTAATGCAGTATGTAGCGGATGATTTTATTCGAGGGAGTAAACAACAGCTTACATATGTGCAGAACAAGCACCTCTGGACGATTGTGCCAAATGGTATATTATTTAAATACGTATTAAATGAAAAGCTTGTGATGGAAGCAAAGAGTTTAATTCGCCAAGGTTTAGCAACGGATTCTATTTTTAATTATAAAGATATGAATGCGAAACGTTGGTTAAATGTAACGCTTGAAAACTTAAGCTTTTATCGCAAATATAAGAAATATTTTAACAACAAAGGTCTGTCTAACTCATGAAAAAACAAACTCTAGGTATAATTGGTGGCGTTGGTCCACTTGCAACAATGTTTATTGGCGAAATGATTGTAAGACGTACAAAGGCAACAAAAGATCAGGAGCATGTCCATACTATTATTGACAATGATACAAATATTCCAGATCGCACGGCCTTTATTTTGGATAATACAAAGGAAAACCCTGTTCCAGTATTAGTTGAGGACGCAAAAAAACTAGCTTCTGTCGGAGCGAATTTAATTGCGATTCCGTGTAATACGGCGCATACCTTTTATGATGAATTAGCGCAAGGCTCTCCAGTTCCTGTGTTGCATATGATTCGTGAAACGGCGAAACGTGCGCATGATTTAGGGGCAAAGCGCGTTGGTATTTTAGCGACAACCGGTACGTTAACTTCAGGTATGTATCAAAGCGCTTTAGAGGAATATGGTATTACACCAGTTATACCAGATAATCCTATGAAAGAAAAAGTGATGTCAATCATTTACGATTATGTGAAAGCTGGCAAAGATGTAACAAAAGAAGATTGGCTGCCTATCGAAGAGGCAATGTTGGCTTTAAATTGTGATCGTATCGTACTAGGATGTACAGAGTTATCTATCGTCAATCGAGATTTAAAATTATGTGATAAATATATAGATTCATTAATCGTTTTAGCGGAATGTGCTATTGTAGCATGTGGTTATGAATTAGTGGATTAACATGTGGCTCACCTGTTGAAAAAGGGTGAGCCTTTTCCATACAGGTGTTACATAAAAATAACGCGAACAATCTATTTAGCAGGAAAATGCTTGTGCACAGTTAGTGTGTTAAACTAGTGTCAAGCAGGATAATAAGGTGGGAATTAACATGTCAGTAATTAATTTATTAAAAGAAGAATTGCAAGCAAAATGGAACTTTGAAGAAGCGATGAAAATTCAAGAAGAAATGATTCCAGCAATGCTTGAAGGCAAAGATATTGTAGCAGAATCACCGACAGGCTCAGGTAAGACATTGGCCTATGTGTTGCCATTACTAAATAAAGTAAATGGGGCGAAAAAGCAAACACAAGGACTGATTGTTGCGCCGTCTCAAGAATTAGCAATGCAAATTGTCGAGGTTATCCGTGAATGGATTGTAGGTACTGATATTACAGTACAACAACTAATTGGTGGAGCAAACTCTGCAAGACAAATCGAGAAGTTAAAGAAGAAACCGACAATCGTAGTTGGTACACCCGGTCGCCTAAACGAATTAGTGCGTTCAGGGAAATTAAAGTTAAAAGAAATTGAAACAGTTATTTTAGATGAATGCGATCAGCTATTGAGCCGCGAGTATCGCGTTGTCGTAAAATCTTTTATCGAAGGTGCTGCTTACGGGCGCCAAGTAGTTGTGGTTTCTGCGACAATTACGGAGGAAATTGAATTAGTCGCTAGCCGCATGATGTTTGAACCTTTACGTTTCAAAATTAAACCTGAAGATATGGTGAAGGTTGGCAAAGTTGTCCATTCATTTGTGAAAGTAGAAGAACGTGATAAAACAGACTTATTACGTAGAATGGCGCATACAGAAGGGTTACGTGCGCTTGCTTTCGTCAATAATATCGATCAATTATTAATGAAAGAAACGAAGTTACAATATCGTTCAGCGCCAATTGTTACTTTACATTCTGACATGAAAAAAGAAGAGCGTAAAAAAGCATTAGATGCATTTCGTAAAGGTGAAGCGCGTATTTTAATCGCCACTGATATAGCTGCACGTGGTTTAGATATTGCCGGTTTAACACATGTTATTCATGTCGATGTACCACGTACAATTGAACAGTATTTGCATCGTTCAGGCCGTACTGGTCGAGCGGGAGCAGATGGTGAAGTCCTTACGTTGTTATCATACAACGATGAAAAAACATATAAAAAGTGGACGCGTGAAGTTCCTGGCAAACCTGTGCAAAAAATATGGCACGATGGCAAGCTAGTAGAAGGTAATTCAAAAACAATTGGACAAAAGCGAGGGAAATAATATGACATTTGAAGAAAAATTACAAGCATATGCCGAACTTGCGGTGAAGGTTGGTGTTAATATTCAACCTGGGCAATACTTATTAGTTAATACTTCGGTGGAAGCAATAGACTTTGCGCGTTTAGTAGTGAAAGAGGCATACAAGGCTGGAGCTGGTCGTGTTCATGTGAATTTTTCAGATGATGAAATGGATCGCGCTTATTTCGAGCATGCGTCTGATGAAGAATTTAATCGTTTCCCCGAATGGGTTGTTAAAATGCGTGATGAGTTAATCGAACGCAAAGGGGCATTATTATGGATTGATGCTGCAGATCCAGACAAATTAACGGGTATTTCAGCTGAGCGATTAGCCACACACCAAAAAGTATCAGGTGCTGCATTGAAAAACTATCGCAATGCCGTGATGAAAGATTTAATCGCTTGGTCGATTGTAGCTGTACCATCAGCCAAATGGGCAGGAAAAGTATTCCCGAGTTTAGACGTGGAAAAACAAGTACCAGCGCTATGGGAAGCAATCTTTAAAACGGTGCATATTGGTGAAGGCAATGCGGTTGAAAACTGGCGTACACATGTTGCAAACTTAGAATCACGAGCTGCATTATTAAATAATAAAAAATATGCAAAACTACATTATACTGCACCAGGCACAGATTTAACGATTGCTTTAGCACCACAGCATAAATGGTTAACGGGTGGGAGCAGAACACCTGAAGGTACTGTATTTATCGCTAATATGCCGACGGAAGAAGTGTATACCTTACCAATGAAACAAGGTGTCGAGGGGTATGTAAGCAATACCAAGCCATTAGTATACCAAGGCAATATTATTGATGGCTTTAAGCTTACCTTTGAAGAAGGAAAAATTATTGATGCACAAGCGCAAGTTGGGCATGATTTATTGCAAGAGTTAATCGCTGTCGATGAAGGATCTTGTTATTTAGGAGAAGTTGCACTTGTCCCACATGAATCCCCAATTTCAGCTTCAGAGATCTTATATTTTAATACATTATTTGATGAAAATGCATCCAACCATTTTGCGATTGGTGAAGCGTATCCAACTTGTTTAGAAGGTGGAAGAGATTTAGAAAATGGTCAACTTGAAGCATTAGGTGCCAATATTTCAGTAACACATGAGGACTTTATGATTGGTAGCGGCGACATGGATATTGACGGTATTTTACCAGATGGCACTGTGGAGCCAATTTTCCGTAAAGGTAGCTGGGCTTTTTAATAGATTAACGACATTTATTGTGAGGTGAGCAGATGAAACGACTAATAAGCCTAGTAAGTATAACTGTACTTTCGTTAACACTTGGTGTTTCATCTGCCTTTGCACGTGGTGAAAATTATGTAGCACTTGGAGATTCCTTAGCGGCTGGTCAAACACCGTATCAGGAAATTGATGCAGGTTATAGCGATTTGGTTGCGATGCGATTAGGAATGATTGGGCAATTGAATCACTATACAAAGCAGCTCGCTTTTCCTGGTTTCACAACGGCAGATGTTTTAGAGCGTGTTCAGTCTGAAGAAGCAAGCGCGCTACTAGCCAATGCAACGCTAATTACTATTTCCGCAGGTGCCAATGATTTACTACGTCTTGTGCAGGTTAACCCATCAGCTGGTACGTTAACATTTTCACAGCTTCAAGTAGATTTTGCGTTAAATAGTGCGCGAAAAAATATGGCGGATTTATTAGCTGAGTTGAAATTACGTGCACCCAATGCAAAAGTCTATGTCATGGGCTATTATTTTGCCTATCCCACTGTACATGCAACACAAAAAGAGGGAACGAATGCACAACTCTTAAAGTTAAATACGATTTTAGAACAACAAGCTGAGCAGGCAGGGATGACTTATGTTAATGTCTACGATGCTTTTGGCTTGCAAGCTACTCACTACTTGCCAAATATAGCAGATGTCCACCCTAATTTTGAAGGATATCGTCAAATGGCAAATGCCTTTTTAAAATCGTATAGCGGTAGTGATGGCTTAGCTATTTCTACTACAGAGTTGCCTAAGCCGAACCCCATGACATTTCAGGAAATAATGGAGAAACAAGCAGAGTCCAACGAAAAACCTGTAGTGGAACAACAAGAGAAAGTCGCAACCGTCAGAAGCATCCAAGGTTTTATTGGCTATGCTACTTTTATAGAAAAGGTCAAAGCCAATCAATCCATACAGCCACAACGAATTTAAGTGGAAAAACACCAAGAACAAAAGTATGCTAAGTACATAAATTGCCACCTATTAGGAGCAATTTAAATAACTTAGCATACTTTTTTAGTGCCACTGTTTGTGTGCCTTGTGCGGGTGCCAGTCACCCAAACGATTCTGAATTTAACGGGTGTCTGGCACCGAAACAATTCTGAATTTAACGAGTGCCAGTCACCCAAAAAGGAATATAGTTGCATGCATGATAAAATAAAAGAAAAGCAAAACAAAACAGGAGGTGCATAGACAATGAAAATATTCCATACAGCCGATTGGCATTTAGGAAAACTTGTACAAGGTATCTATATGACCGAGGATCAGCGTTATATTTTACAGCAATTTTTGCAAGCGATTGAAGAAGAACAACCTGATGCAATTATTGTAGCAGGCGATTTATATGATCGTTCAATGCCACCTGTAGAGGCCGTTAACTTATTAAACGATGTTTTCGCAGAAATTGTACTTGAAAAGAAAATTCCGGTGTTAGCAGTTGCCGGAAATCATGACAGTGCAGGACGATTAAATTTTGGTAGTCGTCTTATGAGAGATAGTGGGTTACATATCGTAGGGCAATTCACAAAAGAACATTCACCAATCGTACTAACAGATGAATTCGGTGAGGTGCATTTCCACCTAGTGCCATATGCAGAACCTGCCTCCGTACGCACTATTTTAGAAGATGATACGATTCAGTCACATCAAGATGCCATGCAAAAAATCATCGCCCATATTCAACAAACGATGGATACAACAAAGCGGCATATTTTTATTGGACATGCTTTTGTGACGAAATATGGCTTTGAAGAAGATAATACAAGTGATTCGGAACGACCGCTATCCATCGGTGGGTCAGATTGCGTGGACGCTGCCTTATTTGAACATTTCAACTATACGGCACTCGGTCATTTGCATAAAGCCCACTTTGTACTGAATAACACAATCCGTTATGCAGGTTCACCGTTGAAATATTCGTTGTCGGAACATTTGCAGGAGAAAGGCTTTTTAATTGTAGAGCTAGATGCTAATGGACATGTAGAGGTTAACAAACGTAAGCTTGTGCCAAGACGTGATCTACGAGTGGTGGAAGGCTTTATGGATGATTTATTACAACTACCACCATGTGATGATTATGTCTTTGTACGATTAACAGACACGACACCTGTAGCTTCACCGATGGAGCGAATCCGTACTGTTTTTCCACATGCAATGCATATTGAACGTAAAGCATCACGAATACAAGTAGCCCAAGAAATACAAGCTGTTGAAACGGAAAAAGTAGAGGATATTGACTTGTTTCGTGGATTTTATGCAGATGTTTTGGGCGATCAACCTGATCCAGAAACCGAGCGTTTGTTTTTAGAGATGCTACAAGAATTATTAGATGAGGAACGGGAGGCAGTGCGATGAAACCACTCAAGTTAACGATTACTGCTTTCGGTCCATATAAACATACAGAAGTGATTGATTTCCAACAGCTTGGAGAGTACCGTTTATTTGCTATTTCAGGCAAAACAGGCGCTGGGAAAACGACGATTTTTGATGCGATTTGTTATGCGTTGTATGGTGCAGGAAGTGGTGAAGATCGTCAGGATACAGCTATGCTTCGGAGTGGCTTTGCTGCGGATGATGTTTACACCGCAGTAGAATTGGTATTTGAAATGCGCGGTAAAGTGTATCACATTTTACGCCAACCAGGTCATATTAAAGCAAAAAATAAAAGTGTCACTGGAAGAAAAGTTGAATTAGCAGAAATAAAGGATGGTAAATTTGACTTTAGTATAGTGGAGAAGCAGCAAACAAATGAAGTAGATAAAAAACTGCTTGAAATTATAGGGCTAACAAAAGATCAGTTTAGTCAAATTGTGATGTTGCCCCAGGGGGAATTTCGCAAATTATTAACTTCTGATTCCTCCAATAAAGAAGTTATTTTACGTAAAATTTTTAAAACAGATCGTTTTAATGCAATGACCAAAAAACTAGATATCAAAAGAAAAGAAGCCGAAAAGGATGTCGAGCGTGCCCAGCAATTGAAAGAACATTTACTTGGACAAATTGCAGGTGCATTACCACAACGGTCATCAACACTATTTACTTGTATAAGCAATAATACGGATAATATGCATCAACTAAAAAATGCCCTTGAAGAAGAGCAATTCTTTTATAATGCTAGTATCCAAACGGAACAGCTCCGCTATGAAGAAGCCTATGCGCATCATCAAAAGGAACAAGAATATTACAGTATGGCGAAAGCGCTGAACGAGCAGTTCGAACAACAGGAGCAACGACAAGCCCGTTTGCAAATGCTGTTACAACAACAACATTTATATACAGCGAAGGAACAGGAAATACAATTAGCTGAACAAGCGGAGCGTCTTCTTACTTTTGAACAACAGTGTGTAGAATTACGGACAGAGCAAAATCATAAGGAACAACTTTATCAGCAAGCGACAATAAATCATCAAAACGCTTTAGCACAACTAGCAATAGCCCAGCAATTATTTTCAGAGGAAGAAGCGAAAGAACCAGCGCGTCAGCAAATATTGCAACAAGAAATGCAGCTATTAGCGCTGTTACCAAAGTTTGAGGCATTTGAGCATAATCAGCAACAACTAGAAATAACGCAACAACTTGTTGATAATGCTAAACGTGCAGTAGCAGATAATCTAAACATTTTAGAAAAAGAGCAAACCCAACTTCAAGAGTTAACAACAACCATTGAGCAATATGAAAAACAAATGGAGCCCTATGCGGGTTATTTAGAACAACTTCCTAAGCTTAAAGAACAAGTCACATTATTAGCTCAATTGGAAAAATATGAGCAAGCGAGTGAGCTAGCTGAGCAAGCGTTTCAAAGGGCGCAACAGCTCTATCAAGAAAGTAATAAAGCGCAACAGACTAAGGAACAACAATGGATTACCAGTCAGGCAAGTATTTTAGCAGCCAAGTTAAAAGATGGCGATGCTTGTCCAGTTTGTGGCAGTACAACACACCAATTAACACATAGTGAGCCACTAGCAGTCGTGGATGAAGTGGAGCTGGAAACAATCCGCGCAACAGCTCATGCAAATGAGAGAAATTATTACGAAAAAGAAGCGACAGTCAAAACAACAAAGCAATTGCTTCAAGAGGTGGCTGAACAGGTAGAAGCTAGCCAAATATCATTAGCTGATCGAGTAGAACTTACAACTTCATTACAATTCATTGAGCAACAAGTTACTGTTTTAAAAATCGTTAACGATCAACTATCTATCGCACGGACTAAGCTAAAAGAGCAACTGGCAAGAAATGAACAATTACAACACAAACAAGTCCAATTAGAGCACTATTTTGCCGAGCAGTCGAAAGAATTAATTAAACAACAAGCAATTGTGGAAGAACAACAAAAGTACATTCCTGAACATGTAAAGTCATTGCAACAATTAAAGCAAACAATGGAAGATATAAAATCGCAAAAGAATGCATTACAAGCAGCATGGAACGCAAGTCAGCATAATCTACAAGCAACAAAAGAAGCGTCACATAAAGCAGCTATAGCAGAAGAACTGGCAAAAAAAGCCTATGAGGAATTGCAAAACAAACTGAATGAAAAACGAGAACAATTTGTCACAAGCATGAACAATGTAGGTTTTACAACATATGAAGCATATGCGGCGGCAAAGCGAAGTGTTGTACAAATCGAGGAATTACGTAAAGCGTGCCGTGATTACGCTTTACAACAGCACTCTTTACAGCAACAAATCTTAGATGGAGCACAACATCTTGAAGGAAAAGAGAAGCAAAATTTAACGATATTAGAAGACAAGCTTGAGATGCTGCGAGCTACATCTGAAGAAGCATTTAAAATATTGCAACAGACGAAAAATTATGCAACAGCATGTGCTGACTTTATTGTTAAAGTTGATGAAACGGCGAGGGAAATACGGATACTCGAAAAAGAAGCAGGCCGTGTAAAAGAACTTTACACCGTGTTGAATGGTCAAAATCCTAAAAAACTGTCATTTGAGCGTTATATTCAAATCAATTATTTAGATAAGATTACAGCAGCAGCCAATCTTCGTTTATTCCATTTATCAAATGGACAGTTTGAATTGCGGCGCTCTGATCGCTTGGAGAAGCATGCCAAGCAAAGTGGGTTAGGGTTAGATGTGTATGATGCTTATACGGACCAATTAAGAGATGTAAAAACATTATCTGGTGGGGAGAAGTTTAATGCATCATTAAGTCTTGCATTAGGTATGGCAGATGTTATTCAAAGCTTCCAAGGAAATATTCAGATTGAAACGATGTTTATCGACGAGGGCTTTGGTTCTTTAGATGAGGAAGCGTTAAATAAAGCAATTGATACGTTAATTGATTTACAAGATTCAGGAAGAATGATTGGTGTTATTTCACATGTAGCCGAGTTAAAAGCCGCAATGCCAGCCGTTTTACATGTTGAAAAAACGTTAAGTGGGCATAGTACAACACACTTTGAAGTAAAGTAGTGCCAGTCACCCAAACAATTCTAAATAAAACCCACTTGCACTGTGTGGTGTAAGTGGGTTTTGTGTGCCAGTCACTCAAACAATTAAAAGAAGTCAGTGCACCTATTTTCTGCGTGTTGATACGTAAGGTGTTGTCCCTTTTTTTGCAGCAACTACTTTTTTGACAATAGGAATGACAATAGGTGCAAATTTTATAGCGGTTTTCACTACTTTTGATACTTTCATGAATACGACATCTCCTTAGCACTAAATTTTAACGTATAACTCGTACAGCTTGCACAATATTCCAAATGACAATACCTAATGATACGAGTAAATAAATTGCAAATGAAGCAAACCAAATGATAATGAATGTATTCCCATTTGAAGAAGGATCAAACGTGTTCAATGACATTGAAGAAAATATAGAGATAGCAAAGAAAATGATACCCAAGACTAATGGAATCAAGTGAGAAATAAGTGCTCGAATGGAATGTCTTTTGACTTCACTATCTTTTGAAACAAAGTAAACGACTAATGGAACGACAAATGGTGCAATAAAAACACTGAGATAACTAAACGCAGATAAAACTTTTTGATTCTCCATAATTGTTCCTCCCTTTTTAATATTTACGCATAGAAAGCGTAAAAGTTTCAAAAAAATAATTGAGGAAAAGGTTGTAATACCAAAGGTGTTTGCGTACAATGAGGGTGTTCAATAAAAATGAGATGTAACGACCACAAGGGGAGCTGATGATGTCAGCTGAGACTGGGCACGTAATGCCTTTACTCTTTGAACCTGTAAGTTAACACTTGCGTAGGGATGTGGATAGAAACCGACACTTTTACGATGTGAGGCTCTGTCCTGGCATCGTTTTTTTATGCCGGATTGAGGTGCACATCCAAATAATTGTTTTCTATTCCTGCTCTTGTATCCTACATCGGAACAAAGGAGAGAATAATAGTATGGACAAAAAAAGATTACTCATGCTGGTGGAGATTGCAATTTTTGCAGCGGTAGGGCTTGTGCTCGATCAAGTTTCTTTTAAAGTATGGGCACAAGGTGGCTCGGTAAGCTTAGTCATGATACCAATTATTTTAATGGCATTTCGTTGGGGGCTTTTGTCAGGGCTCACAACAGGTCTATTAATTGGTGTGTTACAAACAATGTTTGGTGCTTATATTGTGCATTGGCTTCAAGGATTACTAGATTATGGGGTAGCCTTTACTGTAGTAGGTTTAGCGGCAATCGTTCGTGAACCTGTATTAAAAGCCGCAACAGCACTCAACAAAAAGAAAATGGCTCTGTACATAGTGATGGGAACAGTGTTAGCTGGTTTTTTACGCTATCTTGCACACACGATTGCAGGTGCAGTATTCTTTGCGGAGTATGCGGGCGATCAAAATGCATGGATTTATTCAATTATTTATAATGGAACATATATGCTACCAGCAACTATTTTAACAGCGATTGTCGGTGTTCTATTATTTACAGCAGCGCCACAATTAATGCAACGAAAATTATAAATGAATGGAAATAGTATGCTAAGAATCACTTAGTATACTATTTTTTTTATATCGAGAACAATCAGTTTAAATGAACTGTAGAGAAAGGCTGTTTTAATGTCTAAAGACTTTTAAAATCGTCTGTTTTTTCTATGAGTAGCACTTATGAAATTCTATTGGCATAGAATAATTAAAGCTTTTGGCGTTATGCACATAAAAAGTTATGTTATATTAAAGAGTAGATATTAGATGAAAGGGACGTTAAAAATGATTGTAAAAACCCAAGAAGAAATTGAAGCCTTTAAAAAAATTGGTCGCATTTGTGCGGAAATTCGTGAGGCGATGAAAGCAGCTACAAAGCCTGGTGTGACAACACTTGAATTAGATGAAATTGCAGGACGCATGTTTGCTGAAGCAGGAGCTATTTCAGGTCCTAAGGGAGAGTATGATTTCCCAGGTTACACTTGTATTAGTGTCAATGAAGAAGTTGCCCATGGTATTCCAGGACAACGTATTATTAAAGAGGGAGATATTGTTAATATTGATGTATCTGGCTCTTTAAATGGTTACTTTGCAGATACAGGTATTTCTTTTGTAGTAGGGGAAGGTTATGAGGATAAAGAAAAACTTTGCCGCGTAGCAAAAAGCGCTTTTGATCGTGCAATGACAAAAGTAAAAGCTGGTTCGAAATTAAACCAAATTGGGAAAGCGGTAGAGCGTGAGGCTTATGCCAATGACTTAACAGTTATTATGAACTTAACGGGTCATGGATTAGGTCGTTCATTGCATGATGAACCAAACCACATTTTAAACTATTACGATGCGTGGGATTCAACAATTATGAAAGAAGGCATGGTGTTAGCTGTAGAGCCATTTATTTCAGCAAAAGCAGAGCATATCGTTGAAGCTGGTGATGGCTGGACATTTATCACGCCTGATAAATCTTTAGTTGCCCAAATTGAGCATTCGATTATTGTAACAAAAGACAAACCAATCATTTTAACTTCATTAGATGAGCAATAAGACGAAATAAAAAACCTGCTTACCGATTTATTTTTGGTAAGCAGGTTTTTTTTTGACGAATAGAATACCAACAACAAGTACCCCACATAAAAATAAGGCTGCTGTCGTCACAAGCAACTCGTCAAGATGATTATGAAATGCAATGCCAACGAATGCCCAAATGAAAACGCTAGGATAGACAATATCAAAATGATGATAACGTATATGTAAGGCAATCACGACACCAATTGTCAGTAAAATAACTGCCCAAAGTGGATTGCTAAGACCAAAGCCATTCCATTCATAAGAAGTTAACGTAAAACTCGTATTTGTCATCAATAAAAATGTAGACCAAGCAAAGTAAAGTGAAATCGGTAGGCGGCCAGATAATGCATTATTGGAATGTGAGTACGTATTGTAAAGGAAAAATAAGTATAGTACTAACATTACTGTACAGATGAAAAATACTATGAATAATTCATAATGCCAAAATAAAATAGAAATCGCTTGTAAAATACATACATTGCTAAAGAGAACAGTCTGTTTTATAGTTGTCTTTTTAAAATTCATAACTAACCAATAAGCGAGCAAAATGTAAATGACTATCCATATCATATAACTAATATTAATAGGTGCAAACATTACGGGAAAACGATTTGAGATTTCTAACGAAGATTGACCATTTATTTTTATAAAATAGGATGAAAAGGTTAGGATGAGTGAGACAATATACGTTATTGTCATTAAAATAAACTTAGGCAAGGTTTCCTCTCCCTTCGTGTTAAATTGTATAGGGAAAAGACAAATAAGTATAGGACTGTCACAGAATATCTATTTTATTATAGCGGAAAATCCTTACAATGTATCAAGTGAATTTGTTGAAATTATCTACAATTTACCATTTGGATATGCATCCAAATACTTCTTTAGTACAATAGAAATATCCAATTTGAAGGAGTGGAATTTTAATGGCCCAAAATCTAAAAAATCTTGACCTATCGATTGAACTAGATAAAAAAATGTATAAAAAGAAATTAAAAGTACTCCAATATGAAATGTTAAATGCACAGCAATTTTTACTAAATAATAAAATCGGACTTATTCTAGTATTTGAAGGAATGGATGCTGCTGGTAAGGGAGGCGCCATTAAACGTCTTATTGAACGGGTAGACCCTAGGGGTTACGTTGTTCATCCAATTTCAGCACCACAGCCTCACGAATTACGCTATAACTACTTGCAACGTTTTTGGAGAAAATTACCTCAGCATGGTCAGATTGCCATTTTCGACCGCTCTTGGTATGGACGAGTGCTAGTAGAGCGTATCGAAGGATTTGCAAATAAGGAAGAATGGTCTCGCGCGTATGAGGAGATTAACAACTTTGAGAAGATTTTAACGGCTGGAGACTACATTGTTATAAAATTCTGGTTACATGTGTCAGATGAGGAGCAATTGAAGCGCTTTAATGAGCGTGCGCAAGATCCATATAAATCATGGAAGTTAACAGATGAGGACTGGAGAAATCGCGAAAAAACACCAGAATATATCGCAGCAGCGAATGATATGTTTGAAAAAACAGACAAGAAAAATGCGCCATGGGTTTTGGTAGCAGGAAACGATAAAAAACATGCACGTGTACAAGTGCTACAAGAAACGCTTGCACATATTGAACGCGAGGCGCAAAAGCGAGGTTTACATTTAACAAATGTTTTAGACAAGTCCCAATTAGAGGATGCAGAATCATCTAGTATGGAACTGTTAGAAATCCAATCAAAAGAACAAGTGAAAAATAAATAAATAATATGATTGATGCTGTGATAACAAGACAGGAGCTGTTTTGGTTGTAGCAGCATCTTTTTTTACATACAATGAACATGTACTGACAATTATCGGAAGGCTAGTGGAGAGAAATGGTGCTAAAAATTTGGAATTTATTAAGGAAAAAGGGTGGAAATGTGGTCTCGATTCAGGGGGAGAAATGCTACGTTCGCACATTCCAAGAAAAAGATGCACAAAGTTTAACGGGTCTTGTAAGTCGAAACAAATATTTTTGGTCTACATATGAACCGTTACAGCGACCTGAATACTATACAGTTGATGCACAGTATAAAAAAATTCAAGAAAGTTTATATTTAATGAGCTCAAAGAGAGAATTTACTTTCGGCATATATGAGCAAGGTACAAATAATTTAATAGGTCACATCGCGTTGTATGCTATCAAACGTTTACCGTATTCAAGTGCCTTTGTTGGTTATGCGATGGATGAAATCTATATAGGAAAAGGAATTGTAACAGAAGCAGTAGAATTGGTTGTACAATTTGCCTTTGAACAAATAGGGCTACATCGTGTGGAGGCGTATGTATCGACTGAAAATAACGCTTCGATTCGGGTGTTGGAGAAATCAGGATTTCAACGAGAAGGCTTATTAAGAAAATTATTGTATATCAATGGACAATGGGTAGATCATTATATGTATGCTCGCCTAGAGCCATCATCATGAATACACAACGAGTTATAATAAAGTGCAAAAAGTGTTAGATGACTGCTATCAATCTAACACTTTTTTGCTGCGCCATTGTTGTCCGCTTCGGCTGTGCTTTCCGCTCAGCACAGTAACCCACAACCCTCTGCTTGCGCGCAGAATGCCCGCGTCTTACGCTGTGTGCGTTCTGAGCAGGAGTCACCGCCTATGCTACCAACAATTAATGCTCACTTCTAATTAAAGAATGAATAGCTAAGGTTTCGTTAATTGTACTAACACCTTTGCTACATTTTCATTTTTTAGAACCTAAACTAGCAAAATCATTTAACAGCTTCAAAGGTGATGGTTTGATTTCGGTCTGTAGGATATTGCTTATAACAATAATCCGATGAAATAACGATATCTTTAAAGCCAATTTGCATTAAAAGCCTTTTAAATTCTTGAATTCCATACCATTTTAAGGTAAAAATTTCAAATTCGCTTTCGATACATTTGCCTTCTTTCCATTTATCATAACGATGGTGGGTAGTTGTCGTTTGTTCAATATAATTGATTGCAGATTGTGTTATTTGCAATGTAATCAATTCATCTTGCTTATTTGTAAACGTTCGATATTGAGAGCTACCTTCATGAAAATCTGGTTGCAAAAATATATCGACTATCAATCTTCCATTTGGTTCTAAATGATGATAAAAATTAGATAGACTAGTCATAGCTTTTTCATCATCAGTAATTAATAAAAATGTTCCAGTAGGGATAATGATTGCTTCATAAAGTTGATCTGATTGGAATGTCTCCATATTTGCTTGATAAATAGTTGCTTCTTTCTGTGCCTTTTTTAGATTGCCTCGACAGTAGTCTAACATTTCCTCGGATAAATCAAAGCCTTCAATAGCAAAACCTTGTTCAAGTAAAGGAATTAAAATACGTCCTGTTCCAACAGCTGGTTCTAATATTTTTCCTTTGACATGCTGAAGTCTGTCGCTATAATATTCGACATCACCGAATGATGTGCCGATTGGTTTATCTAGGTTATAAACTTCTGCTGAAATCGAATGATAAGTATACATATTGTCCTCCAATTATTATTTACTTTTTATAGTATTATTACATAAATTTACCTAATTATTGTGTGAAACGCAAGATATGTTCAATAAAAGGAATGTCTACTACATTATTTACAGCGATATAATTTGCGAAAGCATTAAAAAATGTGTCTATCATTCGATTATTCGATACGATAGACACATTTTTAATTATATAGAAAGCTTTTCTGCCAAAAACGATGCCTTCGGCTTTAACGTTTTATTTACTACCGTCGTCAATTAAATCAAGGCGACCAGTATTTGGATCAATAACTAAACCGTGAACAGGCACACTATCAACCATTAACGGGTGATTACGAATTGTATCGACACTTTTCTTCACGCTAGTCGCGACATCACCGAAACCGCGTAAGAAATCTTTTAAATCAATACCAGAGTACTCCATCATCTTAATGGTTTCTTCTTTAATACCTCGGTCTACCATTTGGTTAAGCATTGCATCTGGATCAACTGCGCTCATACCACAGTCATAATGCCCAACTACATACACCTCATCAGCTTGCAGTCCATAAACCGCAACGAGTAAACTACGCATTACTGCACCGAATGGGTGACTTACTAAAGCACCAGCACTTTTTACAATTTTTACATCGCCGTTTCTTAAGTTCATCGCTTTAGGTAATAGCTCTACAAGGCGAGTGTCCATACAAGATAAGACAACGATGCGCTTATCTGGGTACTTCGTTGTAATAAAAGGCTCATATTTTTTTTCTTGAACGAAATCTTCATTAAACTGTAAAATATCTTTTAACATTGTCATGAAAGTTTGCTCCCTTCCCTAATGAAATATTTTAGAGCAAAAATGTAAATATGCAAATAATAATGACAATATTCGCGCAATTTTTATGAAAAAAAAAGAAGTTTGGTAAATTATTTAGCGAATCTACTATGACATATTTATAAACGAAAAAAAACAGCTACATAAAGTAGCTGTTTTTATATGATTAATATTTTTCTTTTGGTTGTGGATCTACAGTTACAGAAGATTTGCTATCTAAACCAACTTGTAGATAGTGGATAAAGAATCCCATAGAAATTAATAGTACGGCTGAAAAGCCAAGTACAGTTGTAATGAACATTATAAAAGCTCCTCTCTACTTAAATAATCTACTATATGAACTACTCTAATTATACAATAGGTTGCTAGGAAAATGTAAGGATAATTTATGACATCCATAAGATACCTAGCCTAGAATAATAGTAATAGGACTGACTATTTACTTAAAAGGCCCAGTTGCCATTGCGGAAAATTGGTTCGATTTGACCATCAGCAGCAATGCCGTCAATATCCATATTAGCACAGCCAATCATAAAGTCAACATGCGTTAAACTTTGATTTAGACCGTGAGACAGCAAATCTTTTGCTGACATTTCTTTACCACCTTCTATACAAAAGGAATAGGCATTGCCTATAGCTAAATGATTAGAGGCATTTTCATCGAATAATGTATTGTAAAATAATAATCCGGATTGTGAGATAGGCGATTGGTGGGGAACAAGTGCTATTTCCCCAAGATACTGTGCACCTTCGTCTGTTGCAACAAGGGATGCTAATATATCTTGTCCTTGCTGTGCTTGTATATCGACAATACGACCATCTTTAAATGTTAATGTAAACTGATCGATAATATTTCCACTATAGCTTAAAGGTTTTGTACTTGAGACAAAGCCATTGACACCTGTTTTGAGTGGGGCTGTAAAAACTTCTTCTGTTGGCATATTTGCCATAAATGCATTGCCATATATATTGACACTACTGCCACCTGTCCAAATATGCTTCTTTGGTAACTCAATCGTTAAATCTGTTCCGGGAGCTTGATAGCGCAAGAACTTGAATTGTTTCTTATTTAGATAGTCGGCTTTGTTATGTAACTGTTCGTCGTGAGTTTTCCAAGCATTAACCGGTTCATCTTGATCTGTGCGTGTAGCAGCAAAGATTGCTTCCCATAATGCTTCTACTTGCTGTTCTTCTGGTAGTTGAGGGAATACTTTGGCTGCCCATTGTTTAGAAGGAGCAGCAATAACTGTCCAGCTAAATTTATCTGCTCGCATCATAGTATAGTAGTTAGCGAGTGCTTGACCTGAGGCTTTTTGGAAAGTCATAATTTTTTCATGATCGATATCCTTTAAAAGGTCTGGGCTTTGTGAAACGATGCTTAAAAAGGCAGCACCTTGTTCTGCAAGCCATTCACGCTCTTGAATTTTCCATGGAGGATAAAAATCAAATGAGTCTTTTGGAGCTTTTTCATAACGTGTGCGCACAAGTCGATCATCTGATAAATCAACAAAAACCTGTTTTGCACCATTTTCATAAGCAATTTTAGTAATTATTTCAGCTAATTTTAAGTTATCGGTCGAACAACTCACATAAAGGAATTGATTTTTCTGGATATTTACTCCTATTTTCACGGCTAATTCGGCATATCTTAGTAATTTTGTGTCAAATGATAATAACAAATTCTTAACTCCTTTCGATAAAAGACAATTTCGTGTATTATTCTTAATTCAATATAATCAAATATGGTCGAAATGTGAATAAAAAGCATTTATTTCATCGAAAAATTAGTGAAATACATTTATACTATATAATATGTTTATTTAAAATATGGAAAATAGGACGAAAATAAGTAAGTATAGAAGATTTGGAGGTTCTAAAATGGATTTATCGTCAGTAGTAGGGATAATTTTAGCGTTTATCGCACTGTTAACAGGGATGGTGTTAAAGGGTGTAAACTTAAGTGCCTTTTACAATCCAGCGGCTATTTTAATTATCATCTTCGGTACAATATCAGCTGTAACAATTGCCTTTCCTATGAAGGAACTAAAGCGGGTACCAAAGCTATTTAAAATTCTTTTTAAAGAAACAAAATTAGCAGATGATATTGAAATTATTAAGATGTTTTCACAATGGGCTGATTTAGCACGTCGTGAAGGATTGTTAGCCTTAGAAAGTAAGGCTTCAGAAATTGAAGATCCATTTTTAAAAAATGGTCTTACATTAGCAATCGATGGTCAAAACGCCGATTATATCCGTGATGTATTAACGGAAGAAGTAGAAGCGATGGAAGACCGACATACAAGTGGTGCAGCCATTTTTACACAAGCAGGTACATATGCCCCGACATTAGGGGTACTCGGTGCGGTAGTAGGGTTAATCGCAGCGTTAGCAGATATGAATGATATTGATAAGTTAGGACATGCCATATCGGCTGCATTCATGGCAACATTATTAGGTATCTTTACAGGTTACGTACTATGGCATCCATTTGCCAACAAGTTAAAACGTAAATCAGCAGTTGAAGTAAAGCAAAAACGTATGATGATTGAAGGCATTCTTTCTGTATTAGAAGGGGAAGCGCCACGTGTTATTGAACAAAAATTATCTTCTTATTTAACGATGGAAGAGCGTCGTCAAATTTCGGGTGAAAGCGGGGCGGGCGGCCTTGGCAAAGAAAGCTAAGAAAAAAAAGCATGAAGAACATGTTGATGAGTCTTGGTTAGTACCATATGCTGATATTTTAACGTTATTATTGGCGTTATTTATCGTACTTTTTGCATCTAGTTCAGTTGACCAAGAAAAATTAGATCGTATGTCGGCAGTGTTTAATCAAGTATTTGATGGTGGGACGAGCTTTTTAGAACAACCATCTCCAATGCAAACACCAAATGCAAATAATGATCAAACACCACAACAGCCACAGCAAAACTCAGCGTATTTAAAGGATCAACAGGATTTAGCTGAAATTAAAGATAGTGTCGATAATTTTATTGCAGTCAATGAGATGGAAGGTCAATTCGCAACGGAAATGACAGATGAAGGTTTACTTGTTACTATTCGCGATAGCATTTTGTTTGATCCAGGACGAGCTACTATTAAACCTGAGTATAATAAAATTGCTAGTGAACTTGCAGGCGTATTAGTGTCTGACCCAGCACGTAGTATTGTCATTACTGGTCATACAGATAACGTACCGCAAACAGGTCCTGAGTTTGCTTCAAACTGGGAATTATCGGTAATGCGAGCAGTGAACTTTTTAAAAATTTTAGTGGATAGTAATTCAAAACTTGATCCGGTTTATTTTAGTGCAAAAGGATATGGTGAATATAAAGCCATTGCACCGAATAATACGGCTGAAGGGCGCGCGAAAAATCGTCGTGTGGAAGTATTAATTCAACCACTTGTTGCTGAAGATGGCTCTGCTGCGAAAAATACGCAGTAGTCAAAAGAAAAAGCTATTAGCAAATGACTTAAAGGTCCTTGCTAATAGCTTTTTTAATGTAGAGAGGTAAGGTTATAGGGCATTGCTATTATTTGCGTAAAGAGCCCAATTCAGCAACGATAGCCTGCATTTCACTAGGGCTAAATGTGTCACGTTTCATAACCATTTCGTATAGATAGACTAAATCTTCATAATTTGCTTCATCAAAATTCTCTGATTTCATGGCATCTACATTGACCATGCGAAGCTTATCTTTCATTTGATCGACCATATAAATAACGTTTTCTTTTGACGATATAGATAAATCCATTCAATTAACCTACCTTTCATAATCCTAGCCAATATCATTTCATTGAATAAAAAAAATGTCAACACTGTAATTGGGCGTTGCTTTAAAAATAGACTGTAATTGGGTAGAATAAGGGCAGTAAGCTGTTTAATTATAAGAAAATAGGGAATAAACATTACACAAGCAGGGGGTATATAAAATATGGGACAAAGTAAATTATTAGCATCCATCGTCGTAGGTGCTGCTGTAGGTGCTGCATTAAGCATGTTTGATCGTACTACACGAGAGAAAACGGTCGCTACTACTAAAAAAATGAAGGAAGCAGTATCCTATTACGCATCGCATCGTAATGAACTGCAAGATTTAATTGAGGAAAAGGTAATCGCAGCTAAAGTACTTTGTGATAGCGTATCAGAAAATGTCAATACAATAGCTGAGAAAGTCGATGAATTTAAAGAATTACCTTCCACTATTCAAGGCATGATTAGCGATACAAAAACAGCCTTTACCTCACCAGAAAAAGAATAGGCTGTAGTTCAAGGAGGGAATTAAATGGAAAAGAAAAAGGCATCCATACGTTCTTCATTTGCGGAAGTAAAAGCATTTTTTTCGCCAAATGAAGATATGGTAGATGTGATGACATCGAAAGGCTTTATCCAAGATTTAATGCTTCGCATACAACGCGTTGAAATATCGGCGCTTGGGGCGCAACTTGCTTATTTCTTTTTGCTATCTTTCTTCCCCCTACTCATTTTCCTTGTAACGCTATTGCCGTATTTAAATTTAGAAACAACGCAAGTGTATTCGTTTTTAGTTAATTTAATGCCTGATGAAGTATACAGGTTGATTGAAAGTACATTAAATGAAGTGCTAACGAACCGTAATAGCAGCCTATTATCAATTGGGGTACTTGGAACGATTTGGTCTGCGTCAAAAGGAATCAATGCGTTATTAAGAGCTTTAAATAAAGCGTACGATACCGAAAATAGGGTGAGCTTCATAGATCGAGGGCTCTCTCTTGTATTTACTTTAGCTTTAGTAATTGTAATAGCAGTGGCACTTTTATTACCTGTTTTTGGACAGCAAATTGGTCATTTTTTATTTTCAATCGTTAGTATTGAAGATGAGTTTGAATCCCTTTGGCGCAATATTCGCTGGTCGATGCCACCGTTGCTTATTTTTGTAGTGTTGATGGCAATTTACTGGTTAGTACCGAATACGACACCTCGATTGAAATTAATGGGTGTTTGGCCAGGCGCAATGTTTTCGACGCTCGCATGGTTGCTTGTGACATATGGTTTTTCTTTCTATATTAGTAATTTTGGAAATTATTCTGCTACATATGGTAGTATTGGTGGCGTTATTATATTAATGTTGTGGCTGTATTTTACAGGGATGATTTTAATTTTTGGTGGTGTCTTAAATGCCACGATGCAAAAGAGAGCATTGCTTAAAGCGGAAGGTGCTATTAAATAATGAAAGGGTGGTCTCAGTTTGAGATCACCCTTCAGCATTTGTACATTTAACTACTGATAATTTTCGTTACGGGAGGACTTTTCTCGTGTATAGAGTTCTGCTCCTATAGCGTAAAAATCCACTACGCTTTCCGCGGGCACAGTGTAAACCGCAACCCTCGCTATCGCGCAGTCTGTTGCGTCTTACAACTCGTGCTGTTCCCGCAGGAGTCTATGTGGATTAATTCGTAAAATGCATAGTAAATTGTGTGAGTGACTGGCACTTTTTCTGCGGAAAGGGAGCGCCTGGAACGGAAATCAACGGTTTATCGACACTTTAAAAGGTGGTCTCGGTTTGAGACCACCTTTTTTATACATTTTTATTAAGCATTCGTAAGCCGTTTAAAATAACGAGAATTGTACTGCCTTCATGACCGATAACACCTAGTGGTAAATCGACAACTTGTAAAAAGTTAGAGGCAATCAATAAAACAATGATACCGATAGAGAAGAAGATATTTTGTTTCACGATTCGTTGCATTTTGCGAGAAAGACGAACCGCATAGGCAATTTTAGATAAATCATTTTTCATTAATACGACATCTGCTGTTTCTAAGGCAACATCTGTCCCTTCTCCCATTGCAATACCAGTAGTGGCTGTTGCTAATGCTGGTGCGTCATTGATACCGTCACCAACCATCCCTACGTATTTATGTTGATCGAGGAGGCGTTTCATTTCCGTCACTTTTGTTTCAGGAAGACATTCTGCCACATATTCAGTAACGCCTGCCTCTTTTGCGATCACTTTAGCCGTTTTCTCATTATCGCCAGTCAGCATAATGACATCAATTCCTAATTCTTTTAACAATGCGACAGCTTTTTTTGCTTCATCACGAACAGTATCTTTTAACGCAGCAAGTGCGACAACACCTTCTTTGTCACGTATGAAGATTACTGTTTTACCTTCAGCAGAAAGCTTTGATAATGCGTTATTTGCGAAGGTGTTAGCTTCTTCACTTCCAACAAAATCTGGTTTACCTATTAGATACTCTGTTCCATTGACAAAGCCTTTCATGCCCCAACCAGGGATATCTTCAATCGTTGCTTGTGCAAACTGAGATATGTGTTGTGCTTTAGCATAGGTAGTAATCGCTTGTGCTAATGGATGGTTTGACTGTGCTTCAATACCTGCAAGAATAGCTAATGTTTCTTCTTGATTTAAGCCATCACGTACGATGAAGTCTGTAACGACTGGTTTACCTTGTGTTAAAGTTCCTGTTTTATCGACCGCTAATGCACGTAACGCACTTAAATGTTCGAGGTGTAAGCCACCTTTAAATAGTATCCCGTTTTTCGCGCCATTCGAAATAGCTGCTAATGTGGCAGGCATAATGGATGCAACTAGTGCACATGGAGATGCCACTACTAAAAGTACCATTGCTCGATAAAACGTAGTCGTCCAGTCCCAACCGATTAAAAAGTGAGGAAGGAACATCATAAGTGCAACAGATAGTAACACTAATTTTACATAAGTACCTTCAAATTTTTCGATAAATTGCTGTGAAGGTGATTTTTCACTTTGAGCATTTTGCACAAGCATAATAATTTTTTGGAATAATGTTTCGGAATTCGGTTTTGTCATTTCCATAGTAATCGCGCCATTTAAATTAACTGTCCCTGCAAATACTTCGTCACCTTCAAATTTGGCAATCGGTAATGGCTCACCACTAATAGCAGATTCATCGATAGAAGACTGTCCTTTAAAGATAATACCGTCCGCTGGGACACGTTCACCAGGTTTAATCAGTAAATGGTCTCCAATTTTTAGTGTTGAGACAGCGACTTTCATCGGTTCAAAACCGCCACGTACTAACCAAGCTTCCTCAGGTTGTAAATTCATGAGAGCAGAAATTTCACGATGACTTTTGTTCATTGCATATGTTTCTAAAGCGCCACTGACAGCAAAGATAAAAATAAGGATGGCTCCCTCTGTCCAATAGCCAATCGCTGCTGAGCCGATCGCAGCTAAAATCATTAGTAACTCTACATTTAATTTTTTTTCTTTTATTGTTTCTTCGATGCCTTCTTTTGCTTTTGCAAATCCTCCAACACAAAAAGCAACAATATATAAAAGAACTGAAGCCGTTGTTTGATCATTTGTATCTAAACGCCATGCAAGCAAAATAAATAAACCAGCCATGATAGCAGCAATTAGTTCTGCATGCACTTTGATATTCTCAATTAAACCAACATTTTCTCGATTAGAGTACTCCATCTAAATCCCCCCTGATAATGAAAATCAATATCAAAAACCTTATAAATTAAAGAAAAACAAGCGTTTCTGTAGTTGATAACCACTTTCATTCAAGTCCTTCTTAATTTAGAATTATTATAACAAAGCTGTTTGGAAAAAGAAAGGAATAAATTTAAAATAGAATAAAAAGTCCTTTGAAATATTTGGTTTAGAGGAGTTGCAAATCAATATACTGATAAAATAGTGAGCTTGTTCAAGAAAAAAGAGGGGTTTATATAGCGAAGAAAAAGACACAGTATATTCACTAGGAATATTCTGTGCCTTTATATTTTGTGTTCGTTAAAGGTAAATCTTTTCGTTAAAAATATGCTATTGGCTTAGAAAACTCTTTCTGCATGTAGGGCAAGTTTTTCTAGAGAAGATTTATCTACATCAGCGTGAAGCGAGTTACCGTGAGAGTCCATTGTTACTACAGCTGTGAACCCTTCAACGTTTAAATGCCACATAGCTTCTGGAATACCGAATTCCATTAAGTCTACACCATCTACACCTTTAATGCAGTCTGCGTAGTATTGAGCAGCACCACCGATTGCATTTAAGTAAACCCCACCGTGTTCACCTAAAGCAGCAAGTGTTTTTGGACCCATACCGCCTTTACCAATTACAGCACGGATACCAAATTTTTTCATGATATCGCCTTGATATGGCTCCTCACGGATAGAAGTAGTTGGGCCAGCAGCTTTCACTGTCCAGTTACCTTCTTCATCTTTAGCCATTACAGGGCCACAGTGATAAATAACTTGTCCGTTCAGATCAACTGGTGCATCATGACTCATTAAGTGATGGTGAATTGCATCGCGACCAGTGTACATACGACCAGTAATAGATACAACGTCACCTACTTTAAGTGAACGAATTTGTTCTTCTGTAATAGGTGCAGTTAGTTCTACAACATTTGTAGAAGTCTCTTCTGTTGTTGCAGCAACTTCATCTTTAAATGTAATTTTTTCGCCTTCTTGATAGTGCCAGTTAATGATTTCGCCAGTTTCTGGATTAATATCAACTGCCATACGACGGTAAGCCCAGCAGTTATAGGCTACTGATACGTAGAATGATGCAGGAATACGGTGCATAACGCCAATTTTACAACCAAGTAAAGTTGCTTCACCGCCGAAGCCCATTGTTCCAATACCGAAAGTGTTAGCAGTTTTTACAACATATTCTTCTAATTTTGCAAGATCAGGATTTGCATTCGTATCTTCCACATGACGGAATAATTGCTCTTTTGCTAAATCATAACCAGAAGAGCGGTCGCCACCGATACCTACGCCGATGAAGCCTGCAGAACAGCCTTGACCTTGAGCTTGATATACAGAGTGTAGAATACATTTACGGATACCGTCTAAGTCACGACCAGCACGACCAAGACCTTCTAACTCACATGGTAAGCTGTATTGGATGTTTTTATTTTCACAGCCGCCACCTTTAAGAATTAATTTAATCGTAATATAGTCTTTTTCCCATTGCTCGAATTTCATAACTGGTAGTCCATCACCAAGGTTGTTGCCACTGTTTGCGCCAGTTAAAGAATCAACAGCATTTGGACGTAATTTTGCATCGGCTGTTGTATCGTTAATTGCTTTTTTGATTGCTTCTTTAATCTCTAATTGGTTTACACCTACAGGAGTGTAGATTTTAAATGTTGGTAGACCAGTATCTTGGCAGATTGGTGATACATTGTCTTCTGCCATAATAATATTATTAGAGATTGTTTCCAAACTCATTGCTGCACGAGTGCCTGCATTTTCAGCTTCTTTCGCTTTTTTAATGGCACGACGTACGTCTTTTGGTAAGTTTGTTGACGTTTCTGTAATTAAATCATATAGACTTTTCTCCAAAGTTTGAAGATTCATTTTGGTATTGCCCCCCATAGAAAATTTAATTATTTCCACGAACCATTATACTCTTTTCCACTAATGAAAAAAAGAGTGCATGTAATTGTAGTAGGAATTAGCGAATAACTATAGAATTCTAATGTTTCGTAATTTGCCATTAAATGTTTAAAGAGAGTAATTGCTTATCGGGAACATTTGTTCTATAATGGAATTAACTTTAATTCAAGGAGGATATTTCATGTCAGAAACAAATTCGTTGAAGTTACCAAAGGAAGTTGAACCATATCGAAATATAATAGAAGGAACAATGAGTCCTGTTGTTGTAATGGAAGCGCATGAAAAGGAAACGACTTTATTTGCAAGTAAATTAGCAGGGAATCCATATTTTCCACTGACTATGGAATATCCTAAAAATGAGGAACAACAACCATTAAAGCTTTTAGCACAAATTAATTTTGCGGATGTTCCTAAGCACGTGCCTCATTTACCAGAGCAGGGGATATTGCAGTTCTATATTGATGGTTATGATGATGTCTTAGGGATGGATTTCGATAATGGGAAAAATCAAGCGGGTTTTCGCGTTATTTTCCACGATACAATCATCGATGATGAATCGCAACTTGTGCAAGACTTCTCATTTATCGAAAATGAGGATGAAGAAATGTATTTTCCTGTAGAGAAAGAACTGGCATTAAGCTTTAAAGCAAAATTTGAACCTTTATCAATGGGTGATTTTCGAAGCGAGGAAAAGTACACAAGTCTCTTAGCGGTTATTGAAGAAAACGAAGAATTAGCAGATGTATTGTATGATGTATTATCTGGAGCTGGGCATAAAATAGGGGGATACCCTTTCTTTACACAGGATGATCCTAGAGCTTATGGCGATTATAACGATTCAACAACGTTGTTATTGCAAATAGATAGTGAAGGAGATCATATACTGTGGGGAGATTGCGGTGTTGGCAATTTCTTTATTACAGAAGAAGAGCTTAAAAATAAAGATTTTAGTCAGGTTGTTTATAATTGGGATTGTCATTAAAAAGCAAGCGGGCAAATTATTTGCTCGCTTGCTTTTGCGTGTCATTATTGTTCACGAGCGTTGAATTGCTCCATTTTCTCTTCTAAATCATCCATCATTTGAATTAGACGATCAATATCCTGTAATTCAGTCGTTTCTGGGTCGATGGCATCTAATACTTCTAAAAACATTTCAAGACGTTCTTTTAAGTAAGTTACTTGTTGCTCTTTATCAGTGATTGGCTTTGACATACATACACCTCATTTCGTCCCTTACATCGTAGCTGATTTAGGACTAAATTTCAATGCTTAGGTAAACACCTAGGACTTAGAGATTATTTTGAAAAATTAATAGACAGAATATTTACAATATTGATGTTGTATGTTAAAGTTGTTTTAAGAAATAGTAAAGGAGCTGATGGTACTAAACGGTGAACTCTAACTCGAAAAGGAGGGAGTTTAAACAAGTAATCGGCAAATAAAAAGCCGAAAATCGTGTTTATACAATTGAATGGAGATAAGTGTTAGTTAAGCCTTAGCGTAAAATCACATGTGGTGAGCGCTAAGGCTTTTTGGTATGCTGTTATGTGGAAGATGACTTGATGTTGGAGGAAAAAATGACTTACTTCTCAGATTACAGCAAAAAAAGGTTTGCAATCCTAGTGTTAATTGTATCTATATCAGGATTTTCACAAGGAATGCTACTGCCACTTATTTCTATTATTTTTGAACGTGACGGTGTATCCTCTGCATTAAATGGTTTAAATGCGACAGGTCTATACATAGGAACTTTATTAATCTCACCGTTTATCGAACAACCTTTACGAAGATGGGGCTACAAACCAATTATTTTAATAGGTGGTGCACTTGTATTTGTCTCACTCCTTGTATTTCCTTTATGGAAAAGTGTTACATTTTGGTTCGTGTTGCGTTTGCTGATAGGTGTAGGCGATCATGCGCTACATTATGCAACTCAAACATGGATTACAAGCACAGCCGATCATAAAAGTTTAGGTAAAGGTATGGCTATTTATGGTTTGTCTTTTAGTACGGGCTTTGCGGTAGGGCCATTGATGGTAAAGCTTATACAGATTGCTGAACCATTGCCTTTTATTGTGTCGTCGATTATGTGCTTATTTGCATGGTCATTTGTATTTTTATTACGCAACGAGAAGCCAGAGCGTCTAACTGGTGATATGAATGCAAGAGGATGGAAGCGCTATAAGGTGGCTATTGTATTTGGGTGGATTGCATTTTTAGGCCCTTTTGTTTACGGTTTTTTAGAATCGTCGTTAAATGCTTTATTTCCAGTATACGCCTTGCGTAAAGGCTTTGATGTTGATATCATTCCCATTATTTTATCAGTCTTTACTTTTGGAGGTATTTTAACGCAAGTTCCTCTTGGCGCACTGGGCGATAAAATTGGACGGCGAAACATCTTGATGACTGGAGCATTTGGGGGAGCTATCCTTTTTAGTGTGGCTAGTTTTTTAGAGCATTCACCATTAGCGGTAGCAATCGTATTTTTCTTCGCAGGTACATTGGTCGGTTCGATGTTTTCTCTTGGAATTACTTACATGGCGGATTTAACGCCGAAAGAACTGTTACCGACTGGCAACTTACTTTGTGGAATTGCCTTAAGTATCGGTAGTTTAACAGGACCGTTTTTAGGCGGGGTTTATTTAGAGTTTGTAAAAAATTATAGCTTCCTTTTACTTGTGTCGTTGCTCTTACTAACTGTGGCAATCGTTTTACTTGTATTCGGGAAACATAAAAATAAGCGACCAGTGACGGTTTAATGTCATGGTCGCTTTTATATGCAAAAATAAAAGAGCGGGGCTCATCTCCCGCTCATAAAACAAAAAACGCCCAGCAAATCCGTGCTGTAATGGCGTTTTTCGGTGTGACACGGATGTTTAAGTCCATGCCACGTAGGTTTGGCACCTAACAATATATTATACAGATAAGCTATTATAAAAGCAATGAGATAGTTGATAGATATATAAGGAATTAAATGGAATTCCCGCATAATGGGGGAGAATCCATTTGATCAATAGTGATACCCGCGAAATGGTGTGGAGTACCCGCGAAGTGGAGCGAAATATCCGCGAAATTAGAGTGAATACCCGCGGAGTGAAGTGAAATACCCGCGAAAGCAGAGTGAATACCCGCGGATGCAGGAAGTGATTTTGCGGAAGCGAGTGTGGAATAGGGGGAGAATTGATAATAGTAACAAGAATTAACTAGTAATTGGTGGTATTATGGTTAAAAGATTTAATTAAGAATAAGGAGGAGATTCCTTGAAAATTATGCGTAACTCAGACCTTTTAAATGACAGTGAGATAATGGATTTATTAGATGATTCTCAAAGGACGATTAAATCTTTTAACAAAGAAGAACTTACAGAAACAGCTAGGGCTATATTAAGAGAATCGTTAGAAAAATCCATAGAAATATATAAACAAAATAAAGATTTTGGAAGTGTTGAAACCTTTAGCATTATATTGTGTAATTTTGAGAGCTTAAAATTTTATTTAGAGTTTGATCATGAAAATGCTATTGCATATTCTTTTGAATGTAATAAAGAGACTGAGCATTATGCTTTAAAAGATAGTGGTTTTTTTACCTTGTTAAAATAAAAAGAAACTCTAAAAGTAAAAATAATGCTAACAATTTTGATATTTTACATAGTAGAGAGTAAAAAATACGACAATCTAGGAAAACTGCATGATAAGTTTCTTTCCAGCGTTGATTTCTGAAGAGGATTAGGAACCTAGAGGAGAGATTATCTATACAAGAGGCAGTCTACACCTACCTTCTGAAGTTGTAGTTTTAAGGAGTGAAATCATTTTTTGTATACGGGAAAGGAGAGTTGATTCTTTGGGGGAGACTTGAATTCTGCACAAGAAGCTCTTTTTCTTATTTAAAATAAAAGAGCATCTCAAAAAACTTTGAGACGCTCTAACTGTTTATTTTCTTAACGCAAGCTTTGCAATACACGCAACTTGCATGTTTTTACAACATAGATTTAAGCTATGATAAAAACGTCCAATCTATAGTAATATTAACGCTGGAAACTCCTCGTTATTCCAAACGAATGTGGCTAACTGAGAGACTGTTTTCTATCTCATCATAATTTTTTAATTCGAAGATGCTGCTAAAGTGACTGGAGAATATGCATCACCTTACTAGGTTCTATGCGTTTTTTATAGTCTGCTTCGGCGCTAGCAAAACGGATAATGCCTGCTTTATCAATTACATAAGTAGCTGGTACTGGAAGTTCCCAAGAATGATCACCATTAAATGTTTCGAGTGAAATATCAAGCGATCTGTAGATAGGATATACATATTCAGGTAATTTAAATTTAAGATTATATTGTTCTGCTGTTTTATTGTGCAAGTCGCTTAAAACATGAAAATTTAATTCGTTCTTTTCTTGTACAGATGCAGAATAGTTTGGAGTTTGAGGGCTAACTGCAATCAATTGGCCCCCAATTGCCTTAATGTCATCATTCATTCGCTGGTATGCTTTCAACTCAAGGTTACAGAATGGACACCATGTACCGCGGTAAAATATCAGAACAACAGGCCCTTTCAAAAGTTCTTCAGACAAAGTTATCTTTTGACCTGTAGAATCCACTAAAGTGAAGTCAGGCGCTTTGACTCCAGCTCTTAAACCCCTACCGGAATCAGATGTACGTAAATCCTGAATCGATTTTTCGAATGCATCCAGCACTTCCTTTGGGAGCACCTTTTCCATATGTGTAGCTGCTATTTCTAAATCTCTTTGCAATTTTTGAAATGGCGTGTTTTCCATTATGTCATCTCCGTATCGTATTATATTTTGTATGTAGTTATACGATACATCTTTTTCTAGAAGGAAGATGTAATGTTGTTTACAACTCATTTTGAAAATCTCTTTGCTACTTGATACGCTCCAGCATTTTTCAGTCTAAGAAATGTTTCTCTCCAAAAGCTTTCCGATGGATATAGATTGTTTTAAATCCTGTCTTAATGACTTCTTCTTTAACAAGTTCTTGTAAAACCACAGTTACAGCTTCTCTAGTTGCACCAACTAAATTGGCGATTTCTTGATGCGAAAGAGGAAAATCTATTTTGTAATACTCATTATCACCCGTAAGTCCAAACTGATCAGATAGTTTAATAAGCGCATATAAAACTTTGTCATGTAGTTTCCCAAGAGCTAGATTTTGCGTTAACTGACTCATACCGATAACTCGATTACTAAGTACTTTTAACAATGTCATCATAAATTGAGGCCGCTGAATTAAAAAATTTTCAAATCTTTCCTTATTCATCAAACATATATGGCTTTCCTCTATCGTTTCAATAAAATTCTCTCGGGTACCAAATGATATGATATCCATTTCCCCAAATACATTACCTTCGTTGAGTATATCCGAAGTAAATTGCTTACCTTGAGCATTTACCTTATACAGGCGCAACTTCCCCTTTTTAACAAAGTAAAGCCCCTCCGAAAAAGTTTCTGGTGTTTGAATAAAAGTGTTTTTCGGAAAAGTCGTTATTAATGTTAATTGTTCCATTTCTATTAAATCTTCCATCGAGAGCGAATTAAGCAGATTAAATTGCGATAAGTATTGAATGTTATCCATTTTTCCTCCTTATAATTGCATGGGCTCTACAAGACTATAACACATGAAATCAATCGACAATCGTGACAGTACCTCAGCTTAAGCAGAACTGTAAAAAAAACGCAGTCTACAAAATGTAGACTACGCTTAATCAAGATCAACAAAATTTTAAAAGTATATCATTTTCGATGTTCCGCTTTAAGAACCAAGGAGCAAACGCACTCCACTTGGGCAGTTTGTGCGAACATGTCAACGGGCTGAATATATTCCACATCATAAAGTTTTGATAATTCCTGTAAATCTTTAGCCAGTGTAGAGGGGTTACAAGAAGTATAGACAAAACGTTTTGGCTTTAGTTTTAGAACAGTGCGAATAAATTCTGGAGCAAGGCCTGTGCGCGGCGGATCGACAGTAATCACATCCGGCGTAAAGCCTTCTTTGCGCCATTTCGCTAAAACACTTTCGGCAGTGCCCACCGCGTATTTCGTATGTTTAAAACCATGCTTGCGTGCATTAGTTCGAGCATCTTGAATGCTTTCTGGAATAACATCCATACCACGAACTTCTTTTGCTTGATCAGCTAGCCATAAACCAATTGTTCCTACACCACAGTAAGCATCAACAACCGTTTCTTTACCTGTTAATGCCGCTGCTTTTTTAATTTCATTGTATAAATGTACGGTTTGCGTTGGATTCAATTGAAAGAACGCGCGAGCCGAAAGGTCAAATGCTAATTCCCCAAGTTCCTCATGAATTGTTTCCTTGCCGTCTAGTACAATCGTTTCATCACCGAAAATTAGTGAAGTTTTTTCACGATTAATATTTTGTGCAATTGATACAATACTTGGGTCGATTTTTTTAATGCGTGTTATAAGCTCAGCAAGGTGGGGGATTTCTTTGCGTGTCGTTACAAGCACGACTTGCGTTTCACCTGTACGAATCCCCGTACGTACAACAATCGTACGCACTAAACCATCGAGCGTACGACCATCGTAAATTGTAATATTTAATTTTTGTAAAATTTTACGTGTTGCTACTGTAATTTTCGATGTGATTGGATGTTGTACAAGACAATCATTAATATTCAGTAGCTTGTTGCTGCCTTCAGTAAAAAGACCTGCATAAACACGTTTGCCTTCTTTGCGTACTTGGAACTGGCTTTTATTGCGATAATGCCATGGGTTATCCATACCCAGTGTATGGCGAACTTCTACAGATGCAGCTAACGGCTTAGCATAGCGTTCTAAAGCTTGCATCACAATATCGCGTTTTTCAAGAAGTTGTTTTTCATATGTCATATGTTGAAGTTGACAACCGCCGCATTCATTGTAAACAGGGCAAGGTGCTTCCTGACGATACGGCGATGCTTTGCGAATCGCCAGTATGTCAGCCTCTGCGAAATTTCGTTGTGTTTTTGTGACTTGGGCAGTAATTTCTTCTCCTGGTATAGCGCCTTTTACGAAGACAACGTTGCGTTTATAAAAGCCCACGCCTTCCCCATTAATACCAAGTCTCTTTATCGTTAATGGGAATTTTTGTCCCACTTCCATCGTTGTTTGTTGCGTCAAGCGATCCACGTCCTTTAACTTTGTACAGCACGTAGTTACTGATAACATGCTGATATCATCTCCCCATTATAACTAAGGAGTGGACGATTGCATAGTGACAGGGAAATCTTCATACTCCAATACTAAATCATCGAGCGATAAAAATGTATAGCCTTGCTTTTTCGCTTCGGCAATAAATAAAGGAAGTGCTTCTGCATTATCTTGCGCTACGGTATGCATTAAAATGACTGCACCAGGGTGAAGTTGTTCCATCAATGCATTATACGCATAATCTGCTCCACGACGTTCATCCTTTAGCCAATCTTTAAAAGCGACAGACCAGAAAATATGACGGTAGCCTTCAGCATTGCCGACTTCCAACAACTTCGCATTAAAAATGCCTTCTGGTGGGCGGGCATATGTTGTACGGTCAATACCGGTTAATTCACGTAATTTCCCATCAAATTTACGCCATTCTGCACGCATACCATCTCTCGTTAACCTAGCCATATTAGGATGACCATAGGAATGGTTGCCGATAGTATGACCATCTTGTACCATACGTTTAACAAGGTCACTAGCACTTTCTAAATAATGACCGGTTAAGAAGAAAGTTGCTGGCGCTTTTTCTTTTTCTAACGTATCCAATATACTTTCAGTAAAGCCATTTTCGTATCCATTATCGAATGTTAAGTAAACAACTTTTTTATCGGGTTTTCCTTTATAAATTGCTCCATATTGGTCGAGTAGCTTGTCAAGTTGTGCTCCTGCTTGTGCTGGTTCGCCATTCTGTGCTTTTTTAATGCCCCAATGATATTCATCTGAGCCTGAAGCAAAGTATGGATTAAAGCTAATTGCTGCGGCAATAATAAATGTAGCAATTACCGCACCTACAATATGTTGTTTCCACATAAAAAACGCATCCTTTCCTTTTCGTTTAGGATGCGTTACTTTTTAAAATTTATCCTACTTCAAGTCGCACTTTGCACACGGATTTTATAATAAATTTTCAAGTGCTTCTTGTAAATGTGGGAATTGAAATTCGAAGTTGTGCGCTTGTAAAACTGTTGGTAATACATGCTGGCCTTCTAAGACAAGCATACTTTGTTCGCCAAGAGCTAAACGCATGGCAAAACTCGGGACTGGCAACCAATGACGGCGATTCATTACCTGTGCGATAGTTTGTCCGAATTCCTTCATGCGTGTAGCATAAGGAGCTGTGACATTAAATGGTCCGCTGATGGACGCATTTGTAATTGCAAAATAAAGGGCACGTGCCACATCCTCGATATGGACCCATGATAGCCATTGCTCACCCGAACCAATCGTTCCGCCTATATGCAATTTATAAGGCAATAGCATGGAAGGCAACGCGCCATTGTCACGACCTAAAATAACGCCAAAGCGTGCGAGTGCTACACGAACGCCTAGTTTTTCAGCTCGCAAAGCATGGCGTTCCCAATCATGAACGGTCCATCCTAAAAAATCAGTTGCATAATCCTTAAAATTTTCACTATAGGTTGTCGCTATGGAAGGTGGATAAATGCCAACTGCACTGGCATTTACAAGTACTTCAGGCGTTTTATCTAGTTCCTCTATAATCCGAACGATTTCTAATGTAGCATCCATCCGACTCGTATAAATCGCCTTCTTTTGTTTTTTTGTCCAACGGCCGTCATTTAGTGATACACCAGCCAAATTAACGAATGCATCAATATTGTCTAATTCTTTTTCTGGTCGTGCGCCATCTTGTAGCCATTGGACATAATGAATGCCATTTTCGTATTTAGAATTGCTGCGTGACAAGACAAATAGTTCATGGCCTTGCTCTTGTAACAATTTGGTTAGCGCTTTCCCGACAAAACCAGTACCGCCCGCAATAACGATTTTCATAAGAACCCCTCCTTTTTCCAAATAGATGTAACTCAACTATACACAAAGATAGAAAAAAAGAAAAAGATGTTATAATGTTTAGGCAAAGGAGTGGTTTCATATGCGTGTTATTACAAAAATTGCACGTCAAAAAAACAATCCAGAACGTTATAATATATATTTGAACGAGGAATACGCTTTCCCAGTAGATGAGGCAATTCTCATACAATTTGGTTTGACAAAAGGGAAGGTACTCGAAGAATTTGATATTCAGGAAATTGCCTATGAAGATGAAATTCGTAAGGCGTTTAATAAAGGGCTGAATTATTTATCCTATCAAATGCGAAGTGAGCATGAGGTGAAGAAAAAGTTAAGCTCACTAGAGTTCGGCGAAGCAGTCATATTAGAAGCTATCCAAAAGTTAAAATCATATGGCTTTTTAAATGATGAATCTTATTCAAAAGCATTGCTAAACACCAAAAAAGCTACCATGAAAAAAGGCCCGCGAGCTATTCGACAAGATCTTATGAAAAAGGGAATCGATAAAAGTTTGCAAGATGAAGTACTGGAAACATTTAGCCATGAGGAACAAGTAAAGCTTGCCACACAGCTTGCTGAAAAAGTAATTCGTTCTGAAAAAAAGAAAACACCATCGCAAATAAAGGCCAAAATTCAAGATTTTTTAATGCGAAAAGGGTATTCATTTACTATTGTAGATGAAGTACTCGGACAGATAGAAATCGAACAAGCAGAAGATGAATGGCAGGCATTGCTTGATGCACAAGGCGAAAAAGTTTGGAAAAAGTATGCCGCGAAGTATACTGGTTATGAATTAAAAATGAAAACGAAGCAGGCGCTTTATCAAAAGGGATTTCCTGTAGAAATTATAGATCGTTTTATTGAAGAGAAGGAGAATGAAGAATGAATGACAAAAACTATGCTGCAATGACAGAGCATGAATTACGTGAAGAAGTAGCTAAGCTTAAAGAAAAGGCTCGCAAAGCGGAACAACTAGGCATACTCAATGAATTTGCAGTTTACGAACGTAAAGCTTTAATGGCAGCAGCTTATTTAGTCGATTTAGATACGATTGTTCCAGGGGAAATGTACCGCATTGATGGCTCTGATAACAACTTTTTCCAAGTGGATTATTTAAAAGGACGATTTGCTTGGGGGCATCGTCTTGGCGGCGATAAGTATCAGGAAGCATTACCTGTTTCTATATTATCACCAATAAAGGTGGGCAAGTAAATGCAAGAAAAAATTGACAAACTAACAACAGAATTACTGGCAAAAAACCCTGAAATGTCTGTAGGTCGTGCGCGAGTTTGGGTGGAGCTTCTTTGGAGTGATTTTGAATCCTCGTCTGCCAAAGCGGGCTACAATTACCGAGGAGCTGACTATACTGAAACGTTAGTGCGCCAATTAATCGTTAGCTATGGTGATAAGCTTCATCTATTTGCAGGGCGCAATCCTAAATACGCTCATTTACTGGATACAAGTGACGATATCGTACAATAAATCGAAAACGGAATAGGTTAAAAAAGAAAAATAAAGCCGGTGTTCCTTAGTAGGATACCCCGGCTTTATTAGCTTTGTGTAGACTCTTTAATTGCTAGCGCCAATTTGTAATTTCTTCTGAAGTTTATCTTCGGTGAAAATCCAACCAGTGTAAGAGGTAATGATTTCATCGGCATCGTTTAAATGAGCGACTGCAACGAAAGGATAGCGATTGTCACTACGGTAACGAAGATCAATTAACCTTACTTCTGTTAAGCCGTTTTCAAGCTCTGAAATTTCCCATCGATATAATGGTGAGAATGACACAAAGGCATCGAGATTCGGGTCTTTCATAGCAGCTTCAACAGTCGGTGTTTTCGGTAATGGTTTGATTTCAAATTTATCGTAAATATTAACTGTTCGCCCATACGCACGGCCAACATAGTAATGCGTTTTAGATTTTGCAGCGATGCGCCAGTGAAAAAATCGCATTGTAGGAGCTACAATAACATAATCTTCATCCTGTATGGTATTATGAACGGCTCTTTTAACCGCTTTTTGCACAGCAAATCGTAAAATATAATAGACGATAATAATGCCATACATGACGCTAAATGTCCAAACTGGATTTGCCCCAAATGCCCATAGTAATATACCAAGGCAATGGAGAGTGAATATTATCGGATCGAATGTATTAATAACACCAAGTGCAACCCATTTTCTAGAGAATGGACGAATGGCCTGTGTTCCATATGCATTAAAAATATCAACGAAAACGTGAATGGCTACTGCAAGAAATGTCCAAAGCCATAAATGCAACACATTCGCGTCTTGAATAATTAGTGATAGCACGATTGTAATTAAAATTGGCCAGATGACTACAGCTGGAATTGAATGGGTGATACCGCGATGATGTCGAATATAAATCGCATTATTGCGAAGCTTTAAGACCGTATCAACATCAGGTGCTTGTGAGCCGATAATGGTACCAGCCATAACGGCGGTAAAGGTCATTGAATGATTTGCAACTACTGGGTCAGCTAAAGCGAGACCTCCGAGTGCTATGCCCATAACGAAATGTGTACCTGAATCCAAAATTATCCACTCCTAGCATGCGTGAAAAAGGCGTACAATGCATACATGTATATTTCAATATTGGTATCGTATTGCTTTATACAGTTTACCTTTCTATCGCTAAGTATTCATTCACATAATACGGTAAATGATACCGTATTTAAAATACGTTTTTGTCATATTATGCGAATTAGCTTTTCTTAATTGTATACCCTTTTTATCATAAATTAAATCGTAAAAACACGGGAGGTCACTGTGAATTATCCATATGTAACAGAATTTCGACAATCTTTAGTCGAATGGTTCGAAAAAGAAAAACGAGATTTACCATGGAGGCATACAAAGGACCCTTATAAAATTTGGGTGTCTGAGGTCATGCTACAGCAAACACGAGTTGACACAGTAATTCCTTATTATAATCGCTTTATGGAAAGCTTTCCAACGCTAGAATTATTAGCAGAGGCTCCACAGGAATATTTATTAAAGCATTGGGAAGGCCTCGGTTATTACTCACGAGCACGGAATTTACAAGCAGGTGTGCGTGAGGTATTAGAAAGTTACGGGGGAATTGTACCTGATAACCGGCATGAAATTTCAAAACTAAAAGGAATTGGTCCTTATACTGCAGGAGCTATATTAAGTATTGCCTATAATAAGCCCGAGCATGCAGTTGATGGTAATGTTATGCGTGTTTTAAGTCGTGTCCTTAATATCCATGATGATATTGCACTTCCAAAAACAAAGAAGATTTTTGAAGCGGCTGTTGAAGAACTAATTGATCCTGAAAATGCATCTTCTTTTAACCAAGGCTTAATGGAACTTGGGGCGCTTATTTGTTCCCCAACTTCACCAAAGTGCTTATTATGTCCCGTCCGAGAATACTGTACAGCTTTTAACGAGGGTGAACCCGAAAATCTGCCTATTAAATCTAAAAAAGTAAAGATGAAGCATATTTCATATGATGTCTTTGTTTGTGAGGATGAAGATGGACGGATATTGATGGAACAGCGTCCAGAAGAAGGATTACTCGCGAATATGTGGCAGTTTCCAATGGTGGAACAAGAAGATGATTCTTTGATAAAATTTGCTCACCATCATGAATTAAATGTCCAAGCACACCAGCCAATTTTAACATTTAAGCATATCTTCTCTCATTTAACTTGGCATGTGAATGCTTATTATATGAAGAGTAAAACAGCTGAGAAGGGTGAATGGCTGACACGTGAGCAAATAGAATTATTACCGATGCCTGTACCTATGCTGAAGATATGGCAAGCGATTAAATAGTGGAAATGAAAATTTAAAAAATAAGAGCATAAAAGTAATCACCTCTGTACACAATAATTAGCGTGGAGGTGAATGACTGATGAAGAAAAATCAAAACAACAACCAACAAGCAAATAAAAACATGCAACGCCAAAGTGAAGAGTTTGGTTATGAAACAGACTTCAACGAAGTGCAAAAGCAAAATGCTAAAGCTGAGCAGAATAAAGCTCAAGCTTCAGGCAAATACGCTAAGAATAACCAAAACGCGAGCGAGTAATCTCTCACTTTGTAACTGCATAATTGCATTTACCTTCTAAGGGGCTGTCTAACAATCGAAAAGATGAAAAGGACAGCCCTTTTCTATATCTTGTGACACGTATAATATAGAAAGATAAAAAATTCCTAAGGTTTTTGTTATGATGGAAATTGCTATTAATTTACGAAAATTTGTACATAAATAACATGACACAGTGAAATTTGTAGTTTTCAACTACACCTTTCGCGTACAGATTGCTATAATATACTAGAGACTGCTAGATTTAGGTAGCATAGACGAAAAGGTGGGCTTCAAAAATGGCAATACCGGTAGAAGGAGAAACGATACAAATACATAGTTATAAGCACAACGGCCGCATCCACCGTGTTTGGCAAGAAACAATGGTTTTAAAAGGAACGAAAAACATTATAATCGGTGCGAATGAACGGACACTTGTGACAGAATCCGATGGTCGTACGTGGCTAACGAGAGAGCCTTCTATTTGTTATTTCCATGCGGAGCACTGGTTCAACATCATCTGCATGCTGCGTGAGGACGGTGTGTATTATTATTGTAATCTAAGCTCACCATTTGTTTTCGATAATAATGCCATTAAATATATTGACTACGATTTAGATATTAAGGTTTTTCCGGATATGTCGTATACCCTTTTAGATGAAGATGAATATGAACAACATCGACAGGAAATGTCTTACCCAGATGTAATCGATAAAATTTTAAAGCGCAATGTCGAAAAATTAATTAGCTGGATACAACAAAAAAGAGGGCCTTTTGCACCTGATTTTATCGATGCTTGGACGAATCGCTATAAGTTTCAGCTCGATATGCAAGCAGATGATTGTCAGTAACACCTATTAGTTTAACTAATGGGTGTTTTTTTTCATGTAAAGGGTATTTTATAAAGAGAGGCTTCAATGAAAGTGAAAAATAGTTAGCACAAAAGTTTTACTAACTGTACTTCATGCTAAATATTGCTATAATACGTAAGGGCATTCAATATTGAATGTCTGTTTCTTTTTGAATGTATAGAAAGCCATTTAAGCAGAAATGGCTTTCAAATAAGGAAGTGAAGATAATTGGGTAGCGTAAAGCGTTATATGCGTTTTGTAAAACCATACACATGGGAAATACTTTTAACCGTATTCATTGGTATTGTGAAATTTGCGATTCCGTTATTTATTCCATTGCTTATAAAAATAGTACTTGATGATATTATTGGTGCTGATGATTTAACGGATACAGAAAAAACAAAGGAATTGTTTTATTGGCTAGGTGGAACAATTATTGTATTTTTCGTGATACGACCACCAATAGAATACTACCGTCAATACTTTGCACAGCATGTGAGTAATAAGGTACTTTTTGATATCCGAAAAGAAATTTATGCCCATCTACAGCGACTAAGCCTGAAGTATTACGCAAATACAAGAGCTGGCGAGGTCATTTCACGTGTTATTAACGATGTGGAACAAACGAAAAACTTTGTTATGACTGGTTTAATGAATGTTTGGCTTGATTTTGCAACAATTGTCATTGCGGTCGGTATTATGCTAGCAATGGATGTCAAACTGACGCTTGTTGCACTAATTGCATTCCCATTCTATGCAATTAGTGTAAAGTTCTTCTTTGGTAAACTACGAACTTTAACACGTAACCGTTCACAGGCACTTGCAGGTGTGCAAAGTTATTTACATGAGCGAGTGGCTGGGATGAGTATTATTAAAAGCTTTACGCTAGAAAAGCATGAACAACAACTATTCGATGAAGCCAATGGCGAGTTTTTTGAAAAAGCGCTAGATCATACGAGATGGAATGCCAAGTCCTTTGCAGTAGTCAATACAATTACGGACGTGGCACCATTGCTTGTTATTGCTTATGCCGGCTATCAAGTGATTAATGGCTCATTATCGCTTGGAACAATGGTTGCTTTTATCGCTTATATTGAGCGACTCTATGGACCGCTTCGTCGTTTAGTAAGTTCATCCACAACGTTAACACAATCTATCGCTTCGATGGATCGTATGTTTGAACTAATGGATGAGCCTTATGAGGTAAAAAACAAGGAAAATGCCCTTCCATTACCGCGAGCTACAGGTGAAGTACGATTTGAAAATGTAGCCTTTCAATATGAAGTGGATGGTTCGCCAATTTTAAAAAATATGAACTTTACCATAAAACCAGGGGAGACGGTTGCATTTGTAGGAATGAGTGGTGGTGGGAAATCTACTATTATTAGTTTAATCCCCCGTTTTTATGATGCGACAGCTGGAGCGGTTTTTGTAGATGGACATAATGTTAAAGATGTCACAATCCATTCATTGCGCTCACAAATTGGTATTGTGCTTCAAGATAATATTCTCTTTAGTGATTCAGTTAAGGAAAATATTTTGATGGGGAAACCAGGTGCGTCTGATGAGGAAGTAATGGCGGCTGCAAAAGCAGCTAATGCACATGACTTTATTATGAACTTACCAAATGGTTATAACACAAAGGTAGGAGAGCGAGGCGTAAAATTATCAGGTGGTCAAAAGCAACGAGTGGCCATTGCCCGTGTATTTTTAAAAAACCCACCGATTTTAATTTTAGATGAAGCGACATCAGCGCTAGATTTGGAAAGTGAAGCACTTATTCAAGAATCATTAGATGCCCTTGTGCATGATCGCACAACGATTATTATAGCGCACCGACTTTCAACCATTACACATGCTGATAATATTTTTGTTATTGAGCATGGACAATTAATAGAAGAAGGTAATCATGAACAACTAATGAAGAAGCAAGGCACTTACTATAATTTATTCCAAGTACAACATTTAGATTAAGTATCACACAATATACGAATGCCGATGATTTGCACCGTATGGGGTTTTAAGTCCCAAATTGTTTGCGTGCCTGGCACCAAAAAAGTCTTCCATTGTTAATAAAATGGAAGGCTTTTTTTGTGGAAATTTATCGATTTAACAGAAGTTTTTGGAGGAGGGGAAGAAAAATGTAGAAAATATATGTAATTTGCAGAATAATAATGATTGAAAGAGAGAAATATTTTAGTTAGAATTATCTGAAAATAGAGAATTTAGTGATAGTTAGTATATAATATTCAATAAAATTGTATTTTTTGAAAATATTGGTGAGGTGGGGCGATTGAACATGCGAAAAAAGCTGTTAGAAGTAAAAGGGTTACAAACAACGTTTTTCACAGATGATGGACAGATTCCTGCCGTTGATGATATTGATTTTTCAGTCCATGAAGGAGAAATTTTAGGGATTGTAGGGGAATCGGGTAGTGGGAAAAGTGTCACATCTTTGTCCATTATGGGATTGATCCCTTCACCACCAGGAAAAATTACTGGTGGACAAGTACTGCTAGAAGGCAAAAATTTAGCGAAATTAACGGATAAGCAAATGCAAAGAGTACGTGGTAAGGATGTGGCGATGATTTTTCAAGAGCCTATGACTTCCTTAAATCCTTTATTTACAATTGGCGAGCAATTAAAAGAAGCAATTTTAATCCATAATCCCAAGTGGTCGAAAAAGAAGGCTTTTGCGCGGGCGGTAGAAATTATGAAACTAGTAGGATTACCACGTGTAGAGGAACTACTAAAGGATTATCCTCATCAACTATCTGGAGGGATGCGCCAACGAGTGATGATTGCCATGGCATTGGTCTGTGACCCGAAGGTGCTGATTGCCGATGAGCCGACGACCGCCCTCGATGTGACGATTCAGGCACAAATTTTGCAACTGATGAAAGATTTGAACAAGCGTATGAATACGGCTGTCTTATTAATTACGCACGATTTAGGGGTCGTAGCAGAAACTTGCGAACGCGTTATTGTTATGTACGCAGGGCAAATTGTTGAAGAAGCACCTATTCAAGAAATGTTTAAAAATCCTAAGCATCCTTATACACAAGGACTTATTAAATCTGTGCCAGATATGCGTTACAAAAAAGATAGCCTTTACTCAATACCTGGCAGTGTACCTAGGCCGGGCACGATAAAAGATGGCTGTCGTTTTGCAGCACGCTGTGAATTTGCAATGGAACGTTGCCTACAACAAACACCACCTTTATATGAAGAGACAGAGCAACATAGAGCAAGGTGCTTTTTACTGGAAGAACAGGAGGTGATTCAATATGTCGAAAGTGCTATTGAAAGTTGAAGGGTTAAAAAAATACTTTCCAATTCGCAAAGGATTCTTGAATACGCAAGTTGGCGATGTAAAAGCTGTGGACAATGTATCCTTTGAAGTATTCGAAGGGGAAACATTAGGTATTGTGGGCGAATCAGGATGTGGTAAGTCAACGACAGGTCGCCTTTTAATGCGCTTGCTTGAACCGACCGCAGGGAACATTGAATTCGGTGGCAAAATGCTTTCTTCCTTATCGAATAGTGAAATGCGGAAAGCACGAAGGGATATCCAAATGATTTTCCAAGACCCCTATGCTTCACTTAATCCACGCCATTCGATTGGCAAGATTTTAGAGGAGCCACTCATTGTGCATGGAATGGGCAATTCAAAAGAACGCAAGCAGAAAGTAATTGAGCTGCTTAAAATTGTTGGCTTAAATGAATATCATGTAAAACGCTATCCTCATCAATTTAGTGGAGGACAGAGACAACGCATTGGCATTGCGCGAGCGCTGATGACCAACCCGCGTTTAATTATTGCGGACGAACCTGTTTCTGCGTTAGATGTATCAATTCAGGCTCAAGTTTTAAACCTAATGCAATCTTTGCAAAAGGAACTAAAGCTTACCTATATTTTTATCTCACATGACTTAGGTGTTGTACGCCATATTAGTAATCGTGTTGGGGTTATGTATTTAGGCAAATTAGTAGAGTTGACCGCAAGTGAAAATTTATATGCAGAGCCGCTCCACCCATATACGCAGGCATTATTATCTTCTGTTCCTGTGCCTGATCCAACTTTTGAACGTGAGCAGCTTATTATATCTGGAGATATTCCGAGTGCATCCAATCCGCCGAGTGGTTGTGCATTCCATACAAGGTGTCCGTTTAAGAAGGCACAATGCTCAAGCGTTGTACCGAACATGCAAGAAGTGAAGCCGGGTCATTATGTTGCTTGTCATCTTTATGATGCGATTCAACATTGAATGATATAAAAAAGTTTTAGGGGGAAAATAGATGAAGAAAAAGAAGCTTTGGTCTTTGGGCGTAATGCTAATCCTTGTTCTCTCGACAATCTTAGCTGCGTGTAGTTCTGGCTCTGATGGCAAGGATACAGGTTCGAAGGATACGTCAACTGGCGGCGATTCAGCTAGCAGCGGTGAAAAAACATTAGTATATGGTCGAGGTGGCGACTCCACAGCTCTTGACCCTGCAACAGTAACAGAAGGTGAATCTTTTAAAGTAACAGTGAATATCTATGAAACACTTATTAATTTTGGAGAACAAGATGTTACTTTAAAGCCTGGTTTAGCAAAATCATGGGAAGCTTCAGAAGATGGCTTAACTTACACATTCCAGCTTGAAGAAGGTGTAAAGTTCCACGACGGTTCAGATTTTAATGCAGAAGCGGTTGCAAAAAACTTTGAGCGCTGGAAAGCTGGTGCAGATAAGTTCCCATACTTTATGTCTCAATTTACGATGGGCGGGGAGCAAATCATTGAATCCATTACACCAGAAGGCGATTATACAGTTGTCTTTAAGTTGAAACAACCACAAGCACCATTCTTGAAAAACTTAGCGATGGTGCCATTTGCCATTGCTTCTCCAAAAGCATTTGAAGCGAATGACGATGCACTAATTGATAATCCAGTTGGAACAGGTCCATTCAAATTTGTAAATTGGACACGTAATGATTCTATTACAATTGAAAAAAATCCTGACTATCGTATTGCAGGGTTACCGAAATTAGATAAAGTAATTTTCCGTTCGATCCCTGATAACTCAGCACGCTTAAATGCACTAAATAATGGTGAAGTAGATGTAGTAGATGGCTTAAGCCCGTCAGATAAAGGATCGATTGAAACAAATGGCGATCTACAATTAATCGAACGTCCATCTATGAACGTAGGCTACCTTGGATTAACAGTAACACGTCCACCTTTCGATAACGTTAAAGTTCGTCAAGCTGTGAACTATGCCATTGATAAGCAAGCGTTAGTAGATGCGTTCTATGAAGGTTTAGCTGAGCCTGCTAAAAATCCAATGCCACCAGTTATTGCTGGCTACAATGATGATATTACAGGCTATGCTTATGACCCTGAAAAAGCAAAAGCATTGCTAAAAGAAGCAGGCTATGACGGTAAAGAAATTGAGCTATGGGCAATGCCAGTACCACGTCCGTATATGCCAGATGGTCAAAAAATTGCAGAAGCGATTCAAAAGAATTTAGCTGATGTCGGAATTCCATCTAAAATCGTCTCATTCGAATGGGCTACGTATTTAGAAAAAGCTCAAAATGGTGAAGCGGATGCGTTCTTACTTGGTTGGACAGGTGATAACGGAGATGCTGATAACTTTATTTACACATTATTAGACGCTGATAATATCGGTTCAAACAACTACACATTCTACGACAACCCTGAGTTACACAAATTATTAGTTGCTGCGCAAACAGAAGTGAATGAAGACAAACGTAATGAGCTTTACAAACAAGCGCAGGTAATTATTTCTGAGGATGCACCTTGGGTTCCACTAGCACACTCTATTCCTATCTTAGCTGCAAGTACAAATGTGACAAATTACTTTGCACATCCAACAGGTTCTGATCGTTTAGAAGCAGTAGATATGAATTAAACAATAAAGAAATAAAAATTGTCGCTACTCATAGTGACGTAACAAGATTTTTACAGCTTTGGACTTTGTCTAGTGTTGTAAAAACGGGTTGTGACTATGTTTGTCGCAACCCGTTTTTCTGTCTGACAGACAAACCATCTAAACGTCTATCGTTTGTTGAAAGCTGTCCCTTTCTACAGTATGTGTATAGACTTCATGCTTTTCGTAGCAAAAGTATAATTAGAAAATTACAGAGAGGTGAAGAAAATGCTTCACTATATGGGAAGACGTTTATTTCAATTAATCCCAGTTTTGCTTGGAATGACTTTTATCGTCTTTATGCTCATTCGTCTAATTCCTGGTAATCCTGCACAAGTTATTTTAGGTCAGCAGGCGACGAAAGAGGCGGTTGAGGCATTAAACGCAAGTTTAGGATTAGATAAACCATGGTATACGCAATATTTTGGCTATTTGGGGGGGATTTTTCAGGGCGATTTAGGCGTGTCTTTGCGTACAAAGTTACCTGTGTCACAAGAGATTTTTCCTTATTTAGCGGCAACAGCAGAATTAGCGATATTTGCAATGATTATAGCAGTCATTATTGGTGTCAATGCAGGTATTATTTCAGCTTGGTTCCAAAATTCATGGTTTGATTATACCGCTATGGTTGTTGCGTTAATTGGTGTATCTGTTCCGGTATTTTGGTTAGGTTTAATGGAACAATGGGCATTTAGCATTCAGCTTGGTTGGTTGCCTACATCTGGACGTAATGATGTACGAGACCCGATAACCGCGATTACGCATTTTTATTTGCTTGATACACTGATACAAGGCAGATTTGATCAATTTACAGAAGTGTTAAAGCGGTTAATTTTACCAGGGGTGGCGCTTGCTACGATTCCTATGGCGATTATTGCAAGGATTACCCGTTCGTCTATGCTTGAGGTCATGCGCTCTGATTATGTTCGAACAGCGAGAGCAAAAGGACAAAAAATGTTTATCGTCGTTTACAAACATGCATTGAAAAATGCTGTTATTCCAGTGTTAACAGTTATTGGTTTACAAACAGGGTTGCTACTAGGTGGTGCCATTTTAACAGAAACCATTTTCAGTTGGCCTGGCATTGGTCGTTATATTTATGATGCAATCGGATTCCGAGACTATCCAGTTATACAATCGGGTATTTTAGTTGTTGCTTTTATTTTCATTATGATTAATTTAATTGTCGATCTACTTTACACTGTGATAGATCCACGCATTAAATACAAATAGGAGGGAGATGCGATAATGACTGGTGCGATAGATATAAAAAAAGAAGCAATGGCAAGTCAAGAGCGAGCGGCAGGGCCTTGGAGAGAGGGCTGGCGCAGCTTTAAAAAAAGCAAAATCTCCCTTGTTGGTGCTGGTATTGTCATATTTTTTATTGTCCTTGCTGTTTTTGGCCCTTCCATTGCGCCACAAGGAATCAATGAACAGGACTTATCGAAACGATTATTGGCGCCTTCCAGTGCACATTGGTTTGGAACAGATGACTTTGGGCGAGATATATTCTCTAGAATTATTCATGGTGCCCGTATTTCGTTAAGAATTGGTTTTTTTGCTGTAATTCTTTCAGTTATTGTAGGGAGCTTGCTTGGTATTCTTGCAGGGTATTATGGCAAATGGGTTGATACGATTATTTCTCGCATTTTTGATATTATGTTGGCGTTTCCTAGTATTTTATTAGCAATTGCTGTAGTGGCTGTACTTGGGCCATCATTACAAAATGCATTAATTGCCATTGCGATTATAAATGTACCAAACTTTGGGCGCTTAATTCGGTCAAAAGTGTTGAGTGTAAAAGAAGAAGAATATATCGTAGCTGCCAAAGCGATAGGGATGCGTGATTCACGTATTTTATTCTCACATATTTTACCCAATTCGATGACACCGATTATTGTGCAGGGGACACTTGCCATTGCGACGGCGATTATTGAAGCGGCTGCTCTAGGTTTCCTTGGATTAGGGGCACAGGCACCAGCACCTGAATGGGGAAAAATGCTAGCTGACGCGCGTATCTATTTATTAAAAGCACCATGGACGATGATTTTCCCAGGGTTAGCTATCATGCTTACGGTATTAGGGTTTAATTTAATGGGAGATGGTCTACGGGATGCGCTCGATCCGAAAATGAAAAGCTAATATGGTAAAGAGCCTTCTACTGAAAAGCTAGAAGGTTTTTATTTGGTAAAAAAGGGAGAATATAAAAATCTACTTTCATGTGGAGCCATTATTTGAATTTTATGTAATATTATTTTAGACTTAATGTATGTTGATACATACTTTTTGACGTAATAGCTATAAATTGAAAAATTTAAAGCAGTGTATTGAACAGTTGATTAAGGAAATGGATCGGACAATTACAATATGTAGCAAAAAGTTATTCGACTTCCGCAAGAAAGCAGTAACTGAACGTTTCTATTATTGGAGTTGCTAAAACAAGTTAATCAACATATTTAAAATACTATTCACGGTTTTTTAGCAAGTATGCAAATTAAGGAGGGCTTTAACATGGGGATTAATTTACAAAAGGGACAGCGTGTAGATTTAACAAAAGGCAATGCTGGTTTAAATAAAATTAAAGTAGGCTTAGGATGGGATCCAGTAGGCCAAACAAAAAGTGGTGGCTTATTAGGTGGCTTATTTTCTAGTGGTAGATCAGGAGGCAGAGATGTTGACTGTGATTCATCAGTTTTAATGTTGCAAGATGATCGTATACTGGCAGGAGATGACGTCGTTTACTTCGGGAAATTATCAAGTAAATGCGGATCAGTTAAGCATTCTGGCGATAATTTAACAGGTGACGGTGCAGGTGATGATGAGGTCATTACAGTGGAGTTAGGAGCTGTGCCTGCACAATACAATAAATTAGTATTTGTTGTAAACATCTATGATGCGGCTGGTCGTAATCAACATTTCGGTATGATTCAAAATGCGTATATTCGCGTGTACGATGACAAGACAGGCAATGAATTAATTCGCTATAATTTAAGTGATGATTATTCGAATTTAACAACACTAGTTTGTGGTGAAATTTATCGTCACGGTAACGAGTGGAAATTTGCCGCTATTGGTAACGGTACAAATGATGTAAAACTTGGTGATGTAGTTCGAAGATATCAATAATTATAAATTATAAATTTGAGGAGGAATACAAATGGGTATTTCATTACAAAAAGGTCAAAAAGTTGATTTAACAAAAACAAATCCAGGATTATCAAATGTTATTGTAGGTTTAGGCTGGGATACGAATAAATACGATGGTGGACATGATTTTGATTTAGACTCTTCTATTTTTTTACTTGCTGATACAGGGAAAGTAGCAGACCAAAATGATTTTGTCTTCTACAACAATACTATCGGTGGTAATGGTTCTGTTGAACACTCTGGCGATAACTTAACAGGGATTGGTGAAGGGGATGACGAAATCGTTAAAGTTTCGTTAAATGAAGTACCTGCCCATGTGCAACGTCTAGCATTCACCGTTACAATCCATGATGCAGAAGCACGTAGTCAAAACTTTGGTATGGTATCGAACGCATTTATCCGCATTATTAATGCTGCGACGAATGAAGAAATCGTGCGCTATGATTTAGGTGAAGACTTTAGTATTGAAACAGCTGTTGTTGTCGGAGAACTATACCGTCACAATGGTGAATGGAAATTCAACGCAGTAGGTGCTGGATACCAAGGTGGTTTAGCGGCACTTTGTAATGATTATGGTTTAAACGTAAACTAACTTTTAACTTTATATGAGAAAGGGAGTTTCTTCTAATGGGTATTCAGTTAAGTAAAGGACAACGCATTGATTTAATGAAGCAAGACCCAGGCTTAAATAATGTAGGTATTGGTTTAGGTTGGGATGTTAAACAATTCGATGGAGGAAATGACTTTGACTTAGATGCATCTGTGTTTTTGTTAGATGCATCGGGAAAATGCCGTAATGAACAAGACTTTATTTTCTATAATAATTTAACAAGTCCAGACAAATCTGTTCAGCATATGGGTGATAACCGAACTGGTGTAGGTGATGGTGACGATGAAAAAATTCTTGTTAATTTAAAACAAGTGTCTCCTCAAATCGAAAAAATTGTTGTAACCGTGACAATTTATGATGCGGAAGGTCGCCGTCAAAACTTTGGACAAGTACTAAACGCTTATGTTCGATTAACGAACGAAGAATCCGGTTCAGAAGTACTTCGTTATGATTTAGGTGAAGATTTCAGCATAGAGACAGCGGTCGTATTTTGTGAGCTTTACCGACATAATGGGGAGTGGAAATTTGCTGCTGTTGGCTCTGGCTATCAAGGTGGTTTAGCTGCATTAATCAATGCTTATGGACTGCAATAATTAAAGTGCCGTTTATAACTAGATGGTTACGATTATGAATTGAATAGAGAAAGCGACGTAATGGAAGGCACTGTATTAGTCTGTATAAAACAGGTTGATGCAGTGTCTTTTTTACAAAATCATTCTTGAATGGGGAGAGAATTGGATGCAATATTTTGCAACAGAAGCGGAGACGATTTTTTATCAACAACCACGCAAATTTACGAAATTAGATTCACCTGATATTTTGTCCTATGCATTAGGTGCAACATTATATATGCCCGCGTCTATGCCTAACATTATTGACATGGTACAATCACAAAAATATCAAGAGTTAAAGTCACTTGTTATCGATTTAGAAGATGCAGTTGGGGATGCAGAGCTAACAAGCTGTGAAGAAAAAATTATAGAAGATATCAGTACGCTTTATACATTGTATCTTCAAAAGGATATTTTACTTGAAGATTTACCGCTTCTATTTATTCGTGTGCGTAGTGTTGAGCAATTTAAGCTTTTAACCTCTAAATTAGGAAAGCGTCAAGAAGTGATTACAGGCTATGTGTTTCCTAAATTTACAGCAGTACAAGGGAGAGCTTATTTTGAAATACTAGAGCAAACAATCGCACAGCATCAACTAACGTTATATGGGATGCCGATTTTAGAAAGTCATGACATTTTATATAAGGAGTCTCGCATAACAGCATTATTTGCGATTAAAGACGTACTTCGTCAATACAGAAAACGTGTACTAAATGTCCGTATTGGTGCGACCGATTTTTGTGGGATTTACGGAATTCGACGTAGAGTAGACGCAACCATTTACGATATTGCTGTTATTCGAGATTGCATTGCGGATATCGTCAATGTACTTGGGCGTGAAGAAGATGACTTTGTTATTTCCGGACCAGTTTGGGAGTATTTCAGCAATGAGCGTGTATTGAAGCCAACGCTAAGAGCCACTCCGTTCAGTGAACAAGGAGCGTTGTTTGCCCGTAAGGCACTACTCGATGATTATTTAGATGGCCTAATGAAGGAAGTGCTATTAGATCAACAAAATGGTATTTTGGGTAAAACGATTATTCATCCTAGCCATATTCGAATTGTTCATGCCTTGTATGTTGTTTCATATGAGGAGTATTTAGATGCCATCAGCATTGTTGAAAATAATAATGGGCAAAAGGGTGTTTTAAAAAGCCATTATGCCAATAAAATGAATGAAATGAAGCCACATATGAGATGGGCGCAGAAAATTTTACGCCAAGCATATATTTATGGTGTATACAATGAATCTGCAAATTTTGCCTCTCTTTTATTGAACACAACAGTAGGGGGAACAACGGATGACGAAGCTCGACAACAAGTTGAACATTATTCAGGATTATAAAATCGCAATAGAGATTACTGACAATCCTTATGATTTTGCTATAACAGATTTATTTAAAATGGCGACACGTATTAATAAAAAGAGACAGTTTTTATTTGTTAGTACAGTTCTTGGTAAGCATTTAGCAGTCCAGCCACAAGTACCGATACTGACAGGGGCTTTACTAGCTATGATGTATTATGAGCGATTGACAGGAAAAGAGCCTTTGTTAGTACAGTCTGTTGTACAGGCTATGCAAAATAGAGATAATGTGCAAGAGATTTTGCAGCAAGTGGAGGAACAAGGATTGGAACTAGCAGAAGACGTGCTATTTATTGGCTTTGCTGAAACAGCAACAGCGTTAGGGCATGCAGTATTTAATGTTTTTAAGTCTAATGCTACGTATATTCATACGACACGTGAACTAGTGCCAGAGCTTGAACCATTTGTGACATTTGAAGAAGAACATTCACATGCGACAAGTCATCGAGTATATTGCGAACAACCAGAAAAATTGCTACAAGCAAAACAGATTGTGCTTATTGATGATGAAATAACGACGGGCAATACAGTAGTAAATATTATCGAAACCTTGCAACGAAAATTCCCTCATGTCCAACGCTACTCGGTATTATCAATTTTAGATTGGCGTTCATCTAAACAACGAGCAATGTTTGCTCAGTTAGAAGCGCAATGGGGGATAACAATAGATTTTGTAGCTATTATGTCTGGGCACTTTACTTGTGAGGGTACACCGCTTTTAACGAGCAACCAAGTAGCAGCAACATTACAGCAAACAGCTGACATAGCTTTGCTTTCAGTGGACGAGGTAGTCGAACAAAAACAGTACCATTCGATCGCTGAAAATGGCGTTATCAATAGAGCGCCATACATGTTAGCGACAGGTCGATTCACGATAACAGCCGAGCAGCATGTTGCGCAAAAGAAAACATTGCAAGCCATCGCGGCTCAATTACGAGCACTTCGTACAGGTGGTCCAGCACTTGTCATTGGAACAGGTGAATTTATGTATGTGCCGATGCAAATAGCGACTTGTTTAGGACAGGAAGTATATTTTCAATCAACAACACGTAGTCCCATTTATTGTGCAGATGACCCTTCCTACACAATTACTGATAAAATAGCTTTCGAAAGTCCAGAAAATAATGGTGTCGAAAATTACTTATACAACTTACATAGTCATCCGTATTCGGAACTTTTTTTAGTCATAGAACGTATAGCCAATCAAGAGGTCGTTGCAAAGACAGTGCAAGCATTGAAGGCAGTGAGTAACGCAAATATTTACGTTATTTGTATGCACGACTGGAGGACTATATAATGCATGAAATAAAACAGCCAGATAAAATGGGAAGCTATTCTTCAGAAGATGTTGTGTTTTTGCTACGAGATATTAGTAACATAAGCTTAGAAATAGATAATGAACAGCGAGAACGACTTATTCAATCGGGGACACATTATTCAGAAATGTTGCCTGTAGAATATCTTCCTTCCGAAGCGTACATGACGTTGTTTTATCAAACATTGGAAGACTATGCAGAACGCATTGCACTAGCTGTTGGTGTGGTGGCACAGCAAATTGTAGCACGTCAAGGTTTAGAGCATTTAGTGCTTGTTAGTCTAGCGAGAGCAGGAACGCCAATAGGTATTTTAATTAAACGATATATAAAAATGCATTATAACGTCAGCGTTCCGCATTATACGATATCGATTCTTCGTGGTCGTGGTATTGATGAGACTGCTATTCGATATATATTTACTCAGCACCCACATGCGCGCATTCAATTTATTGATGGTTGGACAGGAAAAGGGGCCATAACAAGGGAATTACAACAAGCGTGCGCAAGCTATAATGAACAAAATATTCAACAACTAGATGCTACATTAGCGGTGCTTGCTGATCCTGGACATTGTGCAGCCATTTATGGCACGCGAGCAGATTTCTTAATACCTTCCGCATGTTTAAATTCAACGGTTTCAGGTTTAGTGAGCCGTACGGTATGGAATGAGCAGTTTATGGATGGCACTGATTTTCATGGGGCGAAATATTATAAAGAACTACAAGATGCCGACGTATCCAATTTCTATATAGACCGTATCAGTGCCCATTTTACACAAGTACAGAAGGATGTAGCGCAACAACTTTGTGAGCGAACATCATCTGCTATTACATGGCAAGGAATGGAGTCGGTTGTGGCTATTCAACAACAGTATGGCATTACCAATCATCATCTTGTAAAACCGGGCGTGGGCGAAACAACGCGCGTCTTACTTCGAAGAGTTCCGTGGAAAATTTTAGTTAACCCAACATATGTACAGGAATTGGCGCACATTTTACTGTTAGCCAAAGAAAAAAATGTTCAAATTGAAGAATATCCACAAATGTCCTATGCATGCTGTGGTTTAATAAAAGAAGTGTAGAGGAGAGAAGACATGCTACTATTTACATCAGATTTAGATCGTACGCTTATTTACTCCCAGCGCATGATGGAGAAATTCCCATCGAAAACAGCACCGATTATAGCCGAACGAAAAGAGGGAGTGGGACTTAGTATGATGACGGAAGTTACGATGTCATTATTGCAGCAAGTCCACCAACAAACTTTATTCGTACCAGTTACAACACGAGCAGTGCATCAATATGAACGTATCCATGTTATAAAAGAATTGCGTCCTACTTTTGCAATTACGAGCAATGGCGGTACAATAATAGAACAAGGACATCCTAATAAGGAATGGTCGAAAATATTACGTAAACGAATAGAAGATTCCTCTATTCCAAAGGCGGATTTGCTACGTAAATTTAATAGCTACCAATCAGATGAATGGCTACAACAATCGTTTTTTGTTGATGAGCTATTTTATGTCCATTATGTCGATGTCAATATTATACAGGATGTCGAAGTGCAAGCAATGATTCAAGAGTTTGCAGTCCATGGTTGGCACGTCTTGCTGCAAGGAAGAAAATTATATTTTTTGCCAAAAGTGCTTACAAAAGAAGCTGCAATCTCGTATTTGAAGGAGCATTGTACATATAATATGCACGTGGCGGCAGGCGATTCCATAATGGATTACGGCATGCTCGCTATTGCTGATAAAGGCTATACACCAAACCACGGCGATTTAAAAGACAAACAACCACAAATACTAAAGAACACAATGTATTCGCCTTATAACGGTGAAGCTTTTACGAAATATTTACTCGAAGATGTTTTACAATTGGCCAATAAGCAACCAATTGTGTAAGTATGATGTAAGGAGGTGACGCTTGTATGCAAACAGTCACAATTGAATCTGTTTTAGAAAGAGATTCTTATGATTGGCTACAAGCCTTCCAAGATTCAGCGAACGTGCGAACAGTTTATGAGGTGACACCACAACAAATCCGTTTTAGTCGTATCGCTGTTCGTATATTGGGCGTACCGATTGAAGAAGATGATTATTTTAATTCCTTATATACAATGTCCCAAAATCCCAATGTTCATATATTAAGTGAAGAATTAAATAAACATATTGAGCAAAAGGATTTTCAAGCATTGCAAACGATTTTAGAGCAACATCAGCAATCCCCTAAAGGCTTGTCTATAAATCGATTGATTGCCATGATGTATGGTCATCAACTCATTCCTAAGCACGATGATGCTTCAATGAATCGTCATTTACAGCTAGTGACAATGCGTGTAGTGGAACGCTTCCGAGAGCAGCAATCACTCGGTTTACTTGCCAATGATTTCCGACGCTTTTTAATAGATATGGTCAAGTGGCTAAAAAATCATTGGATTCAGTGGACAAAAACGATGAAGCCGACAGATGATTTTCCTAAGGTTGTTTGGTATGGTGAGACAACAATGAGTCAGCGCTATTTTCTTCTATTACTAATGGAGCTGGGCTGTGATGTGTTAATCTTCCATCCATCAGCGATTGATGAGTTTGCAACAGTAGATCCTACTGATGCATTTTCTGTTTCGTACGCCTACGTAAGTCAAACAGCGTTACAGCCCTTTCCTGATAAATTACGAGAACGTCAAGCAACTGTTGGCTATAGTTCTAGCCAACATTACGAGCATTTAATGCATGACCATCAATCGGGTGTTTATCGACCTTGGCAATTTAAAGATCATATGCCACAATCATTAACATTACGCATGACCTATGATGATATTTTTATTTATGCTAACGAAAAGGCAATGGTTCGTCCGAAATTTGAGGCTCTCCGAGATAAAGTAATTATTCCCGTTATTTTCGCCAAAATTAGCGGTGTTTCTAGTAGACGTGAAGAGTACTGGGCCAATATGCATCAGTTGCTAGCTAGCCCGCAAACTGTTTTTGTACAGGAATTTCCGTATGCTAAAACGAGCAGAGCGAATTTCCATTTTCACTATAAACATTGTTTAGTAAATGGTGAGCTATCTACGGAGCGCATCTTGCAAAGTGATTGGTGGCAATATGGGGAGTTAACACTGGAGTTACAACAAGCCATTGCTCATACGATTAAAACTTCTTGTGAACAGCCATTGCTTAAACGACAACCTAATGAGTCGCCCTATGATTTGCAATTATTTTTATTTAAGCAAATGACGATGATTCCAAAGGAAATATTGCGCCTGTTACAAAGCTTTGACTATGCTCAGGAAGTACCAAAGTTGGTGCTCTATCAAGCACCTCAGCAACCGACATTAACCCGCGAAGATATTGCATTATTTGCATTTTTAAATCGCTTTGGTGTGGATATTATTTTCTACAATCCAACAGGAAAGCTTGATTTAGAAAAGCATTTGCTAGAGGATACGTTTGATGGGCATCGTTTAGAGCATATGGTGTTTGACTTACAATTTGAAGAGCCAAAGCAGCAAAAGTCAAAACCGGATAAAATGATTAAAAAATTGTTTAACCGTTTCTTCTGACTGCTTGGAAAGGAGGAACTTGATGTCAAATAGCGCAATAACTATAGAACGATTGACAGCTGAAACCGCAGATCTTACAAAACATCAGCTGTGTCAAAGTCCTGAAGTTCAGCATATTGCCAATCATATTAATGTGAAAAATAAAATAGAACTAACAGAGCTTGGTAAAGAGCCTGCCATTAAGCTTTCGCGATTCTCTGATCAAATATTAAAAACAATTGCCCATTCAAAAGTAAATGAATCGAATGACTTATTAAAGCAGCTTGAAGCCTTGATGGATCAATTCGATAAAAAAGAAGTGATGGAGCAACAAAGTTTCTTTAGCAAACTGTTTAAACGAGCACCAAGGAATAAAGAAGATTTGTATGCAAAATATAATCGTCTTGGTAGAGATATCGAAAAAATCCATTATCAATTCGTTCTAATGGAAGATGCATTGGCGAATGATAATCGGATGCTTGCTCGTTTATATAACGAAAATTTGACATACTATTTGGAGCTTGAAAAATATATTATAGCAGCAGAAATGAAGCTAGATGAAATCAAGACAACATTAATGCCGATGTATGAAAAACAAAGTGAAGCAGGAAATCAAATCGCTAAAATGGAGCTTACAACGTTACAAGCGATTGCTGAAACACTTGCCCAAAAAATTGATGAGCTTGAGAAATCGCGTATGGTAGCTATTTTAGGGGCAACACAAATGGATATGCTACGCAATGGCAATAGCGCATTAATGGAGCAAATAAACGGAGCTTTTGTCACGACCATTCCTGTATTTAAGATGGGGATTATGAATGCAGTAAATGAAAAACGCCAACAGCTACAAGATAAATCGGCAGCCGCTTTTGAAAAACGTATGAAACAATATGGTGAAACAAACAGCAATGCTGTTGCGCAGAGTATAATGCATGCCCAACAAAATGAGCCGACGTTGACGCTCGAAGAAATGTGGGAGACAATCATTACTGGTATTGCAAGTTACCGTCAACTACGCGCCGAACAAACAACAAAGCGCCAACAAATAGAGCAGCAACTAACTAAAGCTTAACAATAATTGTGTGAGTGACTGGCACTTAGCAAAAAGCCGCAACCTCCGCTGTCACGCGGATTGTTGCGGCTTTTATTTGCGTTGTTGGGGGAAATTGTGTGAGTGACTGGCACTTAAATTGGCACTTAAATTAAATAAATTCTTCTTCAATTTCTAAGTTGATTTCTTCACCATGATGGCTTTGGTATGACACAATGAGCGTATCCAAATGTTCTAAGTTTTCTTCGTAATCTAGAATACGCGATAAAATATAAAGGAGATGATAGCTAGAAAATTCCGTATCTCCTTCTGCGTGTGCATAGGTTATTTGATTGATGAAAATTTCCATTAACTGATTGCGCTGAATGTAGTCGATATGCTTACTCCATTCTGAATGCTCAGGTTTTAATTTTCCTGTATATTTCAGTAACAGTTGCTCATGGTAGGTAAGCAGGAAGTCCAGTCGTTCTTGAATCATTAAATGAAATTGAGTCGGCAGTTGTGCCAATTCATTTTCATGCTTATGCAGCCGTTGTAACAATTCTAAACTTTTTTTAGAAGTTGTAATCATTTGGCGATAAACAACTAATTTCCGTGCTTTAACAAATTTTTTATTTTTAAAGTAATTGCGTTCTTCCTTAAAAAAATCATAGAGTGTGTCCACACGCATCATACGGTCTTTAAATTTGCTTAAAGCAGTTTTAGTAGACGTGTGTTCAGAGGCTTGACGAACAGCTAAACGCGTCCAGCGGATAATGTCATCCTGTAAAAAGTAAATTTTGCGGAAAAGTTTTACTTCGTATTTAGGTGGCAAAAACACAAGGTTGACGACAAATGCTGCTAAAACCCCAACTAAAATGGTAAGAAAGCGGATAAGACCGAAAGTCAGAAAGTCATCGCCTTGAATTTCCATAATAGCTACAACAGATACAAGTGCTAAGGAAAGAGACTTTTCAAGCTTGAACTTTAACATTATGCCGATTGCTGTAATGACTGCAATGCCAACAGCCACAACGTGATGGCCGAAAAGTAAACCGAAAATAACTGCAATGGAAGCTCCTATAACGTTGGCTTGAACTTGCTCAACAATCGTTTGATAGGAGCGATAAATTGACGGTTGAATGGCAAAGATTGCTGCGATTCCAGCAAAAACTGGAGACGGTAATTGCAGGAGCTCAGCAACAAATAACGCAAAGACAATAGCTACACCAGTTTTAAATACACGGGCACCTAATTTCATAAAAAAATCGATGTCCTTTCTGTCTAAAATTTTTAACTTGCTTCAGCAGCAGTTCACCACTTCAATAACAGTGGACAATCATGTTTATACACTGGCTTCAGTAAATTTAAACATCTACTCAATCAAGTTAAAGACCCCGCGGATGTCACAGATTTTTACTTGAGCTTTTCGGGATAGACTCAAAAAACTGGACGTATTTACACCGAGGGAATGAATGCTTCTTTACATTATAGAAGGAAGTTTCTATAAAATACATAGATTTGTATAACAGGATAAAAAAAAGACGACGCTCAAATGAGTGTCGCCTTTTTTGTTTCTATTAAAGCTGTGAAAATGCATAGTCGACAGCTTCGATTGTTTCACGAATATCTGCTTCTGTATGCTCTGTAGTTAAAAACCATGCTTCATATTTTGATGGAGCAAGGTTAATACCTTGGTTAAGCATTAATTTAAAGAATCGACCGAAAATTTCTCCGTCACTGCTTTCTGCTTGCTCATAGTTTTCAACTTTTACATCTGTAAAGTAAATTGTTAGTGCACCTTTTAGACGATTTAAAGTAATTGTGACACCGTGTTTTTTGGCTGCAGTTAAAATACCATCTTCTAAAATAGCACCAAGACGATCCATTTCATCGTAAATACCTGGAGTTGCTAATACTTCTAGACATGCTATACCAGCTTGCATCGATGCTGGATTTCCTGCCATTGTCCCTGCTTGATATGCTGGTCCAAGTGGGGCAACGGTATCCATAATTTCTTTGCGACCACCGTATGCACCGATAGGTAAACCACCACCAATGACTTTTCCTAATGCAGTAAGGTCAGGCGTTAATCCAAGTAGTGTTTGTGCGCCACCGTAATGGAAACGGAATGCAGTAATTACCTCGTCATAAATCGTCAGTGCTCCTTTTTCTTTGGCTGTAGCGTGCACTAACTCCAAAAATCCAGTGTTTGGTTCCACAATACCGAAGTTACCGACAATGGGCTCTATTAAAATAGCAGCGATTTCATCGCCCCATGCATCCATCGCTTCAGTAAAAGCTTGTGGATTATTAAATGGTACAGTAATCACTTCTTCAGCAGTCGCAGTCGTTACACCTGCTGAGTCTGGTGTGCCTAATGTAGCTGGGCCAGAACCTGCAGCTACTAATACTAAATCAAAGTGACCGTGGTAACAGCCAGCGAATTTCATAATTTTTGTACGGCCAGTATAAGCACGAGCAACACGAATCGTTGTCATGACCGCTTCTGTACCAGAGTTATTAAAACGTACTTTATCCATTGAAGGAATAGCTTCTTTTAGCATTTTTGCGAAAGTTACTTCATATTCAGTCGGTGTCCCAAATAATGTACCGTTTTCAGCAGCATGAGAAATTGCTTTCGCAATATGCGGATGACCATGCCCTGTAACAATTGGACCGTATGCAGCTAAATAGTCAATATAACGGTTGCCGTCAACATCCCAGAAATAAGCTCCTTTTCCTCGGGCCATTGCAACAGGGGAGCCACCACCTACTGCTTTATAAGAACGAGAAGGGCTGTTCACACCACCAACGATATGCAAAAGCGCTTCTTCGTGTACTGCTTCTGATTTTGAGTGATTCATTAATATTGCCTCCTAAGTCATTATACTTTATCTATTGTAGACCTATCAGTGTAAGAAATCCAAAGAAAATAAGGGATATGACTTGATTTGTGACTTAGAGTAAAATAAGACATGCAAAGGAGGAGTTTAATATGACTTTAGTAGAAGGACAGAAAGCACCGGATTTTTCACTTGTTAATGACAAGGGGGAGCAAGTGCAATTAGCAGATTTCAGAGGCAAATATGTTATTTTGTATTTTTATCCGAAAGATATGACACCAGGTTGTACGACAGAGGCTTGTGATTTCCGTGATAAGCACGATGACTTTAGTCAGTTGAATGCAGTTGTATTAGGTGTGAGCCCTGATGATGCTCAAAAGCATACGAAATTTATTGATAAGCATGGGTTGCCATTTTCTCTTTTAGTGGATGAGGATCACGCTGTGGCTGAGGCTTATGGTGTATGGGTCTTGAAAAAAATGTATGGACGTGAATATATGGGAATTGAACGTTCTACTTTTTTAATTGATACGGAAGGTAAGCTTGTAAAGGTATGGCGCAAAGTGCGTGTGAAAAATCATATTGAAGAAGTTTATGCTTTTTTAGCCAAGCAGGAGGAGCAGTAATGAGAATCTATTTTACGTTTGAGCCAAGACCAGATTTACGTAAACCGTTAGTAGAGGAATTCCCACAATGTGATTTTGTATTTGAAAATGGTTTATCTACGGATGAATTACAAAAAGCAGACGTACTGGTTACATATGGTGAAGATTTAAACGATGCCAATATACAGTATGCTACCAAACTAAAGTGGATTTTTGTTGCTTCGGCAGGTGTAGAGAAAATGCCAGCACAAGCCATTATGGATCGGGATATTTTAGTATCTAATGTGCGAGGGATTCATAAAACACCGATGGCCGAGTCAATACTTGCTCATATTTTAGCCATTAAGCGTGCATTGCCATGGATGTATGAGCAACAAAAGAAAAGTGAATGGTCGAAAAAAGGAAAGCAAACGGAATTACGAGATAGTACAGCACTTATTTTAGGACCGGGTGCCATTGGATCGGAAGTAGGTCGGTTACTACAAGCGTTTGGGGTAACAACAATAGGCTGTAACCGTTCGGGCAATGCAGCACCTTATATGGATGAGATGGTGAATTTCGCTAAGTTAACAGAAGCTTTGCCTAAGGCGGATATCGTACTTTCTGTCTTACCGAAAACACCAGATACTACGCACTTATTGAAGGATGAGCATTTTAATGCAATGAAAAACGATGCCATTTTCATGAATTTTGGTCGTGGAAATTTGGTAGATGAGAAAGTTCTTATTCGTGCTATTGAAGCGGGTGAGATTGGTTATGCCGTATTAGATGTGTTTGAAGAAGAACCACTTAGTGCAAACAATCCTTTATGGTCATACTCGAATGTAATTGTTTCACCACATGTTTCAAGTCATTCTTCACGTTATGTAGAGCGTAGCTTAGCTATTTTTAAGCCAAGTTTGACGAAATGGTTGGATGGAGATACCGCTTTAGAAAATGTTATGGATTTGTCGAGGGGTTATTAAATTGTAATTTAATTTAGATGACGCATAGGCGAATGTTGACAGATGTTAGCTTAATTCGATACACTAATTGTAACAATTATAAATTAATAATACTTATGAAAAGGGGTGCATGACGATGTCTATACCGCATTTACAGGATGCACTTGACACGTTAAAAACAACTGGTGTACGCATTACTCCTCAGCGTCATGCTATTTTAGAATATTTAATTCAATCGATGACACATCCAACTGCCGATGAAATTTATAAAGCACTTGAAGGGAAATTTCCGAATATGAGTGTAGCAACTGTCTACAATAATTTACGAGTTTTCCGGGAAGTAGGATTAGTGAAAGAGTTGACGTATGGGGATGCTTCTAGCCGTTTTGATTTTGTGACCAACGATCACTATCATATGATTTGTGAATGCTGTGGTAAGATTGTCGATTTCCATTACCCAGGTTTAGATGAAATCGAACACTTCGCTTCTCAAGTAACAGACTTTGATGTGCATTCACACCGTCTAGAAATATACGGCACATGTCCAGCTTGTAAAGATGTTGAAGCGAAAGTACAGTAAATTTCTTGTGGTCTTTGGGTTTTAATAAGGTTAAGAGTGAATAATTTAAAGAGGCAAGTGGGCGTTTTGCTCGCTTGCTTTTTATTGTGGAGTGGCGAAAATTACTTTAAAAAGCCGAAATATTCACGATATTAATAGCGTGATGAAAATTGACAAGGTGTTGATGGTTCAAAAAACTGCTGTGTTGATATAGCAACTTTGTATTAACAGTAACTAGAGAGGAGGGATTGAATGAATGTACAATTAGGGAGTAGTAATTACTTTAGTACATTGAAAAAAGAAGAGCGTTTATCGGAGGATTTATTTTTAGTAAAGAAAAGAAAAGCAACATATGAAATAAGAAAAGAGGATGGTTATATACGTCATATAGTCACGAAAGAAAATGGGGAAAAGGTCGTTGTAAGAGAAGTGAAAATATCAAAGCAAGAAGAAAAAGAACATTCTTTTGGTGACATAAACGATATGATTGCACAAAAATTAGTAGACCAAATGATAAAATCATTCGATGACAGACAGAACCAACAAAAATTTTTAAAAACAGGCATAGCTGGTTTAAAAGAAAAACAAATTACTAAATATATAGTGAGTATATAATTGGTAGCGGTGATTAACCTAAATTACAACAATAACAAAAAATCCTAGCTCTTGAGGACTAGGATTTTTTTGCTTTGTTATTATAAGATTGGTCGAACTCTTTTCCTTCAAGTGTAGGATCAAGAGTTAACGGTTCATTGCAGTACATGCACATATCAACTCGACCTAAAACTTTCGTATGCTTATGACAATTTGGGCATTCTACTTGAACGGCTCTTGTAGAGAGAAGGCCAATCCAAGCATAGACAACTGTACTACCAATAATACATAGTAAACCAAGTGTCATGAAGATTAAGACAAGGATGGGATTGTTTTTAAAGAATATCCCCCCATACATAACAACAAAGCCGATAAAAATAAGTGCTAATGCGAATGAACGGATTTTATTAATTTTACTTTTGTAAGGTTTCATACAATATCTTGCCTCCCAATCTAAAATCTACTATAACATATAAGAACGAAGTATTTTAGCTTTGAGTAGGAGTCAAAGAAGGAATAGTTTTAGAGTATGTCGAAATTTTAACGAAATAAAGGTCTTACAATAAATAGAGGAGGGCTGAACATGGAGCAAGTATTGCGTCCTATATATCAAGAACGCGCGAGTCAGTCTAATACATTAGGTGTTATTTTAATGGAGAAACGTGAAGAGCAAAGTAATGTTACTGACACATTTGATACGGTATTACTAATTATCGTGAAAGAAGCGGATCAGCCTGTTTATACAAAGCACTACCTATATGAGGGAAATAAGGTAGCCTTACATACTGTTACAGAAAAATTGTTACGGAAGTGGTTACTAATCGGCTCTAATAAGAAAGTCGTTGATTGGATTTTCTTTGGGAGAGTGTTGTTTGATCGCAATGAGTTCCTTCATAAACTAAAAATTGAACTGCAAGAGTTTCCGTTTAGTGGTCGGAAAATTAAAACGGGTATTCAATTCTCAAAGTTAATTCGTCGTTACTTAGAAGGAAAAGAATATTTTGATAAGGGTAGTTACCTAGATGCATACAATCATGTAGTAGATTCCTTGCATCATTTAGGGCGATTGTCCATTATAGATAGTGGGTTGTATCCAGAAGTTACGGTGTGGGCACAAGTGAAAAAAATTGAACCAGCCATTTACAAGCTTTACGAAGAACTTGTTATGAGCAGTGAACCAATTGAAAAGCGTTTAGAGCTTCTATTTTTAGCAAGTGAGTTTTTGATTCATTCACGTACACATGACGGAGCGCAACATATATTAGAAGTAATGCAAACAAAAGAGTCATGGACTATACAGGAATTACATGATCACCAAGAGCTTGTAAACTATTCCGTTGACTTAGAAGTATTCGTAGAATATTTAGTGGGGAAAGGCTACATTCTAATTGACCCTGTCGTTGCAAAAAGTGAAATGATATTTCATCGACATTATAAGGTGAATAAAGAGTCTATAGAATTTGAATAAACCTTGTAGTATGCTAGTAATCGAGGTATAAAAATGTACCTCGATATTTTTTTAAAAAAAGTGTTGACGTTTAATATAATGATATTGTATTATATTAATTGTCGCTAAGACGTAACAGAAACACTCGGAAAAATCAGTGAAAAAAACTTTTAAAAAGTTGTTGACACAAATTGAGTGAGATGTTAATATAAAGAAGTCGCTGAAAAACGACGAAACAAAATGAACCTTGAAAA
>NZ_SZPT01000007.1:0-190389 GCF_005217585.1 Lysinibacillus sphaericus
TTTTCAAGGTTCATTTTGTTTCGTTTAGTGCGTCACCTCTTGGCGACTCATTTATAATATCAAGATTCATAAACTATGTCAACACTTTATCTAAAAAAATTAAAATAGTTTTTCATTACATGCATTTACTCTAGTAGAACAACGGAGTAATAAGGCAATCACAACTCTTTTATGACTGCCTTATTAGTTCTTTATTTACTCTATTCATTTGTAATTATTCGTGAAATATAAAACGTACGATTTTTTCCTAAATCAAAAATTTCACCTGTAATACTTAATTTAATAATAGGACGTGTAGGTGCATATCTATTAACAAACATTACTTCACCACGTTCTAGATTAGAAAGTTCAATAATTGTTCCAATTGGTAAGTCTGCCACTAAGTCAATCAACGCTCTTACTACTTTAATATCAAATTTTCCAAACTCAGACTCATTAATCATTTCTATTACTTTAAATGAGGATTGTTTGGAGCGATAAACACGCTCACATGTCATAGCATGAAAAACATCGGCAACTGCAATAATCTGCGCAAAAACCGATATGTTTGCGATTTTCTCACCTTTAGGATATCCGCTTCCGTTTAAGCGCTCATGATGCTGGAAAATGGCTTCTTTAATTGTATCTTTTAAGATTGTTAAATCCTTTACCATGTTATAACTATATATAGGATGTTTATGAATCTCTGAAAATTCTTGTTCAGTTAATGTAGTTTTTTTATCTCGAATACGTGGGTGAATTTTAGCCATACCGCAATCTGCTAGTAGACCGCCAATTGCAATTTGAATAGTTAACCCTTTATCGTAACCTAATTTTTGAGCGATTACAGAAGAAATCAGTGCTGTTCCTACACAATGGTGGTATAAATAATCTTTTGGATTCGAATATTCGTTTAAGTTAAAAATAATTGTACGATCTTCTAAGACCATATCCAATAATGGCAAAATGATCGAACGTGCTTTTGTAATATCTACCTTCGCACCAGCTTCCCAATTTTTAAACTCTTTCTTAAATTGTTCAACAGAATTACTATAAACTCTTTTAAACGTTGGAACAGCTTCTGGTTGGAAAGCAAAATCTATTTCTTTTTCAGTCTCTACTGAAACTTCTTTTAAATTATCTTTGTATACAGGAGCTCTTGAAATATTAAATGCGCTAAAAACTTGTAAATGCTCATGTGATACTACTGTATCTTTAAAAATTATTGGATATTGTGTATTAGCAAAAATATCTTCAGAAATAACTTTTCCAATACGTAATTCTGAAATTGGGACATGTACCGTTTCCACGAAATTAAACACCTCTTTACTATTTCACTTACTTGAACTAAGGTCTATTTATATATTATCACGAATTTCTAAATTATTACTTATTTTTCACGATATATAATAAAAACCGATGAGCAGCAACAAACGCTGTCTTCATCGGTTATTTTTTATTCTTCTATTTCCTCATTTTCATCAGTGGCCTCTTCGTCTTCTTTTTCAACTTTTGCAACAGTTGCAACAAGTTCGTCATCCCCTAAACGAATTAAACGAACACCTTGAGTACTACGACCAATTAATGAAATATCATTGACATCCATACGTATCAGCATTCCGTTGATTGTAATAAGCATTAAATCTTCAGAACCATCAACAGTTTTAACAGCCACCATAGGACCATTTTTATCGGTAATTTGAATTGTTTTTAAACCAACGCCACCACGACTTTGTAAACGATACTCCTCTTCAGTTGTACGCTTACCATAGCCTTTTTCGGTAACGACTAAAATTTCTTGTCCAGGTTCGACGATTTCCATACCAACTACTTCATCGCCTTCTCGTAGCTTAATACCACGTACCCCACCTGCTGTACGTCCCATTGAACGAATATCATCCTCTTGGAAACGAACAAGCATACCGTCACGCGTTCCGATAATCACTTGCTTCATACCATCCGTTAAACGAACAGCAATTAAATCATCATCTTCTCGTAAACTAATAGCAATTAAGCCATTCGTACGGATATTTGCAAATTGAGATACAGGTGTACGTTTTGAAATACCTGTTTTCGTTGTAAAGATAAAGTAAGCATCCTTGTCAAATGAATCAACACGAATCATTGCCGTAACTTTCTCACCTTTATCGATATTCAGTAAGTTAACGATTGGTAAACCTTTCGCCGTGCGACCGTACTCCGGAATTTCGTAACCTTTAGCACGGAATACTTTCCCCTTAGACGTGAAGAATAATATAGTATCGTGCGTAGATGTATTCATAAGGTGCTCGACGAAGTCATCCTCATTAGTTCCCATTCCTTGTACACCACGACCACCGCGCTTTTGACTGCGATATGTATTGGCAGCTAAGCGCTTAATATAGCCATTATGCGTTAACGTAACAACTGAATTTTCTACAGGAATTAAATCCTCATCCTCAATCATTTCCATACCGCCAGATGTAATCTCTGTACGACGGGCATCATTGAAGCGCTCTTTCAGTTCTAATATTTCAGTGCGAATAATCTCAACAATTTTAGCTTCATCGGCTAAGATTGCTTTTAATTCAGCAATTAGCACTTGTAACTCTTGATATTCTGCTTCAATTTTTTCTCGTTCTAAGCCACTTAAACGTACTAAACGCATATCTAAAATTGCTTGGGCTTGACGTTCAGATAAATTAAACCGTTCCATTAATTGCGGTTTAGCTTCCTCACCACTACGAGAACCGCGGATAATCGCAATAATTTCATCAATATGATCTAGGGCAATTCGTAAGCCCTCTAAAATATGAGCACGGTCTTCTGCTTTCTTTAAATCGAATTCAGTACGGCGGCGAATGATGACTTTTTGATGCTCTAAATAATGATACAGCATCTCTTTAATGCCCATTACTTTTGGCTGTCCATTTACTAAAGACAGCATATTAACACCAAAGCTTGATTGCATCGCTGTTTGCTTATAAAGATTATTTAACACGACATTTGCATTGGCATCTTTTCGTATTTCAATAACTACACGCATACCACGGCGGTCAGATTCATCTCGTAAATTGGTAATGCCATCGATTTTTTTATCGCGAACTAGCTCAGCAATCTTTTCAATTAATTTTGCCTTATTTACTTGGTAAGGTAATTCATGAATAAGAATTGTTTCTTTACCGTTTGACTTTTGTTCGATTTCTACTTTAGCTCGAATAATAATGGAACCACGGCCTGTTTCATAGGCACGGCGAATACCACTGCGTCCTAAAATCAATCCACCAGTTGGGAAATCCGGTCCTGGAATAATTTCCATCAATTCTTCCGTAGTAATTGCAGGATTTTCAGATAGTGCTAACACTCCATCAATCGTTTCCCCTAGATTATGCGGAGGAATGTTTGTTGCCATACCAACCGCAATTCCTGCCGCTCCATTTACTAATAAGTTTGGATAGCGACTTGGTAAAACGACCGGTTCTTTTTCAGAGCCATCATAGTTATCAGTATAGTCAATTGTGTTTTTATTAATATCTCGAAGCATTTCCATTGCAATACGAGACATACGCGATTCTGTATAACGCATCGCAGCTGCTCCGTCGCCATCAACAGAACCAAAGTTTCCGTGACCATCAACAAGCATGTAACGATAACTAAAATCTTGTGCCATACGTACCATGGCATCATAAATTGAAGAGTCACCATGTGGATGGTACTTACCCATTACATCCCCAACGATACGTGCTGATTTTTTGTACGCTTTATCTGCTGTATTTCCTAACTCTTGCATGCCGTATAAAATACGACGATGAACTGGCTTTAATCCATCGCGTACATCTGGTAATGCACGCGAAACGATTACACTCATTGCATAATCGAGGAAGGATGTTTCGATTTCTTCTGTTATATTAACTCCTTTAACACCGGAGCGTTCTTGTTCTGACAAAGTGTAGACCTCCCCTCAAGAAAAATTAAATATCTAAATTAGCGTATACCGCATTTTCTTCGATAAATTGACGACGAGGTTCTACTTCATCGCCCATTAAGCGTTCGAATGCTTCGTTCGCTTTAATTGCATCATCTAATTCCACTTGTAATAATGTGCGGTGCTCTGGATCCATTGTTGTATCCCACAGTTGCTCCGCATTCATTTCACCAAGACCTTTGTAGCGTTGAACTACAGGCTTAGGCATGTTTGGCAGTCGCTCTAAAATCTCTTGTAGCGCAATATCATCATAGCAATATTCAACATGCTTCCCTTGCTTCACTTGATAAAGTGGTGGCTGTGCAATATAAATATAACCAGCATCTACTAAAGGTCGTAAGAAACGGAAGAAGAATGTTAACAATAATGTACGGATATGTGCTCCATCTACATCGGCATCGGTCATTATAATAATTTTATGATAACGCGCTTTTTCTAAATTAAATTCTTCCCCAATACCAGTACCGAAGGCTGTAATCATTGCTCGAATTTCAGCATTGGATAATATTTTATCTAGTCGTGCTTTTTCCACGTTTAAAATTTTACCACGTAAAGGTAAAATTGCTTGGAAGTGGCGGTCACGTCCAGATTTCGCCGAACCACCGGCAGAGTCACCCTCTACAATGTAAATTTCACATTCAGCTGGGTTTGTAGAAGAACAGTCAGCAAGTTTACCCGGTAAGCTTGATACTTCAAGCGCTGATTTGCGGCGTGTAAATTCGCGTGCCTTTTTGGCTGCCACACGTGCCCGAGCTGCCATTAAACCTTTATCGATAATTTTTCGCGCTACAGTTGGATTTTCTAACATGAAACGTTCAAAACCATCTGAAAATAACGCATTCGTAATTTGGCTTACTTCGGAGTTACCAAGCTTTGTTTTCGTTTGTCCCTCAAATTGAGGATCAGGGTGCTTAATAGATATAATAGCCGTTAACCCTTCGCGAACATCTTCACCTGTAAGGTTCGTATCAGCTTCTTTTAATAAGCCATTTTTACGCGCGTAATCATTGATAACACGCGTAAGTGCTGTTTTAAAGCCTGACTCATGTGTACCACCTTCATACGTATTGATGTTATTTGCGAATGAGAAAATATTCGATGAAAAACCAGCATTATATTGCATGGCGATTTCAATAGAAATACCGTCCTTTTCGCCAAGAACATCAATTGGCTCATGGATAGGCTCTTTAGACTTGTTCAAGTGCTCTACATAAGAACGAATACCACCTTCATAATGATATGTAGTGGAACGTATCTCATCTTCACGCTCATCTGCAATTGTAATTCGAATACCGCGATTCAAATAGGCTAATTCGCGAATACGATGTGCTAAAATATCGAATTCATATTCTGTTGTTTCTTTGAAAATTTCAGGATCCGCTTTGAAACGAGTAGTTGTTCCGTTATGATCGGTTTCACCAATAACAGTTAATGCCTGTGTTGTTTGACCACGTTCAAATTTTATTTCGTGGATTTGTCCCTCGCGATGAACTTGAACAATTGTCTCAACTGACAAAGCATTTACTACTGATGCCCCTACACCATGAAGACCGCCTGATACTTTATAGCCCCCACCGCCGAATTTACCACCGGCATGGAGCACTGTCATAATGACTTCGACAGCTGGTTTACCCATCTTTTCTTGAATACTGACAGGAATTCCTCGACCATTATCTTCTACACGAATCCAATTGTCTTTTTCAATCGTAACTGAGATATCAGTACAAAAACCTGCAAGTGCTTCATCTATACTATTATCAACAATTTCCCATACTAAATGGTGAAGTCCTTTAGAGCTTGTTGAACCGATATACATCCCCGGTCTTTTTCGAACCGCTTCTAAACCTTCTAATACCTGTATTTGATCGGCTTCATACGCTTGATCTTGTAAACCTTCGTTTTCTATAGCCACGGCTTCCATCTACTCCTTCATAACATCATTGTGTGTAAATGAATGAACAGTCAACCGAGCTGACTATTACCATTCTTTTATAATCTAAAAAACTCCCTGGCTAACTTTCTTCAATCGCACCTTGTTTCACGTGGAACAGCTGAGCATGTTCCATCGTCTCATGATGAATTCCATCAACACTTGTAGTCGTTACAAAGGTTTGGACTTCACCTTGAATGGTATTTAATAAATGCGATTGGCGATAATCATCGAGTTCCGACAATACATCGTCTAAAAGTAGAATGGGTGTTTCATTTGTTTCTTGTTTAATTAACTCAATTTCGGCGAGCTTTAATGACAGAGCAGTTGTTCGTTGTTGCCCTTGTGAGCCATATGTTTGCACATCATAGCCATTCACTAAAAATTGTAAATCATCTCGATGTGGTCCAACCATCGTGACACCACGCTCAAATTCACGATTCTTTGCCTCTACTAACTTTTTCAGTAAGAGATCTTCCATTTCACTAGCAGTCTGTCCTTTATCAATACCTGCTACAGTGCGGTATTTAATCATTAAAGTTTCCTTACCTTGTGAAATTCCTGCATGAATCGGCTCTGCCCACTCTTGTAATAAATCCATAAATTGAAATCTTTTTCGAATAATTTGGGTAGCTGCGTGAATATACTGCTCATTATAAACATCATACATCACGTCGTTTGTCATTATCTTACCCTGATTCATTTTCAAATAATGATTGCGTTGTTTTAAAATCTTTTGAAAGGTTAATAAATCATGTAAGTAGACGGGCGAAATTTGCCCAATCTCCATATCAATAAAACGTCGTCGTATTTGCGGGCTCCCTTTAACAACATTTAAATCTTCTGGCGCAAACATAACCACATTCATTTGACCAATATAATGACTAAGACGACTTTGTTCAATATGATTAATTTTACCCTTTTTGCCCTTTTTCGTAATGGTAAGCTCTATTGGTAAAATACCGTGCCTTTTTTGAACGGCCCCTTCTATTTTACCATAGTCTGAATCCCAACGTATCAATTCTTTATCGTTCGTCGTGCGATGTGATTTAGCCATCGCTAATACGTAAATGGATTCCATCACATTTGTTTTTCCTTGGGCATTTTCACCAATAAATACATTTATTTTTGGAGAGAATTTTAACGTTAACGCATCATAGTTGCGGTAATTTGTAAGTTTTAACTGCTCAATATGCATAATTTATTGTCCAGTGGGCCCAACAATTCGGAACCGGCCACATCCAGGAATATTTACAACATCTCCGTTACGTAATTTGCGACCACGGCGATCATCTACCTCGCCATTTACGTAAACATCATTTTCGTGTAAAAACCATTTTGCCATACCGCCTGAGCTAATCGCATCAGTCATTTTTAAAAGTTGCCCTAACGTGACAAACTCTACATCGATTTCAATGTCTTTCATAGCTGTGTTACCCTCCAAATACAGAATGTCTATCTCTCTATCATACCTAAAAATGCTTCATAAGTAAAAAAAGATAGCCGCAACGAGCGACTATCCCAAAGTTTATCAAAGCAAGTGAACATAACTTAAAATCCAATTTATTCTATATAATACAACTAATAGAAATTAGACGGTTAATATGTGCGCACTGGTAAAATTAGTTGCAGAATTGCATCATCATGAACAGAGCGTAAAATAAATGGTCTCATCGCACCAGTAAATTGAATAACCACATCTTGACCATCAATTGCTTTCAATGCTTCCATCATGTATTTAGCGCTAAAGGAAATTTTTAAGTTATCCCCTTCTAATGCTTCCACAGGTATTTCTTCTTGTACTTTACCTATCTCTGGAGAATTTGATGAAACTTCAACCGCTTGACTATCTAATATTTCGAAGCGCACGACATTATTACGATCTCCTCGTGCGACAAGTGATGCACGATCAATTGCTTGTAATAAAGCTTTACCGTTAATCGTTACATTTGTTTGATATTCTTCTGGAATTAAACGTGATGTATCTGGGTAGTTCCCTTCAAGTAAACGAGAGAAGAATAATACATCTCCTGTTTTAAATAATACTTGCTGACTTGTAATAACAATTTGGACAAGATTTGTAGAATCTTCTAACACCTTATTTAACTCATTTAAACTTTTACCAGGAATAACTACACTATGTTCAACTTCAGGTAAATCTTCTAACTGTACTTTACGTCTTGCTAAACGGTGGCTATCTGTTGCAACACAGATTAATGTTTCGTTTTTAATCTGCCAGTTTACACCTGTCAACACGGGTCTGCTTTCAGAAGTCGCCACTGCGAATACTGTTTCACGGATAATTGATTTTAGTAAGTCTGCAGGAATAGTAAATTTTTGATCCTCTGTTAATTCAGGTAATAAAGGATATTCAGCAGCATCAGAGCCAATTAAATGGAATTCTGATTTTCCTGAACGAATATGCGTTTGGAAACCTGTCGTTACTTGAATTTCAACCTCGTTTGTCGGCAATTTACGAACAATTTCATTGAACATACGTGCTTGTACAACGATTGAACCAGTTTCCGCAATGTGAATAATTTGTTGTCCATCTTCTTCTACTGGGATAAATGTTTGAATTGTAATATCTGCATCACTACCAGTTAGACGAATTCCTTCGTTTGTTACATCAATTTTAATCCCCGTTAATATCGGAATTGTTGTTTTAGAACTTACGGCTTTCATGACATCATTTAAACCTTCTAGTAAACGGTCACGTAAAATATCAAATTTCATTTGTTTTCCCTCACATATTTATATTATTTATTTATTAAATATAAAAAGATATAGTAATAGGTCCTGTGGATTTGTGGATAAGTGCTTCTAGGTGAATAAAATCAGTCTATCCACATGTAGATAGACTGTGTATAAGTTTGTGTTTAAAAATTAGAGTTGTCCACAAGTTTATTTCCCTAGCATGCTACGAATTTGTTTAATATCTTGTTGCAGTTGAACGTCATTTTTCAACAAAGAAGATATTTTTTCATGCGCATGGATAACAGTAGTATGGTCACGACCACCAAACTCTTCGCCAATTTTCGGCAGCGAGAAATCTGTTAATTCGCGTGATAAAAACATCGCAATTTGTCGAGGAAAGGCGATTAGCTTAGTTCGTTTTTTAGCTGAAAAATCTTCTAAACGAATATTAAAGTGCTCTCCTACTGCGTTTTGAATATCTAAAATTGTCACAGTTCTAGGTTTTGCATTAGGAATGATATCTTTTAATGCTTCAGCGGCTAATGTAGCTGTAATATCCTTGTTCACTAACGAAGAGTAAGCTACGACACGAATAAGCGCACCTTCAAGCTCCCGGATATTGGAGTCAATCTGGTTCGCAATATAGAGCATTACTTCGTTTGGTACATCCAAACCGTCCGCTTTTGCTTTTTTTCGTAGAATAGCGATACGAGTTTCTAAATCAGGTGGAGCTATATCTGTAATTAGCCCCCACTCAAATCGAGATCGTAAGCGATCCTCTAAAGTAGGTATTTCCTTAGGTGGACGGTCACTTGATATGACAATTTGTTTTGATTCCTCGTGTAATGTGTTAAAAGTATGGAAAAATTCTTCTTGAGTCGATTCTTTTCCAGCAAGGAATTGAATATCATCAATTAGCAGCACATCTACATTACGATATTTGTTGCGAAAATCGAGTGCTTTATTATCGCGAATAGAGTTAATAAATTCATTTGTAAACTTTTCTGATGATAAGTACACGACTTTTGCGTTTGGATTATGTTCTAACACATAATGGCCAATTGCGTGCATTAAATGCGTTTTGCCAAGCCCTACGCCCCCATATATAAAGAATGGGTTATAAGCCTTTGCAGGGGCTTCAGCAACAGCTAACGATGCAGCATGTGCGAAGCGGTTTCCAGAGCCAATAACAAACGTATCAAATGTATATTTCGGATTTAACATCCCTGGTGAAATATCATGATGGTCGTTATTTTTTGCTTGGATAATCGGCGCTGGTAAGTCAAAATCGTCCGAATCCTGGTTTTTTTGAACAACAAATTTAATAAGCAAGTCTTCGCCTGTTAGCTCCGTTAATATACCTGTAATCAAATGAATATAATGATTTTCAAGCCAGTCTCGAGCAAACGAATTTGGCGCCGCTATTGTCACGGTTGAACCACTTCCATTGTAAGAAAGTAATTTAGTAGACTTTAGCCACGTTTCGAAGCTTGGTTTAGAAATTTTTTGTTCAACTTGAGCCAGGACATTATTCCATAATTCTTCTAAATGTTCCAAGCTGCTATTCTCCTTTACAGTTCAATACATATACAGCAATAAAAAAATATAGTGCATTTATGTGATAAGTAAATACGTTCATTTTACGACTAATCCACAAAATCACAAGTTGTGGATAATACTTAACCAAAGGCTGTGATAAAAATTATCCACAGCATATCAACAGTTGTGGATAAAAGATTAGTTCGTTTTAGTTTTCAACAAAGTGAAGCACAGTAATCGTATCAGAAAAACAAAGCTATTTCAATAGTTTATGAAACTTATCCACATAACTTTGATTTACTCACTTTCAAGTTGTCCACAAGCACTGCTTATGTGAAAAAGCTGTAGATAACAGTTGTGGATAAAAAATAATGCAAAAAATACTATACACAAGTCTGTGTAAAAAAAACAAGTATTCTGTGGATAATTTAAAAGAGAGAAAAGGGAAACATAGAATTGGCGATTTGAAAGAAATTTATAAAATACATTGACAAAATAGCTAATTACTTTATATAATATGCAGGTCTGTATGTTGAAAAATTCAACTTTCATTCAGGAGGTGTCTATATACAATGAAACGTACTTACCAACCAAAGAAACGTAAGCACAGCAAAGTTCACGGTTTCCGCGCACGTATGAGCACGAAAAACGGTCGCAAAGTTCTTGCTGCTCGTCGTCGTAAAGGAAGAAAAGTTTTATCAGCATAAAATAAGTCCACTGAGCCACATCAGTGGTCTTTTTTTTCTTTATTTTTTGAAGCCGTTAAGGATCAAAAGAATAATTCAGTAGCAGGTGAAAGTAATGAAAAAACGCCAACGAGTGAAAAAGAATGAGGATTTTCAAAAGGTGTTTAAAAAGGGGAAATCTTTCGCGAATCGTCAGTTTGTCGTTTATTTTTTGCCGAAAGAGGGACAAACAGAATTTCGTGTAGGGTTATCTGTTAGTAAGAAGCTTGGGAATGCGGTAACACGCAACCAAATTAAACGTTATATTCGACAAAGTATTCATGAGTTAAAAGATGAATTAAAGACGAATATGGACTATGTTATTATCGCCAGACATCCGGCGGCCACTATGGATTTTCATGAAGTGAAACAAAGTTTGCAGCATGTACTACGAATTGCTAGAGTATTGAAGAAATCGTAAGACATTCAGCAACCAAAGTGGCGATAAAGTACACTTTTAAAAGGTTCTACAATAACTTATGTAAATGTAGATAGTCCCTTTACTGCATGAGCACATTTTAATTGGCATATTTAGTAGAGTGAAAGCTAATTTGCATGATAAAATAACTGATAACTTTATTCAGTTGAAAAAATAAAATTGAATAGAGACAATGCATATAGATTTTAGAAAAGTGAATAGTATTTGTAGGGGGAAGACGGTTGAAAAAACAACTTTGGGTAATTTTGTCGCTAGTATCAGTAGCATTACTACTATCTGGGTGTACAGAATTTAACGATCCAATATCCAAAGATAGCCAAGGCTTCTGGAATGAATTCATTGTTTGGCCGTTAGTATCAGCGATAAAATATTTTGCTGATTTACTTGGTACGTATGCATGGGGGATTATTGCAGTAACAATTATTATTCGTTTAGCAATTCTTCCATTGATGATTAAACAAACAAAGAGCTCGAAAAAAATGCAAGAAATTCAGCCAAAATTGAAGGAATTGCAGAAGAAGTATGCTTCTAAGGATGCACAAACACAGAAACAGTATCAGCAAGAAATGATGAAGCTGATGAGTGAGTCCGGTGTAAACCCAGTTGCTGGATGTTTACCAGTAATCATTCAAATGCCAATTTTAATTGGTTTTTATCACGCAATTAGTCGAATGAACGCTACAGCTGCTTTTGATTTAGGAAATTTCTTTATCTTCCCATTAGCAGACCCTGCGCCAGCTTTAGCAATTATCGCTGGTATTATGCAATTTTTCGTATTACGTACGGGCCCAGCAATGGACAACCCTCAGATGAAAATTATGATTTACATTATGCCATTCATGATCATCGGTTTTGGTATGGCATTACCAGCTGCATTATCACTTTATTGGGTAATCGGGAACATTATCTCGATTCTTCAAAACCTGTATATTTATAAACCTTGGCAAAACAACAAAACACAACCTGCTCAAAATGGAGGGGCTAAAAAGTGAAACAACTTACGCAAATAGGCGCAACAACACAAGAAGCGATCTCATTGGCGTTACAGAAACTTGGCAAAACCCGTGAACAAGTAGATGTTGAAGTTTTACAAGAAGGTAAAAAAGGATTTTTAGGTTTTGGAGCACGTTCTGCAGAAGTACGTGTGACTGTAAAAGAAATACAAGCTCGTCCAACTACAGAAATAGTAAAAGTAGCTGAGCAAGACGAAACGGCTAAAGAACAATTGAACGAACAAAAAGTAGTGGATGACGTTGCAAAATTAAGTTCACAAGTTTCGGAACAACCAATGGACATCGAAGCTGTTCAACAAGCCATTAAAGAGGAAGAAGATAACACTGTAAATCCAATTGAAGAAGCAAAAGCTTATATAGTAAGTATAGCGGAGGAATTGGGAATTCAAGATCTTGACATTGAAACGGCCCGTGAAGGTAAATATGTGCTGTTTCAATTGAAAAGTGAGAAGGCTGCATTACTTATAGGGAAACGCGGTCAAACGTTAAATTCTTTACAACAATTAACACAACTCGTTTTAAATAAAACCGCTAAACAATTCTTAATGGTGAAATTAGACGTAGAAAACTATCGTGAACGTCGACAACAAGCCTTAGAGCAACTGGCGGATCGTATGGCTGACAAGGCACTTCGGTTAAATCAACGTGTGGCATTTGAACCGATGCAATCATACGAAAGAAAAATTATTCATAATCAATTAGCGAATCGTCTGGATATAGAAACATATTCAGAAGGCACAGAACCAAACCGCTATTTAGTTATTGAACCAGTAAAGAACGCTTAGACTTTCTTTACGTAAAAGCATACAGACATATGCTAAAAAGACCGGTCATTTTATCGTTATGATAAAGTGACCGTTTTTTACTGTCTGAAAAACAGGAAGATTATGAAGCAATGTGACCAGTCGTAAAATGTCGGATATTGAACGTTTAAAGCGAAAATGATGAAGGGTAAGTAAATTTTTATTTATCCACAAATGGAAATGATCCTTACTTTAGATTTTATCGAAAATATGTTAGTCTAAGATGTTAGAAAGTGTTGATCGGTTTTATTTATCCACATGTGGATAACGTTAAGGAGGTAATAAAATGGAGTTCGATACAATTGCTGCGATATCCACACCGATGGGTGAAGGAGCTATTGCCATAGTTCGCTTAAGTGGTGATGAAGCAGTAGCTATTGCAGATAAGATTTTTAAATCGCCTGGTGGAAAAAGTTTAAAGAAGCAGGCTTCACATACAATTCATTATGGACACTTAGTCGATCCTAAAACAAATGAGGTAGTAGAAGAAGTAATGCTATCGTTAATGCGAGGACCAAAAACGTTCACGCGTGAGGATGTAATAGAGATCAACTGCCATGGAGGACTCGTTTCAGTTAATCGCGTATTAAAATTAGTATTAACAAATGGGGCAAGATTGGCAGAGCCAGGTGAATTTACAAAACGTGCGTTTTTAAATGGGCGTATTGATTTATCACAGGCCGAAGCAGTAATGGATTTAATTCGAGCGAAGACAGATCGTGCAATGAATGTCGCACTTGGTCAAATGGATGGGAAATTATCTCGCCTTATTGGAGATTTGCGCCAAGCATTGCTAGAGACTTTAGCGCAAGTAGAGGTTAATATAGATTATCCAGAGTATGATGATGTAGAAGAAATGACAGTGCCCGTATTACTTGAAAAATGTACATGGGTACGTAATGAAATCATTAAACTTTTACAAACATCCTCTCAGGGCAAAATTTTACGTGAAGGCTTATCGACGGTTATTTTAGGACGACCAAATGTAGGGAAATCTTCACTTTTAAATAGTTTAGTGCAAGAAAATAAAGCAATTGTGACAGATATTGCAGGTACAACTCGTGATATTATAGAAGAGTACGTAAATGTACGTGGGGTACCACTTCGTTTAGTCGATACAGCCGGCATTCGTGAAACAGAAGATATTGTGGAGCGAATTGGCGTTGAACGTTCTCGTGAGGCGTTACGTAGCGCAGACTTAATTTTATTCGTACTAAATTATGCGGATGAATTAACGATTGAGGATGAACGTCTATTCGAAACAATTGAGGCGATGGATTATATCGTCATTGTCAATAAAACCGATTTACCGCAAAAAATTGATTTAGCCCGTGTAAAAGCATTAGCAGGTAGTCATCGTATTGTGACAACTTCTCTTTTACAAGAAGAGGGAATAGCAGAGTTAGAGGAAGCAATAGCTGCATTATTCTTCGAGGGTCAAATTGAAGCGGGCGATTTAACATATGTATCGAATGCACGTCATATTGCATTACTCCACCAAGCGCAAGCGACGGTAGAGGACGCACTAGCTGCAGCACAGGCTGGTGTACCTGTTGATATGGTGCAAATAGATGTAACAAGAACGTGGGAGATACTTGGTGAAATTATTGGAGATACGGTGCAAGAAAGCCTTATCAATCAACTATTTTCACAGTTCTGTTTAGGGAAATAATTCTACTAGAGAAGGGAAGATACGAGCATGCCAACACAATATGAGGCAGGCACGTTTGATGTGATTGTTATAGGGGCAGGACATGCAGGTTCAGAAGCTGCCTATGCTGCTGCTAAAATGGGTGCCAACACGCTCATGCTAACAATCAACTTAGATATGATTGCATTTATGCCATGTAACCCATCGATCGGTGGCCCTGCAAAAGGGATTGTCGTTCGTGAAATTGACGCACTAGGTGGGTTAATGGGGAAAGTTATAGATAAAACGCATATTCAAATGCGTATGTTAAATACAGGGAAAGGTCCAGCTGTACGTGCACTACGCGCCCAAGCGGACAAAGTACTCTACCAACACGAAATGAAACGTGAGTTAGAAGAAAATGAAAATTTAACAATTCATCAAGCAATGGTAGAAGAGCTTATTATAGAAGATGGTGAAGTAAAAGGCGTTATTACACAAATTGGCGCAATTTATCGTGCCAAAGCAGTAGTTGTAACAACGGGTACATTCCTTCGTGGTGAAATTATTATCGGAGACATGAAATATTCAAGTGGTCCTAATAATCAACAGCCATCCATTCGCTTAGCGGACAATTTAAAAGAATTAGGTTTTGACCTTGTACGCTTCAAAACAGGTACACCACCTCGTGTCAATAGCCGTACAATTGATTATTCAAAAACAGAAATACAACCAGGCGATGATGTACCACGTGCATTTAGCTTTGAAACAACTGAATTTATCATGGACCAACTGCCATGTTGGCTAACATATACAAGCCCTCAAACACATGAAATTATTGAGGCAAATTTACATCTTTCACCGATGTACTCAGGTATGATTAAAGGAACAGGCCCGCGCTATTGTCCTTCAATCGAAGATAAAGTCGTACGATTTAATGATAAGCCACGCCACCAAATTTTCTTAGAACCAGAAGGTCGCAATACAAGAGAAGTGTACGTCCAAGGTTTATCGACAAGCTTACCTGAACATGTGCAACATCGTTTGTTAAAATCCATTCCAGGATTAGAACAAGCTGAAATGATGCGTGCTGGTTACGCAATCGAATACGATGCTATCGTTCCAACACAATTATGGCCAACATTGGAAACAAAACGCATTAAAGGTTTATATACAGCCGGTCAAATTAACGGAACATCTGGCTATGAAGAAGCAGCTGCTCAAGGTTTGATGGCGGGGATGAATGCTGCTGCCAATGTCCTTGGTAAAGAAGAACTGATTTTAAGTCGTTCAGAAGCTTACATCGGTGTATTAATCGACGATTTAGTAACAAAAGGTACAAATGAGCCATATCGTCTCCTAACATCTCGTGCTGAATATCGTTTACTACTTCGCCATGACAATGCCGATTTACGTTTAGTTGAACGTGCATATAAAATGGGCATGATATCACAGCAACGTTATGAACAATTCATGGAGAAAAAAGCGTTAATTGAAAATGAAATTGCACGCCTTCGTGAAGTAATCATTAAACCAAATGAAACAACACAAGCTGCCATTCGCTCTGTAGGTGGTAGTGAACTGAAAGATGGTATACGTGGCGCCGATTTATTAAAACGTACGGAAATGCATTATGATTTAGTGTCTTCGTTAATACCAGCTGAAATTGAATTTTCTGATGAAGTAAAAGAACAAATCGAAATTCAGCTAAAATATGAAGGTTATATTGAAAAAGCATTGCAACAAGTTGAAAAGCTTCATAAAATGGAAAATAAAAAAATTCCAGAGAACATTGATTATGATGCCATTTCAGGTCTTGCAACAGAAGCACGACAAAAATTAAAACAAGTAATTCCGCTTTCCATTGCACAGGCGTCTCGAATTTCAGGGGTAAATCCTGCAGATATTTCGATTCTACTTGTTTACATTGAACAAGGGAAAATCGCACGTGTAAGTGGCGAATAATAGCGCAACAACAAAGTGAATAAGAGGCGGGCATACCATTGTGCCCGCTTCCTATTTTTAAGGCTATGTTATCCTTCAACGTTTTGTTATGTGCGACCAAACAAATATTGAGCCATTTTTTAAAGGAGACCTTACATGAACGAACAACAATTTATTGAGGCATTGAAGGACAAGGGGATAGAACTTTCTGACAAGCAACTAGCACAGTTCAAAAAGTATTTTGAACTGCTTGTCGAGTGGAATGAAAAGATGAACCTAACAGCAATCACAGATTTTGAAGGTGTCTATCTAAAACATTTCTATGATTCTATTAGTGCCTCATTTTATTTTGATTTTACACAGGTAACAACCGTTTGTGATGTAGGAGCTGGAGCTGGTTTTCCTAGTATTCCAATTAAAATCTGCTTCCCACATTTACAAGTAACAATTGTAGATTCTTTAAATAAACGCATTACATTTTTAAATCATTTAAGTGAAGAATTACAGTTAGATCATATGCATTTTGTCCATGCCCGTGCAGAAGAATTTGGTCAAAATATTAAATATCGTGAACAATTTGATGTTGTAACAGCCCGTGCAGTAGCTCGCTTGTCTGTACTATCAGAATTATGTGTACCACTAGCAAAACAGGGTGGTTACTTTGTTGCGTTAAAGGCTGCGGCAGGTCCAGAAGAATTAAAAGATGCAAAAAAAGCATTGGTCACTTTAGGTGTGACATTAAAAGAAGAATTTTCTTTTACTTTACCTGTTGAAGAAAGTGAACGTACTTTATATGTTTTTGATAAAATAAAAGGAACGCCAAAAAAATATCCGCGTAAGCCTGGTGTACCAAATAAAACACCTATTCAATAATTAGTGTTTCATGTGAAACTTCTCAAACTGGAAAAATATTTTCTCTAGTTTGAGCATACATACTAGTTATGGATGGTTCACGCAAATGACATCTATGAACTATATACATTTTAGGAAATATAATAAATAATAATAGAATGAGACAGAGCAAGATAGTTACTTAAAGGTGGTGCCACTTGGATGAAAAGTCCTTTTTCACGTTTTTTTGGAGGCGGAAATAAAGCAGAGCCTATTGTGGAAAATGAAGTAGAACAAGCAGAGGCGGTTCGTGCAACAGAAGAGGTCATTAAGCTTCCAATCGATCAAATCGTACCAAACCGTTTTCAGCCACGTACTATTTTTGATGACGAAAAAATTGAAGAATTATCTAGAACCATTCATACCCATGGTGTGATTCAACCAATTGTTGTACGTAGCACAGCAAACAATCAATATGAAATCATCGCCGGTGAGCGTCGTTACCGCGCAATGAAAAAGCTGCAATGGACAGAAGTTCCTGCGATTGTACGGAATTTAACGGATAAGGAAACAGCATCAATTGCATTAATTGAAAACCTTCAACGTGAAGAGTTAACGGCAATTGAAGAGGCAGTGGCCTACCAAAAATTATTAGAGCTTCATGAGCTAACACAAGAAGCTCTTGCCCAACGACTAGGAAAAGGACAATCCACGGTAGCCAATAAATTACGTCTATTAAAGCTTCCTGAAGAAGTGCAGCAAGCTATATTAAAGCGTCAAATTTCTGAAAGACATGCACGTGCACTAATTGCTATTAAAGATCAAACATTACAATTAGAAGTTTTGCATCAAGCGATTGAGCATGATTGGAATGTTCGCCAATTAGAAGAGCACATCCATGCATTATTACATCCAGAAGCGGTGGATCAAGAAGAAGCCATTCCTAAAAAAGTGAAGCCGAAAAGAAAAGCAATAAGTAAGGATGTCCGCATAGCCCTAAATACGATTAAACAATCACTATCAATGGTGACAAAAAGTGGTATAACGGTTAAGACAGAAGAAGAAGATACAGAAGAATACTATCAAATTACAGTAAAAATACCTAAAAAGAAGAAATCTTAATTTATTTAATTATATTAAAAAAGTAATTTGTGCGGTTTTATATGTGGAATACAGGGGAGGATCTTAGAAATAAATCTAAGATGCCTCCTTTTTTGTATATATTCTTAATATTTTATACAACTCTGTTGAGTTTTTTTGATAGAATGATAAGTAAGATAACGGTATTGAACAATGATTTTACAAATGGATTTGTCAAAGCAAACTTTGATAGATGAAAGCAGGTGCTTTTAAATGGGTAGAATTATAGCAATCGCCAATCAAAAGGGTGGCGTAGGTAAAACAACAACATCGGTCAATTTAAGCGCTTGTCTAGCATATTTAGGAAAAAAAGTGCTATTGATTGATACAGATCCACAGGGCAATACAACAAGTGGACTGGGCATTAATAAAGGGGAAATACAAAGTTGTATTTATGATGTACTAATCGATGACGAAAACGTTGAAAATGTCGTCCAACAAACAAATGTTGAAAATCTATATATCGTCCCTGCGACCATTTCTTTAGCGGGAGCAGAGATTGAATTAGTTTCAACGATTTCTCGTGAAGTACGCTTAAAGCATGCACTTCAAGACATTAAAGAAGATTATGACTATATTATTATTGATTGCCCACCTTCATTAGGGCTACTAACAATTAATGCGTTAACCGCGTCTGATGCACTGATAATTCCTGTGCAATGTGAATATTATGCATTAGAAGGGTTAAGTCAATTATTATCGACTGTGCGTTTAGTGCAAAAGCATTTGAATCAGCAGTTATATATTGATGGCGTATTACTAACAATGCTTGATGCAAGAACCAATTTAGGGTTACAAGTAATTGATGAAGTGAAAAAATATTTTCAAGATAAAGTATATAAAACGATTATTCCTCGTAATGTACGATTAAGTGAGGCTCCAAGTCATGGACAGCCTATTATTATTTATGATGCAAAATCAAGAGGTGCTGAAGTTTATTTAGAGATGGCGAGGGAAGTGATAAAAAATGGCTAAAGGTTTAGGAAAAGGTATTGGTGCTCTATTTCCAGGAGAATCGTTAGAACAAAGTGAAAAAGTAGAAGAACTACAACTAAAGCTAATAGTCGCAAATCCATTTCAGCCTCGTAAAATATTCGATGAAGAAACATTACAAGAATTAGCTGATTCAATTCAGGAACACGGTATTTTACAACCAATTGCTGTAAGGAAAAAAGGACAGAAATATGAAATTGTAGCAGGAGAACGTCGTTATAGAGCGGCACAGTTAGCAGGCCTAGAATTACTGCCAGCGATTGTTAAAGAACTGACGGACTCACAAATGATGGAGCTTGCTATTTTAGAAAATTTACAACGTGAAGATTTAACAGTTATTGAAGAGGCAGAAGCATACCAAAGTCTAATGGAAAACTTACATCTAACACAGGAGGAGTTATCTAAACGCTTAGGTAAGAGTAGACCGCATATTGCGAATCACGTTCGTTTATTAGCTTTGCCAGAGGAAATTCGCGCGTTGATGAATGAAGGTATATTATCAATGGGACAAGGACGTGCCTTACTTGGATTAAAAAATAAAAGAAGAATCCCAGAAGTTGCACGCAAGATTATTAAACAAGGCTTGAATGTGCGTCAGGTAGAAATTTTGGTGCAAAGTTTAAATGAAGAAGTTTCACGTGAAACATCGCAACCGAAGAAGAAGGATATTTTTGTTGTAGCGAAAGAATCGCAATTACGGGATTATTTTGGTACAAACGTTCAAATTAAAAAGACAAATAACAAAGGTAAAATTGAAATTGAATTTTACTCAGAAGATGATTTGGAACGTATTTTGGAAATATTAAACATTCAAGAAGATGATTTATAGTCCACTAATGTAATTAGAGCGCCAATATACTAGGCGCTCTCTATTTTTCTAGAGAGAAGGAAGGCCTTTTTGTGGTAATTTTAGGAGCATTAATTAATGCACTGTTGATTATAGTCGGTGCATTGGTGGGGCGCATTTTTAAAAATATTCCTGAGTCGATGAAAGCTTCTGTATTATCGATTATTGGCTTATCCGTTGCACTTTTAGGAATCAAAATGGGCTTCGAGAGTAATAATTTTATTATATTAGTGGTAAGTTTAGTAGTAGGAACTGTGATAGGAGAATGGCTAGATTTAGATAAGCAAATGAATCGACTTGGTCAGTGGATTGAATCACTTTTTAGTAAAAGACGTACGAATGACAATCAAATTAATATTGCAGAAGGCTTTGTAACTGCATCATTAATATTTGTTGTTGGCTCCATGGCGATTATAGGCGCACTTGATAGCGGGCTACGACAGGATCATAATGTCCTAATAACAAAAGGTATTATTGATGGTTTTACATCCATTATTTTAGCTTCTACTTTAGGGATTGGCGTATTATTATCAGCAGTTCCAGTATTTGTATACCAAGCGGTAATTGCCATTTTTGCAGGCGTCATCAGTGTATATATCCCAGATGACGCCCTACAGATGTTCATTACAGAAATGACATCAGTAGGTGGTGTTATGATTTTAGCGATAGGGTTAAATATAGCAGGCCTAACAAAGATCAAGGCTGCTAACTTGTTGCCGGGTATTGTCGTTGTCGGCATCATGGTTGCCATCATCTATCCTTTTCAATGAGTAGCGATGCGCAGCAAGCAGTAAAGCTCTTGAAAGCTTTTCAGCCATAGCATAAGAGATATGCAGTCGCGTATTTTGTAACACGAGCATTTCCATAAAGCCTCCAATATTGACGATTCCTTTAACGGAAATGTCACCAATTGGGGGCAATTCTTTTTTTACTGCTTTCCCAGGCAATATTGGCCCGTTCTGCACTGCAATATGTCCAACGTTTTGTTCACTACCTAGACATGCATCAATCGCAATAATAAAAGGTTTCGTAGTATGATGGTGTAACTGCTGTATGGTTGAATCTAAGTTGAGGGCATGCAATGGATTTTCTAAAGTTCCTACAACTTCATAAGGGAAACTAACAGACTTTTTCAAAAAACTACCTGTTAACGGCCCTAATGTATCCCCAGTGCAACGATCACTTCCGATACAACAAAAAATAAGACGTTCATGATGAAAAGGAATATACTCTAAAAATAATGTACTCAATTGCCAAACAGCATTTTTACTTTCGTGATGAAGCGAATAGGGCAGTACTAAATTTGGAATAGTATTCATAAAAAAACTCACTTTCATTTTTATTTGTAAGAAGTGCTCAATTTTTATGCAGTATACGCAAATTTTTAACAAGTTATTCAAGAGGTGGTAATAATGGATTCAAATAAGAAATGGATAGAGAAGAAATGGGATATATTTACGTCCGAGAAATTTTGGGACAATGTAATTGAGGCAACTTTTGAGATTACAGTCATCCTTATTGCATCGTGGTTAGCTGTTCGATTAGGTAAAAAATTTATTAAAAAAGCATTTTTAATACGAATGCGCTCACCATTAAATCATTCAGAACGCCGACAACGAACAATTGCAAGATTATTACAAAGTGTTATTTCGTATGTTGTCTATTTTTCTGCAATTATAGCTATTCTTTCTTCACTGAACATTAAGGTAGCGGGCTTACTTGCAGGGGCGGGAATCGTCGGTTTAGCTATCGGGTTTGGTGCGCAAAGTTTAGTAAAGGACGTGATTACAGGGTTCTTTATTATTTTTGAAGACCAGTTCGGTGTAGGGGATTATATTAAAATAAACGCAGCGGAAGGAACGGTTGTAGAAATAGGATTACGTACAACAAAGATTAATGGTGCTACTGGGGAGCAATTTATTATTCCAAATGGTGCAATTGGCGAGGTTATTAACTACTCTATCAATAACTCGAAAATTTTTATAGATTTACAAATGACAACCGATGCAAATTTCGAAAAAGCAGAAGGGCTTATTAAAAAGTATTTAGAAACACTACCTGATATGCATAAAGAGCTTGTGGCAGTACCTACCTTTTTAGGTGTCCAAAATGTAAAGGGAACAGAAGTAACGATTCGCATTGCCGCTGAAACATTACCACAACAACAATATGGCGTAGCTCGAACAATTCGCCGTGATGTGACGCAATTATTTGAGGAACATGATATTCCTATGGCGTATCCTAAAATGATGTTATATGGTGGAAGTGGAAAAGATGATGGGAGAAGTGAATAATATGGAAGCAAAAAAATTTGATCTAAATGATATTGTCGAAATGAAAAAACAACATCCATGTGGTACAAATGAGTGGAAAATTATTCGAATGGGTGCAGATGTGCGCATTAAATGTGAAGGGTGTCAGCACAGTGTGATGATTCCGCGTCGAGAATTTGAGAAAAAAATGAAGAAAATCATAAAGCGTGCAAGTGAAGTCTAGCTTTTTGTGTATTAGACTTTTTATGGGCGAATCAATATAATAGATAGGGTTATAAAGAAAACTTTAACTTGCTTCAACAGAAGTTCCCTGCCCTTAGGTGGGGAATACCAACTATGCACTTAAATTCATGGGGGATTTCAATCCCGATTGCTTCAAGTGAATTGCCCCAGCGAATGGACAGATTTATAGAGAAACTTTTTGACAAGGAAGCTCGAAAGAAAAATCTGGACAAAATGACGTAGGGTGTAATTGCTTGTGTCGGTCTCCTTCATTACGGATTAGGCGTTAGAGTGTCATAATACTGTGGTTTAACAGAAACAAAATTGAACTGATTATAGAAAGGTTGTGTCCATTTATGGCATTAACAGCTGGAATCGTTGGTTTACCTAACGTTGGAAAATCAACATTATTTAACGCAATTACAAAAGCGGGCGCTTTGGCTGCCAACTATCCATTCGCAACAATCGATCCAAACGTAGGTATTGTTGAAGTACCTGATGCACGTTTAGACAAACTGACAGAGTTAGTAATACCAAAAAAGACTGTGCCAACAGCATTTGAATTTACTGATATTGCAGGTATCGTAAAAGGTGCTTCTAAAGGAGAAGGCTTAGGAAACAAATTCCTTGCACATATCCGTGAAGTAGATGCAATCTGCCAAGTAGTACGTTGCTTTGTAGATGAAAATATTACACACGTGTCAGGTGCGGTAGATCCAATTGATGACATTGAAGTAATTAATTTAGAGCTAGCACTTGCTGATTTAGAATCAGTGGATAAACGTTTACAACGCGTAAGCAAAATGGCAAAACAAAAAGATAAAGAAGCGATGGTGGAAGAACCGATTCTTCTAAAAATCAAAGCTGAATTAGAAAACGGACGACCTGCTCGTGCTGCTGAACTTTCAGAGGACGAACTAAAAGTGATTAAAGGTCTTCACCTATTAACGATTAAACCAATGCTTTATGTTGCCAATGTTTCAGAAGACGAAGTGGCAGATGCAGATAATAATGAATATGTTCAAAAGGTACGTGAATATGCATCAGCTGAAGGTGCACAAGTCATTACAATTTGTGCAAAAATTGAAGAAGAAATTTCTGAGCTTGACGATGAAGAAAAAGCGATGTTCTTAGAAGAACTAGGCATTAAAGAATCAGGTTTAGACCAACTAATCCGTACTTCATATGATTTATTAGGTCTTGCCACATACTTCACAGCTGGAGTCCAAGAAGTACGTGCATGGACATTCCGTAAAGGCATGAAAGCACCACAATGTGCTGGTATTATTCATACAGACTTTGAGCGTGGATTTATTCGTGCAGAAACAGTTGCTTTCGATGATTTAGTAGAAGCAGGCTCACAAGCTGCTGCGAAAGAAGCGGGGAAAGTACGTCTTGAAGGTAAAGAATATATTGTACAAGACGGCGATATCATGTTATTCCGCTTTAACGTGTAATTTAAAATTGCCATTATGAATGTAAGCAATTCTCATGAAATACGAACAGAACTTAGTTTATATTCATAAAAACATAATAGGCTATCTCCTAGCGAATCTTTTCATGTTTGGGATAGCCTATTTTTGGTTATATAGATATCAGAATTTTCAATTTCTAAAGGGGGATATTATGAACATAGTAGAAATAAAAAAGCGGGCTTTAGAAATCGAACAGTCAGGAAAGTTACCACAAGATATATTAGAAATTATTTATGAGCAACGATTGTTTAAATTATTTATTGCAAAAGAGTTAGGTGGTAAAGATTTAGACTTACTCGAAGGAATAAAAGTATTTCAGCGCATGTCTGCTATCGATGGAAACTTTGGCTGGCTTGTGACAATAGGAACAGGCGGAAATATGTTTGTGCCAACGTTTAAGCAAGAAATAGCTGAAGAGATTTTTTCACCAAGCGATGCAGTAATAGCAGGGAGCGGCTACCCTACAGGTACAGCCGTAAAAATGGACAGCGGTTATTCGGTAACAGGGCAGTGGAAGTATTGTAGTGGTGCTGACTATGCAACAACATTTACCATGAATTGCTTTATTAAAGAAGATGGTATGCTGACAGATAAAATCATTAGTTGCGCGGTGAGCCGGGAGCAAGTAGAAATTATCAATGATTGGCAAGCAATGGGTCTAAAAGCAACAGCAAGTCATACAATCCGAGTACAAGATATATGGATACCATTAGATCAAACATTCCAATTAGGTATTTGTAAAAATAATTATGATAATGCAGTCTATCGTTTTCCGTTTGGCACTTTTGCAGAGGCTTCTTTTTTAAGTGTTTGTCTGGGCATTACGGAGAATTTCTTAGAGGAGGCTGCAACTGTCATTGAACGAAAAAATAAAGAATCCCATCGCACAGAACGTATTGGCGCATTGCAGTTTCTTTATATGCAACAACTAAAGCGTTTTAGACAGATTGAAGAACATTTTTACGCTATGTTGACAATCTATTGGCAAAAACATAAACAGGGAATTGAACTGACAGAGCAAGAATACCAACAGTTTACGGAAATGAGCAAAGAAAGTGCAGCTGACTGTGTGGACATTGCTAATAGTATTATTCGCAGTCTCGGAATGGACGCTATTATTGAAACAGCAACGATTAACCGCATTTGGCGAAATTTATGTACAGCTGCACAACATGGATTTTTAACACCATAATAACTTATGCTCCTAGAAGATAGCCATTACTTATCCGTTTTCTGTGGAGGATAAACATACAGCTTTGGTAACTGAGGATCGTCCTCTACAAGAGCATGTTTAGGATATTTGCGTAATTCCTTATACATGGCGAAATCTCCGACTGCTCCGCCAATTAAAAAGGCACCTGCAAGTAGTAAGATGGTATTGTTAAAGTAAAAGCCAGCAATGGTTGGAACAATACCAGTTGTCCAAAATGGCAATAACAACGCCTTTTTCATTGCATAATTAGGGAGAGGTTTGTCGGTCGTTGCATAGGCTACCCCAAGCTCTAAGTTAATACCGTATTTTAGCGATTTAAAAGGCACGCCACCAAAGAGCATAAAGCCAATTAAATGAAAGGCTTCATGCAATATGATAAGCACGATATAAAGTACGACAAAAAGGATAAATCCACTTAGCATTTGCCAAACCGAAATTTGAAACTCCTTCATACATATGAATTGTATGGCAATAAATAAAATAGCGAGGCCACTAGTAATAACAACACTATCCATCATTAGTTTCTTAATATCTAATTCAATTACTTCGGGTTTTTGATCGGGTAACATAGAAGTCCTCCTTCATGAAATTAGTAATCTTCATTATATCGAATGAATTATTTGATTGCGACTTGAAAGACAGATGCCAATGTGTTACAATTCATTGATGTGAGTAATATTTATTACTTACTCCTTGCTCCCTGCAAACAGGAGAGCCTGAGTCCATAAGGAGGTGTAAACAGATGAGAAAATACGAATTAATGTACATCGTACGTCCAAACATTGAAGACGAAGCGAAGAAAGCTTTAGTTGAACGTTTCAACGAAATCTTAACTTCTAACGGTGCTGAAGTCATCGAAGCAAAAGAGTGGGGCAAACGCCGCTTAGCTTACGAGATCCAAGACTTCCGCGAAGGTTACTACCAAATCGTGAAAGTAAACGCTCCTTCAGAAGCAATCAACGAATACACACGTCTTGCTAACATCAGCGAAGATATCATTCGTCACATTGCAGTTCGCGAAGAAGCAAAATAATTTTAAACAAAATGCTGAAAAGGAGGTTGCATTCTGATGATAAATCGTGTCGTATTAGTTGGAAGACTAACAAAAGACCCTGAGCTGCGCTACACACCGAATGGTATTGCGTCTACTCGATTTACAGTAGCTGTGAATCGTACATTCTCAAACCAACAAGGTGAAAAAGAAGCAGATTTCATTAGCTGCGTTGCTTGGCGTAAACAGGCTGAAAACTTAGCGAACTTCATGAAAAAAGGAAGTTTGATTGGAGTAGAAGGTCGTATCCAAACAGGTAGCTATGAAGGACAAGATGGTAAGCGTGTATATACAACTGATGTTGTGGCAGATAGCGTACAGTTTTTAGAGCCTCGTAGTGGTGGAGGTGCTCCTGCATCGAACCAATACGGCGGACAATCTTACGCTAATAGCCAGCCGTCATATGGCGGTGGACAACCACAACAACAGTATGGTGGCGCGATGCCTCAGCAAGGTTCATTTGGCGGCGGTGCTTCTTATCAGCAAAATCAACCACCAATGAATCAGCCGAACTATACACGAGTAGACGAAGATCCGTTTGCGAATAGCAAGGGACCGATTGAAGTATCAGAAGACGATCTTCCATTCTAATTCTTCGAGCTACAAAAACTATAAACTTATAAGGAGGAGACATCACTATGGCACCACGTCGCGGAGGCCGCAAACGCCGTAAAGTTTGCTATTTTACATCTAATAACATTACGCATATCGACTATAAAGATGTGGATTTATTAAAAAAATTCATCTCTGAACGCGGTAAAATTTTACCACGTCGCGTAACTGGCACTAGCGCTAAGTACCAACGTAAATTAACTTCAGCTATCAAAGTTTCTCGTATTATGGGATTACTTCCATTCGTATCTGAAGATAAATAAGATGATTGAGCACAACAAGGTTTAATGCCTTGTTGTGCTTTTTTATTTCCTTGAAAATCGATACAGAACAAACCCCTAAAAACGGAGGCAGATTTACATAGATGTCTAAATAAACATCACTATTAAAACTATCAATTTTTATTAAATTTAGAATATTGACAGATAATTATATTTTAAATTATTATAATATTGAAAATTTTAAAATTTATTTTGTAATTCAAGGGGTGTTAAATTTGAAAACTACAAAATGGATGTTGGTAGGTGCACTTACATTAAGTTTAAGCGGCACAATTTTATCTTCAGCAAAGGCAGTAACACTAGATGACCCAACGATTTATGGCGGGTGGAGTGAAGATACGGGCTATTTTACTTTACGACAAGATAGCAGTATTTCTTCATTGGCTACTACTAACCCTGTACATAGGGCAACAAAAGATTATACTAGAAGAGGTTCAGCAGTGTATGAACGTGTTATTGCAAACACGACTTGGCCGGGTGTATACCATTATTCTAGAGCTCGTTACGAATCGGCTATTACGGGTAGTGTAGCAGCAGATAGTGGCCGTGTATGGGGGCTTGGTACAACACAAGCAATTAGCGGTTGGCACCCTGGAGATTTAGACTGGGTTGCAAAAACCTACTACGGAAAATAATATACATGAAGAGGCAGGGACATAACTAAAAAAATTTGGGGAACAGAGGAAAGGTGTTCATAAATTTGCTATATGGAGAACTTAGCTATCTAGTTGTTGGTAGCGGAGGCGGTGACTCCTGCTCAGAACGCACACAGCGTAAGATGCATCAAACCTGCGCGTTAGCGAGGGTTGCGGCTTACTGTGCTGAGCGGAAAGCACCGCCGAAGTTGACAACAACGGCGCAGCAAAAAAGTGTTAGATCTCTTTTGTCCCATCCTCTTTCTTACAATGAAGGTAAAACAAAGTGAAAAACTGTTTAGTATCTAGTAGGTTTTTGTTACTAACGTTGCTATTGTTTACTAGCGCCACTTCCTTGCTTTATATACTGGACTCTGTTAGTTATACCAATATGATTAACAATGGCTATATCAGTAAAAATGCTGTTGAATTCATTATTAAAACCGAAGAGCCTTCTCTAGACATTGACTTAGAAGAACCATATTTGTTAATGCAATATAAACTAGACAATCCACAATTAAAATATATTTATATTCATCCATCCGTAAAGTTGCCACCTATAAACTATCAAAAACAACCACGCTCAACAGACTATATAATTACAGGCAATGTTTTTCCTGAAGAGGTACTGTCAAGAAATATGAAAAGCCTCGTTATTGGACAATTTGACACACCATCCTCTTACTTAAATAGAGAGGCATGGTATATAGTCATGTCTCAACAAATCAACTTGAAAAATGGAACGAAGTTTATTCTCAATGTGGAAAGTGGCAATCCACATCTATTAATTGAAAAAATATTTCCTAATACGAGTTATCAGCTACTTGAAAACGAGGATAGAGGAACTGCCATATTAACTTCCAATATTTTATTGAAAGGATTCTTAATCATTTCTTTACTATTTGTCATTATTGCACAAGCTGTTTCAGTCGTTTATGCCATTCAAAGTAAAAAATCTATTGTTCAAATATTGTATTTTGCAGGAGGGAAATGGCAACTTATATTTCTTAAAGTGTTTAAATTAGAATTCATTGCGCTCATCATGATCATGTTATTGGCATTTTTATCATTAATAGCGTTTAACCATTTCTATTCGATTTGGGGGAATCAGTGGTACTACGTATCTGTTTTCTATATATTAGTAACATTTATAGTGTATTTTTTAGCCTGTCTGCTCATGACAAAGTCCTTGATTAAAAAAGGAGTAAGATCGTTTTGAATACAGCTAGACTTCTACTGAAAAATAATAAATGGTTTACGTTGTTTATAGGGTTACTTTCATTTCTATTTTCTGTCGTTTTATTTGTACTGTTAGTAAATATAAATATTTCAAAAATAGAAATACGTTCAGCAAGTAAATTTCATCACTACAATATCTATCAGATTACGGATGATTTAATCGGTAAAAGAGAAATTGAATTTTTTAAAGATGTAAAAAACTATGATATACTCAATGATTTTAATAACCGGGTATTTGAAAATAGTAAATTGATCTTTTATAATGCCGTATCGCAACCAATAGGCCTAAAACAATATCCCCCTGATAAGAAGTTCTCCGCCAACTATGAATTTGGTTCCAATAATGATGTATACGAGTACGATGGGCAGTTTTATCAATCCACTAAATCGATTCAAATTACTAAATCCGTTTTTGATTATAATGTCGTTGAACTGGTGGAAGGACAGCCTTTTGATGATTCTGCTTATGTCTACGTAGCAGGAAAAAATGAAATACCGGTCATTCTTGGCTCTGACTATCGTCAATACTATAAGTTAAATGACCAATTAGAGCTTCATTATTACTATGAAAAATTTGTCGGGCGAGTAGTCGGTTTTGCAAAGGAAAATTCATTTATTTTCACTAATCTTGAACCGCAGCAAGTGCTCAATCGCTACATTCTACTGCCTTCCATGTCGCTTTCTGAACAACCTTCTATGTTGTTACAAAAAACAGAGGTAGATGAAATATTCTTTCGCGCACTTCTATTAAGTAACATGGGTGGTTATTTAATGACCAACTTAAACGCGCTTGAGTTAAGAAAGGAAGTTGCAGACATAGGAAAAGTTACGAATTTCACTAATTATCAAATTATTGGTGCGAATTCGCTATCAGTGAATCTTTTATACAAAATGGTTGATGCCAATCAAACACTTATTTTTACAATATCGGGTGTTGTATTTATTTTCATATTGTGTGCTTTCTATTTGTTCGTTAAGAGTTTCATAAAAAGACAATTCGATACGTATTTAGTGTTCATTATGAGTGGGGTTACAAATAATAAAATTAAAAAAACTATACAATTCCAATTTTCAACCCTCAATGGTATGAGTATAGGACTGGCATTGTTGTGCACCGTTCTATTTATGCAAGACATTACGCTACTATCTATTTTATTAATTGCTGGGTTCTTGGTTTGGTTGTTATTCTATGTCGTAGTTTATATATTAGTGAATCAATTATTAGCAACGACGAATATCATTGAAAAGTTAAAGGGTGATTAAAATCATAAGCTTTATTTCTTTAGATAACATCGTAAAAGCGTATAATGAAAAAATAATATTACATCACATTAATTTAGAAATTGTTAACAATCAATTCATTTCTATAAAAGGACCTAGTGGCGTTGGAAAAAGCACACTTTTAAATATATTGGCTGGACTTGAAAAAGCGGATAGTGGTAAATATATTTTGGATCGTATAGAAATGCATGCCCAAAATCTTAATGAGCTTTCGGAAATAAGAGGCAGTCGAATCGGATACATATCACAATACAATCCAATGATTCGCAACCTTACAGTTCGGGAAAATATCGTAGTACCTTTATTATTAGGCAACTATAATCAAAAGCAAATCACGGCATATCTCGATGAACTAAGTGCCTGTTTAAAAATTAATCATTTACTTGATAAGAAAATTGACAAGTTATCTGGTGGAGAAAGACAACGAGTAGGAGTCATCAGAGCACTGATTAAAAAGCCTATATTGTTGATTGCTGATGAGCCGACTGGGTCATTGGATGACGATACGACAATTTTAGTGTTTCACCTTTTTAAAAGGCTGTCTGAAAGTGGAACGACTATCGTTATGGCTACTCATAGTCATTTAAGTTCTCAATATGCTGATAAAGAATATAGGATGAGTTCGGCGGGGATTTTTTAAAACGCTCAAACCGTGGGTGATATGTAGCTATTATTCGGTGAATTTTGGTATTTTGAGTTCGGTATTGTACCGGACTCATTTTTTATTTTCGCCTTTATCTGGGGTGATTTTTTTGCCCCAAAATAGTAAAATTCCATACCATTATCCTATTTTGATAAGGAAACTTCACTTTTGTCATTATTTCATCAAAAAGCCTTTAGACGTTCTTAGCGTTTTTTGTTCAATAAGGTGAAAAAATGGTACAATAAAGTTTAGTAAGTTTGACTGATAAAAAGGAAGGTTTTCAATGCCGAATAATCAAACAAAGGCGCTTGTACAAGGCTCGATGATGGTTGCAATGTTTACAATCTTAATGATTGCTTCAGCATATGTACCAATTATTTCTTTAGTAGCCTTACTATTTACTCCATTACCAATTGCTTGGTATAGCGCAAATTACAAGCGTTCCTCATCAATACTCGTCGCAGTTGTAGGTTGTATATTAACTGTGCTAACGAGTGGACTGTTTATGCTACCATTCGCCTTTATTATGGCGTTACTTGGGGTAATCATAGGTAATGCAATTCAATTAAAGAAGAGCAAACTTTATTTATTTATGTCATCTGGTATCGCGGTACTTTTATCGTCAGCACTTGTCTATTTAGCCTATGTGCAATTAGCGGGAATTAACGTGATTGAAATGAGCTTGGACATTGCCCGAGATAGTTATGAGCAATCCAACGAGCTTGCTAAAAGTATGACAGGTCAAATCGCTATTCAACCTGAACAAATGGAGGCTATGCTTAACACAATTGAGCTAACAATACCTTCGACAGTAACAATCTTTGCATTTTTAATAGCATTTATTATCATTACATTGAATTTACCTATTTTAAAACGATTAGGTTTAGCAGTACCAAAATTTCCAGCATATGAAAATATGCGACTTCCACGCTCTATTTTATGGTACTACATGATTATTTTGTGTATTAATCTATTTATACGTCCAGAAGCGGGCTCTATGCTAGATATTATTGTATTAAATGTGTCTTATATTTTGTGGCTTTTATTAATTCTTCAAGGAATATCATTTATTCATTATTTCATTGCGACGAAAGGAATGCCGAGTGTTGTCAAATGGATAGCTACCATTTTAGCTATTCCACTATCATCATTCATTATCTTACTCGGTATTATAGATTTAGGTTTCGACGTGCGTTCACTTGTGAAAGGGAAGACTAAGGAATAAGGGGCTGATGAGTAATGGGGACTTTTAGAAAACGACCAATCCGCTATCCGCTTTTTGTTCTTTCCATTTTTGGCATTGTGACGTTCGTGCTTCTTTGTATTTGGAATATCGCGATTGGTATTGGCTATGGAGTAGGCTTTGCGTTGTTAATGGCCTACACATGGAAAATTGAAAAAGCTACTTTTGAAGAGACCGAAAAGCATATAGAATCCATTTCCTTCCGTATGAAAAAGGTTGGGGAAGAGGCATTACTTGAAATGCCGATTGGGATATTGCTCGTCAATGAGGAATACGAAATTGAGTGGTCAAACCCATATATGCAAAATGTATTAAACAATGAGGCATTAGTGGGTGAAGGAATTGTCAATATATCCGACGACATCTACGTACTGATGAAGACCGAGGAAACAAAAGAAGCAACGATTACGCTTCGTGATCGTAAATATCGTGTCTTTTACAAGGAAGAGGAGCGTCTACTATATTTCTTCGATATTACAGAGCAAATTGCAATTGAAAAACAATACTTTGCAGATCGTACAGTTATTGCTATATTATTTGTCGATAACTATGATGAAATTACACAAGCAATGGATGACCAGCCGCGTAGCTTAACTAATACGATGGTAACGTCTATTGTCAATGACTGGGCAGCGGAGCACGGAATATTTGTCAAACGAATTTCATCGGATCGTTTTTTAGCAGTTTTAAATGAATCGATTTTAACAGAACTAGAAAAGAAAAAATTTGCTATTTTAGATACAATTCGTGAAAAGACAGCACAAAAAAACCTTTCACTAACACTAAGTATTGGTGTTGGTGCTGGCTCTTCTTCACTAGTCGAACTTGGTGAATTAGCCCAATCGAGTTTGGATCTTGTTTTAGGTCGTGGTGGGGATCAGGTAGCCATCAAACAACCTACAGGAAAGCTCAAGTTCTATGGAGGGAAAACCAACCCTGTTGAAAAACGTACACGTGTTAGGGCGCGGGTTATCTCACATGCCCTACGTGATTTAATACAAGACAGTGACCAAGTGTTTGTTATGGGACATAAAAATCCTGATATGGACTCTATTGGTGCATCTGTTGGGGTTCGCAAAATGGCTCAAATGAATGATGTAAAAGGCTATGTCGTCATTAATTTTGATGAACTGAACGGTAGTGTCACACGTTTAATGAATGAAATTGAAAGTAAATCCGATTTCTACGAGCACTTCTTAACGCCAGAAGAAGTGGCTACAAAAATGACTGAAAAATCCTTACTTATTATTGTAGATACACATAAGCCGAATTTAGTCATTGATCCATACTTATTAAAGCTTGCGGAAAAGGTAGTCGTAATCGACCATCATCGTCGTAGTGAAGACTTTATTGAAAATCCAACGCTTGTGTATATGGAGCCTTATGCTTCGTCTACAGCAGAGCTTGTTACTGAGTTATTAGAGTATCAGCCAAAGCGGGCAAAAATTAATATGCTAGAAGCGACAGCGCTATTAGCAGGGATTATTGTAGATACAAAGAGTTTTACACTTCGTACAGGTGCCCGCACGTTTGAGGCAGCTTCTTATTTACGAACAAATGGAGCCGATACAGTTTTAGTACAAAGACTTCTAAAAGAAGACATCCATACGTATATTGAACGTTCGAAAATTGTGCAAACTGTGAAATTCGTGAAGCCTGGCATCGCACTAGCCGTAGGTGAAGATTCAAAAATTTACGATTCCGTTTTAATCGCGCAAACGGCTGATATTTTACTAACGATGAAAGATGTAAACGCATCTTTTGTCATTGCGCATCGTGCTGATGGTAAAATTGGTATTAGTGCAAGATCATTAGGAGAAGTAAATGTACAGCTTATCATGGAAAGGCTCGGCGGTGGCGGACATTTAACAAATGCGGCTTGCCAAATAGAAGCACTTTCCATTAGTGAAGTAAAAAAATATTTAGAAGAGGCCATATATGAGGTACTCGAAGGGAGTTCTGAATTATGAAAGTAGTATTTTTAAAAGATGTTAAAGGTAAAGGAAAAAAAGGGGAAGTAAAAAATGTAGCAGATGGCTATGCACAAAACTTCCTAATTAAAAACGGTTATGCTGCAGAAGCAAATGCACAAGCAATGAGCCAATTACAAGGTCAAAAGAAACTAGAAGAAAAAAACGCAGCAGCAGAATTAGCTGAAGCACAAGCTTTAAAAGAAAAGCTAGAAGCACTAACAGTGGAGTTAAAAGCAAAATCAGGAGATGGTGGACGCTTATTCGGTTCAGTTTCGACAAAACAAATTGCAGAAGCACTGCAAAAAGTACATGGCATTAAAATTGATAAACGCAAAATGACTTTACCTGATGGCATCCGTGCACTAGGCTTTACAAATGTACCTGTAAAACTACATCACGAAGTATCAGCGACATTAAAAGTACAAGTAACGGAAGAATAAGGGGCGACTATCCATGAACGAACCGATGATAGACCGCGTTCCACCGCATAACCGGGAAGCGGAGCAATCGGTTATCGGTGCAATTTTTCTAGAACCACAGGCACTAATCACAGCATCGGAAATTCTGTTAGCTGATGATTTTTACCAAAACGCGCATAAAAAGATTTTTGAGACCATGTTGCGTTTAAGTGATCAAGGAAAAGCGATAGATGTTGTAACAGTTACTGAGGAATTATCAGCAAAAAAAGAGATTGAGGATGTTGGCGGGCTATCGTATTTACTAGAGCTCGCCAATGCTGTCCCTACGGCAGCAAACGTTGCTCACTATGCCAAAATCGTTGAGGAAAAAGCGTTATTACGTCGTTTAATCCGTGTAGCTACAAAAATAGTTGAAGATGGCTACACACGTGAGGACGAGGTAGAGGCATTACTCGGCGAAGCAGAGAAGAAAATGATGGAGGTCGCCAACCGCAAAAATGCTGGCGACTTTAAACATGTAAAAGATGTTTTAGTGGAGACATTCGATAATATCGAGCAGCTTCAATCACGTAAGGGCGATGTAACAGGTATTCCAACAGGTTTCCGTGATTTAGACCATATTACAGCAGGCTTCCAACGCAATGACTTGATTATTGTTGCGGCACGACCTTCTGTAGGGAAAACGGCTTTTGCGTTAAATGTTGCACAAAGTGTAGCTGTACAAGCACGTGAAAATGTTGCCATCTTCTCATTAGAGATGGGTGCTGAGCAGCTTGTCATGCGTATGCTATGTGCCGAAGGAAATATTGATGCACAAGTTTTACGTACAGGTGCTTTAACTACCGAAGATTGGGGTAAACTAACGATGGCAATGGGAAGTTTATCGAATTCAGGTATTTTTATTGATGACACGCCAGGTGTCCGTATCAATGAAATTCGAGCAAAGTGTAGACGTTTAGCACAAGAGCATGGACTTGGAATGATTCTAATCGATTACTTACAGCTTATTCAGGGTAGTGGGAAGCCTGGAGAGAACCGTCAACAAGAAGTATCAGAAATCTCACGTTCATTAAAAGGATTAGCGCGTGAGTTAAAGGTACCAGTAATTGCACTATCACAGCTTTCGCGTGGTGTGGAGCAACGTCAGGATAAGCGACCAATGATGAGTGACTTACGTGAATCAGGAAGTATTGAGCAGGATGCGGATATTGTTGCCTTCTTATATCGTGATGACTATTACGATAAAGAGTCCGAGAGTAAAAATATGATTGAAATTATTATTGCTAAACAGCGTAACGGTCCTACAGGAACAGTTACACTTGCTTTTAAAAAGGAATTCAATAAATTTATAAACGTGGATTGGTCACAAATGCCACCACCGCCACCACGTGATTAGTAATATTTATCTATAAATGAGATAATATTCATACCATTCCGTCATTAAACACGAACGTTAAATCATAGTAATTGATTTTATGTTCGTGTTTTTAACTATTTTTTTATTGACGAGTTGTTTCTAACATTGTTACAATAATTTACGGCTTGATTAATGAGATACAATACGTATCTAACGGAGGTGCTGATTATGACATCAGTTGTAGTTGTAGGAACACAGTGGGGAGACGAAGGTAAAGGTAAAATTACAGATTTCCTTTCACAAAAGGCAGATGCTATTGCCCGCTTTGCAGGTGGCGATAACGCTGGACATACCATTAAAATTAATGGTGAAACATATAAGTTACATTTAATCCCATCAGGTATTTTCTACAAAGAGAAAACGTCTGTAATGGGAAATGGGATGGTTGTTAACCCAAAATCACTTGTAACAGAGTTAAAAGGACTGCAGGAACGAGGCATCAATACAGAAAATCTTCGAATTTCAAATCGTGCCCATGTCATTTTACCATATCATATTAAACAAGATATCGCAGATGAAGAAAGCCGTGGCGATAACAAAATCGGTACAACTTGTAAAGGTATCGGACCTTGCTATCAAGATAAAGTAGCACGTATCGGTATCCGTATGGCTGATTTATTAGATAAAGAAGTATTTGAAGAAAAACTACGTCATAATTTAGCAATTAAAAATAAGTTGTTCGAGAAATTTTATGAAGTGGAAGGTGTAACATTCGAAGAAATCTTCGAAGAATATTACGGTTATGGACAAGAAATCGCAAAATATGTTACAGATACTTCAAAAATTTTAAATGATGTATTAGATGAAGGTGGCAGAGTATTATTTGAAGGGGCACAAGGTATTTTACTTGATGTCGATCAAGGGACTTATCCATTTGTTACTTCTTCAAACCCTGTTGCTGGTGGTGTAGCGATTGGTGCAGGTATTGGCCCATCAAAAGTTTCAAGTGTTATTGGAGTATGTAAAGCCTATACATCACGTGTAGGAGATGGCCCATTCCCAACTGAATTATTTGACGAAGTTGGTCAGCAAATTCGTGAAGTAGGTCGCGAATATGGTACAACGACTGGACGCCCTCGTCGTGTAGGCTGGTTTGATACAGTTGTCGTTCGCCATTCACGCCGTGTAAGTGGTATTACGCATTTAGCGTTAAATTCAATTGATGTTTTATCAGGTTTAGACACTGTAAAAATCTGTACAGCTTATAAATATAAAGATGAAACAATTACAGAGTACCCAGCAAATCTTCATATTATTGAACAATGTGAACCTATTTATGAGGAGCTTCCAGGCTGGTCAGAAGATGTTACAGGCTGCCGCACATTAGAAGAGTTACCAGAGAATGCACGACGCTATGTAGAACGTGTAAGTGAATTAACGGGCATTCAAATTGCTACCTTCTCTGTCGGCCCTGGTCGTGAACAAACAAATGTATTAGTAGACATTTGGGAAGCATAATCAAGAGGCGAGGATCAATTTTAAAAAGAGGGAAAACGGTATTCGTAAATCTCCACTGTTTAAAATGAATGGAACCTTATAGTTGTTGGTAGCGAAGGCGGACGACTCCTGCGGGAACGCACAGCACGTAAGACGCAACAAGCCGCGCGACAGCGAGGGTTGCGGCTTACGGTGTGCCCGCGGAAAGCGTCCGCCGTAGCGGACAACAACGGACATAGTAAAAAGTGTTAGATTGATTTGAGTCAATCTAACACTTTTTCTCTTTTGTCCAAGCTGTGCTTTTTAGTGAATATCCTTCTTCTTGAAGCGGCCACCTTTAACTTCTGCAATATTCCCTATTGCAAGGAATGCATGGTCGTCTATTTCCGCAACAATTGTTTTCAATTTTGATTCTTCCAAGCGTGTAATAACGGTAAAAATAACTTTTTTGTCGTTGCCTGTGTAGGCCCCCTCCCCGTGAAGAAAAGTAACCCCACGACCAAGTCGATCCATAATAGTTTGACCAATTTCTTCAATTTCATCACTGATAATATAAACAGATTTTGACTCTTCCATCCCTTGTATAACAATATCAATCATTTTATAGGCTATATAATAGGCAATGATAGAGTACATAGCTTGCTCCCATGTGAAAACAAAACCTGCAATGGTAAAAATCAGTACATTGAAGAACATAATAATCTCTCCGACTGAGAATGGAGATTTTCTATTAAATAAAATGGCTAAAATTTCAGTTCCATCTAAAGAACCACCGTAACGTATAACGATACCGACACCAATACCTAAAATCATGCCACCAAAAACTGTCGCTAGTAAAGTGTCTGTTGTAAATGGTTCAAGATTATGTAAGAAGATTGTGGTTACGGAGAGCACTGTGATGCCAAGCCCTGTAGAAAGTGCAAATGTTTTACCAATCTGTTTATAGCCTAAAAAGATAAAAGGTAAGTTTAAAACGAAGATGAAAATACCTAGGGGTAAGCTTAATAAATGCGAGGTAATAATGGAAACACCAACGATTCCTCCGTCCATAATGTGGTTGGGTACTAAAAATAGCTCTAGTCCTAATGCCATAATGATAGCACCTATGGCAACCATAACAATTCGGGCGGTTATTTTCCGAATTGTATTCTTTTTTTGCTGTCTTGCTTTAGCTATCTTAGTGGTCTGTGAATCACTCAAATCAATCGCTCCAATCAACTAGTATACGTCTCTTACTCTATTTTATCGAAATATTGAAAAAGTAAAAAGAAATATGTTTAAATACTCATTTAAAACAAAATAATAAGGATAATACTTCCTAATTTAAAAATAAAAGGAGTGAGAATGAGATTATCAAATATAAGATTTATGTAACAATTCGTAGAGAAATAATACATTTTCATTACAAAAGGGATAAAATATTCAAACGACATTTTCTTTATGGTACATTATAGTGGTGCAAAATCTTTGTGGGTAATTAAACCTATGTTAGGCTAAAGTTGGAAGGGGCTTTATTGATGAGTTCGTCTTGTAATAAAAAAGAAGAAAGCAATCGATTCACCTACAATTTTTCTTCTTTTAAAAAAGTGTCAATTATTGCGGTACTAATGGCTAGTTTCACAATAAGCGCAGGCTTTACAAAAGAAAATAATCATAAAGAAACACTAAATAAAATATATCATGTATATGTAGAAAATGAATATATGGGTGCTGTATCTGATGACAAAGCTGTTCAAGAAATAATTGCATCGAAAGAACAGCAAGCAAGTAATCGGTATAAAGACTTATTAATCGATGCTAACTCGGTTGTGAAAATAATACCAGAGCAAGTGTTTAGTAATGAAACAAAGGATGCAGAAACATTGGCAAAATTAGAGCAATCATTAGTTGCACAATCACCTGCCTTTGCATTACTAGTAGATAATAAGCCAATCACCTTTTTAAAAGATGCGAAAGCCTATGAAGAAACAATTCGCTTATTAAAGCTACAATATGTTTCTCAACCAGCGTTAGATGATTTACTTGCTAACCAACAATCTATAAATGAATTACCAGCTTTACAGTCTGGTGAATCACGCCTGTTAAATATTGCGTTTAAACAAGGTGTTTCAGGTGTAACACAAAAAGTAAATCCTAATGCCATTGTATCGCCTGAAGAGGCAGTGAAATACTTAATGACAGGATCCCTTGAGCAAAAAGAATATAAAATTCAATCAGGGGATGTATTAGGAGCAGTCGCTAAAAAACATAATTTAACAACTGCTGAATTAATTGAATTAAATCCTGGTCTGACAGTAGATACCGTGTTACAAATAGGACAAGCACTAAATGTTACGGTTGCAAAACCATTTGTAACTATTGAAGTAAAACAAGAAAAGACCGTTACAGATACAATTCCATTTAAAAAAATAATGAAAGAAGACCCTACAATGTACAAAGGGGAGTCCGTTATAAAACAACAAGGCGTTAACGGGAAAAAGGAAACCTCTTACTTAATCACGACTGAAAATGGCACACGTACCTCTAAAGTAGCTTTAGAAGAAAAAGTGTTACAACAACCAGTGGATCATATTGAAGTAGTAGGGACAAAAGTAATCTCGTCTCGTGGAACGGGTGAGTTTGTTTGGCCAACAGTCGGAGGCTATGTATCTAGTGTTATGGGACAACGTTGGGGTGATATCCATCGCGGAATCGACATTGCTCGTCCTAGTAACTACAATATACTAGCTTCAGATAATGGTGTAGTAGTAGCTGCTGGCGTTTCGGGTACCTATGGTAATCGCATTGTTATTAATCATAAAAACGGCTATACAACGCTTTATGGACACTTATCTTCTATAAAGGTTAGCGTTGGGCAGGTTGTTGAAAAAGGTTCTGTTATTGGAATTATGGGCTCTACAGGAAATTCAACAGGTACACATTTACACTTTGAAGTTGAAAAAAATGGTGAGCTGGTCAATCCTTTATCATATGTAGGTCAGTAATTGTAAAAGGCAGTCCAAATAGTGGGCTGCTTTTTTGTATAGTAAGCATAAAAAACTAAATTATTTCCCAAGAAATAATTGTCGAAATACGGAAACTGTTTGTGAATAATGCATGGAAGCAAAAAGCATGTTACAGTTAAGAGTAGTAACTTTACAAATACACATTGTTTAGAATAGATGAATAGCGAAAGGGAGAGAATGTATGAGTAAAACAATTTTAGTTGTTGACGATGAGAAACCAATCGCAGATATTTTACAGTTTAATTTAATTAAAGAAGGCTACAAAGTAATTTGTGCGTATGATGGAGATGAGGCATTAGAAAAGGTTGAGGAAGAGCAGCCAGATTTAATGCTGTTAGATATAATGTTACCAAAAAGAGATGGTATGGAAGTTTGTAGAGAAATTCGAAAAAAATACGATTTCCCTATTATTATGTTAACCGCTAAAGGCTCAGAGATTGATAAAGTATTAGGGTTAGAAATGGGTGCGGATGATTACGTAACGAAGCCCTTTAGTACTCGTGAGTTAATCGCGCGTGTGAAAGCGAATATGCGTCGCCTTCAAGTAGTAGCTCCTGCAGCAGAGGAAGAAGAGGAAACATCCAATGAGATTGTAGTAGGCTCTCTTGTTATTCAACCTGACGCTTATCAGGTGATGAAGCGCGATGAAGCAATTGAATTAACACATCGTGAGTTTGAATTGCTACATTATTTAGGAAAACATATTGGACAAGTGATGACGCGTGAGCATCTTTTACAAACTGTATGGGGTTACGATTATTTCGGTGACGTACGTACAGTCGATGTAACGATTCGTCGCCTTCGTGAAAAGATCGAGGATAATCCAAGTCATCCGGCATGGATTGTCACTAGACGTGGCGTAGGGTATTATTTACGAAATCCTGAACAGGAGTAAAGGAAATGCAGAAAGTAAGCTTCTTTAAATCAATTCATGTCAAGCTTGTACTAATTTATATTTTGTTGATTATGTTGGCGTTACAAATTATAGGCATCTATTTTGCCAAGCAACTAGAGGAAAATTTGAAAAGTAATTTTCAAGAGTCTATTTTTCAGCGTGTAGATTTGATGCAATATAGCATTCGTGAAGAAATTTTAAAAGAACGCGATGAAAGTATGCCTTCACTTGAGGAAAGTTTGAAATCCATTGTAAAAGAATTTTCCACAGGGTTGAAGGATGTTTCGACAGGCGATATTTTAGAAATTCGCGTAATTGATAGTAGACAGCGTATACTTGCAACTTCAGAAGTAGATAATCAAAATTTAATAGGACAACGTTCGAATACAGACCTTGTCCGTCGAGCTATATCAGCCGAAACACTATTTGATCTGATAAAATTGGACAATAAAACGAGAAATCGAGTATGGGTGTTGGCAACGCCAATTCGTGATGGCGCTGGACCTGATGATGAAATTATCGGGGTGCTATACATTGAAGCAAATATTGAATCTGTTTTTGAGCAAATGAGTGATATTAACCGTATTTTCCTAGGGGGTACCGCTGTATCATTAGTGGTTACTATTTTCTTAGGCATTTTAGTAGCGCGTACTATTACGCAACCGATTGCTGATATGCGTAAACAAGCACAAGCCATGGCGAAAGGGAACTTTTCTCGTAAAGTACGAGTCTATGGAACTGACGAGATTGGCCAACTGGCTACTACATTTAACCACTTAACCAATCGATTGCAAGAGTCTCAATCGACGACAGAGGCTGAACGACGGAAACTTCATTCGGTCCTTAGTAATATGACCGATGGTGTAATTGCAACAGACCGTAAAGGACGCATTATTCTTATTAATGATCCAGCCTTAGAGTTATTGCATATTTCGAGGGATATCACATTGGGACGTCCAATCGCTTCGGTGTTAGGCATCGACCAAGAATATAGCTTTGAGGATTTAATCCATATGAATGATGCCGTCAATTTGGATTTTAGCACATCAGAGGCACCGTATATTTTACGTGCCAATTTCTCGGTAATTCAAAAAGAAACAGGGTTTATTAATGGGTTAATTACTGTACTTCATGATATTACGGAACAGGAAAAGATTGAAATGGAGCGTAGAGAGTTTGTATCGAATGTCTCACACGAACTTCGTACACCATTAACAACGATGCGTAGTTACCTTGAGGCATTAATTGATGGGGCTTGGAAAGACGAAAATATAGCACCTACATTTTTAAATGTTACGCAAACAGAGACAGAGCGAATGATTCGTTTAGTGAATGATTTACTACAATTATCACGAATGGATAGTAGTAATTACAAATTGAACACAGATATTGTGTTATTTAATTCATTCTTTAATCGGATTATCGATCGCTTTGAAATGTCTAAATCAGAAAATGTAACATTTGAACGATTACTTCCAGAGACATCCTATTACGTTGAAATTGATACGGATAAGGTGACGCAAGTAATTGATAATGTGATCTCAAATGCAATAAAATATTCTCCAGATGGGGGTAGTGTACGTTTTGGTTTTACCGTCCAAGGAGATACACTGAAGGTCATGATTTCGGATGATGGCATGGGTATTCCAAAAGAAAATGTAGGGCGTATTTTTGATCGTTTTTATCGGGTGGATCGCGCCCGTGCACGCTCTATGGGTGGTACAGGTCTTGGGCTAGCGATTGCGCGAGAAATGATTGAAGCACATGGTGGGAAGATTTGGGCTGAAAGTGAAGAAGGATATGGGACAACCGTTTTCTTCACATTACCATTTGAATTAGACGATTTTGACGAGGCAGGTGAGTGGGAATGAAATATATAGAACCGGTAAAATCCATTGTTTTATTTCTACTCGTTATGCTAAGTGTAGTACTAACCTTTATTATCTGGACATATACGCCTGATTACAACGTAATTGAGCAAACTGAAGGTAAGGAAATTTTAATTGGTACACAAAAGAAAATAGAAGATGTTATTAAGCCGTATAAAGCTATTTATAGCAGTGACGAAGAATTAACAGGTACTGTATCAAACGGCGCCATGAAAGATATTATGAATATCTTTCATGGCTGGAACATCCTAGACCTAGTTCGAGTGAACAATAATATTTCACCAGAAAATGTTAATGAGATGATACGTGCTAATAACCGTATGACTGTATTTTTTGCTGGGGAAATTCCATTTTCAGAGCTAGGTACAATTTTTAACTTTGGTGAAAAAGAGTTACCAGAGACAACGTTTAATCGCATTATAATCGATTGGACAAATTACGCTAACAAAGAAGTACAAATGTATTTCATTAGTAGCTCTAACAAAACTCTGTTACGCTCACATGTAAGTATTACAAATGCCAATCAATTTGCAAAAGATATTATTGAACCATCTAAACTGCATAGTACGTATAAAGAAGTGGAACGAGATGGCTATACGTCGCTTTACGTGCCAAATGATACAATTGAATCTGTAAAATATACGTATTATATGAATGAACTTTCACCTGAATTATTTAAAAATGTCTTATTTTCAGAGCCAAACGTTGTACAGCGTAATGTAGAAAGTGCGACATTTGAAAAATATACCGATGGCTTTTCTCTAATGACTGTGGATACAAGGTTTAAATCATTGACTTATGTATATCCAGCGGCAGAAAGTAGTGAACGCATAGAGCCATCGAAACTCTTCCGAGATAGTTTTGAATTTATCAATGAGCACGGAGGCTTTACAACAGATTACCGCTATGTATCAAGCAATCCAAGTAAAAATCAAATCGAGTACCAGCTGTATTTACAAGGGTTCCCTGTCTATAGTGATCAAGCAAGTACGCGAATCAAAACGGTATGGGGAGATACCCGCATTTTCCGCTACAATCGTCCATACTTCTCTTTAGACATATCGGAAAAAGAGATTAAAGAACTGCCATCTGGTACAGAGATCGTTGAAAAAATTCATAAACTTAATAATATTGTATTATCAGATATCGATGAAATTGCTGTTGGGTATTATTTAACACAAGATGAAAATTTAAGATTATTTACATTAGAACCAAGCTGGTTTGTTATTCGCAATGGTTCATGGGTTTTACTGACACCTGAAATGCTTGGGGGTGTAAAAAATGGATTGGAATAGAACAAAATCCATTTTTATAGTTGTCTTTTTAATATTAAATATATTCTTATATTCATTGTATGTTAATCGTTACAATGAGGCGCAAAGTGTTGAAGTAACAGGTGAGAAAACGATAGATGCTCGATTGAAAGAGGATAATATTACGTATGGTATACTGCCGAATAATGTGGAAACAGCTACCTTTATTACTGGTAAAGTCCACACTTTTACGGCTGCTGATTTTACCAATCCTAATCATCGCATAAATAATTTAGATGCAAAATTAGAAGGAAAAGAGGCGCATGTCATTCTCGTAAATCCAGTAAAATTACGAAATGTTAATGATGATGCCAGTTTCACAGAATTTGTGCAAGCAAATATTAAAGAAGGCAGTTCCTATGGATTATGGAAGATTAATCGTGAAGAGCGTGTAGCCATCTTCTTTCAAAAAACAAATAACCGAATGCTCTATTACAATAAGAGTGGGTTGTTAAAAATACAATGGAATGCCAACGATGAAGTAACGATGTATGAACAAACGATGCTAGACAATATTGAGGAAGTGGAGCAACAACAAAGTGTGCTACCGCCGATTCAAGTGGTGCAAGCATTATACGCAAAAGGGCTTTTAAAGCCAGATTCACATGTTGACAAGATGCAGCTAGGCTATTCCACACTTGTCTATTTAACGCAAACACAAGTACTATTGCCAACATGGGAAGTACGAGTGAAATTAGAAGATGGTGAAATGGAAGAGTATTTTGTTGATGCTGTGGAAGGTAAGATTATTGAAATTCAAGAAGACAAGCAAGAGGTTGAAGAAGAAGACTGGGGAGTTTAAAGATGCGATTTAGTGTTTTAGCAAGTGGTAGTACAGGCAATTCGATTTATGTAGAGAACGATAATCATGCATTTATTGTCGATGCTGGCTTAAGTGGCAAAAAGATGGAGCAGCTCTTCACAAAAATCGATCGCAATATGAAACAGCTAAGTGGCATTTTAGTTACACATGAGCACAGTGATCATATTAAAGGAATTGGTGTCTTGGCTCGGAAATACAATGTACCGGTATATGCAAATGCTAAAACGTGGCAAGCAATGGATGGACTCGTTGGAGATATTCCGCTAGAGCAACGTTTTGAGTTTGAAATGGAGACGGTGAAGCATTTTGGCTCTTTAGCTATAGAATCTTTTGCTGTTTCACATGATGCAGCAGATCCGATGTTTTATTCATTTCATGAAAATGGTCGTAAACTCGTGGTTATTACCGATACAGGCTATGTTAGTGATCGTATGAAGGGCATTATCCGTGGCGCAGATTCCTTCGTGTTTGAAAGTAATCATGATGTCAATATGCTACAAATGGGTCGCTATCCGTGGTCTATAAAACGTCGTATTTTGAGTGATGTAGGACACGTATCGAACGAAGATGCTGCTATTGCAATGAGCGAGGTAGTATTTGAAAAGCCAACGAATATTTATTTAGCCCATTTAAGTAAAGATAATAATATGAAAGAGCTTGCGCGTATGAGTGTGACACAAACGTTGCAATCTTGCGGGATTATCGCAGGTGAGTTTGTTCATTTAGTAGATACGGATGCAGAGGAGCCAACAAAGCTAGTAACGGTTTAAGAATAAATCAGGTTCAAGCGTTCATATAAAAAAGAAAAGCTGTTCAATGACATTTTATAGTTAATGCATTGAACAGCTATTTTTTATGTCCATTTTATTTATTTTTCATGTAATTTTAATGTTTGAATCGTATGATAAAGGCAAGAATTAATAGATAGAAGTTGTACGAAAGGATGAGGAACATGAGTTATTTAAATGATGATGACAAAAACAGTGATTTTCTAAATAATGATGAAATCCAAAAATCCCCTCTACAGGAGAGATTGGAACGTGAGGAAAAAGAAATGCAAGCGAAGCGTTCTAAAAAGAAAGACGGCGGCGGAGGAAAAGGTGGCTATTTCTTTAGTGGTCTAATAGGGGTTATTATCGGTGCATTACTCGTGTGGCTAATGCTTCCTGGGCTTGTCAATCAGATGCCGGGGACAACAACAAGTAGTTCTGGTAAAAATGAGCCAACCATCAATCAGGTTGCAACAGAAGTAACAACTGATGTTACAGGTGCTGTAGAAAAAGCATCAGGTGCTGTTGTAGGTATTACCAATATTCAAGAAGTGGCAAGTGGCGGTTTTTGGAATCAGCAAACAACCCAAGATAAAGAAACAGGAAGCGGCTCAGGTGTTATTTATAAAGTAGAAGGTGATACAGCCTTTATCGTCACAAATAATCACGTTATTGAAGGCGCAAAACAGTTAGAAGTAACAATGCAAGACGGCTCAAAAGAAGAGGCACAATTAGTCGGTAGCGATGTTTGGACAGACTTAGCTGTTATTTCAATCAGTGCAAAAGATGTTAAAACAGTGGCGACATTTGGTAACTCAGATGTACTAAAACAAGGTGAAACAGTGATTGCAATCGGGAATCCACTAGGTTTAGAATTTTATGGCTCTGTAACAACAGGTGTTGTTTCAGGTAAAGACCGTTCAGTACCAGTCGATTTAAATGGCGACAAAGTTGCGGATTGGCAACAAGAAGTGTTACAAACAGATGCTGCTATTAACCCTGGTAATAGTGGTGGTGCACTAGTGAACTTAGCTGGTGAATTAATCGGCATCAACTCCATGAAAATTTCCGAATCGTCAGTGGAAGGTCTGGGCTTCTCAATTCCAATCAACTCAGCGATTCCAATTATTCAGGAATTAGAGAAAAATGGAGAAATGAAACGTCCAACGATGGGGATTTCATTAGTCGATTTAACAGACGTACCAGCGTACTACCAACAACAAACATTAAAATTACCTAAAGAAATTACAACAGGTGTTGTCATTACAGATGTTATCGCTAACTCACCAGCTTCAAAAGCAGGCGTGAAACAATATGATGTAATTGTTGAAATGGACGGTAAAAAAATCGAAACTTCGATTGATTTACGTAAGCATTTGTACAACGACAAAAAAATTGGTGATACATTAACAATGAAAGTATACCGCGAAGGTAAGTTAGTGGAATTAACACTAACATTAACAAATAGCGATTCATTGTAATAAGCTAATCTAAGCTAATCGGTGGTAGATGTAAAATCTACTACCGATTTTTAATTTAAAAAATTAATCCGCAAGATGTATTTTACTAAGAGAATTTACAAATATAGATGTGGATAACTAGAAATTTGTGCATAATTACTTTACACAGCAAGTAGCGAGAGAAAGCCTTTCTTTCCTACTTGCTATTCCTTTGTTACAATAGGTTGTGGATAACATAGACCGAATTGTGCATAAGTTTGTGGAAATTTCGGAAAATAAGGAGACATGAAAAAATGGAAAAATTCAGTTGCGAAAAGCATATAGATCACGCTTTAGACATGTTTGTTGCGGAGCAAAAAGTATTCCCAATTATGGATAAAGTAGAAAAGGAAAAAAAGTTATCCACAAAATGTAGTTACTGCGAACAGCCAGCAGAATATATTGTATCAAGTAAATAACTTTACACAATATATAGAAAGTACTTGTGGATATGTTGATAACTTTTGTGGATAATTTGTTTGTAAATGAAATGTAAAGGTGGATAACGTGTGAATATAACAATTGTATCAGTCGGAAAACTAAAAGAAAAGTACTTAAAAATGGGGATCGACGAATACGTAAAACGCCTTGGTGGCTATGCCAAAATGGAGTTAACGGAAGTGCCTGATGAAAAAGCACCGGAGCAATTAAGCGAGGCAGAAATGGAAATTGTGAAGAAAAAAGAAGGCGAACGGATCCTTGCAAAACTAAGCCCAGATACATACGTGATCGCCCTTGCCATTAACGGCAAAATGAAAACATCTGAAGAAATGGCAGCCGATATCGAGTCCTTGATGACGTATGGAAAAAGTAAAATTGCCTTCGTCATAGGCGGTTCACTCGGCCTACACGACGACGTCCTCAAACGTGCCGACGAAAAACAATCATTCGGCAAGATGACATTACCACATCAGCTAATGAAGCTAGTCTTGATTGAGCAAATTTACCGAAGCTTTCGCATTATTAAGGGAGAGCCTTATCATAAGTAAGTGCTGTTTTAAAAAAATGCCAGTTAAAACGTTTGTTTTCAACGTTTTAGCTGGCTTTATTTAAATAGTAGGTTCAATGACTTTAACATCAAATGTATTTTTCTCAATAATCGTTGGCTCGGTTTTAGTACTTTTGATAATGACATCGAAATTTTGACTGTATGGATGCATAAAGATTTCGTATTGCATACGGCGATTATTGTGAGATTGCTTTAAATAATCGATAGCCATACCTCTTTCCTCTATATCTCTTACGGCTCTTCTTTCGAATTCTGTATCACCATCAGTATAAAAATATATGAGAAGGTCAAATAATTTTGGATTAGTAAATGCAACGCACATACCTTCTACAATTGTTAACTGGTTTTGTGAAGATAAAATTTCGCTAGGTGAATAATGTGTATCTATCGTTAACAAATCCATATTGTTTTTTATCATACAAATATCTCTTTCTAAAGAGGAGATATTATGTGCTGCAGGATGGCAGGCAGTCATTTTAGAACGATATGAAATTTCTTTATATGGAATCAATATCAGCATATTTTCGAATTGCTGAATCTACTATATAGGGGTCTGTATTAAGAAAGTTAACATCTGTCTTTAACTCCTCCATTAATAGGTGAGCGAAGGTAGTTTTTCCAGCAGCTCCATGACCAGAAATACCAAGAATGAGTTTCTCATCAGAATTAAGAACCCATGCTTTAATTTGTTGAATTAAATTGTTCATCATCTATCCCCTCTTCAATTTTATTTCTCGGTCAACATTGCTAATAATTATAATATAGATTGTCATTCACTAAAGAACACGAAATGGGTGTTCTTTTTTATTTATTGAGGAAAGTAGTTGCAACTGACGTAACGATAGATTTTATACTGGAGGAAAGGGAGCTGAAAATATGTATTCAATTGGGCAATTTGCAAAGAAGACAGGGCTAACGGTACGGGCTTTACGATTTTATAGTGAAAAGGGATTGATAGAACCATGCTATATTTCAGAATCGGGGCATCGTTATTATAATGATGGTAACATAGAGACCCTTCAAAAAATCGTCACATTAAAATATTTAGATTATTCTTTGGAGGAGATAGATGATATTTTACAGAACGGGGAACAGCAGTTAATCGAATCTTTAATGTTTCAAAAACGCCAATTAGAGAAGAAGCGAAATCAAATCGATCGGGTAATTACGAGCTTGGATCAGGCGATTAACATAGGAAAACAAAAAGAAGCCATTGATACATCCATTTTTTTAACGATGATATTTAACTTACTCAAAGAGGATGAGCAACGAGACTATTGGCGAGGTAAGTTACCTGATGAGTTAATCGAGCGACTATACGACTTTTCCGGAATAAACATGATTGAATTTAATCGAAAATACATGGCTTTAGCTAATCAATTGAAGCAGGCATATATCCAACCGATTCAAGATGATTCTTTAAAAGCACTAATGGAGCAGCTATTATCATTAATTCCACAAGATATGGTAGAAGATTTAGTCGAAGTATTAAAGGAATATGAAGATATTGAGCTTAATGATTGGTTATTCCCTACACCTTTTACAAAGGAAGAGGAAGAATGGTTTATTTCGCAGGCTGAACGACTAGGAGTGTATAGGGGGGAAGCTGATGAATAATTCAGTACGAGGCATTTGGCAGCTTGTGAATAGCAATCGATTATCAAAGAAACTGACGATAGGCACTCTTTTACTGAGTATTGTTGAAACACTTATTGGATTGACTGTGCCATTATTTACGATGAGAATGATTAATGATTTTTCAACGATTGGTTTCTCATGGCAGTCCATTTTATTAGTAGGTGTATTTCTTATTTTCCAGGCTGTACTTAGTGGTGTAACGTTTTATATGATGCGTAAGCTTGGGGAAAGAATTGTGGCTAATTTGCGTATGAAGGTATGGGCGCATGTTTTACGGTTACGTATTCCTTACTTTGATGCACATGAATCTGGGGAAACCATGAGCAGAATTACGCAAGATACGAATGTTATTAAGGAACTTATTACAGATCATTTAATTAGTTTTATTTCGGGCTTATTTGCCATCGTTGGTGCGGTAATCATATTAATCATCATTGATTGGAAAATGACATTATTGATGCTAATATCAGTGCCGGTAGCCATTTTATTGACCTTGCCTCTGGGACAACGTATTCATAAAATCGCGAGGGCAAATCAAGATGAGCTTGCTAGTTTTACAGGACAGTTGGGGCGTGTATTAACGAATATACGACTCGTGAAAACGTCGCAAACAGAAAATTATGAGCAGCTAAATGGAGAAGAAAAAATCCAACATTTGTATCAATTTGGATTAAAAGAATCAAAAATTTTAGCCGTGTTATCACCCATTATGACGTTTATTATGATGGTGGTACTCATTTTATTATTCGGCTATGGCGGCGCAAAAGTAGCAACAGGTGCGATTACTGCAGGTGAACTTGTAGCGATCATTATTTACCTTGTTCAAATCATTATTCCATTTACACAAATGGCAACATTTTTCACTTCGCTGCAAAAGGCAATGGGTGCGACAGAACGATTACAAGAAATTTTAAATGAACCAATTGAAGGACATGGAAAAAATGCTATTGTGTCTTCCAATGAGTCAATTACTTTTGAAAATGTTGTGTTTCAATACAATGATAATCCAATTTTAAAAGGTATTTCTTTTACGATTCCAGCTGGTAAAACAACCGCATTGGTTAGTGCCAGTGGCGGAGGGAAAACGACAATGTTTTCATTAATAGAACAATTTTATCATGTTACAGAGGGTACTATTCGATTTGGAGAACAGCCAATTGAACAAATCCATTTAAAGGAGTGGCGTAGCTTATTTGGATATGTTTCGCAAGAAGCTCCACTTATGAATGGCACAATTCGCGATAATGTAACATATGGAAAAAGTGATGTTTTAGAAACAGATATTATAGAGGCATTAAAAAATGCCTACGCATGGGAGTTTGTTCAACAGTTTGAAAGAGGATTAGATACAGAAGTAGGCGAAGGGGGAATTAAATTATCAGGGGGACAAAGACAACGGATAGCAATCGCACGTGCATTATTCCGAAATCCAGCCATCCTATTATTAGATGAAGCAACATCTAACCTTGATAATGACTCAGAGCGAGCGGTACAAAAGGCAATAGAGTATGTTATGAAGGGACGTACAACCGTTATTATTGCACACCGTTTATCTACAATTGTACATGCCGATCAAATTTTAGTGTTTGAGGATGGCCTTATTACGGGTTCAGGAAAACATGAGGAACTTCAAGAACATCATACGTATTATAAACAGCTAATTAAACTAATGACACAGTAAAAGATTGCTCTTCGTAAGACATATTCAAAGAAAAATGAATATGTCTTTTTTTATGTTATAAGGCGTTAATAGGTATATTAAGTAAAAAATACCTGTCTGACTGGAACTTATATAGCATATTCTAGTTACTGAATAACTAGAATATAATTATAAAAATGCGGAAAAAGGTATAAGAAAAAAATGTTAAAAAAACCTTAATATGTAATATAATTATTTGGTGGGAACTTATAGTATTTATAAAATTATCGGAGGTATTTTCATGTCAGACAAAAGTTTTGTAGCAACAATATTACTTTGCTTCTTTTTAGGTAGTTTAGGTGTTCACCGTTTTTATGTAGGCAAAATAGGTACAGGGATACTAATGTTTATTACATTAGGCGGTTTAGGTATTTGGACACTAGTAGACTTAATTATAATTATCGTTGGTAAATTTACTGATAAAGACGGCAACCTTGTTAAATCAAATTAAACATAAGAAGTACAATAGTGAATAAAAAACAATGAGTTTGTACATACATTTTACGCTTGTTGCTTTTATTTATAGCAATACATTAAAAGAAGGGAGACTTTTCAATGTCTACCCTTCTTAATTGTTTCATACAGTTAGTGTTCTATTGTAATTAATAGTAATAATAGCTATCATTCATCATTTCAGTTGCAAAGCCTATTACAAATGAAATAATCGCTACAATAATTGAAATAGCTAGACCAATTACCGCGAATATTAAAGCTGATTTTGCTGCTTTTGGCTGTGTATCTTTCCATGCAAAATAGATAATAAAACCAAGTAGAGGGAAACAGCATAAGCTGAGTACATTAATCCAAATATTTGGTGCATCTTCTTTTGCTACAGTCTTTTGTTTGTGAAATGTTAATACGTTAACACCGCAATGTATACAAATTTCGGCATTGTCATCAATGCTAGAACCACAATTAGGACAAAACATTGTAAAACCCCCTACATATTAAAAAAATTCCCATTTGCCAACTTGCTTCCCTTGTCGTTTTTTATTTGCAATCAGGACAGCATCGATCACGTTAATAGGTGTAATAATAAAAGAAGATAATCCTAAGGTTATCAATGTTAATATAAAAGAAACGACTAACATAACTAACCCTTTAAAAATTTGTCCCATTATTATTTGTCCTAATCCAACGAGGAAAAAGCTTAAAATCCCTATAATCGCTGGATGATAAGATTCTGCAGCTTGCGTTTTTTTAATTTCTTTTAGCATAGAGCCGCAAGCAATACACATGGCTTGATTACAATCTACCTTAGAGCCACATGAGTGACAGAAGTTTTTAGTGACGTAAGGCCGTACACCACATTTCGTGCAAATTTCCGTTAACGCAGCAATAGGTTCACTACAGTGAGTACAATACATAACTATGCCCTCGTGCTATTGACTTGCTAGTCCAATAATGAACATTACGATATAGAATAATACGATAACTCCTATGCTAATGAAGAAGAATATTAAAGCGGATTTAGCCGCAACTGGTTTTTCATTTTTCCAAATAAAATACATAATTAATCCAACAAGTGGTACACAGCAAAGTGTAATGATGTTAATACCCCAGTTTGGTTTGTCATCCCCAACTGCATTTTTTACTCGGACACCACAGTGAATACAAATTTCGGCGTGCTCTGAAATTTGTTCGCCACAGTTTCTACAAAACATAATAGTACCTCCAATAATTCATTGTAAATTCCTTCCAACATTTTGACCCAATAAAAAAAATTGGTAACCCATAATGTAGAAAATATATATAATACCGATACCACCCGATAATCCAGTAAGGAACCGTCTATTATTAGTACTTGTCCATTTACCAAATAATTGTCCAAAACCATCAATAGCCATTGGTAAAATTAGTAATATGATAATCCGCAAATCTATTAAACCTAAAAGTATCACTAACATGATGGATAAGAGATATCCTACAGCCATCCCAGTACATCTTGCACATAAAGGGAACTTTTTACCTTTAAAATGGAATGAGCGGTCTGGTCTTTGATGGCAAAAGAAAAAAACTTGCAATAAAAAATTAATATTTTTTGCCATATTTGTAAGCTCCTTTATTATTCTAGCGTATAGTATATAACAAAAATGGAAACTAGTGAATACAATACATAATTTTAGTTTTATTGTAATGTAAGGTAAAATTATACATAGTAACTTTTTGCGAAAATATAGATGTTTGAATGAAGTTTTTAGCTAATCTGAAGTGTAATATGCCATTTGATTTAGAGCTGTAAATTGAGGGAGACATGTTAAAAGGTTGTTATTTAAAATATATGGTTGAAATGAAGTGTTTTTTGTACATAAAAATGGTAATTTACCATGGGGTTTTAATAAGGAAGGAATGGCAACAGTTGCTTTTAGGTAATTCAAATACCCCTTCACAAGGAGACAAGGGATTTACCATTTGAACTAGTAGATGGATGATTGGACCGATTCATAAAGTTAGTTCAGAAATCAAAATCCATAGGACCGATTTTATATTGATAGTCCTCTAGGTTGAGTGTAAGAGAATCTGTGAAAATTATCCCTTCGCTTTCTAATAATTCCTTTTGATGGGCTGCATTTTTAAAGGTAATTTCTCCTTTGATGTTTACAATACGATGCCAAGGAAGATTATATTTTTCACTCATTGTATGTAATATTCTTACCACCTGTCTGGCTCCTCTAGGACTGCCAGCACATGCTGCAACTTGGCTATAAGTCATAACTTTACCGCTCGGTATATTTTTTAAGACAGCTATTACATTTTTAGTAAATGGTTGCATATTATTCAGCCCCTATAGTAAAAGATATTAATACTAATTATGCTTTAACTATAGCATCTTCTCAATAATACTAAACGTAGGCATTACAATTAACAAAAAAAGTGTTAGATTGACGCAGTCAATCTAACACTTTTTCAGTTGTGGATCACTTATTATTGTGCAGTTAATCCGCCGTCGATAATGAATTCTGAGCCTGTTGAATAGCTAGATTCATCAGAAGCTAAAAATAGTACCATATTCGATACTTCTTCTGGTTCTGCTACACGTTTTAATGGAATGTGTTTAGAGAATTCTTCTACTGCTGCTTTTGTATCTTCTTGTACAACCATTGGCGTTGCGATTACGCCTGGGTGCACTGAGTTTACGCGAATGCCCATTGGAGCTAGATTGATTGCGGCTGCTTTTGTCATACCACGTACTGCAAATTTTGTATCTGTATATCCTACAGCACCAGCAACTAAACCGTTCATTGAAGAAATATTGACTATTGAACCGCCACCAGCTTTCATCATTGAAGCTGCCACAGCTTTCATACCTAAAAATACAGATACTTGGTTAATATCTACAATGCGTCGATATTCTTCTAATGTCATATCAAGCATATTTTTCGCCATCGTAATGCCGGCGTTGTTAACTAATACGTTTACTGGACCAAATGCTTCTTCCGCTTTTGCAATGACTGTAGCCCAATCTTCTTCAGAAGTAACATTTTGTTTAACGAAAATTGCATTTTCACCTAATTCAGTAGCGAATGCATGGCCTTTTTCTTCATTTAAATCTGTTAAAATAACTTTTGCACCTTGCTCTACGAATAATTTAGCATGTGCAGCACCCATACCTTGTGCAGCGCCTGTAATGATTGCTACTTTACCTGATAAACGACTCATATAAAAAGCCCCCTAAACCTCATTTTTAAAATGTGATAGTTGACTATCACTTTATACTTCCTAGTTAACAACTTTCTAGTTGGAATGTCAATTCAAACGACTACCCAATTATTGTGGTCGAATATAGGTTAAAAATACATCCTTTATCATCGTGAGCTGCTTGTCCGCTGAAAGGAATGTAGAGAGGTTCGTATCATGGGTTGTTAGGCTTGATTTAAATGTAAATAAACTGAAATTCTGCACCATCGTTATAATAAAAACATCTAAATCAATGTCTGTTCTTAATGAGCCATCTTTCTTGCCTTGCTCAGCTAATGCTAATAAGATAGTAGCTAATTTGCTTCGTGCAAATAAGTATTCCGCATATTGCTCCGTTGATTCAGCAGCCATTTTTTCATATAAATCAAAGGACTCAAAAAACTTTGCTAAACGTAGCTGTGGGTCCTTTGAGCCGCTTATATAATAATCTAAAATTTGCTCGATTTTTTCAAAAGCCCTAATCGTCTGCTCGACAATTTGTCCTATATCTGTCGCCATTTCATTTGTAATAGAATTGGAAGCAGCGATAACTAAATACTCTTTTTTAGGGAAGTACCGAAATATTGTTGCAATCCCAACCCCAGCGGCATCTGCCACGTCTTGCATCTGTATGTTTTGAACGCCTTGCTCTAAAAATAAATCCTTGGCAATTTGGATAATATTTTGGCGACGTTGTAGTTTTTGTTGTTCTCGTTTACTCATTTTCGTCACTCCAACTGTTCTTCTTACATTAATTGTATCATGTTTACTTGCTATCACTTATGTTCGCATTGCAGGAAACCATTAACTAGTATGCAATAGTAGCTAATTCTACTTATTTCTTTATGTTTGTAATAGCGCTCATAGCATTTATTGTAGTGTGGTTTGTACCCAAAAATAAAAAAGTAAGTAATTAATGCATGAGTTACCAAAATAGAAAGTACCGTTCTAAATTTTTAGAGAGGTGCTTTTTTCTAAATAAAAAACACCTCTAAGTGGCATCTTAGAAGTGTTTGGGATATCAATTTATAATAATAGAAAAAATGCTCAATCCATTGATAAAAATGTGAGCATGTGTTAGATTTATATAGATAGGCACTTTCTTATTTAAAAGTGTATAATATCTCTATTTTAATTATAGAGCATTGTTTTTCATAAGTCAACCCATATACTTTAATTTTTAAGGAGTGAATGCGATGAAGTCGGAGTTTCAGCAAGAGCAACAACGTTTGGACATTGTTATGGAGACTATTTCAGAGCAACTGAGTAAGTTAGAGAAAGAAACTTTACAGCGTAAGAATGAAGTAGTAAATATTCGCAAACATTTTTGGGACGAAATTAAGGTCAATATGGATACCTTTGATGATTACCTTGAGACGATTATCGGCTTAAGACAAGAAACGCAAGCACTGTCTGTCAGTCAAAGCACACACAAACATGCTTCTAAAAGATTGTCTACACTGCGTCGGATGCAGAAAGTGCCTTACTTCGGTCGAATTGATTTTTTAGAAGAAGGTATGTCGGTGAAAGAACAAGTCTATATTGGTATTTCATCGCTTATGGATAAAAGCGGGGAGGATTTCCTTATTTACGATTGGAGATCACCTATTTCGAGTGTTTACTATGATTACATGCCAGGCCCTGCCCAGTACACGACACCGGAAGGCATTATTTACGGGGAATTAGAGAAAAAGTGGCAATACCTAATTCGTGAAGGGGTACTTCAATCCATGTTTGATACAAGTTTGACAATTGGGGATGAAATTTTACAGCAAGTGCTAGGGCAAGGTACAAACAAGCATATGCAAAGTATAGTAGCAACGATTCAACAGGAGCAAAACCGAATTATCCGCCATGATCAAGGCAGGTTGCTTATTGTACATGGAGCAGCTGGCAGTGGGAAAACTTCAGCAGCTTTACAACGCATTGCTTATTTGCTTTATAAATACCGCGACAGACTGAATGCCGATCAAATTATATTATTTTCACCTAATGCTATGTTTAACAGCTATGTCTCTAATGTATTGCCTGAACTGGGCGAAGAAAATATGCAGCAAGTAACGTTTCAGGAGTACCTACATCACCGACTAAGTAAAGAGTTCGAGGTTGAAAATCCGTATGAACAATTGGAATATGTCTTAACTGAAGCCCATACGCCTGCTCATAGTATAAGAGTAGCGAACATCCGCTTCAAAGCATCTACTCGCTTTTTTGAAGTTATTAAAGCATACAGAAAGTCGCTGGAGTTTAACGGTATGATATTCAAAGACATTCACTTCAGAGGACAACCGATACTTACCGCACAACAAATTGGTGAACAATTTTATCGTAACGACACGTCACTTAATTTCCATAATCGACTGGAAAAATTAACAGAATGGATTTTAAAGAAAGTGAAAGAAACCGAAAAAGTTGAATGGAAAAAGGAGTGGGTGCAAGAAGAAATTGAATTGCTTAGTAATGAAGAATACCATAAGGCACGCGTTTATTTAGCTAAAAAGCAAGGCTTTGCCAGAGAGACGATAGCCGATTATGAGATGGAGCCTCATAAACTTGCGCGATTGATTGTATCTAAGAAGCTGAAGACATTGCGGAAACGAATTCGTGCGTTACAATTTATCGACATTAAGGAAATCTACAAGCAGTTGTTTATTGAACCTGAGCAAATAACACAGTGGGTAGATGGTGAAACACCAGTAGAGTGGGAGGCTATTTGCCAAGCAACGCGAGAGATGTTAGATGAAGATAAATTATATTACGAAGATGCTACTCCTTTTTTATTGATGAAAGAATTGATTCAAGGTTTTCAAACGAATAGCGCAATCAAGCATATTCTTGTGGATGAGGCGCAGGACTATTCGCCATTTCAATTCGAGTTTTTAAAACGCTTATTTCCTTTTGCGAGGATGACGGTGCTAGGTGATTTTAATCAGGCTATCTTTGCACATGCTAGCGAAATAATTGATTTTAATATGCTGAGTAGCCTATATGGACCTGATGAAACAGAAGTTATTACGATGACGCGTAGTTATCGCTCGACAAAACCGATTATCGAGTTTACACGTAAACTAGTGCCGAATGGCGAACGCATTATGCCGTTTGAACGAGATGGCGCATTACCTGTGCTAACGCAATTATCGGATCGTGCAGCTTTACATCGTGCTATTACAACGAAAGTCGCAGCTTTGCGACAAGACGGTTATAACAGTATTGCCATTATCTGCAAAACTGCTGAGGAAAGCAAACATGCATTTGAAGCTTTGTCCGATATTGAGGATGTGAAGCTTATAAAATATGGCTCACCGGAGTACGAACAAGGTGTTGTCATTATTCCATCTTATTTATCCAAAGGAATCGAATTTGAAGCGGTTATCATCTACGATGCATCTGAGCACATATATGGTGATGACAGTTTACGTAGAGTTTTCTACACTGCCTGCACGAGAGCTATGCATTATTTGCAACTATATAGCGTAGGGGAACCGAGCCCACTTTTACGCAATGCTATACAGGAAAATTGAGGTGCCAGTCACTCAAACAATTTGCCTTGCAAGACGCACAGGATGTAAGCCGCAACAATTGTAAGTTGCGGCTTACGTTGTGCCTGCGGAAAGGGCGTGGATTTTTATGGAATAGGGGATTTCATCATTATTCAATTTGCTGTGTAATAGCTTAACACCAAACAATTATTTCATGCGGTGTCGTTTGGGCGGGAATGCTTCTTGTCGTAGGGCCATAGACAACAATAAGGGTGCGATTTGCAGGGCTTTTTGAAAAAGGTTGCCCATTTTTAAGTAAAATGGGCGTGTAGGGAGCAACATTTAATTGTAATTGCCCATCACTACTCAACAATTGCGAATTAAAAAAGTCGACTTTTACATTTTGATAGCTGTTTTCTTTGGCAACGATTAGTGCTTGGTATTGTGGAGGATAAATCATTGGGGCAGGTGCATTCCCATCATAATACCCAACAATGCGATCCCCACGGCTCACAACTTCTTGATTTACAAAGTAAGTAGAAGGTGAAATAACAAAATTAACGATGCCACCAGCACCGTCTTCTACAGTCATTAAAGTATAACAACCTTCACTTCCCCCATTCTGTCCGACAGCAAAATCATTTATTTGTGAAACGATTCCTTGAAAAAATTTAAAATTGACCATAGCCATTCCTTTCTTAAAAAAGTGTAAGCAATTACTGAAGACAACTTCACGCCCTGCATTCAATTCAACATCCCTTCGTACAGGGTCATTGTAATCTATGTAACAAGCCTATTTGGGGTGACTAAAAATATGTAGCTTTATTTTTAATACAAAGCAATAATATATTTTTTACTTAAATCACTATATACTTATCTAGAACTAAAACGTAATTTTTCTAAGGAGGGGAGCCTTTTGAATTGGATTTCTAAAAATAAGAAACCCTTTTTAGCATTCATCGTTATTCTTATTATTATTGCGGGTCTGCTCGATATTAAATATGAAGGACTATTCTTTCAAATGTTACCTAAAACTGTTCAAGACTTTTTAGCTAACTTGTTGTAAATACAAGTTTTATTAAACGTCTAGACAAGCAAAAGTACAGACTGTGCTTTTTTGCATAAATGAATTCATGTATAAATAAAAGTCCATCAGACTGGCCAAACTTTAAGATGAAAAGTAATCGCGTAGTTCGATTCCTTTTCAATAAAAATCAATGGAGGATGGCTATGTCAAATATAAACACAAATCGTAACAATGCAAAAGCTAAGGACAAGTTTAGTGCGAAAAAACAAGAAGTTAATCAAAATGGTAAAAAGCTCTATCAAGGAGAGTTTGGCTCTGAATTTGATTTTGATGGGGCTGTAGCACAAGCAAATAACTTTCCTGAAGCACAAGGGAAAAATGCCGCTCGACAACCCGTAAGCGAGCGGACTGCATGGCACTAGTTTGTATTTGACAACTATTCAATACATTGAGTTAAAGGACTAAGGCGTCAATGCCTTAGTCCTTTTTAAAAGAATGCGTTCATGATTTTATTGTTGATGGAATTTTAATAGAGATGGTTGTTCCTATGCCGATACTCGAATCAATCGTTATGCCATAGTCAGTGCCATAATAGAGTTTAATGCGCTGATCAACATTTTTAATGCCAACGCCTCCTAGTTTTGTGCGCTTTTCAGTTGGCTCCTTGTTTAATTGATTAACGTCGAAGCCTTGTCCGTTGTCTTGGACACTAAGTTCTACATCACTACCAGTGAGTTTTGCACTAATATGAATATGACCAATATGAGAAGAACTTCGAATTCCATGATATAAAGCATTTTCTACGATGGGCTGTAAAAGAATTTTAGGCATTTGTACATTGCGTATGGCTGGTTCACAGACAATCGTGTAATTTAACTTCTCCCCATACCGTTCTTTTTGAATAAATAAATATTGACGAACATGATCTAATTCATTTTCTACGGTTGTCAGTTCATTTCCACCACTTAGTGAAAGTCGGAAAAATTGAGCGAGTGCTTTTGTCATTTCTATCACTTTCTCACTATCATTAAACTCAGCCATCCAAACAATTGTATCTAATGTATTGTATAAGAAATGCGGATTAATTTGACTGTGGAGCGCACTAATTTCTGTGGCTCTTAAGTGCTTCTCTTTTTCAGTAATTTCTTGCATTAATTTTTCAATTTGGACAATCATACTATTGAAATGTTTTGCTAAACTTTGTGCCTCATAGCATCCTTTTGCATCAATAGGCACCTCTTTTAAGCCGTATTCGATAGTTTGCATAGCTTTTTCTAAACGTTGGAATGGTTTCGTAATGCGTCCAGCGAATAATGCAACACTAACAGCAGCAATAATAAAGAGAACAGTTCCTACTAACAGAAAGATTTCGAGCAATTGCCTTTTAATCATTAACAATCCATCTTGCGAAGAGACACCAACAAACGTCCAGTCTGCATTCATTAACTTATAGGTGTGCGTTAACGTATTTTTTTCTTTATCATAGCCTGCTTGATTGGCGATTATTTGCTGTAATTGTTGTTGTTTCATGGAGTCTGCAAAATACGCTGTATCCCTGTGATAAACGACTTCGCCTTGATTATTGATAATGAAAGAAAAGCCATTCTTCCCTAAATCTAAATTAGCTAAAAAGTCCTCAATCACTTTATACTGGATATCGATAAGCAATACGCCAATATTTTGACCTTCATTATTTTTTATTTCGCGACTAATCGAAATAACCCAGTTGTCTTTATCCATTGAAAAGTGCTGCATCCGTGCAGAGGTTAAAACGGGTTTGCTACCGTTATTAACAGCCGCCATATACCATTGTTCCTTCATCATATTGCTCGACATACTCATAATTAAACCTTTTTCATTGGAAAGTACTTGCCCATCTTTGCTCACAATAACGACCGATTGAATAAATGGATCGGTTGTCATCGTTGTCCGAATCATCGACAGTAAATTTTGCTTCATAGCGGGATCACGCTCTGTAGTTGAAAAATAGGATACAAGCTGAGGGTTTTCAGCAAGTAAAGCAGAGACCGCTTTTAGACGCTCAATATAAAGGTCAATATACATACCGCTCTTTTCTACTGCTGTTTTCGTACTAGAGGTTGCTTCACTCAATACAACGGAGGAAATACTATAATATAAAATGCCGCCCATTAATAACAAAATAACACCACTTGCTTTTAAATAGTGAAGGGCAATTTGCATGCGTAAAGTTTTCAGCATATTGGACTTCTTCATTTACTATTCCCTCATTTTTTCTCTAAACTGATTCGGAGAAACATCAAATTTCCTTTTAAATGTGGCACTGAAATAATTAGGGTCGTCAAAGCCGACAGCTGCTGCTACTTCATATACTTTCATATCAGTGCTAAGTAAAAAAATTTTCGCTCGGTCTAAGCGAGTAGAGAGCATATAATCTTGAAAGTTTTTGCCGTACAGGCTTTTAAACAAGCTACTCAAATAAGAATTACTTAGTGCCAGTTGTTTTGCTAAGTAGCTTAAAGAAAAATTGACATTGGCAATATTGCGGTCAATTTCCTTTTGGATTTTTGCTTTATAACCAGTATCATCATGTACTTTTGTATCGTTTAATATTCCTTCGACAAGCTTCGATATTTCATGCTGGCTTTGTGTTGCTTGCAGTTTTTCAATCAGATTTTTTAATGTTTCTTGAATGTCTTTTTTAGAGACTGGTTTTAGAACATAGTCATCAATGCCAGCCTTTAATGCTGTTACAGCATAATCAAAATAGTCATAGCCTGTAATAATAGCAATTTTGACATCTGGTTTTAGTGCCTTTGCCGCAGTGGCAAAATCAAGACCGTTCATTTTCGGCATATTGATGTCAGCTAGTATAAGGTCAGGGCTATGTTTTTTGAAAATTTCAAGTGCGGTTTCACCATTTGAAGCTTCGAATACCGTTGAAATAGAAAGCTCCTCGAAATTAACAAATGAGCGAATTCCTTTAATGATAATAGCTTCGTCATCGACGACCAATAATGTATACATGACATCACCTCTTTAAAAACATTCATAAAATAGGAGCTATTCCTTCATTGACAACTAAACAAGCATAGATGCAAATGGCACTGCTTATGCGCAAAATCCACTGTACTTTCTGCGGGCACGTCGGAAGCCGCAACATTCGTCGCTAACCGCGCGAGCCTGTTGCGGCTTATGTTCTGTACATTGCTAAAAGGAGTCTGCGTAAATTTTAGTGGATCGACATAAATTGTTTCAGAATTGTTTGAGTGACTGGCACCGTCATTATTTTGTGAGATGTACTAAGTATCCGTAACCTGCTGCTTCCATTTCGGCTTGTGGAATAAACTTAATGGCAGCACTATTGATGCAATAACGTAAGCCGCCACGATCTTTAGGCCCGTCATTAAATACATGCCCTAAGTGGCTATCACCACTGCGACTTCTCACTTCAGTTCTAATCATATTATAACTTGTATCTTCATATTCAAGCACTACTGCTGGGTCAATTGGTTTTGTAAAGCTTGGCCAACCGCACATCGAATCATATTTGTCCGCTGATGAAAAAAGGGGCTCCCCCGTAACAATATCAACATAAATGCCTGGATCATAATTATCCCAGTATTCATTGGAGTAAGCCATTTCTGTACCATTGCCTTGTGTTACTCGATATTGTTCTTTTGTTAATATTTTTTTAATTTCATCGTCGCTTGGCTTTGGATATCGTGCAGGATCAATGAGTGATGGTATTTCTTGATTTTCCAAAGAATCAAACTTTACATGACAATAGCCATCTGGATTTTTTTCAAGATAATCTTGGTGGTACTCTTCTGCAATTGTAAAGTTAACAAGTGGTTCCACCTCGGTAACAATAGGCTTATCATAGCGTTCTTGTTCTTTTGCTATTACTTTGTCAATAATCGCTTTATCGGCTTCATCTTTATAATAAATACCTGTACGATATTGGGTACCACGGTCATTTCCTTGCTGATTGAGTAAAGTTGGGTCAATTATTTGAAAGAAATGTGCTAATAGTTTTTCTAAATTAACACGTTCAGGGTCATAGCGCACATGAACTGTTTCTGCATGGCCAGTATTTTTCCAAATGACGTCTTCGTAGGTTGGGTTTTCTGTGTTGCCATTTGCATAACCAGATACGGCATCATAGACACCATAAACACGCGCCATATAATGTTCTACACCCCAGAAGCAACCACCTGCAAGCCAAATATCTTTTAAATTATTTGTATCAAAACTGACATTGACGTTAGGGTTTGGTGGATATTTAGATTGTGCTTGTGCTGTACTTGCATTACTTGCTAACAGAGAAGTGTCCGCTGAGCATGCAGATAAAAGTAGTAAGATACTTACTAATACGCCAAATAATTTTATCTTCATTAGAGATTCCTCCCTTTATTATTGGATACTTTTAAATTTCTCAATAATTTGTGGATTGCCTACATGGCCGGGGAGCGTTTGAATTAGTTTGCCATCAGATCCAATATAGGAAGACGTTGGATATGCTCGCACATTGTATTGTTTTGCAATGGCGCCATCTTCATCTAATAGCACTTTAATATTTGGAGTGTTTTCAACCCCATTAAACCATTTAATAAATGCATCACTGTCTTTTTCATTATTAAAGTTCGGCGAAACGATGCTTAAGACAACAAAATCCTGTTCCTCACCAGCCAATGTATTTAGTTCTTCTAAGCCAGCTAAACAAATAGAGCACCAAGAAGCCCAAAACTTTACGTACACTTTTTTACCCTTGTAGTCAGCAAGATTATAACGATCACCTTTAACATCAACTAAGTTAAAGGAGGGGGCCACAATGCCCTCGTTACTAGCCGCTGCAGTAGTAGCTGTATTTTTGGAATCTGCAGAACATGCCCCTAAAAAAAGGACTGCTACGAACAAAATAACAAGATGTTTTAAATGATTCATACTAAATCTCCTTTCTATTGTGGAATGAATGTTAATAATAGGTTTAAATTATTTGTCATTAAAACAATTCCCATGAAAATAATCATGATACCACCGGCAATTTTAATTTTCTTTGTATGCTTATTGATTTTTGTAACATGACGTAAAAGGAAATCGGAAAAAAGTGCAAGAACTAAAAAGGGAATTAGTAATCCAAGTGCATAGAAAAACATCATCAGCGCCCCATAAGTAGCTTGCCCCTCACTTGCTGATAAGCCTAACACTGCTCCTAAAATTGGTCCGATACAAGGTGTCCAACCCATACTAAATGTTAGACCCAAAAGATAGGTGCCGAGTAAGTCACGTTTATTACTCCGTGTTAGTTGTACTTTTGTTTCTTTATGAAGCACGGCTAATTTAATGAAGCCAATTTGATGTAGACCGAGCAAAACGACTACTGCCCCACAGACGACGATAAACCAGTCTGTATTAATGACCGAACCAAGAAAACCGGCGCCAAATCCTAAAATCACAAAGCTTGTTGAAAGACCGACAACAAAAATAATCGTTTTAAATAGTAAATGTGTATTTACATGCCATTTACCGATAGAGAAGCCATGTTGCATAGCAGTTCCACTTTCATTCGTTGACAAAACTGAAAAATAAACCGGTAGTAAAGGGACAATGCAGGGGGAGAGGAAAGAAAGAATTCCCGCAATAAAAACAGTACTGAATAAAAGCTGTCCGTCCATGATCGAAGCACCACCTTTCTTGTATAGTTTTATAGTAAGAAAAGTGAATGCAAAGCAACATAGAATGATTTTATGAAACTCTTAGAAATCATCTTGTAAAAACATTAAGTGTGTAAAGTTAGTGAATTTTGTGCGTTTAGGGTAAGAAGGTATTAAACGAATACACTATTATTTTTCAAGTTTTTGGTAAAATAAGGTAGGGGGAGGGGTTGCTATGAAGATTTTTCGAAGCTATGGCTTATTATTAGGGGGATTTGGCTTTTCTTATTTAGGAAATTGGATTTATCTCGTTGCTTTAAACTTAATGGTTTGGCATTTAACGTATTCAGCAACAGCAGTAGCAGGTATCTTTATTGTTGGTCCTATTGCCCGCATCCTTACAAATTTTGTGGCAGGTTCCATTATTGATCGGTCAAATAAAAGAAACATTATGATTGCGATGGATGTTTTACGTGGACTAATTGTTTTCTTAATGCCCTTTATGACATCCATCTGGCTTGTCTACGGCTTATTATTTTTAGCGAATGTCGCTAGTAGTTTCTTTGGACCAAGCAGTACATATTATATTGCCAAATACGTGCACGATGCAGATAAGCAACGTTTTAATGCCCTGTTAGGTACATTCAATTCAGGTTCTTTTATGTTAGGCCCGGCCATCGCGGGTGTGCTTATTGCCTCTTTTGATATTAATATTGCGATGTGGGTAAACAGTGTGACATTTTTTGTTTGTGCATGGGTGATTGCCCGTTTACCGAACTTAGAGGAGGAAGTGAAAGAGAAGCGGGGAGTCCTTACAATTCGAGTAATGATAACTGACTTTAAAATCGTTTGGACTTTTATACAACAACAAAGGCAATTTTTAAAATTTTTTATTGCCTATCAAATTGCACTCATGGTTGCTTTTGCATTAGACTCGCAAGAAATGACGTTTATCAAAAAAGTTTTATCAGCTTCTGATAGTTTGTATGGTGTACTTGTCAGTGTTGCAGGGGTAGGGGCTATTGTTGGTGGTTTATTGGCAATGGCTTTAGTACAGAAATTTTCAATCACTACCTATATAGGAGTTGGACTAACATGTACGATGTTATCCTATACCTTGTTCTATGCGTCCAGCAATATTTGGTTTGCAACAGGTTGCTTTATCACGTTAGGTGTTTTTATGGCATTTAGCAATACGGGATATGATACGGTCTACCAAAAAAACATTCCACCACATTTAATGGGGAGATTCGGTAGCGCTGTCAGCCTTGTTCAAAGTGTTATTCAAATAGTACTTACATTTAGTTTAGGCGTAATGGCAGATTGGTTTTCTCTACAGCTTGTAGCTGTTATTTTTGGTGCAATTGGTCTGGTATTTGCTATATACATGGCTATCCATATTGCAACAAATAAGCAGGCACTGCAAATCAAAAAAACAAATTGACTATATTTATTATAGACTGCGAAATAACGGTAGGACCCATCAACTATAGTGAAAGGTCCTTCTTTGTCATAGCGGTTATGGAATTGGCGTTGACACATTGCCCATTAAAGCAAAAGCATTTAATGACATCGTTCCTGGGGCATCAGTCATATTATAGCCAACTGGATCATTCGGAAAAACGACGTCATAAATATTTGGTGGTACTACTAATCCCCAAGGTAAGGCCACATTAAATATATTGTTATAGACTTGTATTTGGCCATTGGCTGGAATGGATGTTGGAAGCCCGAGTGTATAAGTATAGTCTACATAAACAGAAAGGTTACTTGATACAGAAAATGGATCTGGACTTTCAATAGGTGGATTAGGATTTGTGATTTGATTGTTTTCAATCAATATTGGTGCAATCGTTGAAAAATTGTACGGCTGTGTAGGAGGAATAAACGTAATGGTCGGCCCTGGTCGGTCTTGTTGGTCAATAACATTGTTTGAAACATGAATAGAAACAGTGTCGTTAGCTGCAAGGTTAAATAATACAAAGTGTGAAAAACGGGTCACAGTATTATTTAATATAATAAATGAAGCGTTAATAAAAGTGTCTGTAGGTGTATCTACTTGGAAAATAATAGCGTTTCTGCTATCGGGTCCACCTGAAAATGTGTTGCCGGAAATATTCATTGTTCCTGTCCCGCTTCTGAGCTCTATGGCATGTCGATTACCAGTATGAATAAATGTTGAATTGAGGATGGCTATATTGGAGGCATTGATAATTGCAAGACGCTTTGGTCCTCCTTCTATAATAAGATTATTTAACGTTAAATTATCATATAAAGTGTTGCCAGGAGCATGGTCAATTCTCAATAATGACACATCATCTGCATTTGTAATGGTCGGACTGAGAAAATGAAGATTGTTAATTGTCACATTATTTGCGGCAATATTGAGATTTGATTGTGCCACCGGTGGATTTGGAAACTCAATCACTGTATTCTGTGCAGAAAGGCCAGAAATTGTTAATGGTTTATTGACAGTGATATCAGCTGTTTCAATAAAATTTCCTGGGAAAACAATAAGACTATCCCCAGCATTGGCCCCATCAATTGCTGGTTGTAAATCGTTATAATAGATTCCCTGATTAATGTTAAGTATACGCCCTGCAGGTGGCGTACAAACAAAATCAGGTGAAAGTGAACGCCCTCCGGCAGGGCAAAATGTGCAGTTCGATGAAGTAAGACTTAATAATAATGTACAACTTTGGTTAGAACAAATGAAAGTCTCCTCACATATGCCCGTACATGTTTTACAAATGTAATCTCCAATACTAATACCATTACAATTTCCCGCCACATACATTACCTCATATACACAGGAAAAGGGAACATTGATTTGTGGAATGCTAATCGGTGTAATGACCCAATCATATACTTGTGGGACTTTCAAGCAGAGCTTTTCAAACAGTTGTGTTGTTTTTTCTAGATTTGGCTTAAATGGAATGGACGGTTGTTGATCTGGTAAAAAACATTTTGATAGTAATATGTCTTTTCGAGGTTTACAAAACTGACTTTCCATTGTGACTACAATGTCATGGATAGACTGAACTGATAAACATAGGTCGATGGCTATTAATAAACCTTGGAACATACCATTTGCATTAACTGCCTGAGAGGAACAGTGAAAATCAGTCAGTCTACAGGTTATTTGCGTCCCCTCGGGTGCACATAATAAAATTTGTTTTGTTACAGAAAAAGGTTCTATATGTCTAAGGCCATTATCGAGCACAATCGTTACATAACCAGTGATAAGAATATCTACTCGTTGAAGGTCAATAGTTGTTCCATTTGGCAAGACGGACCATTGTTTAGGACGTGCGTTTGCAGTAGTTAACTCTGTACAGCTTATACTCTTTGGCAAATACGGGTCCAGTTCACGCCCGTTTTCATCTGATAGAAAACAACATAAGACGCTTACCATAATACCCTGTTAACGGATTTAAGCTTGTTTATTTTCATTATAAAATTGCTCCTTTTTCCATTACTCCTATCTCCCATTATTATATGTACGTTGTGGTAAGTTAACAGGTGATTGGCCTAGAAACCAATTTCATTTCCAATAAATGAAAAGAGGTTCAAGTAGTGATATAAAGATGTGAACCTCTTTGCTAAGAGCACAACGCACCATTTTAAAACTTTAGTTTTGAAAAACAAAATGTGATCGAACGTTTGATGTAAAGCGAGCAAAAGAACAGCAAGCAAGATATAACGAGTGCAAAAGGGATACTGAAAGCAATCGGAAGTTCAATGCCTTGCCAAATGCTCATTTTGATTTCATCAATGCCTACAGTTCGTAAAATACCAGCAAGTATGGATATTATGGCGCTTACAACCAGTCCTACGTATAGAATGGTTAACACAATAAGGGCTAAGAAACAAAAAAATCCACGAATCATTTTCATCCTTGTTCCCTCCTAATGATGTGATGTACTTTCGCAAGGGGGGAAATGGTATAACTTTCGGTGTAATAAAGTTTCTGTATTGTACAATGGTCCCCAACTTCAATAACGGTACCGTCTACAAACTCTGCAATTGTGTAAGCAAGGTGTAAATTTTTGCCCTTTATCGAATGACAATGCAGTTTTTTACTGAGAAGAGAAAGTGAGAACTTATCTTTTTCTATGATGATGTCATCTGCAACGAGTTGGGTAATGCTACTTGGACCAGATAATTTTAAGTGAAAATGTGATGCCTGTATTTCTTGAGCTTTCACAAAGCCGATTGCCTGAAACTGCTGTGCATGTAAGGATTGTGCAATTGTCAGTTTTCCTGTACTCGTAATAGTCGAAACTTCCCCAGAGCGGATTGTTACATTCCCCGCATTCGTCAACTCTCCTATTTCACAATAATCTTTCATATTACAAGAGCCTGTATTTTTTAAAGTGCGAGCAATAACACGGGAATGAAATACACTATGTCCATGTGTGGATATAATCTTTAAGTTCACTTTTTGATGGACACCAACCGCCCCGCGAATATTCAACTGTTCGCAGTCGGGCATTAAATCATAAATTTTGCCACTAGTAAGCGTAATACTATGCTGTTTTTGTATGCGTTCATTTGTCATGCTAATTATCACCTCTTTTAATTTAATTAATATATGTTTTAATTATTAAAATATATATTAATTAAATTATATGCTGCTCTATTTTGTCAAGAACAAAAAACTGCCTAGTCTATAGGTGAAAAATAAATACCGTTATGAGGGCAATAAAAAAAGGATTTCAATGTTTGAAATCCTTAAAAAATTTTTTGCATTAACTGATTTACATCCGTTAATACATTTGCTATTTCTGTTAGTTTTTCTTGTGGAAGTTTTAAAAATATTTCTTGTACTTTTTGTTCTCCTTCTGTCGTTAACTTCATATTTACGACACGTCGATCTTCACTTTCTCTAACGCGTTGAACAAAATTAAGCTTCTCCAATTTATCGCACATGGATGTAACAGCCCCGGGGGTTACACTAAAGAAATCAGCAATTTCTGTTGCCTTCATACCACCGTTGATTTTTAGCTGAAGAAGAAGGATAAGCTGGTTTTGAGATAATGTTTCGCCTTCTGACAGCAGATTCACAAACATCATAGATTTTTGCTGTATTTCAAGCATTTCGCGCATGATGCTTTCAACTTCGTGCATTGGATTATTTTTTGACATATGATCACAGCCCACTAAAATATTTACTTATTAAATTATATAGTAAATATATAATTTATGTGAAGTGAACCATTAATTATTTCCAGGTAACCTTGAAGCGAATATAGGTTTCTTCAGTAGGTATTGAACTAACGTGATGAGCCCTATTATTAAAAGCGATACAGGTATTATAAATAACAAATGTCCTATTCCAGGAGCAAATAAAGTTACAGTAGATAATGGACCAAATAATTGTGGGAAAGCAATTAAAACAAATGAAGGTAGTAGCAAGTTAAAGACCGCTAGTGAGAACCACTGAAACGCCAGCTGAAAAGTTGTTACTTTAGGTTTTTTACGGTTAAACAATCGATAAATAGACCGAACAATAAGCGCAATAATGATCGCTAATAGTAAATCGAATAGTATATATTTTAGAAAGGGCTTACTATTCGATAATGAGGGTTGTTCTTGATGGACAAGTTGATGAAGTCCATTTACGATGGCATCATATTCATTTAAATTAAAATAATCCATGGCATTGATTTGGAGACTAATACCGTATTCCTTGTCCAATAACACTTTTGAATAGGTGTTTTCTGTCCAGCCATTATGGGAGATAATCGCATTTTTTACTTCCCAACCCATGGCATAATAAGTACTATCCCCGATAAATGCAAAAGGGTGGTGTAATTTGTTCATTGCGTTTGGTGATAGTATGTTTTTCCCGTTAAAGTGACCATTATTCAATTGCGCTATCATGTAATTTGCCATATCTTCTGCACTAGAAAGAAGATATCCTGAAGAAACAGTGCCACGATGGATTAACTGTTTTGTAGGCATCTTAAATCCAAATACAGTTTGATAACCCGTAGCGCTAGTATTGTTGCGATCATCTTTTGGATCTGCATAACTATTATGCATTGCCAGCGGCTTAAAAATATGTTCCTCTACATATTCTTTATAGGATGTATTTGTAACTTCCTCTATGACTGCACCTAATAAGTTATAATTCAAATTTGAATATTCATATTGGCTACCTACAGGTGATGCCAACTTTATAGTGGCTAAGGTTTTTACATGTTCTTGTAATGTTTGATCACCGTTGGATATTGCTAATTGGCCATCATAAGTAGAGAGACCGCTTGTATGGTTTAACAAGTGTAGAATGGTTATTTTTTTAGCTTCTTCTTTATTAGCAAGTTGAAACGTTGGTAGTATGGAGGACACTGTATCATCTAAATGGAGTTTCCCTTGTTCTACAAGCTGCATGATGGCAAGAGCAGTAAACGATTTACTGACGGAGCCGATGACGATAGGTGTTTGTGGTGTCATTTTTGTCCCATCTGGTTTTGAAACACCATAACCTTGCAAATATTCAACTTGGTTTTCCTTAACGATAGCGAGTGAAGCCCCTGGGATGTGCAATCGGTCAATTTCTTTTGTCATAAATGCGTCAATAGCAGAAATATCTAAGGTTTTATCTTTATCTATGACAGGATCGCTAGTGGCAAATACAACACCATTGATAGTGAATAGTATGAGCAGGAAGATGACGATAATTTTCCCAATAGCTGATTGTTGTTTATACATAAAGTATGATTCCTTTAGCTGTATTGTAGTCGTTTAAAAATCTTTGGTCATGGTAGAACTTTGATAAAGTCTTCTTTTATAAACATAAAAATACATACTTAATGGCCACCAAAGTACTAAGAATATTGGGTAGATCGCCCAAATTACGCTTGGTGAAGAAACAATGTTGACGATAATAAAAAGAATACTGATGTGTAAGCTAGCATAAACCGAGAAGGCAACGAACGTTCTTTTTTGGGCATGATATAGAGCTAATGGCCACCATATCACTAAAAATGCCGGGTAAATCGCCCAAGGATATTGTGGGGACATGATGAAATTGATGAATGAATAATAGAAGATGGTGCTTGCACAGCCAATCAGTGCAATATTCAATGATTTCGCTTTTTCCTCTAAATACATAAGAATGGGCCACCATACTATCGGATAAATAGCATAGATAAACCATAAATGCTGCGGTGAATACAATAGATTTTCAATAATGAGAAAAGCAATAACCATGGCGCTACAAATGACGGCGTATTGTTTATATAGTTTTTTGGACATGAAATATAAAGTGATTGGCCATAGCAACAGCAATATACAAGGGTAAATAAACCATATTGTTTGAGGAGTTGTTGTATAATTGACAATTCCTAAAAATAGCATAGTCATCAAACTGCCAACAACCGAAAAACTAATAAAATGTTTCATATTTACTCACTCCATTTCTTACGTGACCAGACGAAGTACATCGAAAGGGGCCACCATAGTATTGCGAAAATTGGATAAATCGCCCAAATTGTATTGGGTGTGTAATAAAGATTGATAAAAATAAAGAACGCTGCTATTAATCCACTTCCCCATAGCGAAAATTCTAAATTTAACTTAGCCATACTTTTCTTTTCAGGCTCTTTTACACCCAATTCCTTTTTTAAATCTTCAATATCGCCAAATTCAACGATTGCTTTATTGATGGCATCCTCTTCTTCCTTCCCTTGCTCCATTAAATAAAATACTTTTTCTTCAAGGTTTTCGATGATTTCCTGTTTCACCATTTCTGTTTCAGTATTGCGTGGCATGTCTTTAAATAGCTCATCAATATGATGTTTAATTTTTTTCATTCTAAGCCCTCCATAAATAAGTCGATAATTTCCTTCACTTCTGCCCATTCTTTTACAAGCTCGCTTAAATAAGCCTTGCCTAATGAGGTAATGCGATAATATTTTCTTTTGCCTCCGTGCGATACATCGCCATAATAGGCTTCAATTACTTCTTTTTTTTCTAAACGTTGAAATACGGCGTATAGAGTTGCTTCTTTAATTTGAAAACGATTTTTTGTCCGGTTGCTTATTTCTTGGGAAATTTCGTAACCATAGCGATCCTTCTCTAAAATTAGCCGCAAAATAATTGAATCCAAGTGTCCACGGATAATGTCACTTCGAACCATACGTCACCTACTTAAAATTATTGCTCTATCTGATGGAGTAATATTAGCAAAGATTACTCTATCTGTCAAAGTAATAATTGGTACTTTATAGAAAAAGTTAAAAAATAAAAGCCGACCAAGTAGGACAAGTATCCTGAATGGTCGGCTTCGTTAAGTTTAAAAAGTAAAATTGGTTGTTATAAATACAATCCAGCTAAAAAAATACCTAACGCTTCTTGGTATATAGTATCGAACTGGCTAATTGGCAGCGGGTTTGTACCGCTACCTAGCTCTACTGTGAAGCCTGGTCTGCGCCAATCTTGAATAAACCAATCTTTATAACCAGCATAGCTATTTGCAGATTGAATGGGCTCATAACCACTTACTCTGCTAAATTCTTCTACCATTGTTTGTGATTCAGGTGGTTCAAGATTTTCAAATCCCCAATAAATGACTCTGCCCTGCGTATGAAATGCTAAAACCCAAGCAAAATGGCTGTTCCTTGTTAAATCAGCCATAGCAATAGCTTCTGGCTGGGTCAACGGAGCTTCCCCTCCATAATCACGTGGTCCTGGTGTTTGTGGATTGCGAGCATTTTCAAGCTCCCACTTTGCAGGAAATTGGTCGTTTAAATCAACACCATTAATGTTCGCCTTCCATCCAGAAAAGTTTTGACTGTTATGATTCCAAGCAATTAGTTTATTTTTTAATGCTTCGTTAGCTGGAGGACCGTTGATAACTAAATTGACGCCATCGGGGTTAACCATCGGAACTAGTGATAGCGTTGTTTGGTTATAAAGTGGTCCCATCGAGAGCCCTCTTATGGTCGTTTGATTTGTTAGTGCGAGTAAATAGTCGTTTAGAAAAGTCATGATGGTCGGTGTAGTAATCCATTCATTTGCATGAAAGGAACCGTTATAATGTATGCGTTTTGAGCCGTTTCCAATTAAAATCTCAGGAATTGGTTGTGCTAAAACGGAGTTGCCAATGGATGTGCTTTGAAGAAATGGATAGGCGGTTTGTAGTTTTTTTATATCATTCATCATCATGCTGTAATCATAATTTTGCTGGCCGTTTACGAGCCGCCAAGTTAGTCTTTGAGGAACTTGTATTGTCTGCCCAATGTGTAGTCGACTGGGTTGGATTTCTGGATTGACAAGTAAAATGGCATTGAGCGGAAGATTTTTGTTTTGGGCGATTTGCCACAAAGAGTCGCCTTGGATAATGGTATAACTAGTTGTTACATAACCAGGTATTTGAATACGTTGTCCTACTTGAAGGTGTTGAGGGTTGATGTTTCGATTGGAGTCCAAGAGTAGTTGAAGGGGTATTTTAAACAAATCGCTGAAATACCACAGTGAATCACCAGGCCTAATCAATATATCCACATTTTTCTCCCCTTATTTCAAAATCATTCAATATAAGATGTATATGAAATTATAAGATGCTTATTAACAAAATCACGAAACAATACAAAAGACTTTCTTTAATTTGTCGACAAAAGAATGAATATAAATAGATATGTATAAATAGACAAATTTTCATTATTTTTTGGGGGTATTTTTGAAAGGATAAGATTAAATGGCTTTGAAGCGGGAAATAAGTAGGGAGAAAGAAATGCCTAAATTTATAAATATGCAATTTTAGTAAAATGGATAAAAGGTGAAGTGCATCTGTAATTTTTAATTCCATCATTATACTGTTAATATGTTAGTAGGACAGGTAAAGGTAGGGAATACAATGGATAAAAAAATGAAAATGGGTATTCGGACTAAGATTACCCTCGGTTATGTAGTTATTATTCTTTGTTTACTTGCGTCAGTGATTATATTAAACAATCAAATTACTTCCCTACAAAAGGAAAGGAATTTTATTATTAAATATGATTCTCAAGTACAAACACTTACAAATCGTATTGAAAAATATATTTTAGATATGGAAACGAGCCAACGAGGCTATATTATTACGGGTGATTCGAGCTATTTAGAGCCATACGAAAATGCCGAAGAAAATTGGAAGATTGACTATGATGAACTCTATCAGTTATTAGAAAATAGGGGCAATCAGCAAAAGAAGTTAGAAACTATTAAGGCTACGATAGAACATTGGATTGCGACATCTGGTGAACCGACAATACATTTAAAAAAAGAAAAGAATACGGTAGCATTGCAAGAATTTTTTAAAGTAGATGTTGGACGCAAAGATATGGACACGATGCGAAAGCAATTTGACGCTTTCCGTGCAGATGAGAACGCATTTACGCAAACTAAAGCAAAACAATTAGACAAAACAAATAGTAATTTAACTACGGCATTATTTGGTATCTTAGTGCTTGTATCTTTTATTGCGATTGTTATAGCTAGTGGGATTTCACGTTCAATCGTCAAAACAATAACAGAGGTCACACAAACAATTAAAGAAATTGCCGCTTCAAAAGGTAATCATCGAACAAGGATTCACGTTAAAACGAATGATGAAATTAATGCGCTGGCAGATGCGACAAATGAGCTGTTAGATACACTTGAGCGAAGAGAATGGCTGCAAGCTAATATCGCTGAAATCGTTACAAAATATCAAGGTATTTCTGCTATCACGAAATTGGCTGAAACTTTTCTTTCAGAAATGGCGCAAAAAACACAATCATCCTTCGGTGCATTTTATGTGCGAGAAATGCACAATAACGAAGTCTGCTTTGTGAAGAAAGCGTCCTTTGCTGACGTGGGAGACAAGGTTGGTATTGACCAATTTAAAATTGGACAAGGTTTAATTGGTCAATGTGCGCTTGAAAAACGGGTTTTCATTAATCACGATGTTTCGCAAGATTATCGTTTAATTGGAACAGGCTTAGGTGAAGCACCGCCAAAGAGCATTTTTATTTTCCCCATTATATTCGAAGATGAGGTTATAGCAGTCGTAGAACTTGCGACGATGAAGAGTTATACAGCGTTACAGCAGGAATTGGTGAACCAAGTAATCGAAACATTTGGATTAACGGTCAATAGCATTTTAGGACGTATGGAAATTGTACGACTCTTAAATGAATCAAGAGCCATGACAGAGGAATTACAAGTACAATCTGAAGAGCTACAAACGCAATCGGAAGAGTTACAAATGCAAACAGAAGAGCTCACGATGATTAATGAACAGCTTGAGGAAAGAACAAAAGAAGCTGAAATGAAAACGAAAGAATTAGAGAGCGCCAAAAAAGATTTAGAAGATAGTGCGGAGCAACTTGTATTAAATTCTAATTACAAATCTCAGTTTTTAGCCAACATGTCCCACGAATTACGGACACCATTAAATAGCATTTTAATTTTGTCTGAAATGTTATCAGAGAATGGCAACGATAATTTAACGGAAGAAGAGATGGAATTTGCAAGAGTCATTCATTCTTCTGGTGAGGATCTACTTGCATTAATCAATGATATTTTAGATATATCAAAGGTTGAGGCTGGTAAAATTGAAATTATTTTTGATGAAGTAAATATGAGTGAATTGCCAATGCAAATAGAGCAAATCTTTGCGCCAGTAGCTAAGAAAAAGAATTTAGAATTGCATATTTCGAAAGCACCAAACGTAGTCGATATTTTCTATACAGACGAAAAGAGATTCCAACAAATTTTAAAAAATTTATTATCAAATGCATTGAAATTTACGGAACAGGGTTATGTACATTTAAATATTAAGCAGCTTGATCATCAACAACTAACATCTAATATGCAAGAAGTAAGCACAGAATGGCTTGAAATTACGGTATCTGATACGGGAATAGGTATTCCAAAGGACAAGCATCAGCTAATCTTTGAATCCTTCCAACAAGCAGATGGGGCTACTGTACGTAAATATGGTGGAACAGGTCTTGGTTTATCCATTTGTAAGGAATTTGCAAAATTACTTGGAGGTTGGGTTGCATTACAAAGTGAAGAAGGGAAAGGCAGTAGCTTTACGCTCACTATTCCAAGTTTACCTAACGGCTTAAATACGACAGCCTTAGATTCCGCTTATGTTGAAGTGGTCGCTACACTAGAAGCAGATGACATTGTTGAAGAAGTGGAAGAGCAAGTAGAGGAAAGCTATCAGGTTTCTCCACAAGAAGTAGAAGTTTTCCAAGGGAAAAATATTTTAATCGTAGATGATGATAATCGCAATATCTATGCATTGAAAGCAGCGCTTGAAAAAAGAGGCATGAATATTCTCGTTGCGAAAGATGGATTAGAATGTTTAGAGATTATGGAGACGAATAATAAAATAGATCTTATTCTGATGGATATTATGATGCCGAATATGGATGGATATGAAACAATGTCTATTATTCGTACGAAAATGAAGCTTACTGATTTGCCAATTATCGCTTTAACAGCAAAAGCAATGAGTACAGATCGTGATAAATCTCTAGAAGCAGGTGCATCTGATTATATTAGTAAGCCGTTAAATCTAGATCAATTAGTATCGGTCTTACGCGTATGGCTAGTTTCTAAAGGGAGTTAAAAAATAAGCATGGATAATCAATTCCAAAATTTTGAGCTAAAGCAACAAATGAATAAGCATGCGGATATGGAAATTGAGTTACTACTCGAAGCTATCTATCGTTTATCCGGTTTTGATTTTCGACAATATAATCGCTCATCTATTTCTCGTCGGATTTATAATCGGATGAGGGTGAGTAATATACCGACTATTTCCCGGGTACAAGAAAAAGCGATACATGAAGAAAGTTTTTTGGAGCAGCTTTTGAATGATTTTTCTATCAATGTCACAGAAATGTTTCGTAATCCTAGCTTTTTTAAAGCGTTCCGTAAAGAAGTTGTGCCCTATTTAAGACAGTACCCAGAAATTCGTATATGGCATGCAGGATGTGCTACAGGCGAAGAGGTGTACTCAATGGCTATATTATTACAGGAAGAAGGACTAATAGATAGGTCTGTGATTTACGCTACGGATATGAATGAGCATGTGTTAGAAAAGGCAAAAAAGGGCGCCTTCTCAATAAAAAAAATGCAAGCATATACAACGAATTATATGCTTGCGGGGGGGAATCATGCTTTTTCGGAATACTATAAAACTGACTATCAATACGCCTATTTCCATCCGGAACTTTTAAAAAATATTATTTTTGCACAGCATAATTTAGTAACAGATCAATCCTTTAATGAATTTCATGTGATTGTCTGCCGCAATGTTTTAATTTATTTTTCTCCTGCTCTACAAAGCCAAGTACATCATTTATTTTACGATAGTCTAAGCCGAGATGGCTTTTTATGTTTAGGTGATAAAGAAACGCTACGTTGTGACGGGATCATTTCAAAATATAAAGAAACTGTTGCCATTGAAAAAATTTATCAAAAAAAATAGAAGGTAGTCATAGAAAAAATCCGCTATACATTCTGTTGCAGACATTGCGTTTACGCTTGTCAGCAGCAGAAATGTATGCGGATTTTTGAAATTATTGACTCATAAATTTACATTGCTTGTGCTTGAATCATTAATACACACATATCGTCCGGTTGGTTTTTTTGCTTTTCTTTAGGTAGTAAATTATCAATCAGACATTGTGTATAATTCCATTTTTTTGAGGTTAGTTTTTGTAAAAGTTTTTCAGATTCTATTTCGCATGGTCCCATCGCCTCTAAAACCCCATCCGTATATAAAACAATTTGAACATCCTTTTGATATTGTATTGTTTGTTTTTGTACCTTTATTTCTTCAAAAAAGCCAACAGCACAGCTTCCTTGGTTTAAAGGAACTAGTGTAGTTTCATCAACAAGTGCGTATCCAGCAGGATGGCCCGCGTTAACGTATTCAATTGTTTTTTGTTCCGTATCAATCACTATGTAAATAGCTGTAAAGTAATGAATATTTTCTTCCTTTGCATTTTGCAGAAGCGTCATATAACGATTTAGTTCCTTAATAACGAGCTCGGGTTCCACCAACTGTTTGACAGCTTCCCTTAGTACAGAAGAGATAAACATACAAACGAGCGCTGCTGGTATACCGTGACCCATCATATCGAGTAAAATAACCGCGTAACGGTGATCGTTAATTTTATACCAATAGTACATATCCCCTGCTAAATTTGAAGAGGGGAGGTAGGATACCTCGATTTGAATATGATCTTCAGTTAAAGGTGCACTTAGTAAACTGCGTTGTACACGTGTGGCTAAATCTAATTCATACTTGATTTTCATTTCTTGTTTCATATGCCAATCTAATTCAGCCTTTAATCTTAGAGCAACACGAATTCTTGCAAGAAGTTCCGTCTTATTGATGGGCTTTGTAATATAATCGACCCCTCCAATATCGAGTGCTTCCGCAAGCTTGTTTTTATCTTCTAATGCTGTAACGAAAATAATTTGAATATCTTTGAATTTTTCATTTTGTTTTATCCGTTTGCAAGCTTCAATACCATCTATTTCAGGCATCATAATGTCTAATAAAATCAGCTCGACAGAAGTACCTGCGGGATTTTTTGCATCTAACTGAAGATAGTCGAAAAGCTCATAAGCTGATGAAAGAGATACACAGTTATCATAACCTGCATTTTTTAAAATTTTTTCGATTACGAATAGATTGACTGAATTGTCATCTACAAGAAGAATTGTCATAGTTTTTTCCCCTTATTCTGCTTGAACCATTGATGAAGTGCAGATTATAAATTGTATTAAAAATACTCTTAACATCATTATTATACAAAATATTAGAGAATAACGGTATTTTAATGAATTTAAGGTATATTTTACTAGGAAATAAGTTTGTTTTTTATTGCTAAACCTCTGTTAACTATAGGTGAAAGTCACAACGAGTAGTGAAAAAATATGAAAAAAAATCAATATTAATTTATTACCCTTTCTGTTTGGTGATTTAAACTATTTTTCATAAAGAATTTTAGCGCTTTTTAGCCTTTTTAAAGCCACTATAAATATCAAATGCACTTGCTAGAATCGTCAGAGTAATTACGACAAGTAGTATGCGATCTAGCGTAAACAAAATCTTTGTAGAAGTGGTTTCCATAATAGCCGCCATATAGGGTATTGCCGCACTATGAATAATATCAGGCTGATTTGCCATGACAATCAACACAATTGTACTCATACATTGAAGAACGGCACTTATAATGGCAATCGGCATGGTCCATTGTCTAACCTTCCATTTATATATGGTTAAAGCCATACTTAAAACGATGCAAAATAAAATAATCGGTCTATAAGACAAGAGGGTATCTTGGTTGAAAATAGGCATAACAAATTTTAAGCCACTTCTTTCATCCGAAGAGTAAATTCCAATCAGATGAGCGGCATTCAAATAAACAAATGTAAAAATGGCTATTCCTAATATGCTAAAGATAATATCAGTAAGCGGTATATAATTGTCTTTGTCGATAATTTTTGTTTTCTTTAAATCTTCCGGTGTCCATTCTTTGTTGCTTTTCATAAAGAATAGTAGATTTTTCGTGTTACCATAGCGTTCCGTTATGATAAAGGCAATGGTAATCCAAAACAGTACTTGTAAGACTACTTCGATCATAGTGGCAATCGTTATAGATATGGCTTGAATAATAGCAGACAACAGCAATCCATCCGCTGGGAAGGAAAAAATACTTTTTACAAGAAGTACAATTATTGTAATAAGGATTGCCCAAGGAAGCACTACTTTGATTGTCTGCATGTAAGTGCTGTACAGTTCAGGACCAATTAAATATTTCGGTTGCTGTTGATAGCTCGCAGCAAGTTTTGCTGGGTCTCCAAGTTTTAAAAGAGCTTCTTTTACCTCTAATTCTGAAAAATCCTCGGGTAACATATCTTCAATTGTAGATTTTAATTCAACTCCAATCGCGTCCCTTTTATTTTTAGGAATCCTTCGAATCACTTCATAAATATAGGCATCAATCAAATCCAACTTTGTCATCCTCCTTATAGTAATGTATATAGCTCTAACAACGTTGTTAGAAGCAAAAGAAATAGCGTTTCAACACATCATATTTGAGGCAACTACTACGCTCTCTGTTTTGCATTTCCCAGCGAACATGTTGATATTGGGGGAAGCTAACAGCCCCGTTCCTTCGAAGGCACATTTTTATCGACACACATTTTTTAGCTTCTCTACAGTTATCATACAGTAATGAATAGTATGTGGTAATATATGTTATTAATAGGGGCGGGAATTAATGTGAAAGCAAATGGCATTAAGCCAAATATTTTTATAATAATAGGAGGGTGTATATGCGAATTGTAAAGAAAATTCAAGAAGAAGAAGTTTTAAAATATGTAGATATTGTTATTGGTGCTTATCCGGGAGTCGTGCAAACTTCTCCACAAACAAAGGAGCGATTAGTATCCATTTTTAAGCATAACATGAGCAATGAACCCACTATAAATTATTATGGACTATGGGAAAACCACAATTTATTGGGTGGTATGCGTATCCATGATTTTAAAATGAACTTATTTTCGAATATCATTCCAATTGGTGGTGTTGGTCAAGTTGCAGTAGACTTACTGCATAAAAAAGAGCGAGTTGCTAAAGAACTAATCGATCATTTCTTTCAAATTTTTTTAGAGAAGGATGTGCACATCGTTGCCTTATATCCATTTAGACCGGATTTTTATAAAAAAATGGGCTTTGGCTATGGACCGAAAATGTACCAATATTCAGTCCAACCATCAAGCTTTCCGAAAGGGTCCACCAAACAGCATCTTAAATATTTACATCAACAGGATCAGCAATTGTTGGAAGAATGTTATAACAGAATAGCACTGAAAAAGCATGGTATGTTTTTAAAAACAAAAAATGAGTTGGATAGCATTTTTCAAAGTTCGCAAAACTATATTATTGCAGTCGACAAAGGTGACCATATAGAAGGCTATATCGTATTTTCGTTTAAAAAGCAAAGTGAGTCGAATTTTTTGCTGAATAATATGGTTATAAAAGAATTTTTATATGAAACACCCGAGGCTTTACTGGAGCTTAGTACGTTTTTAAATAGTCAGGCAGATCAAGTAAATCGAATTGAATGGCATACACAGGATGACAATATTCATTTCTTTTTAGGGGATGTCCGTAATGAATCCAATCATTTAATTCCGAGTGTATACCATGCCAATGCTATTGTAGGGATTGGTTTAATGTATCGGATAATCAATGTAAGAGGTTTCTTTCAGGAACTCAAGCGACATCATTTTAATAATAGCAATATAACGTTTAAGCTTACTGTTTATGATTCGTTGTTAGAAGAAAATAATAAGCCTCTTATAATAAGAGCGGTAGATGGCGCTCTGGAGATGTTAGAAAACGCACACTATGATGTAGAAATGATAATTGATATTGCGGAGCTTTCTTCGCTAGTGATGGGCGTGGTGACGGTTCAAGAATTATTTATGCTCGGCATGCTAAAGGTTAGTGATGAACAGTTTTTACAGGAATTGCACAAGTTCTTCTTTGTTTTGAATAAACCAACGTGTGTAACAGCATTCTAATAGAAGAAAGACGTTAAAATTTTTTCGTGTTAATCCTTTTTCATTAGGATGGATGAACGGACGGGTCTTTCTAAAGGTGTAATATTAATAATAAAATAGCTAATAATTAATATTAAAATAATAAGGGCATAGATTAATGTGTTAATGGCATGATCGTGTTCGACAATGATTAAGCGAATCATCGCTGTAATCCCTATATAGATAAAGTATCGTAGCGGGAAATGGTAATCCTCTTTAAAGTACTTAATAATCATTGTAATAAATTCAAAATACAAAAAGAAAATAAGAATATTTGCTAGGAAAAGTTTGTAGTCACTAGTACCGCCTTTTAATAAGATGTTTAGAAACTCAATGAGCTCTTTCATAAGCAGGAAGGACAGTATAAGTGCTAATAATACAAGGCAGACGTTGAGAAATAATTGTAAAGATTTTGGGACAGCTTTTACAAGTTGTTGATACGTATTATGCTTGTGATTCATGTAATTCCTCCATCTTCTTATTTAAACATAATATTTATCTTATAGAATATGAATAAAACGTCGAAAAGAGAATAGCAATTTCACAAAAATTTGAGTTATTTGGTGTATTTTCTTACTTTTAATGAATATAACATGATAACGTAAACAGAAGATGCGTAATACTGTAAATAACTGTATAGTATTGTAAAAGAAAGTTTTTAAAAAATTTAGGCTGTATGATAAAATAGAGTTGCATGAATATAAAATAAAAGGGGTTTTTTTAAATGGCAAAATCAGCAAAATCTGATGCAAAAATTACACCAGAGCGTTTAGAAGAGGCGTTAAATGTTCGTGACCGTCTTATTATTGAGTTATTAGTTCAAGTTCTTGACGAGAAATTAGTCATTGAACGTCCTGTATTACGTGAGCGTTTAGGTAACCTTGTAGACCTTTCTGATCATGATGCAGAATTACAAGAAACTTTACATGCTGTAATCAACAAGCTGTAATATCTAATCTTTAAAGGCGATTAGCAAAGCATAAAGATGTACTTCAAACAGGCAAGCTCCTTTGGGGGCTTGTTTCTTTGTCTATGGGATATTTCAAGTGCATTGTGTAGAGTTATCAACTTTCGCCATAATCGTATGAAAAGTGAAAAGTACCCTATAAGATAGATTGTTGTCTATCCTATAGGGTACTTTACGTTAAGCTAATAGTGCTTAGTAAACTTTATCGCCATTAAAAATTGAATTTTTTACAATAACGTAATCTACGTTGCGAATAGCCTCTAGCTTCGTGCCACCAGCATAAGAAATAGATGATTGAAGGTCTTGTTGCATTTCAATTAACGTATCTTTTAGGCTACCTTTATGTTCTACAAACATTTTTTTACCTTCGACATTTTTCTTCTCACCTTTTTGGAATTCTGATGCAGAGCCGAAGTATTCTTTTACTAATTTGCCATCGATTTCAATCGTTTCACCTGGCGATTCCTCGTGGCCTGCAAATAAAGAACCGATCATGACCATTGAAGCACCGAAACGTACAGATTTCGCAATATCACCATTTGTGCGGATACCACCATCCGCAATAATTGGTTTCGTTGCAGCTTTTGCACACCAACGTAGTGCTGCTAATTGCCAACCACCTGTGCCAAAACCTGTTTTAATTTTTGTAATACATACTTTACCTGGCCCAATACCAACTTTTGTAGCATCTGCACCAGCGTTTTCAAGCTCACGTACTGCTTCAGGTGTACCAACATTACCAGCAATAACAAAGCTATTTGGTAAATGTTGTTTAATATGTTGAATCATACGAATGACAGCGTTTGAATGACCATGTGCAATATCAATTGTAATAAATTCCGGAACTAAGCCAGCACTTGCTAATTCTTCTACAAATGTATATTCCTCATCTTTTACACCGACACTAATGGAAGCAATTAAGCCACGGCTTTGCATATCTTTAATAAAGCTAATACGCGTTTCAGGGTTGAAACGGTGCATAATATAAAAGTAACCGTTTTCAGCAAGCTTAGCGGCAATACTTTCATCAATAATAGTCTGCATATTTGCAGGGACTACAGGTAATTTAAATTTGTGTCCGCCTAATGTAACAGATGTATCACATTCTGATCGACTGTTTACAATACATTTTGCGGGAATTAGTTGAATATCTTCATAATCAAATACATTATCCATTATATACACTCCTAAAATACGAATATTTTTCGATGTTTATTTTAAATTGTTCGCCATTTGGTAATTTACATGATTTTCAATGAAAAGTCAAAGATTTTATCAAAATAAATAAAAAATAGACAGTTGGAGACAAGAAAGGTACTAAAACATAGAAAAGCATATCCTTTTTTGACAGTATAATATGAATGTTAGAAGTAAAACTATGGAGGATTTCCTAATGGTAAGACTAGCTTATCGTTCGCTATCTAAGTACAATAGAGTTGTTTCATAAATGACAGAGGAGTGGTGAGCATGGCAGTAGAGGTGTATTTAATTTTCAATGGCAATTGTCGAGAGGCTGTAACATTTTATGAGCAAGTTTTTAATACGGACAAGGCTGAAATTATGACATTTGGAGATTCACCAAGTGATCCAAGCTATCCATTACCAGAGGAAGCGAAAAATCTCGTTATGCATACACGCTTATCCATTTTAGGCAGTACGGTAATGTTTTCGGATACATTCCCAGGTTCACCGTTTACCATTGGTAACAATGTCACATTAGCTGTTGTAACAGATGATGAAGCGCAGTTACGACAAGCGTTTGAAAAACTGAAAGAGGGTGGCAAAGTGACGATGGAACTTCAAGAAACATTTTGGAGTAAATGTTACGGTTCACTTACAGATAAGTTTGGTATCGAGTGGCAGTTTAGCCATGAGGAAAAAGCTAAATAGGAAAATTGAAATAGGCTGGGACAAAAGAGAAAAAGTGTTAGATTGAACCTAATCAATCTAACACTTTTTTGCTATGTCGTTGTTGTCCGCTACGACGATGCTTTCCGCTCAGCACCGTAAGCCGCAACCCTTGCTAACGCGCGGAATGCCCGCGTCTTACATGGTGTGCTGTTCCTGCGGGAGTCACCGTCTCCGCTTGAACACTTCTCTTTATTGCAAAAGCAAGAAGAGCTAAGTTTTACATAAATAGCAAAAATTTATGAACATCTTTTCTCTGTTCCTTAAATTTTTTAGTTATGTCCCAGCCTCTTAATATTTAAAACGACCTACAAAGCTTTGTAACTCGTCCGCCATATCGAGTAAAGCTTTAGCTGCGGATGTCATCTCCTGCATAGAGGACAATGTTTGTTCAGTTGAAGCGGCAACTTCTTCAGAGGCTGCTGCATTCATTTTTGCATGATCAGTTAGCTCGATTGCCGTTGCAGTAACTTCTTCCACTACAGCTGATATTTCTTGAGCAGATGCAGAGATACCTTCCATTTTCGGTGCAATATTACGTAAACTTTCAGTAATGCTCGCGAATTTTTTACTTGTATCTTCTGATAGCTGTAAACCTTCATGTACATCAGAAGAAGCTTTGATCATCGTTTCCACCGATTTAGCCGTATCTTGTTGAATCCCTGTAATAAGGGAAGAAATTTGCTCAGCAGATTGATGTGATTGCTCGGCTAATTTTCTTACTTCATCAGCTACGACAGCAAATCCTTTACCGTGCTCGCCTGCTCTAGCAGCCTCAATCGCAGCATTTAATGCTAGTAAATTTGTTTGGTCGGAAATCGCACTAATGATTTCTAATATTGAACCAATTTCTTTTGTCCGATCATAAAGCGACTTAATCATTCTGTCTGATTGTGTTACGGATTCATTAATTGATACCATTTGATTTACAGTGCGTTCAACGGATTGACCACCTTCCTCGGCTTGCACAATCGCATGGTTAGAAAGGTCTGTCACTTGCATTGCGCTATCTGCTACTTCAACGATTCCTTGTGCAATTTCTTCGATAGAGATAGCATTTTGGTCGATACCTGTTGTCTGTCTTTCTGCACTAATCGCTACTTGTTGCATCGCTTGTGAAACCTGCTCAGAAGAAGCAATATTTTGCTCTGCGTGGGCAGATAATCCTTGTGCGGATTCTTGTACATGTTGGACGCTACGGTCAACATTGCGAATCAGGTTTTTCAAGTTCACTTTCATTGAAATAAATGCTTCACTAAGTAAGCCAATTTCATCCTTAGAGTGAATTTCGATAAATTCCGTTAAATCGCCTTCACTAATTTTTAAAGCACTATGTTTTAGTCGATTAATTGGATTTACGACAGAACGAATCATAATCAGCATAAACATTACACCCACAACAATGGACACCGCAATAATGATTAAGTTCATATTAAACGTTGTAGCGGCCGCCTTTGTCGCTTCAGCAGTGAACATTGTACCAACAAGTTTCCAACCCGTTAGTTCATTTGTGATAAATTGTAGCTGTCGATCAGCTTCTAAAATTGTGCCACTATCCTGTTCATAAATTTTAGCGATATAACTTTCAGTAGCCTTGGAACCACTTTCTTTATCACGTTGAGAAATATATAGTTTGTTGTTATCTAATAGTGAGGCAAAGCCTGTTTTTCCAATACGAATATCATTCGTAAGGGCACTTAATGTAGATATATTGAGATCTAATCCGATGACTCCAGAATTATCTGGCAATGCTTGTGTAATTGTAATAACCATGTCACCAGAAGCTTGTGAAATATAGGGTTCTGTAATCGTTACCTGCCCTTTGTTGTTTACTGCTTGTGTATACCAGGGTCTTTTTCGTGGGTCAAAGTCACTTTGATATTGCTGAGCGGGCTCATCGAGAATTTTGCCCTCACTTGTCCCAAAATAGACAAGTTCAATCTCTGTATGCATATTTACGTATTCTTTAAATAGTGACTTAAGCTCCGGCACTTTACTTTCTTGTAAGTAAGATTGATTAAGTTTCTTAGTAAAATATTGAATGTCCTCAATCTTTGGCTTAATTGTACTAGTAATATTCGTATTAAGCATACGAATACTTTCGTTTGTACTTGCTTGTTGTTCCTTAGAAATTTGCTTCTCTGCACTTTGATAAGAAATGATACCGATTAATAAAGTTGGGATGAGAAGCATTGCTAAGAATGAAAAAATGAGCTTTTTCCGTAAACTTAGTTTTGTCAATTGTATAATCCTCACTAAAAATGTTTTATTGTTATTGTTCTATACTTTTCCCCAAGAAGGTAAATAATAGACGACTAGCTAATTTTAACAAATATACAATAAAAGTTAAGCCCTTATCGGTTTTTATTTTTAGATAATTGATCGTATCGAAAAAATATCTCAAAACTTGAAAAACATTCTTTGTTGATAGACATAGAAATGTTCTATTTGATGTATACTATTGCTCAGAAGAGGAGGGAATTTGTAATGATTCAACAAATTGGACAAGTAATGTTATATGTAAATGATCAAGATGCAGCTGTCGCGTTTTGGACTGAAAAAATAGGATTTGTAGTAGTAGCTGATAATAAGGAAGCAGGGATGCGTTGGATTGAAATTGCTCCTACAAAGGATGCCCAAACGTCATTCGTACTGCACAATAAAGAAGTAATTGCGAAAATGCAACCGGAATTAAATTTAGGGACACCTTCTATTATGTTTTACGCTGATAACATAACTGACATGTATCAAGATTTCCAAACGAAAGGAATTAAAGTAGGGGATTTAGTCATGATGCCAATCGGTAGAGTTTTTAACTTTGCAGATCCTGAAAACAATTACTTCGCTTTAGTGGAAAAATAAAAAAAGGGGGCTTTAAACCCCTCATTACTAAAAATCCGTAGGGCTGTCTACGGATTTTTTTTTATAAACACCAAAATAGTTCTATTTCCAGAGGGCTACCTGTCTTAATGAGCGTTTATGTTAAATCCTCACCATAAATGGCTACAGATTGTCGATCAACGGCAAACTCCCGACCATTCCATTTTAAAATGTTTTCAACATATCCTAATCCATCCGCATGATATCTTCCCGCAATTTCTTGATAAGCTAATATTTCATATGTGCCATCACGATCAAAATCAACAGGGTATAATCCACTGATAGGGTCAACCCAACCTTCAATCGGTTGCTTTAATGTGCCATCTTGATTATAAATTTCCGCTAAGTACTCGGGTCCTTTATATTGTAAATCAAGAATATATTGCTTTTTAGGATTAAAACTCCGCACGGATGCTTTATAGTTATTTAAGTAGTTGACTGAGTAAGTTAGTTTACTATTAAATGACTCGGTATCAAATATTGAACGTACTTTGCCGTTTATAGATGAAAAAATTTCACCGTTAATAATTCCTCCACTACCACCAGTATCAGAAATCACCATAATATCTTCTATATGATCTCCAGTAAAATCTCCGAGAAAAATGGTAGGACTATAGCCAACGTTTTCTTTCAGCCCAATTTGTTCGAATTGCCGTGTCTGCCCGTAAAAGATGACAAGTGTAATGTTTTTCCAGAGCGGGCTATCGGGTGTTTTAGTACCCATTAAAAATACAGTTTCAAAAAAACCATCACCGTTAATATCTCCAAATTTTGTTTGAATAATTTGAGGAGCCATTTGGGTCATGCTGATAGTACTTGGAGATGGATTTAAATTATTGTTCATTTATACACCTCTTTCTTAGTGTTAGCATATGTTTTGAATACAGCTTGGTGCATAAAATAAGTTGTGAAATAAAAGAGGGGAATAAATCCTATAATACTTACTAAAAAACTTGTGATTAGCCCATTGACAATTAACCATGTTGAAAGTATCATAATGTCAATGAATCAGAAAATTCAGTACCACAAGTTATCTCACTACTTAATGTAGGTAGAGATTTTTTTTAAACCGTTAATTCTTAGTAAATATATATGTTTTATATAATTTGGGAAGAAGGAGATTTTTGTGAAAGAGTTATTTATTAAAACGGAGCGTCAGCGTTACTGGCTAGAGCAGTTGGCTTCAATTGCAGAGCCAATCAAATCGGAGGCTGTAGAAGTCGACGAACAGTCCCGGTTTCCATTTGAGGCATATAAGCTACTATTACAAATCGGCTATCCAAAACTAACTTTACCGAAACAATATGGAGGAGAAGGATTATCTGTTTACGATATGATTCTCGTTCAAGAAACATTAGCTAGTTGCGATGAAAACGCCTCTCTTTCACTCGGATGGACATTAGGTGTTGTTGGCGAAATATATGACAAAAAGCTATGGGCTGAGGATTTACTCCAAAAATTCGCACAGAAAGTACAACAAGGTGCCATTATCAATCGAGCTGTCAGTGAATTAGCAACTGGTAGTCCAACGCGAGGTGGCCGTCCAGGAACAAATGCCGTATCGACAGCGGATGGCTGGTTATTAAATGGCCGTAAAATATTTACGACTGCATCGCCCGTACTCGATTATTTCTTAACGTCTGCTTGGATTGAAGAAAAAGGGCAAATTGGCTTTTTCCTCATTCATAAAGATGTAGCAGGGCTATCAATTGAAGAAAATTGGCAAATGTCAGCGATGCGTGGCACAAGTAGTCATGATTTAGTATTACAGAACGTAGTGGTTCCTACTAATCATTTAGTAGAATTGCCGAGTCATCCAAGTGGTGGCAAGATTAATGGCTGGATTTTGCACATCCCTGCAACTTACTTAGGGATTGCACAGGCAGCGAGAGACTATGCGTTACATTTCGCTAATCATCATCAACCAAACAGTTTAAATGCCCCGATTAGCACATTACCAAATGTACAGCAGTTATTAGGAGACATTGAATTAAAGCTACATCAGGCACGTTTTGTCCTTTATGGCGTGGCAGAGGCTTATGATGATCCAACAAGACGACATACTTTAACGAATGAAATGGCGGTTGCCAAGCATACGGTGACGAATATTGCGATTGATGTCGTGGATAAGGCGATGCGCGTTGTTGGAGCAAAAAGTTTACAGCTTACGAACCCGTTACAACGCTATTATCGTAATGTTCGTGCAGGATTACATAATCCACCAATGGATGATATGACGATACTAAAATTAGCGACAGCTGCCATTGAGCAACAAAAATTATCTGAACAGTAATCATATAATCACTTGAGATGAAGGAGAAATGACATATGTTTAAACAAAAGAAAAAATTATTTCAAATTGCAGCAGTCGGGTTGGCCTCTCTTGCTATTTTAGCAGGATGCAGTTCGGGCGAAGCTTCTAAAAATGAAACAGAAGATGGGGTTAAAGTACGTACTGTGAAGGTAGCATACGATCAAGCTTCTAAGCCGATTAGCTATATTGACGATAAAGGTAATCCAACAGGCTACGACGTGGAAGTAATGAAGCTAGTAGATGAACTATTACCTGAATATAAGTTCGAATATGTTGGAACTACAAGTGATGATTTATTAATCGGTGTAGAGCAAGGAAAGTACCAAGTCGGTGTGAAAAATGCATTCTTCACGCAGGAACGTACAGAGAAATTCATCTTCCCTAAAGAATTTTTAGGATTAAGTAGTGCAGGTTTAGTGCTACGCAAAGAAGATGAAGGGATTAAAACATTAGCGGATTTTGCGTCAAAAGGATATTCATTAGCGCCGATTGCTGCTAACAATGCCCAGTATACAATTATCGATGAGTACAACAAAGCAAATCCTAACAACAAAGTAAAATTACAAGCAGGTGATGCCTTTACTGTCGATGTTGTGCAATGGGTAAATGAAGGGCGCGTTGATGGTGGTGTCATGATTGAAGGTCCATTTAAGCAGCAAGTATTAGCGGACGATGGCGCTTATCATAATTTGAAGGATGAGGTTGTTTATAACGAATTTGCAGTGATTAAAACATGGCCACTGTTCAATAAAAAAGAACAAGAATTTGCGGATGCTTATGATAAAGCGATTGCCCAAATTAAAGAACAAAAGAAAACAAGTGAATTAAGTAAAGAGTTTTATGGCCGTGATTTATTTGAAGTGTTAGAAAACGTAAATCGATAATTTTTAAAAGGCTGCCTGAGTCAAGTTACTCAGCAGTCTTTCTTAATAAACGGAGAGCGAAGGCGTTGAAATTTAGCTGCCTTTAGTGAAGACATTGATAAAGTTGGTGAGGAAATGGAGAAGTATTTTGATGCATCGTACATTTGGAACGCTATTCCCTTATTATTGCCGTTTTTAAAAGTAACCTTTTTAGTTGCAGGGTCTTCCATTGTACTAGGTATATTCTTCGGCTTATTATTAGCCGCTGCAAAGTTAAGTTCAATGAAGGTATTACAAAAAATGGCGAATTTATATACAACTATTATGCGTTGTACGCCATCCATTGTTCTATTATTCCTTGTTTATTATGGGGTACCTGCATTAGCAGAAAACATCGGTTTAAATCTTCATGCGATAGAGACAGCCTTCTTCGTCGTCGTGACATTTACATTGCAGTTTGCTGCAATTATGTCTGAGGTGATTAGGTCTTCCTATTTGGCTATTAATAAGGGACAGTTTGAAGCTGCTGTTAGTGTAGGGTTAACACCGTTCCAAGCTTATCGTCGCATTATTTTCCCTCAAGCGCTTGTAATCGCATTACCAAACTTCGGAAATGCCATGATTGCGTTATTACAAGAAGGAGCATTGGCATACACAATTGGGCTAATTGATATTGTTGGTAAGGCTAATTTAATTATTGCAAGTAATATTAATGCCCATGCATTAGAAATCTATATCGCACTTGCGATTGTTTATTGGGTACTATCGATTGTGATTGAAAAATTCTTTGCTATGTTAGAAAAGTTTTTTGGCAAGGGAAAAAGAACGTTAGAAACAACGTAAGGGGGCGTAATGATGAACTACCAATTTTTAGTTGAAACCTTTTTTGTAGCATTATCGGGTGTACCGATCGCACTCCTTGTAACGGTTGTTGCATTACTCGTTGCTCTTCCACTTGGCTTTTTATTAGCACTGACACGCATTAATAAAATTCCGGTTATACATCATCTAGCAAAAATTTATGTATCCTTTGTTCGAGGTACGCCCATTATTATTCAGATTTTTATTATTTATAGTAGTATTCCACTCATATTAAAAATGGTTTTTGAAAAATATCATATTACCTATGACATTTATAAAATCAATCCAATTTGGTATGCATTTATCGTGTTTGCTTTTAGTACAACAGCTATTTTAATAGAGGTATTCCGTTCGGCACTTGGTACCATTGAAAAGGGTCAGCTAGAGGCGGCACATGCAGTGGGTTTAACGACATTTCAAGCTTATCGCCGAATTATTATTCCACAAGCATTAGTAGTGGCGATGCCGAATATTTGTACAGCAACAGTAAACCTAATAAAAGCGACGTCATTGGGATATGCGATGTCCTTACCAGAAATTACATTGAAGGCAAAAGTTGCTGCAAATGTGGGCTACAATTATGTGGAAGCATATCTTGATATATTCATCGTGTATTTAATTTTATGCAGTACGGTTGAATACTTGTTTAAGCGATACGAGCAACATTTGAGCAAATACAAAGTGGCAAATGCCTAAGGGGTGAATCTTTATGTTAACAATCAAAAATATTCATAAATCATTTGGCGATAATGAAATTTTAAAAGGTGTAGATTTATCGATTGATAAAGGTGATGTAGTTGTTATTTTAGGCCCGAGTGGCTCAGGTAAAACGACTTTATTGCGTTGCATTAACTTTTTAGAAAAGGCAGACCAAGGGCATGCGACATTCGGTACAATCGATGTGGATTTTCAAAATGTCAAAAAGAAGGACGTCCATGCTATTCGTCAACGTGTAGCGTTTGTATTCCAAAATTATAATCTTTTTACGAATAAAACAGCTTTAGAAAATGTGACAGAAGGACTTGTTATTGGCCGAAAAATAGCAAAGGCTGAAGCGATTGAAATCGGTAAAAAAGCGCTTGGTAAAGTAGGGCTGTCTGAAAAATATGATGCTTATCCAAGTCAGTTATCTGGCGGTCAACAGCAGCGTGTTGGTATTGCCCGTGCAGTGGCCTTGAACCCAGATATTATTTTATTTGACGAGCCGACTTCTGCCCTTGACCCAGAACTAGTGGGAGAAGTATTGACGGTTATGAAGAACATTGCGAAAGAGGGCACGACAATGCTTGTTGTAACGCATGAGATGGGCTTTGCAAAGGATGTAGCTAACCGCGTTATTTTTATGGATGGTGGGGTTGTTGTCGAAGAAGGAAGCCCACATGATATATTCGTTAGCCCGAAAGAAGAACGGACGAAAAAGTTTTTAAAGCGTGTGATACCAGAGGATTATACATTTTATATTTAAGGTTTTCATTGGAACTAGTGAAACGTTATTAGTTGCAGGGATGTAGCTCTAGTTGTTGTAATATCTTTCTTCGGACCGATGATTTACGTTTTTATTTGTCATTGCGTCCTATAGAATTTATACTTTTACTTGAAAAAAGGTTCAATTCTTGTAGGCATAACAAGGAGTTGAGCAACAGTTTTATTCGGAAAGTTTTTGAGAACTTACAGTAAAAGCTAAATTTTCAAAAAGGGGTTTACAACAATGCCACTTACTTTTGCACATCCCGCTGCCGTATTACCGTTCTCAAGAAAAAGTAAGTATATTCATTTTTCTGCCATGGTTATCGGTAGTATGGCGCCAGACTTTGAGTATTTTCTAAGAGGCCAACCTAAGGGTGAAATAGGTCATACTTTTATGGGGTTTATTACGTTCAATCTACCGTTAGTAGCTTTCATCTACTTTATCTACCATTTCTTTATACACCAAACCTTTGTTCATTATTTGCCTAATATACTACAAGATACTTCTACAAATAGAGTAGATTCCAATAAATTGTTGAAATTAGTCGTGTTTATTTATTCTGCCTTGTTTGGCATGCTTACTCATGTTGTATGGGATTCCTTTACACATATAAATGGTTATATGGTGCTTACTTTCCCTACAGTATTTACTAAAATCTATCGTATTTATGGTTTTGATTTACCTTTGTATAAGTTTTTGCAACATGGTAGTACATTACTGGGATTCCTTTTGATATTTGGTTATATGTATTTCAGAGCATTATCTCAGAGACATAGAAATGCTACCGTTGGTGTTACACATAAAATTATTTATTGGTCATCCTTATTCATAATGACATGTTCAGTAGTAATTAGTTGGTATGTCATTGACCATGTTCCATTATTAAATTATGGCATTCTTGTTGTAAGAATAATCGATTCTTTTTTTATTAGTTTATTCATCATATCAATCTACTTAAAATATTGGCTAAAAAGGTAAAGTACTGAGATTTATCTTTAAAGAGACTGTTCTGGTAAATGGAACAGTCTTTTTTGTTGCTGAAAGGAGCGTGGGATTTTGGCTATATGAAGGGAGCATCTTTCAATTTTTTATTAAACAGAATTATCAAAAAATATTGACATTTAAGTTTTCTTTTTTTATATTTTTACTAATATATTTCCGTTTATCGGAATTAATTTCCGTATAGTGGAAATGTATATGGTGGATTTTTTGTCTTATGTAGCAAGTTGCTACTTTAAGGTTTTGTACTACGAATGCAAAGGGGAGAGAGGATGGCAAATCTACAAGAGAATCATAATGTTGAAGAGCCGAAAATCAAGGGGATTAATGCGTTTGTTTTAATGTTTATTATTATTTTAGTTATGAGTGTCCTTACGTATATTATTCCAGCTGGTCAGTATGATCGAGTTGAAATAAACGGGCGTATGGTTGTAGACCCTGAATCATTTCACTATATAGATTCGAGTCCAGTCGGTTTCCTTGAAATATTCAATAGTGTCCATTTAGGGATGCTAGAAGGTGCTTCCATTATTTTATTTGTTTTCTTATTTGGGGGAGCGCTTGGTATTATGCAAAAAACGGGAGCGATCGATTCATTTATTAAAGTAATGGCTTCTAAATTTGGTCAGAAGGAGTACGTGTTAATTCCAATTCTGATATTAATCTTTGGTAGTTTAGGAACATTAATCGGTTCAGCAGAGGATACACTTGTGTATATTGCCATCATTATTCCATTAACGATGGCTCTAGGAATGGATGCCATTACAGGCTTTGCAATTGTCATGCTAGGGACATTAGCAACTGGTTTTACATCTGGCATTACCAATCCATTTAACATCGGCGTTGCTCAAACGATAGCTGAATTGCCAATGTATTCAGGTATGTCTTATCGCATTATTGTATTTGTTGTGTTCTATCTTTTAACAGTAATTTATATTATTCGGCATGCAAAAAAAGTGAAAGAAGACCCAGCGAAAGGAATCTACGGAAAGTTTAAGAGAGAAGAAACGGTGGAACTATCTTTAGACTTTAAAATGAGCGGTCGTCATTTATTGGCTTTGCTGGTGTTGTTAGCGAATTTTGTTGCATTAATTGTCGGGGTTATTAAGTTTCAATGGTATATCAGTGAAATTGGTGGCGTATTCTTATTAAGCAGCATTATTATGTCGGTAATTTGTAAAATGAGTCCAAATCAAATGGCTGAAGGCTTTATTTCAGGAGCGCGAGATATGGTGGAGGGTGCTTTAATTATTGGCTTTGCTCAAACAATCCTCGTTATTACGACATCGGGTGGCTTAATTGATACTATTTTACATTTTGTAGCGAATGCAGTCAGTGTACTACCTGCTTCTATTAATGCAGTAGGCATGTTCTTGCTACAACTGTGTTTAAATTTCTTAGTGCCATCAGGTAGTGGACAAGCTGCTTTAACAATGCCCATTATGACACCATTAGCTGATTTAATTGGTGTAACAAGACAGACAGCCGTATTGGCTTTCCAATTTGGAGACGGTATATCGAATATGGTCATTCCTACAAGTGGTGTTTTGTTAGCAGGTTTAGCAATCGCAGGTATTCCATTTTCCAAATGGTTTAAATGGGTTTTCCCATACTTCGTTATTCAAACGACGTTAGCCATTATTTTATTAGTTATTGCGCACGTTATGAATTACGGCCCGTTTTAATTTAGAGAATGATAGGAGGATTTACAAATGATAAAAACAAAAGATTTACATCAACAGGTCATTGCTTGGAGACAGCATTTACATATGTATCCTGAATTATCACATCAAGAGCATCAAACAGCACAGTTTATCTATGAGCAATTAATAACATTTCCACATTTAGAAGTAAAACGGTTAACAGAAACGAGTGTTTATGCATGTTTAAAAGGGACGAAGACGGAGGGGCAGGGTCATACGATTTTATTGCGTGCAGATATTGATGCATTGCCAATTGAAGAAGAGACCGATTTGCCATTTAAATCAAAAAATCCAGGGGTGATGCATGCTTGTGGGCATGATGCACACCCAGCGATGTTATTAGGTGCTGCGAAAGTATTAGCTGAACGGGGTACAGATTTCAATGGTGAAATCCGTTTTATTTTCCAGCATGCTGAGGAGGTAACGCCAGGGGGAGCTGCTCAACTTGTGTCATTAGGTGTTGCGGATAATGTAGATTATGCATTTGCATTACATGTAAGCCCGGATTATCAAGTCGGTCAATTTGCCATGAAGGATGGAAAGTTTACGGCAGCTGCAGATGATTTTGAGATTAAGATTTACGGTCGAGGTGGACATGCTTCGACGCCAGAGGTTGCAATTGATCCGTTATTGATTGGGTCAGAAATGGTTGTGGCATTGCAAACTATTGTGTCGCGTAAAGTACCAAGCATTCATGCTCCGGTTTTAACGGTAGCTAAATTTCATTGTGGTACAGCTTTAAATATTATTGCGGATACGGCTGAGCTTGGTGGTACAATTCGTTCGCTTGATGCGACAGTACGTGTGGAGGCTCGTCACCATTTAGAGAAGATTGTCAATGGTATAGCGTCCATGCATGGGGCTAGAGTAGATATTAAATGGGAACTTGGTTGTCCTTCTGTAACCAATGACAAGGAGCTTACAGCTTTATCGCGTCAAATAGCGGGGGATATTGTAGGGGCAGAAGGTGTACAGGAATTACCTGCACCAATGTTTGGAACAGAAGATTTTGCCGATTTTTCAGAGATTGTTCCTTCTTCAATGCAGTATATAGGGGTGCATAATGAGGATTTTGGTGAAGCCTATCCTTTGCATCACCCTCGCTTTAAAATTGATGAGGATGCCTTGATTTATGGTGTTCGCTATTTTGAAAAAATCGCACGGACATTATGCCCTTAAAATCATCACCAGTGTGGGTGGGTGTTTGAGTGTATTGGTGTAAAGTATCTAGTAGTTAATTGGAGTGACGTATGGAGACGCCCGCGGAAATCAACGGCAGTAACTATCTACAACAATAAACACCCACCTTATGCAGGCGGGTGTTTATCGTTGTTATCGCGTATTATTTTGTATAGTTATCAAAATAACCTTGAATATAAATCATTGGTGTTCCTTTATCGCCTGAGCCTGAAGTTAGGTCAGAAAGAGAACCGATTAAGTCTGTTAATTTCCGAGGTGTTGTACCTTGAGCGGCCATTTGACCAGTTAAATCTTCGTCTTTATTTTGAATATATTCAGAGATAGCTGTTTTTAATTCTTCTCCGCGAAGATCAGCAAAATCATTATCTGCTAAGTATTTTAATTTTACTTCATTCGGTGTACCGTCTAAGCCTGCAGTGTAGGCAGGTGAAACAACAGGGTCAGCAAGCTCCCAAATTTTACCCACTGGATCTTTGAATGCACCATCTCCATAAACCATTACCTCTACTGTTTTACCAGTAGCTTCTTTGATTTTTGCTTGGATGCCATCAACGATTGGTTGGCAAGTATGTGGGAATAGTTTTACACTTTCCTCAGTTGCTTTGTTTGAGCCAAGTAGACCGTATTCTGCATTAAAGCCAGAACCATTAATAGATTCAGCTAAAATATTATCTAACGAAAATACCTTTTCAGCACCATTCGTTGTTAAAATACGTTTTGTACGGAAGCGAGTGTGAATATCGCAAGTTAGTACACTTTTTGTATAGGCTAAAATTGTTTTTGGATTGTTTGAGAAGATGACTTCACAAGCTGCACCTTCAGCTTCGATTAATTCTTTGTAGTATTCAATATAATCTACACCTGTAAATGTGTGTTTTTTATAGCCGAAATGCTCGCGGAACTCAGCTTCTGTTAAGGTATCAGTCCAAGGATTAATACCTTTAACATCTAGTTCGTCGATATCAACTAAGTGGTTGCCAACTTCATCCGATGGGTAGCTTAGCATTAAAACGACTTTTTTTACCCCTTTCGCAATACCACGTAAGCAGTTTGCAAAGCGATTACGGCTTAAAATTGGGAAGATCACACCAACTGTATCATCACCAAACTTAGCAGCTACATCCGTTGCAATGTCATCGATTGATGCATAGTTACCTTGTGCACGGGCTACAACAGATTCTGTTACTGTCACAATATCTTGATCCTCAATTGAATAGCCTTCCACTTTAGCAGCGTTTAGTACTGTATCGACAACGATTTGTTCGATGTTATCGCCTTCGTTAATAATCGGACCACGAAGACCTCTTACCACTGTTCCAACTACACGTTCCAAAATAATCTCTCCTTATTAAATAGCTATATGTTAATTTTTAATGAGATGAATAAAACCAATATGATTTTACTATACGCTCAGTTAATGATATAAGTAAAATTAATAGTTTAAATAATAGCTATAAGGAGAGCTTATATGATAGGGAAATTAGATTTATATCGTGTTTTTAGTGTAGTTGCAAAAAATAGTAGCTTTTCTAGGGCGGCTAAAGATTTATTTATGACACAACCCGCCGTTAGCCAAGCCATGATGCAGCTCGAAAGGGAGCTAGGCACTAGACTCTTCAACCGAACACCAAAGGGCGTCACATTAACGACAGAAGGAAAGTTGCTATTTGAATATACTAACTCGGCATTAGGTCTTTTAGATGCAGGGGAAGAAAAGCTGCTAGAATTTAAAAATTTAACGACAGGCCAATTGAAAATAGGGGTAGGAGATACAATTTCCCGCTTCTTTTTAATGCCATATCTTGAATCTTTTCATACGATGTATCCAAATATAAAATTGCAAATGTTAAATGGCACTACTTCGGAAATATGTAACTTTATAAAATCGGGTGAGGCTGATGTCGGGCTTTGCAATTTCCCGATAGAAGATGTCAGTTTACAATTAACCGCGTGCACGGAAGTTCAAGATATTTTCGTCTGTGGAGAGAAATATAAAACGCTCAAGTCAAAGAGCTTAAGTTTTGCGGATTTATTAAAGTTCCCCCTTATTTTTCTTGAGAAGAAATCGAACTCGAGAAACTATGTTGAAACTTATTTAATGTCAAAAGGTATACAAATTGCACCGGAGTTTGAGCTCGGTTCACATGATTTAGTGCTTGAATTCGCACGTAGTAATTTAGGAATCGCGTGTGTAACAAAGGAATTTTCAAAGGATTATTTACAGCGAGGGCTACTTTATGAATTGCCACTTGTAGAAAGCATTCCAAATCGTAGTATTGGGATGTGTTATTTAAAAAGTGTTCCATTGTCCCGTGCTGCTACAAAATTTATCGAGATTATTGAACGTAAACAAGCTCGGAAGCAGATAAACCCCCGAACTTTAAAATAAGCTTAGCGACTAGATGATAGCCTGCTAAGCCTTTTTTTATGCTTCGCTTTTCTTTGTAATCAATTCAATCAGTGCATCAACATTTCGTTTGTTTTTCATTGTAGGAGAGTGTAGATAGGAAAATGTCCGGATAAATCGTTGTTCAGCAAGTGGCAAAATAGCAAGATCACCATTTCGAAGGTCGCGCTCAATTACACTGCCAGATAGTAAAGATAGGCCTAGTCCTTCAATCACACTTTCTTTCACACCTTGGTTGCTACTAATGGTTAAGAGTGATTGCACTTGAAGTCCGTTTGTTCTAAATAGATGATCTAAATAATTACGTGTACCTGAACCAACTTCACGTGCAACCCAATTTTGCCGTTGTAATTGTGGGATCGTGATAGCAGATTGTTGAACAAGAGGGTGGTCGTTTGCGCTAACTATAAATAACTCATCTTCCATAAAAGGATGAATAATAAGCTCGTTGTCATGTGCCTGACCTTCAATAAGCCCTATATCTACTTGTAATAGTTTAGTAAATCGAATAATTTCATCGGTATTGCCAATAATAACTTGTAGCTCTAATTGAGGGAATTTGTGCTGAAGTTTCGATAACATGACAGGCAATATATTTTCTCCAATTGTAAAGCTAGCCCCTATTACGAGCGTGCCTTGAATCGAATGATGATAAGCTAATATATCTTCCTTTGCTGCCTCAGCAATAGCCATAATTTGTTTGGCACGCTTATATAAAATCTCACCAGTGGGTGTTATTTGCACAGACTTTGGCGAGCGGATAAATAAAGTAGTTTGCAACGCTTGTTCAAGGTTTTTAATATGCAGACTGACACTAGGTTGGGAAATATGGAGAATTTCTGAGGCCTTCGTAAAGTTATTGACTTCAACTAATGTAACGAACGTTTTTAACGCATCGTATTGCATCGTATCACCCCTTATTATTAGAAAAATTAATAATTGTAATTATATATATGTATTTTACTGATGATTAACTTTTTTATAAAGTATAATCATCAAGAATGAAAGAAGTGGACAGCATGAATCAACAACAGGGGATAAAGAATTTACTAGCGCCACCATTTATGAAGGGGATTATCTTGACATTAGGTCTTGCCTTAGTGGCTAAGTATATTTCGACATTTCCTTTTTTCTCAATATTGGGCCAGCTTGTAATAGCAATCATACTTGGGATGGTATGGCGAGCAATATTTACTGTACCTGATGTCTGGCAAACAGGTGTATCTTTTTCGAGTAAAAAACTATTGCGATTAGGTATTATTTTGCTGGGTATGCGCTTGAATTTAGCTGATATTTATCATGCAGGAGCGAGCGTCTTTTTGATTGCCTTTCTCAATTTAGTATTTGCTCTCTTTGTTGTTTACTGGTTAACGAAGGTATTTCATGTCGATAAAAAGCTCGGCATTTTAACGGCTTGTGGAACAGCTATTTGTGGAGCTGCGGCTGTTGTGGCGATTGCCCCTCAAATTAAGGCGAATGAAAAGGAAACTGCTGTAGGTGCAGCGATTGTCGCCTTGCTTGGCACAGTATTTACACTTATTTATACAGTGGTGTATTCACTTATTGGCTTAACACCGACACAATATGGCATTTTTGCAGGAGGTACATTGCATGAAATAGCTCACGTTATTGCAGCAGCGGCCACGGGTGGCGATGAGGCTGTAGATATGGCGGTCATTGTAAAATTAACGCGTGTCGCTTTGCTCGTACCAGTAGCGATTGTAATTGGAATTATGTATCAAAGAAGAAACAAAGAACAAGGAAACAAAGCATTTTCGTTATCTATAATTCCTTGGTTTATTCTAGGTTTTTTAGTTATGAGCGCTATTAATTCGTTAGGAATAGTACCACCAGCATTTGCACAAACAGTCGTAAATTGCGCATATATTTTAATTGCTATGGCGATGGCAGGCTTAGGATTGAATGTAGAAATGAAAACATTTAAGCAATTAGGCATTAAAGCCTTTATCGCAGGACTGATTGGTTCGGTATGTTTATCAATAGTCGGTTATTTCTTAGTAGTAGTATTTCAATGACTAAGAATTGTTTGAGAATTGTTTGAGTGCCTGACACCAAGAAAAAACCATGCATATTTTCTAGAAATATGCATGGTTTTTTAGATAGAATCAGAAGATAATTTAAATAGGTTTACAATTTGTTATTAACGTTGTGCTTCGATAGAAGAAGCTAGCTCAGCAACGACAATTTTACTGCCGATAATTGGGCTGTTCTCAGGTTTTGCGCCTTCAGAGCCAGGCTCAGGACGGTGATGCGCCGCCGCAAAAGCATCGCTATTACGCCACGCTTGGAAATGCTCTTTCGATTCCCAGTACATATTAACGCTCATTTCGTCATATGTAGGATCGTCTGTAGAAATTAATACTTCTACTTTGTGAAAGCCCTCAAACTGTTGCAGTGGACCTGGCTTCGTAAAGTTTGGAGCCATTTTCGCAGCAAAGCCAGGCTTTACTTGAATACGATTGGTAACAATAATCATACTAATACCCCCTAATCATTTTATTGAAGATAAATTAAAGCAAAATCGAATGAATTATCAATGATTATCATTCGCAATCAATGATAAGTGTCCTAGGAAGTCATTGTCAACAAAATTGCAAAGGAAAACGATATTTCAAATGACGATATTGACTTCTATTCTTTATTATATCTCAACCAGTAGTTGTAGGCATTCTATAACTATCGTTACCATCTTGTTTTCAAATATACATACATAGGGTTCTTTTGTAGCGTGTGCTGACATTTTGTTGACATAAATAGATGCTATTATAAAAAATCAACAAGCAAGTGGCGAGGTGAGAAAGTGATGATAAAAATATTAGTGGTAGAAGATGAAGCGATAAAAAACACGATATCCAAATTTTTTGGATATCGTGTTTGCTTTTTTACATGCTAAAATAAAGCATTCTTTTTTTCGAGGAGTATCTAACTGATGAATGAACAACAATTTGATAAATTTTTGCATATTAATACGGTCGGTGAACAATATGGATTTACTAAACTGGCTCACTACCATCGCTACGAGCCAACGCCCTATACTGGCTTAGAACAATTATTTTCCCAATATGAGATGCCGAAAAATCCAGTTTTTATTGATATGGGCTGTGGGAAAGGCAGGGTTCCTATTTATATTCATCATAAATTTCACATTCCGACAATTGGAGTTGAAATGGACGCAGGTTTTTATAGAGAGGCAGAGCATAACAAGGAAAGTTATTTTCGAAAAAAGGGCTCACAAGCGAACATTTCTTTTGTTCATACAATTGCGGAAAACTATAACATACAGCCACATGATAATGTTTTTTTCTTTTTTAATCCATTTTCCATTAATATATTCCGTACGGTTATTCATAATATATGGAAGTCTTATGAGCAACAGATGCGCGAAATCCATATTATTTTATACTATCCACCATACGATTATTTGCAGTTTTTACATCACGGTACCCCTTTTGAATTGATACATGAGGTGCATCTAGAACATGAAACAAATATAAATGAACGCCTTTGCGTGTTTGCAATAAAGTAATTTCCGTGCAAGAAGCGCCCTTTCCACAGGCACGGCTCCAACTAATTTTTGTGGCGGACGCTTTTTTTCGCTCGTGTTATTCCTACAGGAATGTCGCGTTTTCCACTCCAATCAACTGGAACAGCCCACTGGTAGCAAAGTTTGCTCCTAGTATAGTAAAAATATGTTTATTGTTTATTTTTATTCAATCTAATTCGATGCTTAGAGCACGGGTAGCTCTAAGCTTTTTTTATAGCGTTGTATCGTTCTAATGCACGGGCTCGTGCTGTTTTATGATCTACGATTGGCAATGGATAGGTATCACCTAATGTGATTCCGGCTTGTTCCAAGATGGCCGTTGGTGCTATTTGTGGCGCGTGTATATACTTTGCAGGGAGAAGTGCTAATTCAGGCACCCATTTTTTTATATAAGCACCATCTGCATCAAATTTCTCTCCTTGTAACGAAGGGTTGAAGATACGAAAATAAGGAGCAGAGTCGATACCCGTACCGCTTACCCATTGCCAACCCATAGCATTATTTGCTGCATTAAAGTCGACAAGCGTATGCTCAAACCATGCATAACCTTCTTGCCAAGGTTGTAATAAGTGTTTCACTAGAAAAGATGCAACAACCATTCTTACACGGTTATGCATATAGCCGGTTTCCCAAAGCTCACGCATCCCTGCATCAACAAGAGGATACCCAGTTTGTCCAGTTTTCCATGCTTCAAGACGAATGGAATGAGGCTCCCACTCAAAATGTTGAAAATTACTGCGTAATGAATCGGTAGAAAATGTAGGATAGTTCAATAGTTGATAAATCGAAAACTCTCGCCATATAAGTTGTCTTAAAAAGCTTTCTATCTGCTGACTAAATATTGTGTTGTCCTCATCATCTATTAGCTCTTGGCATGTTGCCCAAAGAAAGCGAATGCTAATGTTACCCACTGCAAGAAATGGTGACATTTTAGAAATGGTTTCTTTGGCAGGGTAATCTCGCTTATCTTGGTAGTCAAATAACCCTTGTTCTACGAAAAGTTCCCACTGCTCCATTGCCCCATCTATCCCAGGGTTCCAATAATGGTGAAACTTGTGATACCAATTACCATGCAGTAATTGCAATTGCTCTAAGGCTAGAGATGATACCTTCGTTGGAAAAGCTCTAATATTAGTAGGTTGACCAAGCGGTTTACGTACGGGCTCCTGCAAACAACGCTTATAAAATGATGTAAAAATGGCATAAGGCTTGTTTTGTTGATTTTGAATGTTCGATAAGTTGAATAATGAATCACCATAGAATGCTTTTACTTCAATATTATTAGCCTGTAATATATTGGTTAGCTGCTCATCTTCATTTCGTTCAGTTGGAAGAAAACGCTCGTTAAAATATACAGCGTTCGCTTCAGTATCTACAGCTAACTGTAGTACTTCTGAAATGACTTCACCCTTTCGTAAAATCAGTTGCATGTCATAGTCATCAAGTGTCGCTTGTAGATTCTGAAGTGAATAGTACGTCCAAAAACTTTGAGCGGTATTGCACATTGAAAATTGCTCATTATGAATATAAACCGGTAAAATGACCCCTGATTTAGCTGCATGCCAGAGCGCGGGGTGATCATCTAGTCGTAAATCATTACGAAATAGTACAATTATTTTTTTATTCATTTTGAATCATCCTTTTATAGTTTAAAAATATACGTTAGTACAATAAGTCGTTGGATTAAAGCAAGGAGGACATTATGAAAACACTATTCAATCGTCAAGTAATGATAGCATCCTTAGTTGCGGGTTGCTTATTTGGTATTTTCTTTAAAGTTGTTGAAAATCTAACAGGAAGCCGCGTTTATACATTACTATTAAATGTCGATTATATACCGATTTTAAAAAATTATCGATTTCCAGAGGTGATTGAATTTTCCTTTCATCTCGTGATTTCGTGGTTCATAACAGCCATATTATATACCCTTCGTAATAAGTATAAGTGGAATAATGGTACGTTAATCAGAAATAGTATCGTACTTCAAATGATTATAGGATGTATGTTGTTTCCTACAACAACCTTCTCAACACGAACACCTAACTTTACAGATTTCTACGCATTTAGTTGGTGGCTTGCAGGCCATATTTTGTATGGAGTATTGGTAGGGGTTCTTTTGAAAAAAAGATAAGCAGTTAAACTATAAAAGGAAAGCAATTTTTGCAAAATGGACATTATTTTTCTAACGTCGAAAAAAATAGGATAAGAGGTTTCTGCTAATTTATACCAACAATTGATAGATAATTCACAAATAACTAATTATACTGAAAAATCACTCTAGACTAAATATAAAGAATGTTTTACAATGTAAAAGGCTTAATTGAATATTATCTAGCTTCAAAATTAGATAGTTATAAATAATTATTTTTGCTATTGAGGATTAGCCGTAGATTGTTTATAATTATCAGAAATATCTAACATTTGAGAATTTTCAGGGGGAATTAAATTATGAAAGAGAACAACAAGCTTAAAAAGTTCGGCTCACTTCTAGTCGCTTCTTCACTTCTTGCAGGCGTACTGGCAGGTTGCGGTGCTGGAGATAGTGATACAAGTTCGGGAGGCGGCTCATCATCAGGCGGCTCAAAAGATGGCGATACAATTAAAATCGGTGCAAACTTGGAACTTTCAGGTAACGTAGCTTCTTACGGTTCTTCAATCGGATTAGGTGCAGAGTTAGCTGTTAAAGAAATTAACGATGCAGGCGGTATTGATGGCAAGAAAATTGAGCTTATTAAAGTAGATAACAAATCAGAAAACTCAGAGGCAACAGCAGCGGCTATTAAACTAGCGACGCAAGATAAAGTAGTAGCGATGATGTCTCCAGCAACTTCTGGTAACACCATTGCAACAGTTCAAATTGCGAATGATAACAAAATTCCTTTAGTTGGTGCAGCTGCTACAGCACCAAACGTAACAGTAAATGATGACGGTAGCGTTAATGAATATGCGTTCCGTACATGCTTTATTGACCCATTCCAAGGGATTGTCGCAGCAAACTTTGCAACGGGTGAGCTGAAAGCGAAAAACGTAGCCATTTTTGCTGATAACGCTTCTGACTATGCAAAAGGATTAGCAAAGTCATTTAAAGATACGATTGCTGAAAATGGCGGAAAAGTTGTGAAAGAAGAAGCTTATGTTGCGAAAGATACAGATTTCCGTACGCAATTAACAAACATCAAATCATCAAATCCTGACTTCATCTTTATCCCTGGATATTATGAAGAAGTGGGTCTAATTGTTAAACAAGCGCGTGAAATGGGCATTACAGTGCCACTTATGGGAGCAGATGGTTGGGATTCTCCAACTTTAGTTGAGTTAGCGGGCGCAGATGCACTGAATAATACGTACATCACAAACCACTATTCTGCAGAAGACCCAGATCAAAAAATTCAAGACTTTGTAAAAGCATTTAAAGCTGCCAATGGCGATAAAGCACCAGATGCATTTAACGCACTTGGCTATGATACGGTTTATTACATTGCAGATGCAATTAAACGTGCAGGGTCTACTGACGGTGAAGCAATTAAAAAGGCATTAGCTGAAACAAAGGATCTTTCTTTAGTAACAGGTACTTTCTCAGTTGACGAAAACCATAACCCAATTAAAACAGCAACAGTTCTTGAATTTAAAGACGGTAAACAAGTGTTCAACTCTAAAGTAAATCCTTAATTTTTAAGCAAGGGGGAGGCGGGCAACCTGCCTTCTCTTTTATTTTTTCATAGACAACTAGACTAATAAAAAAAGCATAGATTCTAGCATAAGGAATCGGAAATACTTTTTATGAGGGACACGAGTTTTTCTGCATTCACTTTCACTATGTAGAAATAGGTCCCATTTTTGCATGCTTTTAAAAAATAATAAAGGAGTGAACGCTCATGGAATGGATACAACAGCTTGTGAATGGTATTTCACTAGGTAGTATCTACGCGTTAATAGCGTTAGGGTATACGATGGTATACGGTATTATTAAGCTCATTAACTTCGCCCACGGTGATGTTTTCATGATTGGGGCATTTATTGGCTTTTACGCAATTGCTAAATGGGAGCTGGGCTTCTTACCAGCATTATTATTAGCGATGGCAGTTTGCGCAATTTTTGGTGTGTTAATAGAACGTATAGCATATAAACGGTTACGAAATGCGACGCGTATTGCTGCTTTAATTACAGCAATCGGGGTGTCGCTATTAATCGAATATACGACAATTTTCTTCAGAGGGGCACAGCCTGCAGCATATCCTGAAGTCATTAAAAATACAACATTTGATGTCTTCGGGGTTCAAATTAGTAGTACATCTATTTTAATTTTATCTGTCTCTATCGTACTGATGATTCTTTTACAATTCATCGTACATAAAACAAAAATTGGCAAGGCAATGCGCGCAGTTTCACATGATGCAGATGCGGCACGCCTAATGGGAATTAACGTAGATAATACCATTTCAGCAACATTTGCTATAGGTTCGGCATTAGCTGGAGCTGCGGGTGTAATCTTCGGTGTGTATTATACGAAAATTGACCCGTTAATGGGTGTTATTCCAGGGGTTAAAGCGTTCATCGCCGCGGTTCTTGGTGGTATTGGTATTATTCCAGGGGCAATGGTTGGCGGTATGCTACTAGGTGTCGTGGAATCATTTGTAAGTGCACTTGGATTCTCTTTATGGCGCGATGCAGCAGCATTTGTCATTTTAATTTTAATCTTGATTTTCAGACCATCGGGTATCTTCGGTAAAAACGCCCGCGAGAAAGTGTAGGTGAGCGGTAATGATGAAGAAGTCTAAAGTTTTCTGGGGCTATGCAGTATTAGCGCTAGTCATCTATGTGGTTGTTCAGGCACTAATTACAACAGAAGTAATTGACTTGTACTATAAAAATATGTTAATCACCATGTGCATTAACATCATGCTAGCTGTCAGCTTGCACATCGTTATCGGGGTTACGGGGCAATTCTCTATTGGACATGCCGGTTTCCTTGCAGTTGGTGCTTATATTTCAGCTATTATTACTACAAAGCTAATGCTGCCGTTCCCGTTAGCTATTTTCCTAGGGGCGCTTGCAGCAGCAGTAGCTGGTTTAATCGTAGGTATTCCAACACTACGTTTAAAAGGGGATTATTTAGCCATTGCAACACTTGGCTTTGCTGAGATTATTCGTATTGTCTTTTTAAATACGGATTACGTCGGTGGGGCAGCGGGGATGCAAGTGAAATATTTATCGAATTGGACATATGCATTCGTAGGAGTGGTATTGACGATTTTAGTTATTTCTAACTTTACAAATTCTCGCCATGGACGTGCTTGTATTTCGATTCGTGAAGATGAAATCGCTGCGGATGCCATGGGTATTAATACAACTTACTATAAAGTTGTAGCATTCGCGATTGGCTCTTTCTTTGCCGGTCTTGCAGGGGCTATTTTTGCACATAACTTCTACATTATTCAACCGACTACGTTCGGTTTCTTAAAATCATTTGATATATTAATTTACGTTGTTCTTGGGGGCTTAGGAAGTCTATCAGGTTCTGTTATTGCAGCAGTATTTTTAACGTTGATTTCAACATACTTAGCGAACTTCCCAGAAACACGAATGATTATTTACAGCTTAGTATTAATCATTGTTATGCTATACCGTCCAACCGGTTTAATGGGGACAAAGGAAATTACGCACTTATTTAAGTTTGGTAAAAAAGGAGGTACAAAATAATGACTGGAAACCTTCTTATCAAAGTAGAGAACATGGGTATTCAATTCGGTGGTTTAAAGGCGGTACAGGGCGTTAATATGTACCTAAATCAAGGTGAATTAGTAGGGCTTATCGGGCCAAATGGTGCAGGTAAAACAACAAGTTTTAACATGCTAACAGGTGTGTATACGCCGACTGAAGGAACGATTACATTTAACGGATTAAAGTTAAATGGTCTTGCACCCTATCAAGTAACGCAAAAAGGTATTAGCCGTACGTTCCAAAATATTCGTCTTTTTAAAGAACTATCTGTATTAGATAATGTAAAAGTAGCGAACCATTCTCTAGCAAAACATTCGATGTGGTCATCTATTTTCCGTTTGCCAAGTCACTTTAAAGGTGAAGCGGCAATGGAACAGCAATCAACGGAATTCTTAAAAATATTTGGCTTAGATATTTATAAGAATGAGTTAGCAAAAAACCTTCCGTATGGTATGCAACGTCGTCTGGAGATTGCACGTGCATTAGCGGCAAATCCAAAGCTATTGTTACTCGATGAACCAGCGGCAGGGATGAATCCACAAGAAACACATGACTTAATGGAACTAATTGCGTTTATTCGTAAAGAGTTTGGATTAACGATTCTACTAATTGAGCACGATATGAGCTTAGTAATGGGGATATGTGAACGAATTTACGTCCTCGACCACGGGCAACTAATCGCTGATGGGACACCAGAAGAAATTCGTAACAATCCAAAGGTCATTGAAGCGTACCTTGGTGAGGAGGTTATCAGCTAATGCTAAAAGTACAAAATATTGATGTATTCTATGGAAATATTCAAGCATTAAAAGGCGTCTCTTTAGAAGTTAACGAAGGGGAAATTGTCACATTAATCGGTGCCAATGGTGCTGGTAAAAGTACATTGTTAAAAACCTTGTCAGGCTTATTAAAACCTAAAGGGGGCATCCTTGAATATGAGGGTTTCTCGATTGCAGGTAAAGCTGCGCAAACCATTGTAAAATCAGGTATTTCACACGTGCCTGAAGGTCGCCGTGTATTCGCTAATATGTCAGTAGAGGAAAACCTTGAGCTTGGCGCATACTTGCGTAACGATAAGGCTGGCATAAAGAAAGATATGGATCATGTCTTTGAGTTATTCCCGCGTCTACTGGAGCGTCGTAAACAGCAATCTGGCACATTATCTGGTGGTGAGCAACAAATGTTGGCGATGGGTCGTGCATTAATGGCAAAACCAAAGTTGTTGTTAATGGATGAGCCTTCAATGGGGCTTGCACCACTTATGGTAAAAAATATCTTCAATATTATTGAACAAGTGAATAAAGAAGGTACAACGGTATTGCTGGTAGAGCAGAATGCCAATATGGCATTATCGGTAGCTGACCGCGCATATGTACTTGAAACAGGACGCATTGTATTATCAGGTACAGCGAAAGAGCTACAAGAAAGTGAACAAGTAAAAGCGGCATATTTAGGTGGTATGTAATTGGAAGGGGTGTCTCGGAATTGATTCGAGATACCCTTTTTCATGTTGTAGAACGACGATAATAGATGGAAGTAGCGCGAAACCTTTCTTTTTTGGTAAGGTGGGAAAAAGGAGTGAGGTTAGCATGCACTATTCAGCACAATATTTTATAGAAAAATTAGCATTGGCACAACATCCTGAGGGCGGATACTATATTTCTACGTTTAAATCGACAGAGGAAATAGCTGTAAGAGATGTAGAACGACCGATTTATACAAGCATTTATTTTTTATTACGTTCGCAAGATATCTCTCATTTACATCGGTTAAAGTCAGATGAGCTTTGGTATTATCATGCAGGTAGCCCATTAACGGTTCATATGATTTTCCCTGATGGTACATATGAGGCAAAAAAATTAGGCTTAAATATAGAAGCGGGTGAGGTGCCACAGGTGGCGGTGCCGAAAAATACGATTTTCGGTTCGTCTGTTGAGGATGCCAATACATTTAGTTTAGTAGGCTGCATGGTAGCACCAGGTTTTGATTTTGAGGACTTTGAGCTATTTACACAAGATGAGCTTTTAGCTGATTATCCGCAACATGAAGCGATTATTCGTAAAATGGCTTACGAGACGATTAAATAGTCACAAAGAGTTTAGCAAAGAGCACTAGGTATACCGCAGAAAGCGACTGTACAGTAATTAGTGGCTGGGACATAACTAAAAAAATTTAAGGAACAGAGGAAAGGTGTTCATACATTTTTGCTTTATGAAGAACTTATCTATTCTTGCTTTTGCAATAAATAAAACATTAGAAGGGTTCACTAGTTGTTGGTAGCGGAGGAGGTGACTCCTGCAGGACAGCACACATCGTTAAGACGCTGGCATTCCGCGCGTTAGCGAGGGTTGCGGCTTACGTGTGTGACCGCGGAAGTACCGTCGAAGCCAACAACAACGGCGAGCAAAAAAGGTGTTAGATTGACTGCCATCAATCTAACACCTTTTCTCTTTTGTCCTAGATTACCATAAAATTTCTTCAGGGTAACTTGCATTGATTGGAATTTCATGTAGTGCTTTTTTTGTCGTACTGGCAACTTCGATTAATTGCGATTTAAGTGCAACGTATTCTTCATCCTCTAACATTAAACGAAGTGCAAAGGAGGCTAAATGCGCTTTGCGTGTTTGCGTATTTAAATCTATGTATTCTAAATTTAGTACATCTACATACTGCGTAGCATAGCGGAAGGTTAAAGGGCTCTTAGAATGAATCATCCTTAAAAATACTAAAAATTCATCTTCCGTAAGCTCTTGCTCCAGACAGTCAGCAACCGCTGCTTGGAATTTACGAATCGTTGCCACATCACCATTCCAATCGGAAGAATCAATCAATTCCTGATGTAAGCGAATGAAATCATTTAAAGCAATCGCTGTAAAAAGAAGCTCCGGCCACAGTACCTCTGTCCCGTAGTAGACATTTTTAGTTGGAAAAATCGTTTCATGTCGAGAAAGTATACTTTTGTTCAGTCCATTACTGACAAATTCAAGCTGATGCTCACCTTGCATTGCTTGATGGAGATTACGGCAAATACCAAGAATGCGAAGTCGCGCACCTTGGTAATCATAGTATTTGTTTTCATCTCCAGTTACTTGATAAATCGCTTGAATAAGGGCATCTAAATCCCAAAAGTCACCGCTTATTCGTACACCCGTAAGTTGTTCAGTACTTTGAATAGAAAGCATCTTTCCAATCCTCCCAATTGCTTTATTTTACTGTGTAATTAAGTAGTTTAAATAATTCTGCTCGCTCTTTATCAGTTAAATCGCGCCATTGACCAACCTTTAAATTGCCAAGCTTAATATTCATAATGCGTATGCGCTGTAATCGTTTAACGGAATACCCTAATGCTGAACACATACGGCGTATTTGGCGATTTAAGCCTTGCTCTAAAATAATTTTAAACACTTTATCTGAAATTTTTTCAACGTAGCAAGGTAATGTCGTTGTATCTAAAATATCAACGCCAGCAGCCATCTTTTTAATAAATTGTTCTGTTATCGGCTTATCAACTTGTACGATGTATTCTTTTTCATGGTGGTTTTCTGCACGTAGAATTTTATTTACAATATCGCCATCATTGGTCAATAATAATAATCCTTCAGATTCCTTATCCAGTCGACCAATATGGAAAATGCGTAGAGGATGATTGATAAAATCAACGACATTTCCTTTGATATGACGCTCTGTTGTACTTGTAATACCAACTGGTTTGTTTAAGGCAATATAAACTAGTTGCTCTTCTTTTTTTACCTCTTTGCCATCCACACAAACAATATCGCCCGCTTCTACTTGGCTGCCCACAGTAGCAAGTACGCCATTAATTGTTACTTTACCTTCTTCGACCCATTTATCAGCACCACGACGAGACACGATGCCCGCTTCACTTAAATATTTGTTAATTCTCATATAGTTCTCCTAAACATTTTATCGTAGCTTAAGTATACCCTATCGTTGTTTATAGCGTGAATTCTAGAAGCTTTTCTACTAAAAATAAATATTACAAAATTTTAATTTAAAAAGTTGAAATAATCATGCATTTCTGACAATATAGTGGGTAAGAAGGTTTCTATGAAAATATCGTTATTTCGATATATAATTACGATTTTTCTAGATATTTTCTATTATTTTGTGTAAAGGGGAGAAGTAAAATGGTTTATGCATTTCCAAACACTGAAGGATCGGTAGTTCAATTCAAAGAAAGATACGATAATTACATTGGTGGAGAATGGACACCCCCAGTGAAAGGTCAATACTTCGATAATGTCACTCCTGTTACTGGACAAGTTTTTACACAAGCAGCACGTTCCTCTGCTGAGGATATTGAACTTGCACTTGATGCAGCACATGCCGCAAAAGATGCATGGGGACAAACATCCGCTACAGAGCGTGCTAACATTTTACTTAAAATTGCGGACCGTATTGAACAAAACTTAGAAAAGTTAGCTGTTGCCGAAACATGGGATAACGGTAAGGCAGTACGGGAAACGTTAAATGCAGATATCCCTTTAGCCATTGATCATTTCCGTTATTTTGCTGGTGCATTACGTGCACAAGAAGGCGCGCTAAGTCAAATTGATAATGATACGGTTGCTTACCATTTCCATGAGCCAATTGGGGTAGTGGGTCAAATCATTCCTTGGAACTTCCCAATATTAATGGCTGTATGGAAACTAGCTCCTGCCCTTGCTGCTGGCAACTGTGTTGTGTTAAAGCCAGCAGAGCAAACACCAGTATCTATTATGGTATTAGTAGAGTTGATTGGTGATTTATTGCCACCAGGCGTACTAAACGTGGTGAACGGATTCGGTTTAGAAGCAGGAAAACCACTTGCATCTAACCCTCGTATTGGCAAAATTGCCTTTACAGGTGAAACGACAACAGGTCGTTTAATTATGCAATATGCTTCTCAAAACCTTATTCCAGTTACGTTAGAATTGGGCGGAAAGTCTCCAAATATTTTCTTTGAAGATATTATGGATGAAGATGATGCCTTTTTAGATAAAGCGGTAGAGGGCTTCGTATTGTTTGCCCTGAACCAAGGTGAAGTTTGTACATGCCCTTCACGTGCATTAATTCAAGAATCGATTTATGACAAGTTCATGGAGCGTGTATTACAACGTGTTGAAGCGATTCAAGTTGGGAATCCGTTAGATCCAAATACAATGATGGGTGCACAGGCTTCAAGTGAGCAAATGGAAAAAATTCTGTCTTACTTAGATATTGGTAAACAAGAAGGTGCACAATGTCTAATTGGAGGCGAGAAAAATAATGTAGGGGCAGGCTTTGAAAATGGCTACTACGTTAAACCAACTGTCTTCAAAGGGCACAATAAGATGCGTATCTTCCAAGAAGAAATTTTTGGCCCAGTTGTTGCAGTGACAACATTTAAAACAAAAGAAGAGGCATTGGAAATTGCCAATGATACATTGTATGGATTAGGTTCGGGCATTTGGACACGTGATATGAATACAGCTTATCGTTTTGGACGTGGTATTCAAGCGGGGCGTGTTTGGACAAACTGCTACCATGCATATCCTGCACATGCAGCGTTCGGTGGCTATAAAATGTCAGGAATCGGTCGTGAGACACATAAGATGATGCTATCGCATTATCAACAAACGAAAAACTTATTAGTAAGCTATAACGAAAACAAACTTGGTTTCTTCTAATTAGTAAGGAGGTGCTAACGCGTGGTTGAACGTGTTTTAGCAACAGAAGAAGCGCTGGCACTAATCGAATTATTGAAGGAAAAGCATGGACCGGTTATGTTTCATCAATCAGGGGGATGCTGCGATGGCTCCTCTCCGATGTGTTATCCTGACGGTGACTTAATATTAGGTGAGCAGGATATATGTTTAGGTAAGGTGGGGGGCACACCATTTTATATGCACAAAAACCAATATGATTATTGGAAGCATACACAAATTATTTTAGACGTAGTTGACGGCAGAGGCGGTATGTTCTCTCTTGAAGGCGTAGAAGGTAAGCGGTTTTTAACAAGGTCTAGAGCTTTTTCGACAGAAGAGTTAAAAGAGCTAGGTTTAATCGAATAGTTAGGGACAGCGGCAAAAAGCATTTTTGTCGCTGTTTTTTTATGCTAATTTTTTTGGAAAAGAGTATGTAGACTTACGTTAGTTGTGGAATTTCGCAATAATAAATAAAGCTGTATTCGGTGTTGTAAAGTTTGAGTGAATAAGTATTTTTTTATGGTTCTTTCAATCATAATAAAGCCCCCCATTCATCGTGTATTATCGTTATTTAACCATATAATACCTAATTCTTACATTAATTTAAGTTTACTTTTTATGTTTTTTGTTACAAAATGATTGAATCTTTACAACAGAATATTACGTAAATAGTGAAAAGGAGTGTGCGGAAGATGGATATTGTTATAATTGAAAACCAATTTACACAAACGGTAGAGGCTGTATCGAAGGTTGCAGGAAGGGCAGTTGATCGCAAAATTATCTTTGCTATTGCCAGCACATATGTTGCAGCAGGGAAAATGTTTGATACAGAAAAGTTTAAAGCTACTATAGAAGAAATGAAGAGTCAAACATCGTGGATGTCGCCATTGCGTACATCAATCGGGTAGCAAATATGATGGAGCAAGATCGTACGGAGCAAGCAGTAAATACGCTATTGAAAAACGAAAAGATATAATGGAGGAATGCCAACTTATCCAGATTGTTATCACATTATTGAAGAAATGAAGGATCGTCATCCAATTACATGTCTTACATGATAGATGTTAAAGTTAAGCAAGGTTGGAGTGTAAAATAATTAAATATGAATAAATTATTATTGAATACTACAAATAACGAAGAATTAGAAAAACTACTACTCATAAATGTAATAGGTTTAATTGAGGCGTTAAAAAAAGATTTATTAACAATCGAAGAAACTGAAAAAGTTTTATTTAACCCTTATACTATGGATTTATTACAGTCTAAAGGAATTTCAAAAGAAATATTAGAAATTATTCATCTAGGCACTGAATTAGAAGATATAGTGAGTCTAATGCCTGAAAAATTATTTGAAAGTTTAAGCGAAATTGAATATGAAAGTATTGCTCAATTAGAACAAAGAAAAGCATATAAATTTCGAAATAAAGTTATTGAATCAATAAATTGATTCATTGGATTTTAAGTAGTAGTAGAAAGAGGACAATGTGTACTTCTCTAGAGCAGCTCGTTTTATCATGCTAAACGAGCTGCCTTTTTTTATACTGTGTTATACAAAGATTAATTTTCAAATGAATAAAGGTCAACTTCAGCAAATTATTGATTTGTATCATGATTTAAAGGGAATGAAATTATTGAAGTGGCATCAAGAATTTGTGTTGTTTAGGGCGGTTCAAATGGCTATTTATGATATGGCTAAAGTGCAACAATCATTATCTATGGCAATTATGTCATCTATTGAATTACTAATTCAGGCACAACATGCGGCGATGATATCCGCCATGACCGCAGCAGCAGTAGCGTCAAATTCCAGCACTTCATGATAAACTAAAGAGGAACAGAATATTCGGAGGTGTATTGAAAATGAACGAAACAAAGCTTTGGATAAATGGACAATGGCAAGAAGCGAAGGAAACCTATGAATTAACTTCGCCTTATAACGGTGAGATTATTGCAAAGGTTGCCAAGGCATCTGTTTCAGATGTTGAGCAAGCAATTGAAGGTGCCCAAAATGCTTTTCTTTCATTTAAACAAACTACTGCATACGACCGTGCCGAAATTTTATATAAAGTAGTCGACATTATGCGACGTCGAAAAGACGAATTGGCCGAAATTTTAGCACAAGAGGCGGGTAAACCTATTTCAGCAGGTTTACCTGAAATAGAACGCACGATTGCAACCTATCAGTTTGCAGCCGAAGGAGCGAAACAGGTGAAAGGGGAAACGGTACCGATGGATGCTGCGCCTGGAGCTGGCGACCGCATTGGCTGGACAAAGCGTGAGCCATTAGGCGTTATTTCTGCCATTACACCGTTTAACTTTCCTTTTAATTTAGTTGCGCATAAATTGGGACCTGCCTTTGCTGTGGGGAATACGGTCGTGTTAAAGCCCGCAACCCAAACACCGCTCAGTGCAATTGTAATGGCGGAAATATTTAAAGAAGCAGGATTACCAGATGGCGCTCTACAAATCGTTACGGGTAGTGGTGGTGAGCTAAGTGACACACTTGTGACTCATCCATTCGTGAAAAAAGTGACCTTCACTGGAAGTGGTAAGGTTGGATTAGGCATAAAAGAAAAAGTAGGCTTGCGCAAAGTAACGTTAGAGCTAGGCTCAAATGCGGCGGTGATTGTTGAGCCATCGACCCCTATTGAAAAAATTGTCGCGCGTTGTGTTAGCGGAGCGTTTAGCTTTGCAGGACAAGTGTGTATTTCGCTTCAGCGTATTTATGTACATGCCTCGATTGTTGATGCTTTTACAAAAGCATTTGTAGCTCAAACGGAAAAGTTAGTTGTCGGTGATCCACTCGATAAAAATACAGATGTCAGTGCCATGATTAATCCGAATGAAGTTAGTCGTATTCGTGCATGGATTGAGGAAGCGAAGGCTCAAGGTGCAGTGGTTGCAACGGGTGGAACATTTACTGAACGTACATTAACGCCAACAGTAATGACAAACGTGACTGCCGATATGAAAATTGTTTGTCAGGAAACATTCGCGCCAATCGTGTCAATTGTTTCATATGAAACATTAGACGACGCAATTCGACTAGTGAATGAGTCGGAACTTGGCTTAAATGCAGGGATTTTTACGAATGTCTTGCCAGATGCATTACGTGCAGCCGATGAATTACAAGCAGGTGCTGTTATTATTAATGATATTCCAACATTCCGAATCGATAATATGCCATATGGCGGTGTGAAAATGAGTGGCTACGGTCGAGAGGGTATTAAATGGGCGATTGAAGAAATGACGGATATGAAGTTTATAACGATGAAAAAATCATTCTAAATTTGCATCCATTCTTTTTCTACGATACGATGACGAAAGGACATTACATGAAAGGAAGTAACTAGAACTATGACAACCAATGCTGTACCCATGAGCCAATCACGTACGGTTCAGACGCGTCTCGTATTACCACCGGATACTAATAATCATAATTCCATTTTTGGTGGAAGAGTGTTAGCTTATATTGATGAAATTGCGGCAATTACAGCGATGAAGCATGCAAAAGGGCATGTTGTCACTGCCTCCATTGATTCTGTTGATTTTTTATCAGCAGCGCATGTGGGTGATATTCTTGAAATTGAAAGTATAGTGTCATCTACAGGACGTTCATCTATGGAAGTCTATGTCCGTGTTATTTCTCGTAACATTGAGACGGGTGAAGAAAAATTAACAACCGAATCATTTGTAACGATGGTTGCAGTAGATGATGATGGTAAACCGAAGGCTGTTCCTGCTATTTTCCCAGAAACGGATGCAGAAAAACGGTTATTTGAAACAGGTCCGGCTCGACGAGAGCATCGCAAGCAAAAACGTGCTTTGGCACATTAAAACGAAAAGGAAATTGATACGATGTGATCAATTTCCTTTTTTTGTTGTGTTATATGTTTAATTCATTTACAACATTAATGAGTGAGTCAGAAGAAGAGGAGACGAGTGTTGCCCCTTGCGATAGCTCTGTAATTAAATTTGAAATGGCTGAAATATCCTTAGCCGTGTTTACATATTGTTGTTGAATACCTGATACTGCTTCAGCAATATCATTAAATGATTTCGAGAGGCTTGTTTGTGTATCAACGCTATGTTGGATTTTTTGATCCACATTGATAACTGAATTCGCCATTGTTGAAATATTACTTTCTGTTTCTTTTATCAGGTGTGACACGTTTTGCACAGCGCTTTTTGTTTCTTCTGCAAGCTTGCGGACTTCCTCTGCTACAACAGCAAAGCCTTTGCCATGTTCGCCAGCACGAGCGGCTTCAATGGAAGCATTCAGTGCTAATAAATTTGTTTGGTCTGCAATACCGGTAACAAGTCCAACAATTTCAGAGATTTTTTGAGACGACGTACGCAATTGGTTCATCGTTACTTCAAGGCCATTAACACTTTGCAAAATAACATGTATTAAGTCATTTTGTTCTTGTAATTGCTGCTGTCCGCGTTTAGATTTGTCTTGTGTATCGGCAACGAAGTTCAAACCTTGTTTAGTGGCTACTGCAATATCATCCGTTTGAGAGGAGATGACTAAAAGGGAAGCGGCTGTTTCTTCGCTGATTGCATTTAACTCTTCTGCCGTACTTTGAATTGTAGTAACAAGTGCGTGCTTCGTTTTATCTGCAACGCTACGAATGCGTTCTTCTTCTTTTTCATAAGCCTCAATCACAAGTTGCTGTTCAAAGTTAATAAGTTTACAAAAGGCATTGATGGCACGGATAGCGTCATGCTTTGAAATATCTAAATCATTCGTAAAGTTTGTAAAAGTCGAAGTTAATGATTGGAATGAAGCGATATACCACTTTGATTGGAGCCCAATTCGAACATGTGTCTCAGCGATTGCCTTTCTTTCTTTAATGTAGTCGTCATTAATACGACTTTCGAACATATCACTTAGATGCTTATGTAAAGTAACTTTTAAACGGTCGATTTGTGATGTTCTGTTAATAATATCTAATAAATTTTGGCTTAAGCTAATCGCTGCATAAAATTGATCGACCATTTCAGGAATAACATTTTTCACTAATGGCTGCAATTGTTTAATGATGGCTAAATCTTCAGTAGTTAAGTCTAATAGTTGTAATTGTTTTTGTAACTTAGGATGATTAGAAACGTCTAATTGTACTTGTTGTATAAACGCTTCTGGTGTTAGTGTAATTGAATAACCATAATTGTTCTTTTTTGAAAACCAACTCATTGTTGTCTGCTCCATTCTTTATAAATCCATAATAATATAGGTATCGAAGACGCTTTGTGTATATATTGTTAGGTTTGTAAATTTGGTGAATATATGGTATTTAATCTATTCTACTATTTTTTGTAGTGTAATTGGTTAAAAATTTCGTTTATTTCTATAATTTTTCACATTCTTGGCGGACATATTTCAGATTTACCTTTAAGCATTAGCATTTCGCTCATAAAGCGTAATTTGAATTTCATTTAGGAAACATGTAAAATACGAACTGTTTAGCGTAACAAAAAATGTATGTGAAAGAAATCGTATTGAGGAGGTATTACATGGAGAAGAAGCGTTTTAAGTTTGTGATTCCTGTGATGGTAATTGTAGCAATTGGATCTGTTTATATGTTAACGAACTATTATGCAGAGGTACCTGACTTAAACCAACTATTAATAACGATTTGTGCAACACTAATATCGGGCGTACTGGCATACTTTTTATTCCCGCAGCAAGGTGAAAATAAAGTAGATGATCGAGGTCCCTATTAATTATAGTGGAGACATTTAAAAGTTCCCCAAGTAAAACCAACTATTTTTTAAAATTAAAAATCCGCGTTTCGCCTTCTATGGGTAAAGCATGAGTTGCAACATGTACGAATGTAAGATGTTGTTCCTCATGTTTATTTTCCCTAGAGAGCTATGCGCGGATTTTGTTTTTCAAAAAAATTGTTTTGTTACTGCTTTAAGTTACGGCTTAAACAATTTGAACCAGCCTTTATATTTGAAAAATACCAACATAAATAGCCCAATTAATAGCATAATACCGAGAACGATAAAGTAGCTGTAACGGCCATGTAGTTCAGGCATATTATCAAAATTCATGCCATAAACTCCTGCTATAAATGTTAATGGAATGAAAATGGTGGAGACAATTGTAAGCATCATCATAATGCCATTCATTCGGCTAGAGTTCATAGCCATATAGCTATCACGCATATCTGCGGTCAGCTCACGATTAGATTCGACCATTTCCGTAAGTTTGACTAAATGGTCGTGAATATCCCCAAAGTAGGCTCTTTCTGATTTTTTTAGGGCAAAGCGATAAGAATTAAGTATACGGTATAATAGGTCGCGCATTGGTAAAATGGTGCGCCGTAAATGGAGTAAATCACTGCGGAATTCAAAAACAATTTGCATCGCATTTACATTACTTTGATAAGTTAATTCATCTTCAAGCGCATTCAAATGGTCCTCAATTTTATAGACGAGAGGGAAATAACTATCAACTATTTTATCAATCGTTTGATAGGTCAGGAAAAAAGTACCCCGTTCCCAATATTTCGGTTGCTCTTCTAAAAGCTTCTGTACTTTATCGATTTCAGGTGCTTCATTTTTGTGGAATGTCACAATAAAATGATCGGAAACGAAAATATTTAATTCCTCAGCAATTAGCGTTTCTTCATTCAATTTATGAATAACGAAAAAGTGATAGTCTTCGTAAAAATCCAACTTTGGTCGTTGTAAACGCATTAAGCAGTCTTCAATCGCAAGTGGATGAAAGTGGAAAAATGTATCAAGCAATAGTTCTTCTTCAGTAGTTGGGCAACTAAAATCTACCCAATACCATTCGTAATGGTTTTGCTTAATGTTTTCAAGTGGAAAGTCCTTTATTAATTGTTGATCTTTCGTCATGGCCATCGTGCGAATCACGGCATTCACCTCAAATCTGTTTATCTCATTTTAAATAAGCACGAAGTCTCCCTTCAAAGCGTGAGAAGTAAAAGAAGACATGGGAAACGTCAGATCAAATACCCGTAGTACTTATAGTACACCACTAAGTTGCAAGGATGCATCAGGAAGGGATGGAACCTTACTCTTTATAGCATATCCAACCACCAAATAATGTCGTTGCAAAAAATCGTGATGGCTGTGTAAAGCCTGCCTGCTGTAGAAGCGTAACAATGTCATCTTCACGCATAAATGAAAGCGAGCGAATGGACTGCTCCATGCTAGCTAAATCAGTAGTGGAAAGTTTTGTGTGCTGCTGCCAATATGCGCGCCATAGGTCAAATTGTAGCTCTGTGTCAGAAGAGTTAAGCTGTCCATATTTAGAAACAAGCACAAATGGTGCCCCTGATTTTAAATGGCTTGCAATCCCTTTTAATGTAGCAAGCTTCTCCTCATAGGAATTAATAAAATGAAGTACAAGTATACAGCTAGCAGCATCAAACTTTGTTGCAGGGATTGGTGCAGTTAGCATGGTGCCTTGTAGTAATGAAATCGCATTTGGTAGTGAATGTAGACGGTTTTCTGCAATTTTCAACATGGCTTCAGATGGATCGATACCGACAAAGGACCACTGTGGCCTTTGTTCAGCTAACTGTAGTATTTCATTGCCACTGCCTGAACCAACAACTAAAAAACTAGCATTCTCTTGTAAAGCGGATTGATAAAAAGTTTTCGTTAAACGTAGCATCGTATCGTAACTCGGTAAAGTACGACGAATGCCTTTTTCATATTCGTTCGCAAGTGTGCTGTTAAATTCCATCTGTGTATCACATACCTTTCAAAATAATTTTAAAATTGTCGAAACGATTTGAAACTATTTAGCGTATTGCTCCGTAAATAATAGTATTAATAAAAAGACATATTAAAAAGGGAAGGTTGAATAGATGGAAACAAAATGGTCTAAGGTCATCATACATGCCAGTGCGTTTTTTGCGCCATTTTTAGTGCCGATTATATTTTTCTTAATTAGTTCGGAAGAAGAAGTGAAAAACGTTTCTGTGCAAGCTTTATTGTTCCAAATCGCAATGGGCGTACTAATTGTCATTGCCAGTATTTTAAGTATTGTATTAATTGGTTTACCTTTCTTACTAATATTTATCGCTATGGTATACATCGTACCAATTATCGGAATCGTAAAGGCTATTTCAGAGGAACCTTGGCGTTATCCGATTGTCGGTCGCTGGGTATAATTGATAAAGACGCAAGCATATGCAAAAAGCATATGCTTGCGTTTTTTCTATAAGCAAAAAGGGTACATTAAACGATAAGTACGTTTTCGAGTGGTTAAAATTTTTTTACAATCAATCAACGATAAAAATTGCTTTAGACATTTCTCTGTGCGAATTAATTGCAATTATTTTTAAGCGTTTTGTATAATATACTCAAAGATAGTCAAAGATAGTCAAAGTCAGTGAGGTAAGCGAGGTGTATTCCTAACATGCGTAATATTTCAGACATCATAGAAGGCTACTTAAAGCAAGTACTTGAATTAGGTGGAGAAGGGCATATTGAAATTAAACGAAGTGAAATTGCAGATAAATTTCAATGTGTGCCATCACAAATAAATTATGTAATTAATACAAGATTTACAGCCGAGCGGGGTTACCTTGTTGAAAGTAAACGAGGTGGGGGTGGATACATTCGAATTTTACGTGTCCGTGCAAACTCACAAATTGATTTGATTGATGATGTGCTCCTACAAATTGAAGGTGGAGCCTCGCAAACAGTGGCGGAGGATTTAGTATATCGTTTAATTGACGAGCAGGTTATTTCAAAGCGAGAAGCGAAATTAATGTTAGCAGCGGTTGACCGTTCGACTTTAGATTTGCAGCTACCTTTACGGGACAGCATTCGAGCGAAAATTTTGCGAGCGATGTTAACCACTATAAAATACGAAAAGCAAAAGTAAAGAGGTGAGGGAAATGATTTGCGAACATTGCAAGCAGCGCAATGCGACAGTAACTGTGACACAAGTTCAAAATGGGCAGAAGGTGGAGCACCATTATTGCGATGTCTGTGCCTCGCAGTTCCATCCGTTCCATGCAGAGTTTAAACAAGAGCCTGTATCGATTCAACAATTGTTATCCAATTGGTTTGGCTCACCTACATGGCAAAAAGTTGGTGAAAAACAGCAAGCGCCACCTCAGCAACAAACATGTCCACAATGTGGATTTACGTATAAGCGATTTTTAAAAGAAGGTAAATTTGGATGTACCAGTTGCTATGACACATTTAGTGAGCATTTGCCAAAGCTATTTAATCGCATTCAAGCGGGGCCACAGCATATAGGGAAAATGCCTGGTGCTCGAAGCAATGTTTTTGTTATTAAAAAGCAAATTGAAGATATTCGAAAACGCATGAAGGCCGCTGTTGACGAGGAGCAGTTTGAAGAAGCAGCGAAGCTTCGCGACGAAGCAAAAAATCTCGAACAGCAGCTACAATTCGAAGGTGGTGATGTGTCATGATGATTGAATCGTTTTTAGCGCGAGCTACACCTGCATGGATGGAAATGGAGGATGATTATTCAGATATCGTCATCAGTACACGCATTCGGCTTGCTCGAAACTTAGACGGCTATCGTTTCCCTTTAGTTTTTTCAGAAAATGAAGCGTTACAAGTAGAGCAGGCTGTGACACATGCCATTCAAGATAGTCCGAAACTTCAAGAAAGATATTCTTATTTTTCCATAAAAGATTTAACACCGTTACAACGTCAAATTTTAGTTGAAAAGCATTTAATTAGTCCACAGCTTGCGAAAAAAGAGCAAGTCGGCTCCATGTTGCTATCTGAAGATGAATCAATTTGCATTATGGTGAACGAAGAAGACCATTTACGCATTCAATGTATGACGGCGAGTTTTCAACTTCAGAAGGCATACGAGGAAGCAAATAAAATTGATCGTGCCTTAGAAGGAGCCTTGCCATATGCATTTCGAGATACTTTCGGCTATTTAACAAGTTGCCCAACGAATATTGGTACTGGCTTACGTGCTTCGGTTATGATGCACCTTCCCGCACTTACACTGACAGGTCAGATGAATCAAATTATCAATGCAATGACGCGTTTAGGGATGACTGTCAGGGGTATATACGGTGAAGGTAGCGAAAATTTAGGTAATGTTTACCAAGTATCGAATCAGATTACACTAGGTAAAACAGAAGAAGATATTTTAGCAGACATTCAAAGTGTTGCAGAAAAAATTATTCAAAAAGAACGGCAGGCAAGAAATAAGCTAATGGAAAAAGCGGAACTTGCCTTAGAAGATCGGATATACAGAGCTTTAGGTACATTAACGCATGCACGCATTTTAACAAGTGAGGAAGCGGCAACCTGTCTATCGAATGTACGTTTAGGTGTAGATTTACAGTTGATTCAAAATATTAAAGCAACCACATTGAACGAGTGTGTGGTCAGTATGCAACCAGGGTTTTTACAGCACTATGCAGGAGAAGCTTTACCACCTGCTGAACGAGATCGAGTTCGAGCAAAAATGCTGCGAGAGGCATTATTTCTTGAAACAATGAGTAAGCCTACTATAGGGGGAAAAGGAGAGGATTCATATGATGTTTAATCGTTTTACACAACGCGCACAAAAAGTATTACAACTTGCACAGGAAGAGGCAATTCGTTGGAAGCACGAATCAATAGGAACAGAGCACATTCTTTTAGGGCTTATTCGTGAAGGCGGTGGTATTGCAGCGAAAGCATTAGAAGCCATCGATATTAGCCCTCAAATGATTGAAGCGGGGATTGAAGAGTTAGTTGGAAAAGGAACAGAGGATGTTGGACCAATCGTTCATTACACACCACGTGCCAAAAAGGTAATTGAACTATCTGTCGATGAGTCACGTAAATTAGGCCATTCCTATATCGGTACGGAGCACTTACTATTAGCGCTTATTCGTGAAGGTGAGGGTGTAGCCGCTCGTGTGTTAAACAATGCAGGTGTAGGCTTAAACAAAGCTCGTCAGCAAGTATTACTGTTGTTAGGCAATAATGATAACGCACAATCTGGACAACAAGCGACGCAGGCTGCAAATACGCCGACTTTAGATAGCTTGGCGCGCGATTTAACTCAAATCGCTCGTGAAGGTTCGCTAGACCCTGTGATTGGTCGCAGCAAGGAAATTACACGCGTTATTGAAGTACTATCACGCCGTACGAAAAATAACCCTGTGCTAATTGGTGAGCCTGGTGTAGGTAAAACGGCAATCGCTGAAGGCTTAGCACAACAAATTATTAACAACGAAGTACCAGAAATTTTGCGTGATAAACGTGTTATGACGCTTGATATGGGGACAGTTGTAGCCGGTACTAAATACCGTGGTGAATTTGAAGATCGCTTGAAAAAAGTGATGGATGAAATTCGACAAGCAGGCAATGTTATTTTATTCATTGATGAATTGCATACATTAATCGGTGCTGGGGGAGCAGAAGGTGCAATTGATGCATCAAACATTTTAAAACCATCCCTAGCACGTGGAGAATTACAATGTATTGGTGCTACAACATTAGATGAGTACCGCAAGTACATCGAAAAGGATGCAGCGTTAGAGCGCCGTTTCCAACCAATTCAAGTGGATGAACCAACTGTTGAAGAAGCAATTCAAATTATTCACGGTTTACGCGATCGCTATGAGGCGCATCACCGTGTGAAAATTACAGATGAAGCAATTGAAGCAGCGGCAAAAATGAGTGATCGTTATATTTCAGACCGCTTCTTGCCTGACAAAGCCATCGACTTAATTGATGAAGCAGGGTCAAAAGTTCGCTTACGTTCATTTGCGGTGCCACCAAACTTAAAAGCACTAGAAGATAAACTTGAAAATGTTCGTTCTGAAAAAAATGCGGCTGTGTCTGGTCAGGAATTTGAAAAGGCTGCTTCGTTAAGAGATACAGAGCAAAAGCTAAAAGACGAAATTGAAACGACACGTAAAACATGGAAAGAAGAACAAGGCAAAGCAGAATCGAAAGTGACAGTTGACGATGTGGCAGCAGTCGTTTCTATGTGGACTGGAATACCAGTAGCTAAAATTGCCCATGAAGAATCAGCTAAACTATTACAACTTGAAGAAGAGTTACACAAGCGTGTTGTTGGTCAAGGCGAGGCAGTAGAGGCAATTTCTCGTGCAATTCGACGCGCAAGAGCGGGCTTAAAAGATCCTAAACGTCCAATCGGTTCATTTATTTTCCTTGGTCCTACTGGGGTCGGAAAAACGGAACTTGCAAGAGCGTTAGCAGAAGTAATGTTCGGTGATGAAGATGCGATGATTCGCGTTGACATGTCTGAATATATGGAGAAACATTCGACTTCACGTTTAGTCGGCTCACCTCCTGGTTATGTAGGTTTTGATGATGGTGGTCAGTTAACAGAAAAAGTTCGACGTAAACCATATTCTGTTGTGCTTCTTGATGAAATTGAGAAAGCTCATCCAGATGTTTTCAATATTTTACTTCAAGTGCTGGAAGATGGTCGTTTAACAGATTCTAAAGGACGTGTCGTTGATTTCCGTAATACGGTTGTTATTATGACTTCAAACGTCGGTGCGGATGCGCTAAAATATCAAAAAAATCTTGGCTTCAGCTTAGGAAGCTCAGAGTCGAAACATAAAGATATGAAGGGCACAATGCTTGAAGAATTGAAAAAAGCATTCCGTCCTGAATTCCTAAACCGTATCGACGAAATGATTGTGTTCCATTCATTAGAAAAAGAACACTTAAAAGAAATCATTTCAATGATGGCCAATACGCTAACAAAACGTCTGCAAGAACAAGATATTACGTTAGAGTTAACAGATGCAGCACTCAATAAAATTGCAGAGGAAGGCTACGACCCTCAATATGGTGCTCGTCCACTCCGTCGTGCATTGCAAAAACAAGTGGAAGACCGTCTATCGGAGGAACTGCTGAAAGGCAATGTAGAAAAAGGAAACCAAGTCGTCATTGATTATGTGAATGATGAATTCGTCGTGAAGAAAAAAGAAGGCGTTTCAATTTCCAAATAAGCGGTTAGCCTATTTAACAAGCATAAATTCGGAAGACAGCGAGGCATATCGTGCCAAGCTGTCTTTTTTTATGTAAAATGAAAATAAGAACAAATATTCGAGGTGGTATGATGGCGAAGAAAAAAACTAAATTTGTCTGTACAGGTTGTGGCTATGAATCGGCAAAGTGGATGGGACGTTGTCCAGGATGTGGTGAATGGAATAAAATGGTTGAGGAAGTGGAGGTTGTGGCAAAAGGCCCTAGAGGAGCATTCCAACACTCTGCAACCGTCACGCAAAAAGCTGTACCTATTATCCAAGTAGAAGCGGCTGAGGAGTCCCGTGTAGCTACAGAAATGGGTGAACTCAATCGTGTCTTGGGCGGAGGAATTGTTCCGGGATCTCTAGTGTTAATCGGGGGTGATCCGGGTATCGGAAAATCGACATTGCTATTACAGGTGTCTGCGTTATTGTCCAATAAAGGTCATCGTGTGCTCTATATTTCTGGTGAGGAATCCATTCGACAAACGAAACTGCGTGCAGAGCGTTTAGGGGTTGTATCTCAAGAGCTGTATATATATTCGGAGACGAATTTAGAATTGTTAAATCAAACAATCGACGATGTACAACCAAAGTTTGTTATTGTGGATTCTATCCAAACGGTGTTCCATCCAGAGGTGACAAGTGCGCCAGGTAGTGTATCGCAAGTACGTGAATGTACAGCGGAGCTAATGCGGATAGCGAAAACAAAAGGCATTGCCATTTTCTTAGTTGGACATGTGACGAAGGAAGGGCAAATTGCGGGACCGCGTATTTTAGAGCATATGGTAGATACAGTGCTGTATTTCGAAGGAGAACGACATCACAACCACCGTATTTTACGGAGCCAAAAAAACCGCTTTGGCTCTACAAATGAAATAGCTATCTTTGAAATGCTTCAGGGGGGCTTAAAGGAAGTTTTGAATCCGTCTGAGCTATTTTTACAGGAACGTTCACAAGGTGCAGCAGGTTCAACAATCGTGGCATCGATGGAGGGAACAAGGCCAATTTTAGTAGAAATCCAATCACTTGTAACCCCTACAAGCTTTAATTATCCGAAACGGATGGCAACAGGGGTGGACCAAAACCGTGTGCAATTGCTTATGGCAGTGCTTGAAAAGCGCATGGGCCTCATGTTACAGGCACAAGATGCATATATTAAAGTTGCTGGCGGAGTAAAGCTAGATGAACCTGCCATTGACTTAGCTGTCTTGACGAGTATTGTGTCTAGCTTTAAGGATCAGGCAGTACGGGGAACAGATTGCTTTATTGGAGAAGTAGGGTTAACAGGAGAGGTTCGTCGTGTCACACGAATTGAACAACGTGTGCTAGAGGCGGCAAAGCTAGGGTTTAAGCGAGCATTTATCCCTGCTTCTAATATTGGCGGTTGGGATTTCCCACAAGGTATTGAAATAGTTGGTGTGGAAACAATTAAAGATGCATTAAATGCCTGCTTTAGAGAGCTTTAAAGACATGCAGTAATGCGTCACCATGTTGCGTCACACTAGGCGTCTGTTGCTAGATGATGAAGTAATTTCAACTAAAATAAATGCATGTTGGGCGACATCCTAGCATGCATTTTTACTTCATAGGTGCAACAATCATTAATTTCATGAAATTGGATAACAATTATTGTGGAAATTAGGCATCTCTTAAGCCTTCCATAACGTCCAATAAACTGAAGGAAATTTAATAATGTTTTGATGAGCTCAAAAAAGATTTTCTACAGTAAAATATGTATAATCGAATATAAGAATTGGAGGTGACAGTATGAAAAAATTTATTCAAATTGCTTTTTTACTGATTGGAGGAGCTTTAGGCCTTGTTTTCTTACCGCCATTATACGAATTGCTACATTTATCATCTAATCCTTGGCTTGATAATCCTTACGTATCAGTTGCTTTAGGTGCGTTTTTACTATTTACATTATCATTTGCTTTTTCCGATTATTTTGTTCGGTTAATTAGCTGGATGGAAGAGGTACTTTTTAAAGTGCCGGTTGGAGATTTATTATTTGGTACGCTTGGGTTAATTGTAGGACTTATCGTAGCCTATTTCCTAGGCTTTGCGATTGATAGCGTTCAAATTCGCGGTATTTCAGAAGTAATTCCAATTATCCTATCTTTTGTACTTGGATATTTGGGATTCCGTGTAGGTTTTAAAAAGCGAGATGAGTTACTTCAGTTATTTACCTTACGTGGGAATAATGCAAAGAAAAAAGCTGCTGAAGGGATTGACGTACCAGAAAATCGCGGTAGTTATAAATTGCTAGATACCAGCGTTATTATTGATGGGCGTATAGCGGATATTTCGGAAACTGGTTTTATTGAAGGCGTTTTGGTTGTACCGCAGTTTGTATTAACTGAGCTACAGCATATTGCAGATTCCTCAGATACATTAAAACGTACAAGAGGTCGCCGTGGTTTGGATATATTAAAGAAACTGCAAGATGAACGTATGACAAAAGTAGAAATTACCGAAGAAGATTTTGAAGATGTGCAGGAAGTGGATTTAAAACTTGTACGTCTTGCAAAGAAAATGGATAATGATACACAAATTGTGACGAATGACTTCAACTTGAACAAAGTATGTGAATTACATCAGGTGAAAGTACTGAACATTAATGATTTGGCAAATGCAGTGAAACCAGTTGTGATTCCTGGAGAAGATATGCAAGTGGTCGTTATTAAAGATGGGAAAGAGCATAACCAAGGTGTGGCTTATTTGGATGATGGCACGATGATTGTTGTAGAAGGAGGCCGCAATTATATCGGACAGGCCATTACTGTAACGGTAACGAGCGTTCTACAAACATCTGCAGGTCGAATGATTTTTGCTAAGCCAAAGGACGATTAGGAAGTGGACAATGTGCAGTATGAAGTAGTGCTTCCGGCAGCAGGCAGCGGCAAGCGAATGGGAGCAGGTCAAAATAAATTATTTTTAGAGCTTGTAGAGAAACCGATTTTAATACACACATTAGAGGTATTTGAGCAAGATGAAAACTGTACTGGCATTTGGCTTGCGGTGAAACCTGAAGAACGTGCTGTTATTCAAAAGATGCTAGCAAACTATGGAATCTCTAAGGTCAAAGGCTTGCCTGATGGTGGAGCAGAGCGACAGCATTCAGTGCATGCTTGTATGAAAGAAATGGAGCAGGTTGATATTGTTTTAGTGCATGATGCAGCCCGCCCATTTATTACGCACGATATTATTGCAAACCTTGTACAAAGTGCGAATAATTTTGGTGCTGCAATCGCTGGTGTTCGTGCAAAGGACACAATGAAAAAAGTGCGTAATGGCATCATTGAAGAAACGGTGGACCGTGAAAGCTTATGGATGATTCAAACGCCTCAAGCCTTCCGCTTCGATTTGATAGTAGAAGCGGAAGATGTGGCTGAGAAAGTGGGCTTCCTCGGAACAGATGAGGCGATGTTAGTCGAGCGACTTGGTCATGAGGTGCACATTGTTGAAAGCAACTATGAAAACGTAAAGATGACAACAAAAGAAGATTTACTTTTTGGTGAAGCTATTTTACGTAAACGAGCGTTGGAGAATAATGTATAATCGCTTTAAAATCTCATCAGCAGAAGTAGCTGATGAGGTTTTTTTATACGATGGTAAACAAACTATAATATGTGGACTATAGTCGTTACGGACAGCTCAATTTCCTAGGAAATATGTTAAACTGTCTATAAATAGAAAATGAAAAAGGCAGGTGAATGCTGTTGCAATGGTCACTGTTGTAACGGCAGTATTGTATGTTTCGAGTAGGACAAGGTTTTGACGTACATGCATTTGAAGAAGGGCGTCCATTAATTATTGGTGGTATTACAATACCGCATGAAAAGGGTCTAGTAGGGCATTCGGATGCGGATGTCTTATTGCACACAGTAACTGATGCTGCGCTGGGGGCGATTGGAGAAGGGGATATTGGGCGACATTTTCCAGATACAGACCCAGAATGGAAGGATGCTGATTCAGCAAAGTTGCTAGAGTATATTTGGAAAATCGTTGAGGACAAAGGCTATGTGCTTGGCAATGTTGACTGCACAATTATGGCGCAACGTCCGAAAATGGCGCCTTATATTGAACAAATGAGAAATCGCATTGCAACTCTATTAAACGCTGATGCATCACAAGTAAATGTAAAAGCGACAACTACTGAACGACTTGGCTTTACAGGACGTGAAGAAGGCATTGCTTCAATGGCAACAATTTTACTGATTAAAAAATAAAAAAATGGCGCGTGTCCACTTGAAAAACACGCGTTACTTTAATTTCCTATACTACAGTGGTAAAATGAACAAAGTTAATAAGGTCGGAATTATTTTCAGACGAATATTTAGGAGGCATTTAATTATGACGAAAGAAGTTCGCGTTCGTTACGCGCCATCACCAACTGGATTTTTACATATTGGCGGTGCACGTACTGCGTTATTCAACTATTTATATGCAAAACATCATAACGGTAAATTCATCGTGCGTATTGAAGATACGGATATTGAGCGTAATGTAGAAGGTGGAGAAGCGTCTCAGTTAGATAACTTAAAATGGTTAGGTATCGAATATGACGAATCCATCGACATTGGTGGGCCGTATGCACCTTATCGTCAAATGGAACGCTTAGATATTTACAAAGAGCATGCTGAAAAGTTATTACAACAAGGCACAGCGTATAAATGTTTCTGTTCATCAGAAAAATTAGAAGCATCTCGTGAAGAACAAAAAGCTCGTGGTGTTGCAGCACCTACTTATGATGGAACTTGCCGTCATTTATCAGCGGAAGAAGTAGCGGCTAAAGAAGCGGCTGGCGAACAATATACAATTCGTATGCGTGTACCTGAAAACGTAACATATGAATTTGATGATTTAGTACGTGGACATGTAGCGTTCGAATCGAAAGATGTGGGCGACTGGGTACTTGTGAAAGCAAACGGTATTCCAACTTACAATTACGCAGTAGTATTAGATGACCACTTTATGGAAATCTCTCATGTGTTCCGTGGTGAAGAGCATTTATCAAACACACCAAAACAAATGATGATCTTCGATGCATTTGGCTGGGAGTATCCTCGCTTTGGACATATGACATTAATCATCAACGAAAATCGCAAAAAGCTATCAAAACGAGACGAATCCATTATCCAATTCGTAACGCAATATAAAGACCTTGGTTACTTACCAGAAGCGATGTTCAATTTCTTTGCTTTACTTGGTTGGTCTCCAGAAGGTGAAGAAGAGATTTTCTCTAAAGAAGAATTTATTAAAATCTTTGATGAGAAGCGTTTATCGAAATCACCATCTATGTTTGATAAGCAAAAGCTGACTTGGATGAATAATCAATACATCAAAAAATTATCTTTAGAAGAAGTAGTGGCATTATCTTTACCGCACTTACAAAAAGCAGGCTTATTCTCAGAAGCGTTAACAGCAGAAGAGCGCGCTTGGGCAACAGATTTAATCGCACTTTACCATGAACAAATGAGCTTTGGTGCTGAAATCGTGGAACTGTCAAGCCTATTCTTTAACGATCATATTGAATATGATGAAGAAGCAAAAGCCGTTTTAGCTGGCGAGCAAGTACCAGAGGTAATGGCTGCATTTAAAACACAACTTGAAAATTTAGAAGAATTTACACCTGAAACTGTCAAAGCAGCTATCAAAGCTGTACAAAAAGAGACAGGTCATAAAGGTAAAAATCTATTTATGCCAATCCGTGTTGTGACGACTGGTGAAACACACGGTCCAGAGTTACCAAATGCGATTTGTTTAATTGGTAAAGAGAAAACAATTGACCGTGTAGAAAAATACGCGAAGTAATAGAATTTTATTGACAATTTATATTGTCGATGTAAAATGAATGTACATTGTGAAAGCGTTGATAAGGAGAAGTACGTAGCGCATGCTCTAAAGAGAGGACCATCACCGGCTGAAAGTGGTCTGAGCCAAGGCAAAACCGAAATGCACCTTTGAGCATAGAGCTGAACATTAGTAGGCTCTATCGGTTCGTTCCCGTTATAGGACGTCCAAAGTGGAAGGCTTTTGCCTTCAATCAGAGTGGAACCGCGCAAATTTCAGCGTCTCTGTCATTCCTTTATGGGAATGATAGGGGCGCTTTTTATTTTTTAAAAAAATTCATGTGTTAGATGTAAGAGGGCAATCATTACTAATAACAATAGGTTTTAAGGCTATTCATTGTGCGGGGTGTAGGATTTAAGGTCGCAAGGTTGAGGTCATGACACACATTGTAACGAAAAGGGGGAGTTTTAATGTTTAAAAGAATGAAGGAAGATGTAGATACTATTTTTGAGAATGACCCAGCGGCGCGCAGTGTACTGGAAGTCGTGTTAACATATTCAGGCTTGCATGCTACATGGGCGCATCGTATTGCACACTGGTTTTTTAAAAGACGTTTTTATTTTATCGCACGTGTAATTTCACAAATTAGTCGTTTCTTTACAGGAATTGAAATACATCCTGGTGCTAAAATTGGTCGACGCTTCTTTATCGACCATGGGATGGGAGTAGTTATAGGGGAAACGTGTGAAATAGGCGATAATGTTACCCTTTATCAAGGTGTTACACTAGGTGGTACAGGGAAAGAAAAAGGAAAGCGCCATCCGACATTAGAAGATAATGTGTTAGTTGCCACTGGTGCCAAAGTATTGGGTTCTATTACAATTGGTGAGAATAGTAAAATTGGCGCAGGTTCAGTCGTTTTAAAAGAAGTGCCACCGAACGCTACGGTAGTAGGGATTCCTGGTAAAGTTGTGATGAAAGATGGCGTTCGTTTAGAGAAAAAACTAGACCATCAAAATATTCCTGACCCTGTAGAGGAACGTTGTCAAGGTTTCGAGAAGCAAATCGCAGCATTGCAAGAAGAAATCGGGCGCTTACAAAAGGAGAGAGAAAAACAATGAGTATTCAAATTTTTAACTCATTAACAAGACAAAAAGAAACGTTCGTACCGCTAGAAGAAGGAAAAGTTAAAATGTATGTTTGCGGTCCGACGGTTTATAACTATATTCATATTGGGAATTCACGTCCTGTCATTGTTTATGATACGGTTCGACGCTATTTCCAATATAAAGGTTACGATGTGAAATTCGTCTCTAATTTCACGGATGTCGACGATAAGATTATTAAAGCAGCTAATGAGCTCGGTGAGGAAGTTCATGAACTTACAGATCGTTTCATTGCCGCATATTTTGAAGATGTGACTGCATTAGGTTGCAAAAAGGCAGATGTCCATCCTCGTGTAACGGATCACATGGATGATATTATTGACTTTATTAAAGTGTTAATCGACAAAGGTTATGCATATGAGTCAGCGGGCGATGTCTATTACCGAACTCGAAAATTCAATGGTTACGGTAAATTATCACATCAATCGGTAGATGATTTGAAAATTGGTGCACGTATCGAAGCGGGCGAGAAAAAGGATGATGCATTAGATTTTGCATTATGGAAAGCAGCAAAGCCTGGCGAAATCTATTGGGAAAGTCCTTGGGGCAACGGCCGTCCAGGATGGCATATTGAATGCTCTGTGATGGCGCGTGAGCATTTAGGTGATACAATTGATATACATGCAGGTGGTCAAGATTTAACATTCCCGCATCATGAAAATGAAATAGCGCAATCCGAAGCGCATAATGATACAACATTTGCGCGTTATTGGATGCATAATGGATATATTAATATCGATAATGAAAAAATGTCAAAATCCCTTGGTAATTTTGTGCTCGTGAACGATATCCGTAAACAAATCGACCCGCAAATTTTACGATTCTTTATGTTATCTGTTCACTATCGCCACCCAATTAACTTTGCAAAGGATTTAGTAGATGCTGCAGCAACAGGTTTAGAGCGTATTCGTACTGCATACAACAATGTTAAGTACCGCCTATCTGCAACTGCAAGTCTCGGCGATTGCTCAGAGGAATGGCTCCGTCAAATTGCTCAACAAAAGGCGCAGTTTGAGGAAGCGATGGATGATGATTTCAATACGGCGAATGCTATTTCAGTATTATTTGAATTAGCGCGTATTGCAAATATTTACTTGAATGAAACAAATACGGATGAGAAAGTGTTATTAACTTTTATTGAAACTTTTGAGGTATTAGGTGACGTCTTAGGTATTGAATTTGCTAAAGAAGCTGAACTACTGGACGAAGAAATTGAAGCATTGTTACAAGAACGCGTAGAAGCGCGCAAAAACCGTGACTTTGCCCGTTCAGACGAAATTCGTGACCATTTACAAGCGCAAGGTATCATTTTAGAAGATACACGCCAAGGGACAAGATGGAAACGAGGGTAAGTAACTTGGATAAACTCCGAAATGAAGATGTGAAGCAATTAAATGCATTAGCGCTTGCATATATGGGAGATGCGGTTTTAGAACAGAAGGTACGGGAGTATTTACTGCGTAGCGGACGCGTAAAACCGAACACACTCCATAGAGAAGCAACGCATTATGTATCAGCAAAGGCACAGTCAACAATTGTACATCGCATGATGGATGAAAACTTTTTAACAGAGCAGGAATTGGCAGTGTTCCGACGTGGACGCAATGCCAAATCCGGTTCTGTTCCCAAAAATACAGATGTACAAACTTATCGCAATAGTTCAGGCTTTGAAGCGGTACTTGGAAGCTTGTACTTACTAGGTGAATTAGAACGCGTTTATGCCATCATTGCATACGCTATTCAAATAATCGAGGAATTAAAAGGAGTGTCAAAATAATGGCAGAACAAAATGGTGAAATTATTGCCGGTAAAAACCCAGTGTTAGAAGCACTTCGTTCAGGCCGCGATATGAATAAAGTATGGATTGCAGAAGGTGTAAAAAAATCAGGGGTCAATGAACTGCTTGATTTAGCGCGCGAACGAGGCATCATTGTACAGTTTGTACCGAAAAAAAAGGTCGATCAATTATCAGATGCTAACCATCAAGGAATTGTGGCATCTGTAGCAGCATATAGCTATGCAGAACTAGACGATTTATTTGCAGCGGCACAAAACAAACAAGAAGATCCATTTTTCTTAATTTTAGATGAGTTAGAAGACCCGCATAATTTAGGCTCTATTATGCGAACTGCAGATGCAATTGGCGTACATGGTATTATTATTCCAAAGCGTCGCTCAGTGAGCTTAACAGCAGTTGTGGCGAAAGCGTCAACAGGCGCCATCGAGCATGTACCTGTCGTGCGTGTTAATAACCTAGCCCAAACAGTCGATGAGTTAAAAGAACGGGGCGTATGGATTGCTGGTACAGATGCAAAAGGCTCTGCGGATTATCGCAAAATGGATGCAACCCTACCGCTTGCTATTATTATTGGTAGTGAGGGTAAAGGGATGGGGCGCCTACTAAAAGAGAAATGTGACTTTTTATATCATCTGCCTATGGTTGGGCATGTCACATCATTAAATGCTTCTGTAGCTGCGGCGCTTTTAATGTATGAAGTGTATCGTAAACGTCAAGAAGCGAATGACTAACGATGAAGAACATTTTGCTTGTTGACGGCTATAATATGATCGGAGCTTGGAAAGAGCTACGTCCATTACGTGACACGAACTTTGAAGATGCACGTAAGCGTCTAATTGAGCTTATGGCAGAATATAAAGCGGCGATAGGGTGGCGCGTGATAGTTGTTTTTGACGCCCATCTTGTGCCGGGCGTGGAGCAATCTTATATAGAAAATGGCGTCGAGATTATTTATACAAGGAAAAATGAAACAGCAGATGAACGCATTGAAAAGATGACACAAGAACTAAAAGCAAGACATATTCAAATTCACGTGGCGACTTCCGATATGGCTGAACAAAGTGTTATTTTTGGCAATGGTGCACTACGCAAATCGGCAAGAGAGCTTGAAATTGATTTAAGCATTATTCAACATAAAATTTCTCATGATGTAAAACGTAAGCAGGATAGCAAGCCACCTTCACGTATAGAGCTAAAGCCAGATGTGGCACTTGCTTTTGAAAAATGGCGCCGTGGTTTGAAATGATTGATTGACTGATATTTTCCAATTCCGTTATACTGTTCCTAATTATCTGTTGCAGCTGAGGTGATACCATGTTTAAAAATAGTATTGTACAAGTGACACAAGATTTTGAACGATTCAATGATGAAGAGCTTATTGAAATGGTGCATCAAGGTAATACAGATGCGTTGGATTTTTTAATTACAAAATACCGTTTGCTAGTAAGAGCAAAGGCGAGATCCTATTTTTTAATTGGTGCTGATAAAGAAGACATAGTACAAGAAGGAATGATTGGCTTGTATAAAGCTGTCCGTGATTTTAAAGGGGACAAGCTAGCTTCTTTTCGAGCTTTTGCGGAGTTATGTATTACAAGACAAATTATTACTGCAATTAAAACAGCAACAAGGCAAAAACACATTCCACTGAATTCCTATGTTTCGTTAGACAAGCCTATTTTTGATGAGGAATCTGATCGTACATTAATGGATGTATTAACAGGGGCGATTATGGATGATCCAGAAGAGTTAATGATTCATAGAGAAGAGTTTGGTTATTTAGAAGAAAAAATGAGTGAGATTTTAAGTGAATTAGAGCTACAAGTACTAGCTCTCTATCTAGATGGGCAATCCTATCATGAAATTTCTGCAAAACTGAATCGCCATGTGAAGTCAATTGACAATGCTTTGCAACGAGTAAAGCGGAAATTAGAGCGACATTTAGTGCTCGAGGAAATGTCGTAGAGGTCACTTACCCTTGTTGACATTGACAATTTTAGGTGTTAGTCTTTAAAAGACAAAGTGCCAAAAAAGGTGATTACATGACAAAGAAAGTCGTGCTAAATTGTGAAAAATGCGGTTCGAGAAATTACACATTTCCTGCTAAGGGAGATTCTACTGTACGCCTCGAATTAAAGAAATTTTGCTCGCATTGCAATGAACATACAGTGCATAAACAAACGCTATAAAATATTTTGTAAATAGACAGATATGATTGATTCGGAGGTTAGGCTAGAATGGGTAAGATTAAAAGTTTTTTCAGCGACGTAATGTCGGAAATGCGAAAAACTAGCTGGCCAAAAAGTAAAGAACTGACGAAATATACAGTCGTTGTAATTTCAACTGTAGTAATTATGGCTTTATTTTTTGTGTTAGTAGACTTAGGTATTTCATCATTATTCCGCTGGTACTTAGATTTATAATTAGAAAAGAGCATGTTAATACTTTTGAAAATAGCCCGTCCTTTCCAATAACGGGTTTTTTCGTTTGTTTTATGAAGTAAAGAGCAGTAAAATGTTCTCATTATGATAAGCGTGCTACTAGTAAAAGTATGCTGGTAGCAATAGATGACTATGCTAATTAGGTATTTATCATCGGGCTTTCGCTTGCTATGGCGAAAGCTATGTTTTTCTATTGAGAAGCTTGTGAAAAGAATAAAGGATGCAAAATTGCATATCGCGATCATTTTCACTTTTATTAGTAAGGGAGGGACGGACGAGTAGTCCTAGCAGTTATGGAGAAAAATTGGTATGTTGTTCATACGTATTCAGGGTATGAGAACCGTGTAAAAGCAAACCTAGAAAAACGTGTTGAAACAATGGGGATGCAAGATAAAATCTTCCGTGTTATCGTGCCTGAGCATGAGGAAACAGAAATGAAAGACGGCAAAAAGCGCACAATGATGCGTAAAGTTTTCCCTGGTTATGTCCTAGTAGAACTCATTATGACAGATGATTCTTGGTATGTTGTACGTAATACACCAGGAGTAACTGGCTTTATCGGTTCATCAGGTGGTGGAGCAAAACCAACACCGCTATTACCAGAGGAAGCGGATCGTCTATTACAACAAATGGGCATGACAGATAAAGTTGTTGAAATCGATATCACAGTTGGTGAAGCGGTTGAAGTATTAGAAGGACCGTTTGCGCACTTCCAAGGGCGTGTTGAAGAAATTGACGCTGAAAAAGGAAAACTGAAAGTATCTGTAGATATGTTTGGTCGCGAAACGATTATGGAACTGGATTTTGAGCAAATTCAAAAATTATAACTTTAAATTCTAGTAACTAATTAGTGTATGATTGAGCGTATAACGCAAATTTTGTTAATTACTACTTGCTTAAAAAAATTAAAAGTGGTATCATTTCAAAGGTCAGACTGTCAAACTTCGGTTGACGTCTGTAATGATAATTTTAATGTTATCGGCACTTAGCTGACAGACAGATATTGAGTGGGAGGGGCAACCCAATTACCACATCACGGACTTAAGGAGGTGTGTCTCGTGGCTAAAAAAGTTATTAAAGTTGTTAAACTTCAAATCCCTGCTGGTAAAGCAAACCCAGCTCCACCGGTTGGTCCTGCATTAGGTCAAGCAGGTGTGAACATCATGGGATTCTGTAAAGAGTTCAATGCGCGTACTGCTGATCAAGCTGGTCTTATTATTCCGGTTGAAATTTCAGTATTCGAGGACCGTTCTTTCACTTTCATTACGAAAACTCCACCTGCAGCAGTTTTACTTAAAGTAGCAGCTGGTATCCAATCTGGATCTGGTGAACCAAACCGTAAAAAAGTTGCAACGGTTAAACGTGATAAAGTTCGCGAAATCGCTGAAACTAAAATGCCAGACCTTAACGCTGCTTCAGTTGAAGCTGCTATGTTAATGGTTGAAGGTACTGCACGAAGCATGGGTATTGTTATCGAAGACTAATTCCCATTTACTTGATGTTTTTGTTTTTTGGAAGGTTGCGGAGTTTCTTTGTGAACGCGCAACCTTTATTCGTGGGAGGTAAAATCCGCTATAACCACAATCAAGGAGGAAATATATAATGGCTAAAAAAGGTAAAAAACTGCAAGATGCAGCGAAATTAATCGACCGTAACAACGTATACGGCGCACAAGAAGCAATCGAACTTGCTCAAAAAACTAGCACAGTAAACTTCGACGCTACTGTAGAAGTTGCTTTCCGTTTAGGAATCGATACTCGTAAAAACGACCAACAAATCCGTGGTGCAGTAGTGCTACCAAACGGTACTGGTAAAACTCAACGCGTATTAGTATTCGCTAAAGGTGAAAAACTTAAAGAAGCAGAAGCTGCTGGCGCTGACTATGTAGGCGATGCAGAGTACATCCAAAAAATCCAACAAGGTTGGTTTGACTTCGATGTAATCGTAGCAACTCCTGACATGATGGGTGAAGTTGGTAAACTTGGTCGCGTATTAGGACCTAAAGGCTTAATGCCAAACCCTAAAACTGGTACAGTTACATTTGACGTAACAAAAGCAATCGAAGAAATCAAAGCTGGTAAAGTAGAATACCGCGCTGACAAAGCTGGTATTATCCACGCTCCTATCGGTAAAGTTTCTTTCGCAACAGAAAAACTTGTAGAAAACTTCTTAACTGTATTTGACGTTGTTCAAAAAGCAAAACCTGCTGCAGCTAAAGGTACTTACATGAAATCTGTAAATGTTACAACTACAATGGGCCCAGCTGTTAAAATTGACGCTGCTAACGTAGTAGTAAAATAATTTATTTATATAAATCGGTTGACAGCTATCCGCATCTTTGGTATGATGGATGCTGTTGTGAATCATCCATTTGTACCGTAGACAGTAGGAGTGACTTGTCACTTAATGTTCCTACCGAGGACATCGGAATTCGGATTCTTATTTTAAAGATGATGACTTTCAGCCTCTGTGTCTATATGACTCAGAGGCTTTTCTTTTGTCGGTATAAATGACCCATTCTAATAGGAGGTGTCATCATGAGCAAAGCAATCGAAAACAAACAATCTCAAGTGCAAGAAATCACAGAAAAATTCCAAAGCGCTGCTTCTGTAGTGGTAGTGGATTACCGTGGTCTTAATGTTGCACAAGTGACTGAACTTCGTAAACAACTTCGTGAAGCTGGTGTTGAGTTTAAAGTTTACAAAAACACTTTAACTCGTCGTGCTGCTGAAGCTGCTGGTGTTGAAGGGATCAACGAAGTATTAACTGGTCCTAACGCAATCGCGTTCTCAACTGAAGATGTTGTAGCTCCTGCTAAAATCATCAACGAGTTCGCTAAGAAAAACGAAGCTTTAGAAATTAAAGCAGGTATTATTGAAGGTGCAATCTCTTCTGTTGAAGATGTTAAAGCACTTGCAGAACTTCCATCACGCGAAGGTCTTCTTTCAATGCTTTTATCTGTACTTCAAGCTCCAGTGCGCAACTTCGCACTTGCAACAAAAGCTGTTGCAGAACAAAAAGAAGAACAAGGCGCGTAATTTCTTACGTAGCATAACTTCCGCGGCTTGACCGCAAAAAACTAAAACATATCCAATTAGGAGGAAATTATAATGAACAAAGAGCAAATCTTAGAAGCTATCAAAGCTATGACAGTTCTTGAATTAAACGATTTAGTAAAAGCTATCGAAGAAGAATTCGGTGTAACAGCTGCTGCTCCAGTAGCAGTAGTTGCTGGCGGTGCTGCTGCAGCTGAAGAAAAAACAGAATTCGACGTAGTATTAGCATCTGCTGGTGCTGAAAAAATTAAAGTAATCAAAGTGGTTCGCGAAATCACTGGTTTAGGTCTTAAAGAAGCTAAAGAAGTTGTAGATAACGCTCCTAAAGCTCTTAAAGAAGGCGTTTCTAAAGATGAAGCTGAACAAATCAAAGCTAAACTTGAAGAAGTTGGCGCATCTGTAGAAGTTAAGTAATCTCGTATTACTTTTATACAAAAGGAAGCTCGTCATTATGGCGAGCTTTTTCTTCATTCTGAGGAGGCGTGAAAATGTCAGATCACTATTATACAAGTAAGCCTCAAACTGAAAGTAAACCTCGTCACTGGACGTTCAAGTTACTTGGGCATACGTTTTCCTTTGAAACGGATGCAGGTGTATTTAGTAAAAGCGAAGTAGATTTTGGATCCCGTGTATTAATAGATGCGTTTCAAATGCCGGATGTGGATGGTGCTATTTTCGATGTAGGTTGTGGGTATGGACCGATTGGGTTGTCTATTGCCAAAGCAAATCCTGAGCGAACAGTATTCATGATGGATATTAATGAGCGGGCAGTTGCGCTTTCACAAAAAAATGCGCAAGTAAACGGTGTTCAAAATGTACGTATATTTGTAAGTGACGGACTATCGAATGTTGATGATGAGGCGAAAGCTGCAGCTATTTTAACCAATCCTCCAATTCGCGCAGGAAAGGAAACGGTTTTCCGCTTTTACGACGGTGCTTATGATAAGTTAGTGACTTCTGGAGAGCTTTGGGTAGTAATTCAGAAGAAGCAAGGTGCACCATCAACGGTTAGCTATTTAGAGGAAAAATTTTCTGTAGTGGATATTGTGGAAAAGAAAAAAGGCTACTGGATAGTGCGTGCAAAAAAATAAATGAAATATGTATAAAATATTGACTTGACAAAACGGCTATGATAATATGATACAATGCAAAAATATTATTTTGAGGTCGTGTGCCCTTTTGGTATATGAATGATTTAATATGGGTATACTTGCCAAGATAAGTTTAGTTAACCGAAAATGAGATCTTTTGAAGACTCGTTTTCTTTTTGTCTTTCGAAATCATACACTATTTGGATGATTTTGCAAAGACCTAATATCGCTTTATTGAGGGGTGAATGAGTTGACAGGTCAACTAGTTCAGTACGGACAACACCGCCAGCGTAGAAGCTTTGCGCGTATTAAAGAGGTGCTTGAGCTTCCAAATCTGATTGAGATTCAAACGGCGTCTTACGAGTGGTTCCTTGAAGAAGGTTTACGTGAAATGTTCCGTGACATTTCGCCGATCGAGGACTTTACAGGTAATCTTTCATTAGAATTCATCGATTATTCATTAGGTGATCCTAAGTATGATGTCGATGAGTGTAAAGAGCGAGATGTTACTTACGCAGCTCCATTACGTGTGAAAGTACGTCTTTACAACAAAGAAACTGACGAAGTGAAAGAACAAGATGTATTTATGGGTGACTTCCCATTAATGACAGAAACAGGTACGTTCATTATCAATGGTGCTGAACGTGTTATTGTTTCGCAATTAGTTCGATCACCGAGTGTGTATTTCCATGATAAAACTGATAAAAACGGTAAAAAAGGCTTCGGTGCAACAGTCATTCCAAACCGTGGTGCTTGGTTAGAATATGAAACTGACGCGAAAGATGTAGTATATGTGCGTATTGATCGTACTCGTAAGCTACCAGTAACAGTGTTACTTCGCGCACTAGGCTTCGGTTCAGATCAAGAAATTATCGATATTATCGGTGATAACGAGTATTTACGTAATACGCTAGAAAAAGATAACTCTGAAAGTACAGAAAAAGCACTTTTAGAAATCTATGAGCGTTTACGTCCAGGTGAGCCACCAACAGTAGAAAGTGCGAAAAGTTTATTATACTCTCGTTTCTTCGATGCTAAACGCTATGATTTAGCGAATGTTGGTCGTTACAAAATGAATAAAAAGCTTCACATCAAAAATCGTTTATTCAACCAAACGATTGCTGAAACGCTTGTTGATCCAGAAACAGGCGAAATTTTAGTAGAGAAGGGCACTGTGCTTGATCGTCGTACTTTAGATAAGATTTTACCTTACCTAGAGGATTCTTCTAAAGGTATTGGCTACCGCACTTTATCACAAGTTGGCGGAGTACTTGAAGATGACGTAACAATCCAATCTATTAAAATTTATGCTCCGAAAGATGAAGCACAAAAAGAAATCAATGTAATTGGCAATGCCTACATTGACGAAGAAGTGAAGAACATTACACCTGCTGACGTCTTATCTTCAGTAAGTTATTTCTTCAACTTACTTTACCAAGTAGGGGCAACGGATGATATTGACCATTTAGGTAACCGTCGTCTACGCTCTGTTGGTGAATTATTACAAAATCAATTCCGTATCGGTTTATCTCGTATGGAACGTGTAGTGCGCGAGCGTATGTCTATCAATGATACAGCCGCTATCGTACCGCAACAATTAATCAATATTCGTCCAGTAATTGCGTCTATTAAAGAATTCTTTGGTAGCTCTCAATTATCTCAATTCATGGACCAAACAAACCCACTGGCAGAGTTAACGCACAAACGTCGTCTATCTGCATTAGGACCTGGTGGTTTAACACGTGAACGCGCTGGTTTCGAAGTGCGTGACGTTCACTATTCTCACTATGGTCGTATGTGTCCGATCGAGACACCTGAGGGTCCAAACATTGGTTTAATTAACTCATTATCTTCTTTCGCTAAAGTAAATAAATTTGGTTTCATTGAAACGCCATATCGTCGTATTGACCACGAAACTGGCCGAGTAACAGATCAAATTGATTACTTAACAGCTGACGAAGAAGATAACTACTATGTAGCGCAAGCGAACTCACTATTAAATCCTGATGGTACTTTCGTAAACGATGAAGTTGTAGGTCGTTTCCGTGGGGATAATACTGTTTTCAACAAGTCTCAAATGGATTATATGGACGTATCGCCTAAACAAGTAGTTTCTGCAGCGACTGCATGTATTCCGTTCTTAGAAAACGATGACTCTAACCGTGCACTTATGGGTGCCAACATGCAACGTCAAGCGGTTCCTCTTTTAAATCCAGAAGCTCCGTTTGTCGGAACTGGTATGGAACACGTAGATGCACGTGACTCAGGTGCGGCTGTAGTAGCAAAATACGATGGTATTGTTGAGCATGTAGAAGCTCGTTCAATCCACGTACGTCGCATTGAAACAATCGACGGTAAAGAAGTTAAAGGCGATTTAACAAAATATAAATTACAAAAATTCATTCGTTCAAACCAAGGTACTTCATACAACCAACGTCCACTTGTAAAAGTTGGCGAACGTGTGAAACCTCGTGATATTTTAGCTGACGGTCCATCAATGGAAAAAGGTGAACTTGCATTAGGTCGTAACGTACTTGTTGCATTCATGACTTGGAACGGGTTCAACTATGAGGATGCTGTTATCATGAGTGAACGCCTTGTAAAAGACGATGTATATACTTCAGTTCATATTGAAGAATATGAATCAGAATCTCGTGATACAAAATTAGGACCTGAAGAAATTACACGTGACATTCCAAACGTTGGGGAAGATGCACTTCGTAACTTAGACGAACGTGGTATTATCCGTATCGGTGCGGAAGTACGCGATGGTGATATTCTTGTAGGTAAAGTAACGCCTAAAGGGGTTACAGAGTTAACGGCTGAAGAGCGCTTATTACACGCAATCTTTGGTGAAAAGGCACGTGAAGTTCGTGATACTTCATTACGCGTACCACATGGTGCGGGCGGTATCATCCTTGACGTGAAAGTATTTAACCGTGAAGACGGCGACGAGTTACCACCAGGTGTTAACCAATTAGTTCGTGCTTACATTGTTCAAAAACGTAAAATCCGCGTTGGGGACAAAATGGCCGGACGTCATGGTAACAAAGGGGTTATCTCTCGTATCTTACCGGAAGAGGATATGCCATTTATGCCAGATGGTACTCCTGTCGATATCATGTTAAACCCACTAGGCGTACCTTCTCGTATGAATATCGGACAAGTTTTAGAACTACATTTAGGTATGGCTTCTCGTTACTTAGGTGTTCATATGGCAACGCCAGTATTTGATGGTGCCAACGAAGAAGATGTATGGGAAACAATGGAAGAAGCAGGGATGAACCGTGACGGTAAAACAATCCTGTATGATGGACGTTCAGGTGAACCATTCGATAACCGTGTATCTGTAGGGATTATGTACATGATCAAACTTGCACACATGGTTGATGATAAACTTCACGCACGTTCAACTGGTCCTTACTCACTTGTTACACAACAACCACTTGGTGGTAAAGCGCAGTTCGGTGGACAACGCTTTGGTGAGATGGAGGTATGGGCACTTGAAGCATATGGTGCTGCATACACACTTCAAGAAATTTTAACTGTTAAATCTGATGACGTTGTTGGTCGTGTGAAAACATACGAAGCTATCGTTAAAGGTGAAAGCGTTCCAGAACCAGGCGTTCCAGAATCATTTAAAGTATTGATTAAAGAACTTCAGTCTCTTGGTATGGACGTTAAAATGTTAACAATCAATGATGAAGAAGTAGAGCTTCGCGATTTAGACGAAGAAGAAGATCTTCAACCTGCTGACGCACTTAACATTGCGCCACAACCAGAAACAGAAGAAGAGCCAGTAGAGTCTTTTGAATAATGGATAAGTTCACATTCGTGTGAATATGGTCAAACTTATTTTTCAAATTAGTCGGGCAGGATTTAACGCCCTGCCCGACTTTCTTTACGAATGAAAACAATCTATTTTTAATCTTTTGTCAAAAGGTATTTTGGCAAACGATTGTCGAGCTGCGTAAAAGAGTCTTTATAAAGACCTATAACTAGAGGGAGGTAGGCTCCTTGATAGACGTTAATGAATTTGAATATATGAAAATTGGTTTAGCTTCCCCTGACAAGATTCGTTCTTGGTCATATGGTGAAGTAAAAAAACCAGAAACAATTAACTATCGTACATTAAAACCAGAAAAAGATGGTTTATTCTGTGAACGTATTTTCGGTCCTACGAAAGACTGGGAATGTCACTGTGGTAAATACAAACGCGTTCGTTACAAAGGCGTAGTTTGTGACCGTTGTGGTGTTGAAGTAACACGTGCAAAAGTTCGACGTGAACGTATGGGTCATATCGAATTAGCAGCCCCAGTTTCTCATATTTGGTACTTCAAAGGTATACCAAGCCGTATGGGTCTTATCTTAGATATGTCTCCACGTGCTTTAGAAGAAGTAATTTACTTCGCATCTTACGTTGTCATCGAACCAGGTGCTACAAACTTAGAAAGTAAACAATTACTTTCTGAAAAAGAGTATCGTGCATACCGCGAAAAATTCGGTAACACATTCGAAGCTGCTATGGGTGCAGAAGCCATTAAAAAGCTTCTTGGTAAAATCGATCTTGAAGATGAAACACATTCTTTAAAAGAAGAGTTAAAATCTGCACAAGGTCAACGCCGTACACGTGCGATTAAACGTCTTGAAGTGGTAGAGTCATTCCGTAACTCAGGTAACTCTCCAGAGTGGATGATTTTAGATGTACTACCTGTTATTCCACCGGAGCTTCGTCCAATGGTTCAACTAGATGGTGGTCGTTTTGCAACTTCTGACTTAAACGATTTATATCGTCGTGTCATTAACCGTAATAACCGTTTAAAACGTTTATTAGATCTTGGTGCACCAAGCATCATCGTTCAAAACGAAAAACGTATGTTACAAGAAGCAGTTGATGCATTAATCGATAACGGTCGTCGTGGTCGTCCTGTAACTGGACCAGGTAACCGTCCGTTAAAATCACTTTCTCATATGTTGAAAGGGAAACAAGGTCGTTTCCGTCAAAACTTACTTGGTAAACGTGTAGACTATTCTGGTCGTTCCGTTATCGTAGTAGGTCCAAACTTAAAAATGTACCAATGTGGTCTACCGAAGGAAATGGCGATTGAGCTATTTAAACCTTTCGTTATGAAAGAATTAGTAGAACGTGGTCTTGCACATAATATTAAATCTGCTAAACGTAAAATCGAACGTTTAAACAACGACGTATGGGACGTTTTAGAAGATGTTATCCGTGAGCATCCGGTCCTATTAAACCGTGCTCCGACGCTTCACCGTCTTGGTATCCAAGCATTTGAACCAACACTAGTTGAAGGTCGTGCAATTCGTCTTCACCCGTTAGTATGTACAGCTTACAACGCTGACTTCGATGGTGACCAAATGGCGGTTCACGTACCATTATCAGCAGAGGCACAAGCTGAAGCTCGCCTTCTAATGCTTGCTGCACAAAACATCCTAAACCCGAAAGATGGTAAACCAGTTGTTACACCATCTCAAGACATGGTATTAGGGAACTATTATTTAACACTTGAGCGTGAAAATGCTCGTGGTGAAGGTTCGATTTTCTATGGACCAAACGAAGTGCTAATCGCATATGATACTGGCCATGTTCACTTGCATACTCGTATCGCGATCAAAGCAAGTTCACTGCACAATCCAACGTTTACAGAAGAACAAAATAATATGTTCTTACTAACAACGGTTGGTAAAGTAATCTTTAACGAAATCTTGCCTGAATCATTCCCGTTCATTAACGAACCGACTGATTTCAACTTAGAGCAAGTAACACCAGATAAATACTTCGTAAACTTAACAATTGACGAAGAAACTCTAGCAGAGCTTGAAGCAGATGCTGCTTACAACCAATTAGATGAAAAAGGTAAAGTTGACGCACAACGTTCAGCAGTACTTCGCAAATACTTTGCATCTGTACCTGTTGTAAACCCATTCCGCAAGAAATTCTTAGGAAATATCATTGCAGAAGTGTTCAAACGTTTCCACATTACTGAAACATCTAAAATGCTTGACCGTATGAAAAACTTAGGTTTCAAATATTCAACTCGCGCTGGTATCACTGTTGGTGTATCTGACATCGTGGTATTACCAGATAAAGGTGACATCTTAGCAATAGCACAAGAGAAAGTAGATAAAGTTCAAGCGCAATTCCGTCGTGGTTTCATCACAGAAGAAGAGCGTTATGACCGTGTTATCTCTAGCTGGAGTGCGGCGAAAGATGAAATTCAATCAAAACTGATGAAGTCGCTTGAGAAAACAAACCCAATCTTCATGATGTCTGACTCAGGTGCCCGTGGTAACGCATCTAACTTTACACAGTTAGCAGGTATGCGTGGTCTGATGGCCAACCCGGCTGGTCGTATTATCGAACTTCCAATCAAGTCTTCATTCCGTGAAGGTTTAACAGTATTGGAATACTTCATCTCAACACATGGTGCGCGTAAAGGTCTTGCCGATACAGCCCTAAAAACTGCCGATTCAGGTTACTTAACACGTCGTCTTGTAGACGTTGCACAAGATGTCATTGTGCGTGAAGATGACTGTGGAACAGACCGTGGCTTAACAATCGGAGCGTTAATGGAAGGTACAGAACTAATCGAAGCGTTAGACGAACGTATTGTTGGTCGTCATACGAAGAAAACGATTTTCCATCCAGAAACAGGCGATGTTATTTTAGAAAAAGACGGCTTAATCGACCAAGATATCGCTCGTATTATTACGGAAGCTGGTATCGAAGAAGTAACAATCCGTTCTGCATTTACATGTAATACAAAACATGGTGTATGTAAAAAATGTTACGGCATGAACTTAGCAACTGGTGAAAAAGTAGAAGTTGGGGAAGCAGTTGGTATTATTGCGGCTCAATCAATCGGTGAACCAGGTACTCAGTTAACAATGCGTACATTCCATACAGGTGGGGTAGCCGGAGACGATATTACACAAGGTCTTCCACGTATCCAAGAGATTTTCGAAGCACGTAATCCAAAAGGTCAATCTGTTATTTCTGAGATTGCTGGTACGGTGTCAGATATCACTGAAATCCGTGAAGGTCTAAAAGAAATTACCGTTCAAGGTGATGTAGAAACTCGTAAATACCAAGCACCTTATAATGCACGTCTAAAAGTCATCGAAGGTGACGCAATCGAACGTGGTCAAGTATTAACAGAGGGTTCTATCGATCCAAAACAATTATTAAAAGTAAAAGACGTTTCAACAGTTCAAGAATATTTACTAAAAGAAGTACAAAAAGTTTACCGTATGCAAGGGGTAGAAATTGGAGATAAACACATCGAAGTAATGGTACGCCAAATGCTTCGTAAAGTGCGCGTAATCGAAGCTGGTGATACAGAATTATTACCAGGCTCATTATTAGATATTCACCAATTCTCAGAGGCAAATGCAGATGCTGTGCTAAACGGCAAAAACCCTGCAACATGTCGCCCTGTAATTCTAGGTATTACAAAAGCTTCATTAGAAACAGAATCATTCTTATCTGCTGCATCATTCCAAGAAACAACTCGTGTGTTAACGGATGCTGCAATTAAAGGTAAACGTGATGAACTTCTAGGATTAAAAGAGAACGTAATTATCGGTAAACTTGTTCCTGCAGGTACTGGTATGCAACGTTACCGTCAAATCCGCATTGAAAAAGATGAGCTTGACGCAGAAGATCTAGTTTCTGCTGAATAACTTAAATGAAAGCTCCGAAGAGATGACAAAAGCGCATCTCTTCGGACTTTTTAAAGATATTAGTTGACAGTAGAAATTGATAATGATAATATATTGAAGGTTGATAGTTAACTGTCTGTACTTCGGAGGATATGAAAATGTCTTATGATAAAGTAAGGGCTAGTCAAACAATCATTGGTACAAAGCAAGCAGTAAAAGCAATGCAAGCTGGTTTAGTGAAAGAGCTTTTTGTGGCACTTGATGCAGACAATTGGGTAACCGATTCGGCCATATCTTTCGCGAGAGAAATCGGTATACCAGTTATTCTTGTCGAGTCCAAAAAGGAACTAGGCAAAGCCTGTGGAATCCATGTTGGAGCTGCGGTAGTTGCTATTGCTGTAGATTAGTTTTTGTGTATAAAACACAAAGACTTTGTTTTTACCCAAAAAATGAACCACCTGGATGTGTGGTATTAATAGTGAATGAATGAAGGGAGGAAAAACCGATGCCTACAATTAACCAATTAGTACGTAAGCCTCGTCAATCTAAAATCACGAAATCAAAATCACCAGCGTTAAACAAAGGATATAACTCATTTAAAAAATCTTTAACTGATGTTAAGTCTCCTCAAAAACGTGGTGTTTGTACTCGTGTAGGTACAATGACACCTCGTAAACCAAACTCAGCGTTACGTAAATACGCTCGTGTGCGTTTAACTAACCAAATTGAGGTTACAGCTTATATCCCAGGTGAAGGCCACAACTTACAAGAGCACAGTGTTGTTCTTATCCGTGGCGGACGCGTAAAAGACTTAGCGGGTGTTCGTTACCATATCGTACGTGGTGCTCTTGATACAGCTGGTGTAAACGGTCGTTTACAATCACGTTCTAAATACGGAACAAAACGCCCTAAAGAAAAAAAATAATTTAACACGCTAAGTGTTAATAAATAACGAGCCTGATGTTGGTATCACCGATTTCCAATCATGCTAGCTGATGTGGAAATTTAGTGATAACGACATTTTAGGCGAAGTTTATAAAAAAAATCGATAATTATTCGAAAGGAGGAAAACACATGCCTCGTAAAGGTCCTGTTTCCAAACGTGACGTGTTACCAGATCCAATTTATAATTCAAAACTAGTAACTCGTTTAATCAATAAAATGATGGTTGATGGTAAAAGAGGTACTTCTCAAAAGATTTTATACGGTGCGTTCGAACTAGTTAAAGAACGTTCTGGTGAAAATCCAATTGAAGTATTCGAAGCTGCTCTAAACAACGTAATGCCAGTTCTTGAAGTACGCGCTCGCCGTGTTGGTGGTTCAAACTACCAAGTACCAGTTGAAGTACGTCCAGAACGTCGTACAACTTTAGGTCTTCGTTACCTAGTTAACTATTCTCGTCTTCGTGGTGAAAAAACTATGGAAGAGCGTTTAGCTAACGAAATTCTAGATGCTTCTAACAACACTGGTGCATCAGTTAAGAAACGTGAAGATATGCACAAAATGGCAGAAGCGAACAAAGCATTCGCTCACTACCGTTGGTAATCTAAACATAGCATAAGCCCAATATGGAAGGAGAAATACCTAATGAAACGCGAATTCTCTCTAGAGAATACTCGTAATATTGGGATCATGGCTCACATTGATGCTGGTAAAACAACAACAACTGAGCGTATCCTTTATTACACAGGTAAGATTCACAAAATCGGTGAAACTCATGAAGGCGCTTCTCAAATGGACTGGATGGAGCAAGAGCAAGAACGTGGTATTACAATCACTTCTGCTGCAACAACAGCTCAATGGGCAGGCCACCGTGTAAACATCATCGATACTCCTGGACACGTAGACTTCACTGTAGAAGTAGAACGTTCTTTACGCGTACTTGATGGTGCTGTAACAGTACTAGATGCTCAATCTGGTGTTGAGCCTCAAACAGAAACTGTATGGCGTCAAGCTACAACTTACGGTGTTCCACGTATCGTATTCATTAACAAAATGGATAAAACAGGTGCAGACTTCTTGTATTCAGTAGGTACTCTACACGAACGTTTACAAGCAAACGCTCACCCAATCCAATTACCTATCGGAGCTGAAGATCAGTTCTCTGCTATCATTGACTTAGTTGAAATGAAAGCAACTTTCTACGGCGATGAAAAAGGTACTGCAGTAACTGAAGGTGAAATTCCTGAAGAGCACCGCGAAATCGCTGAAGAATACCGTGAAAAATTAATCGACGCTGTTGCAAGTGTTGATGAAGAAATCATGGAAAAATATTTAGAAGGCGAAGAAATCACTGTTGCTGAGCTTAAAGCGGCTATCCGTCGTGCTACAATCGCAGTAGAATTCTACCCAGTAATCTGTGGTACAGCATTCAAACACAAAGGCGTACGCCCAATGTTAAATGCAGTTATCGATTACTTACCATCTCCAGTTGATGTACCAGCAATCAAAGGTACTTCAGTTGATGGTGACGAAGAGTTAGAACGTAAATCTTCTGATGACGAGCCATTCTCAGCTCTTGCATTCAAAGTTATGACTGACCCATTCGTAGGTAAATTAACTTTCTTCCGTGTGTACTCTGGAACATTAGATGCAGGTTCATACGTACAAAACTCTTCTAAAGGTAAACGTGAACGTGTAGGTCGTATCCTACAAATGCACGCTAACTCTCGTGAAGAGATTTCTAAAGTGTTCGCTGGGGACATCGCAGCAGCAGTAGGTCTTAAAGATACTACTACTGGTGATACTCTATGTGACGAGAAAAACCTAGTTATTCTTGAATCAATGGAATTCCCTGAACCAGTAATTTCTCTTTCTGTAGAACCAAAATCAAAAGCTGACCAAGACAAAATGGGTCAAGCTTTACAAAAACTTCAAGAAGAGGATCCAACTTTCCGTGCTCACACTGACACAGAAACTGGACAAACAATCATCTCAGGTATGGGTGAGCTTCACCTTGATATCTTAGTTGACCGTATGCGCCGTGAATTTAAAGTAGAAGCTAACGTAGGTGCTCCAATGGTATCTTACCGTGAAACATTCCGTAGCTCTGCAAAAGTTCAAGGTAAATTCACTCGCCAATCTGGTGGTCGTGGACAATATGGTGACGTAACGATTGAGTTCTCTCCAAATGAAGAAGGTAAAGGCTTCGAATTCGAAAACGCTATCGTTGGTGGTGTAGTTCCTCGTGAATACATCCCTGCAGTTGAAGCAGGTCTTCGTGACTCTCTTGACCGCGGTGTAGTAGCTGGTTACCCACTAATCGACATTAAAGCGAAATTAGTATTCGGTTCTTACCATGACGTTGACTCGAATGAGATGGCGTTTAAAATCGCAGCTTCTATGGCTCTTAAAGAAGCAGCTAAACAATGTGATGCTGTAATTTTAGAACCAATGATGAAAGTAGAAGTTGTAATTCCAGAAGAGTACCTTGGTGATATCATGGGTAACATCACTTCTCGTCGCGGACGCGTTGAGGGTATGGATGCTCGCGGTAACTCTCAAGTTGTTCGTGCAATGGTTCCGCTTTCGGAAATGTTTGGTTACGCAACAACTCTTCGTTCAGCAACTCAAGGTCGCGGTGTATTCTCAATGACATTTGATCATTATGAAGAAGTACCAAAATCAATTGCTGCTGACATCATCAAAAAAAATAAAGGTGAATAATTGAATTTTCATCTTGCATAAAGTATAACTAATTTGTAAGCTATGATTGCAGGATAGAGGATGGGCCCGTTCTCTATCAGCATTCATTCTATAAATTTTTAAATAAAACATACAATTTCGAGGAGGCAATCTCTAATGGCTAAAGAAAAATTTGACCGTTCAAAAACGCATGCTAACATTGGTACAATCGGACACGTTGACCATGGTAAAACAACTTTAACTGCTGCAATCGCTACAGTTCTTTCTAAAAAAATGGGTGGTACAGCTAAATCATACGCTGATATCGATAACGCACCAGAAGAAAAAGAACGTGGTATCACAATCAATACTTCTCACGTAGAATACGAAACAGAATCTCGTCACTATGCACACGTTGACTGCCCAGGACACGCTGACTATGTTAAAAACATGATCACTGGTGCTGCACAAATGGACGGCGGTATCTTAGTAGTATCTGCTGCTGACGGCCCAATGCCACAAACTCGTGAACACATCCTTTTATCTCGTCAAGTAGGTGTTCCATACTTAGTAGTATTCATGAACAAATGTGATATGGTAGACGACGAAGAATTATTAGAATTAGTAGAAATGGAAATCCGTGACCTACTTTCTGAATATGACTTCCCAGGCGACGATATCCCAGTAATCAAAGGTTCTGCTCTTAAAGCTCTTGAAGGTGAACCAGAATGGGAAGAAAAAATCGTTGAATTAATGGACGCTGTAGATTCTTACATCCCAACTCCAGAACGTCAAACTGACAAACCATTCATGATGCCAGTAGAGGACGTATTCTCTATCACTGGTCGTGGTACAGTTGCAACTGGCCGTGTTGAACGTGGTCAAGTTAAAGTTGGTGACGTAGTTGAAATCGTAGGTATCGCTGAAGAAGCTAAATCTACAACTGTAACTGGCGTTGAAATGTTCCGTAAATTATTAGACTACGCTGAAGCTGGTGACAACATCGGTGCTTTACTTCGTGGTGTAGCTCGTGAAGAAATCCAACGTGGTCAAGTATTAGCTAAACCAGGCTCAATCACTCCACACACAAACTTCAAAGCTGAAGTTTACGTTTTATCAAAAGAAGAGGGTGGCCGTCATACTCCATTCTTCTCTAACTACCGTCCTCAGTTCTACTTCCGTACAACTGACGTAACAGGTATCTGTAACTTACCAGAAGGCGTTGAAATGGTAATGCCTGGCGATAACATCGAAATGACAGTAGAACTTATCGCTCCAATCGCTCTTGAAGAAGGTACTAAATTCTCTATCCGTGAGGGTGGCCGTACTGTAGGCGCTGGCGTAGTTGCTTCTATCCAAAAATAATATTTAGCTTAGGCTAATTTTAAAACCAATCTGTAGGGACGCTTACAGATTGGTTTTTTATGTTAAAATATATAAGTGAAAGGAGCGTCAGCGTATGGAAATGAAGGTTTTATTGATAGAAGATGATCCATCAATTTTTGCAATGATCGAAGAACGCTTTTTGCAATGGTCATTACGTGTTGTAGGTCCAACTGATTTTCAAAAGGTGATGGATGATTTTATCGAAGAGAAGCCACAGCTAGTTTTAATAGATATTCAACTACCGGCATATGATGGCTTTCATTGGTGCCGTGAAATACGACATATTTCAAAGGTGCCGATCCTCTTTCTATCTTCACGAGATCATCCAATGGATATGGTAATGGCGATGCAGATGGGTGCCGATGATTTTATACAAAAACCCTTCCATATGGAGGTGTTACTTGCAAAAGTTCAAGCTATTTTACGCCGTACTTATGACTATGTTGAAGAAACAATGGATGTCACGCGTTTCAATGGTGCCGTTTTGGATTATGCGCGTAGTGAGATTATGTATAATGGGCAGCTTGTTTCGTTAACTAAAAATGAACTGTTTATTTTACGAGTTTTATTGGAAAAGGCTAATCATATCGTTTCTAGAGAGGACTTAATGAGAAAACTATGGGACGATGAGCGCTTTGTGAATGATAATACATTATCAGTCAATGTTAATCGATTACGTGCTAAGCTAGAGGATATCGGCTTACAGGAAGTTATTGTGACAAAAAAGGGGCTCGGCTATATAGCAGTGACGCAGGTGACGTGAGTGAAAATGCTATTTTTATTTATAAGAGAACGGCTAGCGTGGATTGGCTTTTTTGTTTTTCTTCTTGTCGTGCTTAACATATTATTTACTTTAGACGTTGGTTTAGTTGGCATCTCTATTTGGTATGTCAATATGATTATGATTGTGGCGTTTTTCATTTTTTTATTATGGCGGTACACAAAGGAAATAGGTCAACTGAAAGATTTCCTGGGAAATGTAGATAGCAGGCTGGATGATGCTCATGCTAGAAGCTTAGCTCTATCACCTTTTCAGGAGGCATACTACCTAAAAATTGAAGACGTCTTCTATGATAAGGATGCAGAGCTGAATCATGCGAAGGTGCAACTACAGGAGTATTCAGATGAGCTGTTAGCATGGGTACATGAAGTGAAGGCTCCTTTAACAACTATAAATTTAATGTTAGATCATATTGAAGACTCAACTTTGCGCAGGAAACTAGAGACCGAATGGTTAAGGTTGCATCTGCTTGTCGATCAGCAATTACACCAAACACGTCTTGCAACAATTGAAAAGGATAATTTTTTAAGTGAAATAGAACTGCGCGATGTTGTTTACAAAGAAATCCGTGCGATGCAAGCATGGTGCTTAGAAAAGGATATCGGCTTTGATGTTGGTGAATTAACAGAAGTAGTTTTAACTGATAGTAAATGGATAGCGTTCATTGTAAGGCAAATTCTATCAAATGCTATTAAATATAGCCCTATTAATACAGAAATCTTTATTTTTACAGAGGTTGATTCATCTGGTGCAACGTTGTTACATATTAAGGATAATGGTATTGGAATAAGACCAGATGATATGCCACGGATTTTCCAAAAATCGTATACAGGAACGGCAGGTAGAGAATCTGCACAGTCAACGGGTATGGGCTTGTATTTAGCACATAACATTGCTCAAAAAATTGGCGTTCGTATTAGTGTACAATCAGTAGTAGGGGAAGGGTCAATCTTTACGCTACGATTCCCATTACAAAATGAATATGCCAAACTAACAGGTAGATGACGAAATTGTCACCTACCTTTTTATATTGTCATGTAAAACGCACGAATTGAACGTGTAGACAGGGTACACTTGTAGTATAGAAAGGGGCGTTAACCTGTGGCAGTTTTAATTGGACGTAAAGTAAAAAAAGTATATGGTAAAAAATCGACGGCACAAGAGGTGTTGAAGGGTATAGATTTAGAAGTGAATGAAGGAGAGTTTGTTGGCATTATGGGTCCGTCAGGCTCAGGGAAGACGACATTATTAAATGTGTTGTGTTCGATTGATTTTGCAACGGAAGGTGTTATTGAAATAAATGGACAAAGCTTACGAGGGATGAAAGAAAAGGCTCTAGCTAACTTCCGTCGTGAACAGCTTGGGTTCATATTCCAAGATTATAATTTATTGGACACTTTGACAGTGAAGGAAAACATCTTGCTGCCATTAGCGATTAGCAAGTTACCGAAAGCTGTAGCAGAAAGTCGTGTCAAAGAGCTTACTTATTTACTTGGTATTGGAGATATATTAAATAAATACCCAAATGAAATTTCTGGCGGTCAAAAGCAACGTACATCGGCTGCGCGTGCATTAATTACAAATCCATCAATGGTCTTTGCAGATGAACCTACAGGGGCACTAGATTCGAAATCAGCAACAGCTCTGTTGAAGAATTTGCAAAGTATTAATGAAACCAAGAAAGCGACAATTATGATGGTAACGCATGATGCAGTAGCAGCGAGTTTCTGTACACGTGTTTTGTTTTTAAAAGATGGGCTAATTTACAGTGAACTATACAAAGGTGATAAAACAAGACAGGCGTTTTTCCAAGAAATCATGCATACGCAAAGTGTGCTAGGCGGTGACGGTTATGAGTCTTAGTAAGCTTGTATTCCGAAGTATGAAGAAAAATATGAAACACTATTATTTATACTTCTTTGCACTTATTTTTAGTGTGACACTCTATTTTTCTTTTGTGACATTACAGCATAATGGTGAAGTTTTCGATTCCGTTCAAAAGAGTGGCACAGCATCAGCAGGATTTAAGGCTGCAACTTATATTTTGTACTTTATTATTTTATTTTTCGTGTTATATGCAAACCACTTATTTATGAAGCGTCGTAGCAAGGAAATTGGCTTGTATCAGCTAATAGGAATGACAAAGGGATTAATTGTACGCTTATTGGCTTTAGAAAGCATTCTATTATTTGTAGGAGCTGTCGCTGTAGGGATAATTGTTGGTTTCTTTAGCTCTCGCCTAATCGCCATGATTTTATTGCGTATCATTGAAAAAGAGACGCTTGTGAAAATGACCTTTAGTACTCAAGCATTGCAACAATCTATCGTTGTTTTCGCTATCTTATTAGTTATCGTCTTGTTCCAAATGACGTGGATGATTCACCGTGTATCACTATTATCCTTATTTAGCGCGGCTAAACAAGCAGATGAGCGTGTAAAACGATTCAGCCCATTACAAATGGTTATTGGCTTTTTAGGGCTTGTACTCATTGCATATGGCTACTATGCATCAACGAAATTATTTGATATTAATAATGCAGGCAATCTATTTAATAATATGATTATTATTTTGGCTACAACAATTGGGGGAACATTCCTAGTTTTCCGTTTCTCTGTAGCATTTATAATGAATACTGTTCGTTTAAAGAAAAATGGACATTTGACTGTCCATGATGTATTAGCGTTAACACCAATTATGCATCGCATGAAAAGTAATGCTAAATCATTGACACTGATTACAGTTTTAACGGGTGTATCACTTGGGATTACCACTTTATCATATATTTCGTATTATTCTTCAGAAGCTGATGCCTATAGTCAAATCCCTGGCGATTACATTTTGCATGAAGATCAAGGACAGGATTTTTTAAAGAAACTAGAGGAAAATAATATCGCTTATGATAAGGTTGAATATCGTTTACAAGGGGTTACAGCTACCATCGCTCAGTTAATGGCTAAAGAACAAAAAGATAGTCCATTTTATAACATGGAAGGCACGATTTATACCATTCCACTTTCTGATTATCAACGTAGAAACCCAAATACAACAATTGCGGGTAATGATGTTATTTTAACGAACTATGGTGGCTATATGGCGGAGATGTTCCCATTAGAAAAGGATCGTAATCTAGTCGTATCAGCAGGTAAACTTAAAGAAACACTGCATGTCAAAGCTATTCATGATGAAAGTATTATTGGTGGAACAGTAACGTCTGGTGGCGGAGGTCCAATTTTTGTAGTGTCTGATGCATTGTTTGAAAAATTGTCAACGCAAGCAAAACTATTCCCTTGGCATAAACAAACTTCGATTACATTACAGTCAAAGAAAGACCTTGCACTAGCTGAAAAATTGTATGAAGAATCAGGCGCAGATGCCATTACTATTTTTGATAATGATGGCAATACGCAAAACTTTAAAATCAAGTCATTTGAAGCTGAACGTAAAGGAAATATTGAATCACTTGGGTTAATAATTTTTACGACAGCATTTTTAGGCTTAGCATTTTTAATGACGACTGGTAGCATTCTGTACTTTAAACAAATGTCTGAAGCAGAAGAAGAACGAGGAGCATATACAATTTTAAGAAAGATTGGCTTCTCAGAACGAGATATCATGAAGGGAATCTTTATGAAACAGGCGTTCAATTTTGGTGTTCCTTTACTGATTGGTCTACTTCATAGTTATTTTGCAGTGAAATCAGGATGGTTTTTATTTGGTTCAGAATTAACAACACCGTTATGGATTGCTATGAGCTGTTACGTCGCTTTATATGCAATTTTTGCAGTCCTTTCGGTTGGTTATTATAAAAAAGTAATAAGAGAATCATTATAACTATTAAATAGGAAGAAACTCCGAAAAACAGTATGATCTAATACAGGTCATACTGTTTTTTGAATTTTACATTTAATGAAATATTTCATAACAGCTTGACTTTCGTTTGTCAGAATATTAAAGTTTAACATATTAATAATCTAGTGTACGAAAGTGAAGTGTCTTTATGAATGCGGTAATTGTGGCAGTAGCTGTCATGTTAATATTAAGTTTGCTTCGAATCAATGTTGTCCTTTCACTTGTTTTAGGAGCCTTTGCAGGGGGCTTAACAAGTGGTATGGGTATTCAAGCAACTGTCGAGTCGTTTACAGAGGGGTTAGGGGCAGGTGCTACTATTGCACTTAGTTATGGTCTACTTGGTGGATTTGCTATAGCTATCTCGAAGACAGGTATACCTGACTTATTCATTGCAGGTATGTTAAACGTGTTAAATAAAAATGGTTCAAGTAATAGGAAGGGCTTAGTAAAAGTATTAATTTTTCTTCTTATTTTTATCATGGCCATTTTTTCTCAAAATTTAATTCCAATTCATATTGCTTTTATCCCTTTACTAATACCACCGATTTTAAAGGTTTTAAATATGCTTGAAGTGGATCGTAGAATAATAGCAACATTGATTGCGGTTGGCTTAATTGGCACCTATAGTTTTGTACCAGCAGGCTTCGGGGCCATCTTCCAAGAAATTGTGTCAACGCAAGTTACAAATGCCGGAATGGTTGCACAAGCAAGTGATGTGCCTGTAGCAATGGCTATTCCTATCCTAGGTATGTTAGTAGGACTAGGGATTGCCTTCTATGTATATCGCAAACCACGTATATACAAAAATACAGATGTAGAAACAGCGACTTTAAATGTGAATGTCAGTAAATCAGTTATTATTTCTACGGCACTAGCATTAATTGTTTCCCTTATCGCGCAAATCGCAACAGATTCCATGATTGTCGGAGCCTTTGCAGGGATCATGATTATGTATTTTACGGGTGCTCTTAAATGGAGAGAGGCCGATGAAATTCTATCAGAAGGTATGAAAATGATGGCGTTCATTGGCTTCGTCATGATTGCTGCCAATGGATTCGCCTCAGTAATCAATGCTACGGGTGATGTAGATAGCTTAATTACAAGCTCTCTGACGTACCTTGAAGGCAATAGAAGTTTGGCGGTATTTATTATGCTGGTGATTGGATTAGTTGTAACAATGGGCATTGGTTCTTCTTTTGCGACAGTACCGATTATTGCGACTTTATTTGTTCCGTTAGCACAAGGATTAGGAATGAGCCCTTTAGCGATATTGTGCTTAATCGGAACTGCGGGCGCATTAGGTGACGCAGGTTCACCAGCATCAGATTCAACATTAGGACCAACTGCTGGCTTAAATGTTGATGGACAACATAATCATATTTGGGATACATGTGTACCAACGTTTATCTTTATTAATATTCCACTCGTCCTATCTGGTTGGATTGCCTGTGTATTCTTTCTATAATATTGAGAAGCAGTTTCTAAATTTTAGAGACTGCTTTTTTATTAATTGTTCGAAATGTTCGAAAACGTAGATAGCACAGGTTATGTGTTGCAAAATACACGAAAATTATATATACTAGTAAACGGCTTAAATAAGCGAGAAATATTAGTAGTAAAGAATATCTACAACATTTAAAAGAATTTAGCGAAAAGACTTGCTTATTCTTTTTTTATTGTATATAATGTTGAATGTTGGTCTTTGACTGCGATGAAACGAGAGGTTGCCGACACACCCGGCCGCTTTGCCATGGCGGTGCGTTGGAGAATTTTCGTGGAGAATGTCTAGAAAATAGGCGAGAAGGAGGGAAAATAATGGCAAAACAAAAGATTCGTATTCGTTTAAAAGCGTATGATCACCGTATTTTAGATCAGTCTGCTGAGAAAATTGTGGAGACTGCAAAACGTTCAGGTGCAAGTGTATCAGGTCCGATTCCACTTCCAACTGAGAAGTCTGTGTACACAATTCTACGTGCTGTTCACAAGTACAAAGATTCTCGTGAACAATTCGAGATGCGTACGCATAAACGTCTGATCGATATCGTTAACCCAACACCACAAACTGTTGATGCGTTAATGAAACTTGATTTACCATCTGGCGTTGATATCGAAATCAAACTTTAATGGTAAAAACAATATAACAACTTTTTAAAACTTACAGGAGGTGTGACAAATGGCTAAAGGAATCTTAGGTAGAAAAATTGGTATGACACAAGTTTTCGCTGAAAACGGCGATTTAATCCCGGTAACAGTTATCGAAGCTACTCCAAACGTAGTTCTTCAAAAGAAAACTGTTGAAACAGACGGCTACGAAGCAATTCAAGTTGGTTTCGAAGATAAGCGCGTTAAGCTTTCTAACAAACCAGCGCAAGGTCACGTAGCAAAAGCGAATACTGCTCCTAAGCGCTTCATTCGTGAATTCCGCAACGTGAACGTTGAAGAATACGAAGTTGGTCAAGAAGTCAAAGTAGAAATTTTCGCAGAAGGCGATGTAATTGATGTAACAGGTGTTACTAAAGGTAAAGGTTTCCAAGGTGTTATCAAACGCCACGGACAATCTCGTGGTCCTATGGCCCACGGTTCTCGTTACCACCGTCGTCCTGGTTCAATGGGTCCAGTTGCTCCGAACCGCGTATTTAAACAAAAGAAATTACCTGGTCAAATGGGTGGCACAGTAGTTACAATCCAAAACTTAGAAATCGTAAAAGTTGATGCGGAACGTAACTTACTACTTGTTAAAGGTAATGTTCCTGGTTCTAAAAAAGCTCTAGTTACAGTTAAAACTGCAATTAAAGCTAACTAATCACTTCAAGAAAGGAGGAAACAGGAATGACAAAAGTATCTGTACTTAGTCAAACAGGTGCTTCAGTTGGTGAAATCGAGTTAAACGAAGCGATCTTCGGAATCGAGCCAAATGAAGCAGTATTATTCGACGCAGTAGTTGCACAACGCGCTTCTCTTCGTCAAGGTAATCATAAGGTGAAAAACCGTTCTGAAGTTGCTGGTGGTGGTCGTAAACCATGGCGCCAAAAAGGAACTGGTCGTGCTCGTCAAGGTTCTATCCGTTCTCCACAATGGCGCGGCGGTGGTATCGTATTCGGTCCAACTCCACGTAGCTATTCTTATAAATTACCTAAAAAAGTTCGTCGTTTAGCTCTTAAATCTGCTTTATCAGCTAAAGTAGTAGAACAAAACTTCTTAGTTCTTGATGCTCTTACACTAGCAGCACCAAAAACAAAAGAATTCACTAAAATTCTTAAAGATCTTTCTTTAGAGAAAAAATCTTTATTCGTAACTGCTGACCTAGATGAAAACGTAGCATTATCTGCTCGTAACATCCCTGGTGTAACAGTGTTAACTGCAAACGGAATCAACGTTCTTGATCTTTTAGGTCACGAAAAAGTTGTATTCACTAAAGCTGCAGTAGAAAAAGTTGAGGAGGTGCTTGGATAATGGAAGCACGTGATATTTTAAAACGTCCGGTCATTACTGAGCGTTCTTCAGAACTTATGGCAGAGAAAAAGTATACTTTCGAAGTAGACACTCGCGCTAACAAAACTCAAGTAAAAGACGCTGTAGAAGAAATCTTTGGCGTAAACGTTGAGAAAGTAAACGTTCTTAACTACAAAGGTAAATTCAAACGCGTTGGCCGTTACGGTGGTTACACAAACAAACGTCGTAAAGCGATTGTTAAACTAACTGCGGACAGCAAAGACATCGAATTATTCGAAATGTAATCCTTTAAGGATTTATGATTTGAACAATCAAGAAGGAGGGAAACACAATGGCGATTAAAAAGTATAAACCTACCTCTAATGGTCGTCGTAATATGACGTCTTTAGACTTTGCGGAAATTACAACTAACAAGCCTGAGAAATCATTGCTTGAACCAACTAAACGCAAAGCTGGTCGTAACAACCAAGGTAAAATCACTGTTCGTCATCATGGTGGTGGTCATAAGAAGCAATATCGTGTTATCGATTTCAAACGTGTTAAAGATGGCATTCCAGCGAAAGTTGCTACTATCGAATATGATCCAAACCGTTCTGCGAATATCGCATTAATCAACTACGCTGATGGAGCAAAAGCTTACATCTTAGCACCAAAAGGTCTAGAGGTTGGTCAAACAATCGTATCTGGTCCAGATGCTGATATTAAAGTAGGTAACACATTACCATTAGCAAACATTCCAATGGGTACAACAATCCATAACATCGAGTTAAAACCTGGTAAAGGTGGACAATTAGTACGTTCTGCTGGTACTTCTGCGCAAGTACTTGGTCGTGAAGACAAATACGTAATCGTTCGTCTACAATCTGGTGAAGTACGTTTAGTTCTTGCTACTTGCCGCGCTACAATCGGTCAAGTTGGTAACGAACAACATGAACTTGTACACATCGGTAAAGCAGGTCGTAGCCGTTGGTTAGGTAAACGCCCAACTGTTCGTGGTTCTGTAATGAACCCTAACGATCACCCACACGGTGGTGGTGAAGGACGTTCTCCAATCGGACGTAAATCACCGATGACACCTTGGGGTAAACCAGCACTTGGTTACAAAACTCGTAATAAGAAAAACAAATCGGATAAATTCATCATCCGTAGTCGTAAAAAATAAAGTGGTTAAACTACGGTTCTATGTGAGAGCCGTGGTGGAATCACAGAGGGAGGTTCCTACATGGGTCGCAGTTTGAAAAAAGGACCTTTTGTTGACGACCACTTAATGAAAAAAGTGGAAGCACAAGAGGCTTCTGAGAAGAAACAAGTTATTAAAACTTGGTCTCGCCGTTCTACAATCTTCCCGAACTTCATCGGACTAACAATTGCTGTATATGATGGACGTAAACATGTTCCTGTATACGTAACAGAAGATATGGTAGGCCACAAACTTGGTGAATTCGCACCGACACGTACTTACAAAGGTCACGGTGCAGACGACAAGAAAACAAGACGCTAATTTTGAGAGGAGGTAAATCCTAATGACACAAGCTAAAGCTATCGCTCGCACAGTACGTATCGCTCCTCGTAAAGTTCGTCTAGTTGTAGACTTAATCCGAGGTAAGCAAGTAGGTGAGGCAGTTGCAATTTTACGTCATACTCCAAAAGCGGCGTCTCCAGTCGTTGAGAAAGTATTAAAATCTGCAGTTGCTAATGCTGAGCACAACTACGATCTAGATATCAACTCTTTAGTAGTTTCTGAAGTATTCGTTGATGAAGGTCCAACATTAAAACGTTTCCGTCCACGTGCACAAGGACGTGCAAGCGCAATTAACAAACGCACAAGCCACATCACTTTAGTGGTATCTGAGAAGAAGGAGGGTTAATCCGTGGGTCAAAAAGTACATCCAATAGGACTGCGCGTTGGTATTATTCGTGACTGGGAGTCAAAATGGTACGCTGAAAAAGACTATGCAACTCTACTTCACGAAGACATCAAAGTGCGTAAATATATTGAAACGGCTCTTAAAGACGCTTCTGTTTCTAAAGTTGAAATCGAACGTGCTGCAAACCGTGTAAACATTACAATTCACACTGCTAAACCAGGGATGGTAATCGGTAAAGGTGGTACTGAAGTTGAAAATCTTCGTAAATACCTTGGCGAATTAACTGGTAAACGTGTACACATCAACATTATCGAAATTAAACGTGCTGATCTTGACGCTCGTCTAGTAGCTGAAAACATCGCTCGTCAATTAGAAAACCGTGTTTCATTCCGTCGTGCGCAAAAGCAATCAATCCAACGCACAATGCGTGCTGGTGCAAAAGGAATTAAAACACAAGTATCTGGTCGTTTAGGTGGCGCTGATATCGCGCGTGCTGAACACTACAGTGAAGGAACTGTTCCACTTCATACTCTACGTGCTGACATCGACTATGCACACGCAGAAGCTGACACTACTTACGGTAAATTAGGCGTTAAAGTATGGATCTACCGTGGTGAAGTTCTTCCTACGAAGAAATCTGTGGAAGGAGGCAAATAATATGTTATTGCCTAAACGCGTAAAATACCGTCGTGAACACCGCGGAAACATGCGTGGCGAAGCGAAAGGCGGTAAAGAAGTATCTTTCGGCGAATGGGGCTTACAAGCTCAAACTGCTAGCTGGATTACTAACCGTCAAATCGAATCTGCACGTATCGCGATGACTCGTTACATGAAACGTGGCGGTAAAGTTTGGATTAAAATCTTCCCGCACAAACCTTACACGAAAAAACCTCTAGAAGTCCGCATGGGTTCTGGTAAAGGTTCTCCTGAAGGTTGGGTAGCAGTTGTTAAACCAGGAAAAGTAATGTTCGAAATTGCTGGTGTATCTGAAGAGATCGCACGTGAAGCACTTCGTTTAGCATCACATAAGCTTCCTGTTAAATGTAAGATCGTAAAACGTCAAGAAACTGGTGGTGAATCTAATGAAAGCTAATGAAATCCGTGACCTTGCCACTTCTGAAATTGAATTAAAAGTGAAATCACTGAAAGAAGAGCTTTTCAACCTTCGCTTCCAATTGGCGACTGGTCAATTAGAAAACACAGCTCGTATTCGTGAAGTGCGTAAAGCAATCGCGCGTATGAAAACTGTTATTCGTGAAAGAGAAATCAGTGCAAATAACTGATAAAGGAGGTTTTCAAGTATGACTGAGCGTAATCAACGCAAAGTTTACACGGGCCGCGTTGTTTCAGATAAAATGGACAAAACAATTTCTGTTTTAGTTGAAACTCACAAAAAGCACAAGCTTTATGGTAAACGTGTAAAGTACTCTAAAAAGTTTAAAGCTCATGATGAGCAAAACCAAGCGAAAATCGGTGATATCGTACGTATCATGGAGACTCGCCCGCTATCAGCTACTAAACGTTTCCGTCTAGTTGAAGTTGTAGAAAAAGCGGTTATTATTTAATAACTATTTCGGAACAACCAATTTCCGAAGGGAGGTAACCTAAGTGATCCAACAAGAAAGTCGTATGAAAGTTGCTGACAACTCAGGTGCACGTGAAGTTCTTACAATTAAAGTGCTTGGTGGCTCTGGCCGTAAAACTGCTAACATCGGTGATATCGTTGTTTGTACAGTTAAGAAAGCAACACCAGGTGGCGTTGTCAAGAAGGGTGACGTTGTTAAAGCTGTTATCGTTCGTACTAAATCAGGCGTACGTCGTAAAGACGGTACTTACATCAAATTTGATGAAAATGCTTGTGTAATTATTCGTGATGATAAATCACCACGCGGAACTCGTATTTTCGGACCTGTTGCACGTGAATTACGTGACAGCAACTTCATGAAAATCGTTTCTCTAGCTCCAGAAGTTCTTTAATTTCATGACAGTGCCAATCAAGGAGGTGCGACAGCATGCATGTAAAAAAAGGTGACAAGGTTAAGGTTATCACTGGTAAGGACAAAGGCAAAGAAGGAGTAATCCTAGCTGCTTTCCCTAAACAAGACCGCGTTCTTGTTGAAGGTGTAAACATCGTGAAAAAACACGTTAAACCTAACCAATTGAATCCACAAGGTGGGATTGTAAGCCAAGAGGCTGCAATTCACGTTTCGAACGTAATGCTAATCGATCCTAAATCTGGCGAGCCGACTCGTGTAGGTTATAAAATCGAAAACGGTAAAAAAGTTCGTGTTGCAAAAAAATCAGGTGCAGTAATCGACTAATTAGTAAATAAAAGAAGGGAGGTACACACATGAGCCGCCTAAAAGAAAAATATTTAAATGAAGTTTCTCCTGCTCTAATGAGCAAATTTGGATATAAATCAGTTATGCAACTTCCAAAAGTTGATAAAATCGTTATCAACATGGGTGTTGGCGATGCAGTTCAAAACTCTAAAGCGCTTGATGCAGCTGTAGAAGAATTGACAATTATCACTGGTCAAAAACCAGTAGTAACTAAAGCGAAAAAATCGATCGCAGGTTTCCGTCTACGTGAAGGTATGCCTATCGGTGCTAAAGTTACATTACGCGGTGAGCGTATGTATGAATTCTTGGATAAATTAATCGCAATCGCATTACCTCGTGTACGTGACTTCCGTGGTGTTTCTAAAAAAGCATTCGATGGTCGCGGTAACTACACTCTTGGTGTTAAAGAGCAATTAATTTTCCCAGAAATCGATTACGATAAAGTTTCAAAAGTACGCGGTATGGACATCGTGATCGTAACGACAGCGAACTCTGACGAAGAAGCTCGCGAGTTATTGACACAATTCGGTATGCCGTTCCAAAAGTAATTAAACAAGGAGGGCGAAAACGTGGCTAAAAAATCTATGATCGTTAAACAACAACGTAAGCAAAAGTTTAAAGTGCAAGAGTATACACGTTGTGAACGCTGTGGTCGTCCACACTCAGTATATCGCAAATTCAAACTTTGCCGTATTTGTTTCCGAGAACTTGCATATAAGGGACAAATTCCTGGCGTTAAAAAAGCCAGCTGGTAATCCCCTAATTTGGGAAGGAGGTAAATGTAATGACAATGACTGATCCGATTGCAGATATGCTTACTCGCATTCGTAATGCGAACATGGTTCGTCACGAGAAGTTAGAAGTACCAGCTTCCAACGTGAAAAAAGAAATCGCTGAAATTTTAAAGCGTGAAGGTTTCGTACGTGACGTAGAATACGTGGAAGACAACAAACAAGGTATCATCCGTATCTTCTTAAAATACGGTAAAGATAACGAGCGCGTTATCACTGGCCTAAAACGTATTTCTAAACCTGGTCTACGTGTATATGCTAAAACAAATGAAGTTCCTAAAGTACTGAACGGTCTTGGTATCGCTTTAGTGTCAACTTCACAAGGTTTATTAACAGATAAAGAAGCTCGCGCTAAACAAGTTGGCGGCGAAGTTCTAGCATACGTTTGGTAATTAGCAATAAATGAATGGAGGTGCAACTAAATGTCTCGTGTAGGTAAAAAAATTATCGAGGTACCAGCTAACGTAACTGTTACTGTCGCAGCTGACAACACTGTTACTGTTAAAGGTCCTAAAGGCGAACTTGTTCGTTCTTTCCACCAAGATATGAAAATTGAGCAAGAAGGAAATGTGATCTCTGTATCTCGTCCTTCTGATTCAAAAGAACACCGCACAAACCACGGTACTACTCGTGCGCTTTTAGCGAACATGGTTACTGGTGTTTCTGCAGGTTTCGAAAAATCATTAGAACTTATCGGTGTCGGTTACCGTGCGCAATTACAAGGTAAAAAGCTTGTACTTAACGTAGGTTACTCTCACCCAGTTGAGTTCACACCAGAAGATGGTCTTGAAGTAGAAGTTCCGACTAATACAAAAATCATCGTTAAAGGTATCAGCAAAGAACGCGTTGGCGCTCTTGCATCTAATATCCGTGACGTTCGTCCACCAGAGCCTTATAAAGGTAAAGGTATCCGTTACGAAGGCGAATACGTTCGTCGTAAAGAAGGTAAAACAGGTAAATAATGCTGCTTAAGCATTAGAAAGGAGTGACCCTTGTGATTACGAAACAGGATAAAAATCAAGTTCGTAAAAAACGTCATGCGCGAGTTCGTTCTAAAATTTCGGGTACTGCTGAGCGTCCACGCTTAAACGTATTCCGTTCTAACAAGAACATCTACGCTCAACTTATCGATGACGTAGCAGGCGTAACACTTGTTAGCGCATCTTCTCAAGAAAATGGTTTTGAAGGTGCTGGTAACAACGTAGAAGCTGCATCAAAAATCGGTGAAACAATCGCGAAACGCGCTGCGGAAAAAAACATTACTGCAATTGTATTTGACCGTGGTGGTTACTTATATCATGGACGTGTAAAAGCTTTAGCTGAAGCTGCACGTGAGAACGGTTTAGAATTTTAATAAGAAGGAGGGACACATTTCATGAGTCGAATTGACGCAAACAAACTTGGAGAACTTGAAGAACGCGTAGTTACTATTAACCGTGTTGCTAAAGTTGTTAAAGGTGGACGTCGCTTCCGCTTCACAGCATTAGTTGTAGTTGGCGATAGAAACGGACATGTTGGTTTCGGTACTGGTAAAGCTCAAGAGGTGCCAGATGCTATCCGTAAAGCTGTTGAAGATGCGAAGAAAAACTTAATCGAAGTGCCACGTGTAGGTGGAACAACTCCACACTTAGTGCTTGGTCGCTTCGGTGCAGGAGAAATCCTAATCAAACCTGCTGCTCCTGGTACAGGGGTTATCGCTGGTGGTCCAGTACGTGCCGTACTAGAACTTGCTGGTATTACTGATATTCTTTCAAAATCACTTGGATCTAACACACCAATCAATATGGTGCGTGCTACTGTTCAAGGTTTAACTGAATTAAAACGCGTAGAGGACGTTGCAAAATTACGTGGCAAATCAGTGGAAGAAATATTAGGATAAGGGGGGAATAATAATGGCTAACAAATTAGAAATCACCCTTACAAAATCTGTGATCGGTTCTAAACCGGCACAACGTAAAACTATTGAAGCTCTAGGATTACGTAAATTAAATCAAACTGTTGAGAAAGCTGATAACGCTGCTACTCGCGGTATGCTTGATAAAGTAGCTCACTTAGTTACTGTAAAAGAAAATTAATTTTTAATTAATGAACAAGGAGGTGCCACCCACTATGAAACTGCATGAGTTAAAACCAGCAGAAGGATCTCGTAAGCAACGCAATCGCGTTGGTCGTGGTATCGGTTCTGGTAACGGTAAAACATCAGGTAAAGGTCATAAAGGTCAAAACGCTCGTTCTGGTGGCGGTGTACGCCCAGGCTTTGAGGGCGGTCAAAACCCGTTATTCCGTCGTTTACCTAAACGTGGATTTACGAACATTAACCGTAAAGAATACGCTATCGTTAACCTTGACACATTAAACCGTTTCGAAGACGGTGCAGAAGTAACAACTGCATTATTACTTGAAACTGGTCTTGTGAGCAATGAAAAAGCTGGAATTAAAGTTCTAGGCAATGGAACACTTAACAAAAAGCTTACAGTAAAAGCTCATAAATTCTCAGCTTCAGCAAAAGAAGCAATCGAGAATGCCGGCGGAACTACTGAGGTGATTTAATGTTTCAGACAATCTCTAACTTTATGCGTGTTCGAGATATAAGAAATAAAATCATCTTCACTCTTTTAATGTTAATTATTTTCCGTATTGGTACATTCATACCAGTACCGAATGTTGACGCAACTGTATTAAAGGCAACTGATGAGTTTAACCTCGTTGGTTTCCTCAATACTTTTGGCGGTGGTGCGTTGCAAAACTTCTCTATCTTCGCGATGGGAATTATGCCATACATCACAGCCTCAATCATTGTTCAGTTATTGCAAATGGACGTAGTACCGAAGTTTGCTGAATGGGCAAAGCAAGGTGAAGTCGGAAGACGTAAACTTGCACAATTTACTCGCTACTTTACAATTATTCTTGCTTTTATCCAATCATTCGCCATGTCATTTGGCTTCAACAAAATGTACGGTGGATCTTTGATTAAAGAAGAGGGAATTCTAACTTATATTACAATTTCAATTGTATTGACAGCAGGTACAGCATTCCTTGTATGGCTTGCTGAACAAATTACCTCACATGGTGTTGGTAATGGTATTTCTGTTGTAATCTTTGCTGGTATCGTGGCAGCATTACCTACAGGAATAAACCAAATCTATGCACAACAAATTGAGGGTGCAGGCGATAAACTGTTTATCAACATTATCATCCTTGCATTACTTGCTTTGATTTTACTTGCAATTGTCGTTGGGGTTATTTACGTGCAACAAGCACTTCGTAAAATTCCAATTCAATATGCAAAACGAGTTACTGGACGCAACCAACAAACAGGTGGTCAGCAAACGCACTTACCGTTAAAAGTAAATGCTGCAGGGGTTATTCCGGTAATCTTCTCAGTAGCGTTCCTTGTCACACCTCGTACGTTAGCAGCGTTCTTTGGTCAAAACGATATCACAGCATTCATTGAAAACACGTTCGATTATCAGAAACCTGTTGGAATGTTGATTTATGTTGCATTGATCGTCGCATTCACATATTTCTATGCATTCGTACAAGTGAATCCAGAAAATGTGGCAGACAACTTGAAAAAACAAGGTGCTTACATTCCAGGTATTCGCCCGGGTGAAAACACTCAAACGTATTTAACAAGCGTGTTATATCGACTAACATTTGTTGGTGCGATATTCTTAACTGTAATTGCTGTAATGCCGATTATATTCATCAACCTTATGAATCTACCTGCCTCAGTGCAAATCGGTGGTACTAGTATTATTATCGTAGTCGGCGTAGCGCTAGAAACGATGAAACAGCTAGAATCACAACTTGTTAAACGTCACTACAAAGGCTTTATGAAATAATGTTGATTTTTAGGGAACGTTCTTCGTTTCCTGAAATCAGCAAACCTTTTGTGGGAGGACTATTTCCGATGAATATCGTTTTAATGGGTCTGCCAGGTGCTGGTAAAGGTACACAGGCAGATAAAATTGTAGAGAAGTACGCAATTCCTCATATTTCTACAGGAGATATGTTCCGTGCCGCTATTAAAGACGGTACAGAGCTAGGCTTACAGGCTAAATCGTTTATGGATCAAGGTGCTCTAGTACCTGATGAAGTAACGATTGGTATTGTTCGTGAGCGACTTGCTAAAGCTGATTGTGATAAGGGTTTCCTATTAGACGGATTCCCACGTACAGTTCCTCAAGCGGAAGCGTTAGACAGCATTTTAGCTGATCTTGGTAAAGCTATTGAACATACGTTAAACATTCAAGTTGAAAAAGATGAGCTAATTGCTCGTTTATCAGGTCGTCGTATTTGTAAAACTTGCGGTACATCATATCATTTAATTTTCAATCCACCAGCTGTGGAAGGTAAATGTGATAAAGATGGCGGCGAATTATACACACGTGCGGATGATAATCCTGAAACGGTTGCAAACCGTCTTGAAGTAAATATGAATCAAGCACAACCTTTATTGGACTTCTATGAAGCAAAAGGTGTGTTAACAAATATTGATGGACAGCAAGATATTAATAAAGTGTTTGCTGATCTTGATGCTCTTTTACAGGGCAGCCGCAGCTGATACCCGGCTCCGGGCGCAGAATACTGCTTCCGCGGGAGGCATGCGGGAGCAACACCGAAACATAATTTTTTTGAGAGTTGCAAAAGCATATTGTGCCCGGTATATATTTCTTTTAAAAAGTGCAACATGACTTTTGAGAGAGTATAATGGGTTTCGTGGAAGCATCTGTGTAACGGGTATGAATATCTCATCAAAGACATTTCCGGTATTCGTGTAAACATGGGAGATTCAGTGCCCATACTGGTCCTGTATATTCCGTGGATTGTGTGAAGCGAAACCAGACGAGCGTCTTTCAAACATCTCTCATACAATCCAAACATATGTTGAAACGAGGTTGCTTCTATAGTTGCAGCAGATATCCGTTTGATGTAACGATGAGAACTTTAATTTGCATATAGAGAGGAGAGACAGAGTAGATGGCGAAAGATGATGTAATTGAAGTCGAAGGGACAGTTGTTGAGACTTTGCCAAACGCGATGTTTAAGGTAGAATTAGAAAATGGACATGTGATTTTAGCACACGTTTCTGGTAAGATTCGTATGCACTTTATCCGTATTCTACCTGGAGATAAGGTTACTATCGAGTTATCTCCTTATGATTTAACTCGCGGTCGTATCACATACCGTTTTAAATAATCTTTTGCGCTCCGGACTATTAAGGAGGTTAGGTTAGATGAAAGTGAGACCATCTGTGAAACCGATCTGCGAAAAATGTAAAGTAATTCGCCGACGCGGTAAAGTAATGGTAATCTGTGAAAATCCTAAACACAAACAAAAACAAGGTTGATTCTAAAGGAGGTGCACAACGTACATGGCACGTATTGCTGGTGTTGACATTCCTCGCGACAAACGCGTGGTAATTTCATTAACTTACATTTACGGTATTGGTAAAACTACAGCTCAGAAAGTATTAGCTGGCGCAGGTATTTCAGAAGATACACGCGTACGCGACTTAACTGAAGATCAGTTAAACCTAATCCGTGAACAATTAGATTCTTACAAACTTGAAGGTGACTTACGTCGCGAAACTTCATTAAACATTAAACGTCTGATGGAAATCGGTTCATTCCGTGGTATCCGTCACCGTCGTGGTTTACCTGTTCGTGGTCAAAATACGAAGAACAATGCGCGTACGCGTAAAGGTCCTCGTAAAACAGTTGCGAACAAGAAAAAATAATACGTAAAGGAGGTTCCTTCTTAACATGGCTCGTAAACAACAAACTCGTAAACGTCGTGTGAAAAAGAATATCGAATCTGGTATTGCACACATTCGTTCTACATTTAACAATACAATTGTAACGATTACAGATATGCAAGGTAACGCTGTATCTTGGTCAAGTGCTGGTGCTCTTGGTTTCCGTGGTTCACGTAAATCTACACCATTCGCTGCTCAAATGGCTGCAGAAACTGCTGCTAAAACATCCCTTGAACATGGTCTGAAAACGTTGGAAGTAACTGTTAAAGGTCCTGGTGCTGGTCGTGAAGCTGCAATTCGTGCACTTCAAGCTGCTGGTTTAGAAGTAACTGCTATTAAAGACGTTACTCCAGTTCCTCACAATGGTTGCCGTCCGCCAAAACGTCGTCGCGTGTAATGGGTGCTTCTCATAGTGTATGAGAACATCATTTTTTGTACAGACTGTCTTGTGCAGATAATAAACGATACGTCAATGACGATCGAATCTATGATGGAAAGAACCTATACATTCGATGTTTTGAAGGAGGGTAAATGAAATGATCGAAATTGAAAAACCAAAGATTGAAACGGTGGAGATCAGCGAAGATTCCAAATATGGAAAGTTTGTTGTAGAACCGCTTGAACGCGGATATGGAAACACTTTGGGTAATTCTTTACGTCGTATCCTTCTGTCTTCATTACCAGGAGCTGCTGTCACTTCAATCCAAATTGATGGCGTTCTTCACGAATTCTCAACTGTAGAAGGCGTTGTGGAAGATGTAGCTTCAATTATTTTGAACGTGAAAAAGCTTGCTCTTAAAATCTACTCTGACGAAGAAAAAGTTATTGAGATTGATGTAAAGGGCGATGGAACAGTTACGGCTGCTGACATTACACATGACAGTGACGTAGAAATTTTAAACCCAGATCTATATATTGCAACAATCGCTAAAAACGGTCATTTACGTATGCGTATGTACGCTCAACGCGGCCGTGGTTACACTCCTGCTGATCAAAACAAACGTGAGGATCTTCCTATCGGCGTGATCCCGATCGACTCTATTTACACTCCAGTATCACGCGTCAATTTCCAAGTGGAAAATACTCGTGTAGGTCAGTCTTCTGACTACGACAAACTTTCTCTTGATGTGTGGACAGATGGTAGCATCGGTCCGAAAGAGGCGATTTCGCTCGGAGCAAAAATTTTAACCGAGCATCTAAACATCTTCGTTGGCATGACAGATGAGGCTCAAACTGCTGAAATCATGGTCGAAAAAGAAGAAGATCAAAAAGAAAAAGTTTTAGAGATGACTATCGAAGAACTTGATCTTTCTGTTCGTTCTTACAACTGCTTAAAACGCGCTGGTATTAATACAGTACTAGAACTTGCGAATAAGTCAGAAGACGATATGATGAAAGTTCGTAACCTTGGACGTAAGTCATTAGAAGAGGTAAAAGCGAAGTTAGAAGAGCTTGGTTTAGGGTTACGCAAAGAAGACTAAGCGATTTAAACAAAACTTATAAGATCAGATATTTTTTATAAAGGAGGGAAACATCCATGGGTTACAGAAAACTTGGTCGTACAAGTTCTCAACGTAAAGCGATGTTACGTGACTTAGCTACTGATTTAATCATCAACGAGCGTATCGAAACTACTGAGGCTCGCGCTAAAGAAGTACGTAAAGCTGTTGAAAAAATGATTACTTTAGGTAAACGCGGAGATTTACACGCACGCCGTCAAGCTGCTGCATTCATCCGTCGTGAACTAGTAACAACTACTGACGAAGAAGGTAACGAAACAACTTCATTTGCGCTACAAAAGCTATTTGATGATGTTGCACCACGTTACGCAGAACGTCAAGGTGGTTACACTCGTATTCTTAAAGTAGGTCCTCGTCGTGGTGACGGTGCACCTGTTGTTGTGATTGAATTAGTTTAATCATAAGAGAAAACAAGTGGTGAAGAGGGTGGAACCACCACCCTCTTTCTTTATAAACGATTTATACGACAAATAATTAAGCTGAGCGTTATGATGAGCGGACACTGTTGTGTGGCGTCTCGTTTAGCTCTCCGCACCTCATTCAAAAGAGGCAAGGGCTTGAGCACCCGTGTTTCTTGTAAATGTAACGACTAGCGCATTTCTATCGAATGAGGTGCGCGCTTTTTTATTATTTTAATGAACAACGAAACAGCGCCAATTGATGGTGCTTTTTTTAATATAAAAGAAAAAGCGCGTAGGCATTTTTCTTATACCGACATATTGATTGTAGTAGAATTCATACATAAAAAAGTGTAAGTTAGTTAGTATAGCTGAGCATGTAGAGAGGAGTGCTAGAAATGCCCGAAATTTTATCGTTAAATAATGTGACATTTTCATATACACCTGAAAATCAAGAGCTGCGAAATGCTGTTGAAAATGTAAGCTTTGCCGTCCAAGAAGGTGAGTGGATTGCCATCGTTGGCCATAATGGTTCTGGGAAATCGACAATCGCCAAATTAATGAATGGTTTATTATTCCCGCAACAAGGAGACGTTCGTATATTACGTGAAGTATTAAATGAAGACAACCTATGGGCATGTCGCTCTCAGATGGGCATGGTGTTTCAAAATCCAGACAATCAATTTGTAGGGGCAACCGTACAAGATGATGTTGCCTTTGCGCTTGAAAATAACGGCATACCGTTTGAAGAAATGGTAAAACGTGTACATTCCGCGTTGGAACAAGTGAAGATGAGTAACTTTGTGGATCATGAGCCACATCATTTATCGGGTGGACAGAAGCAACGTGTTGCGATTGCAGGGGCATTAGCACTGAAGCCAAAGTTGCTTATTTTAGATGAAGCCACATCTATGTTAGACCCACAAGGCCGTGTTGAAGTATTACAAACTGTCCAAACATTACGTGCAGAAACAGGGCTAACGGTGATATCGATTACCCATGATTTAGAAGAGGCCATGTTGGCTGATCGTATACTATTTATGAACGATGGTAAAAAGTTTGCGGAAGGATCACCTGCTGAAATTTTTTCACTGGGGGACAAGTTAACGGAGCTAGGGCTTGATTTACCATTTGCCATGAAGTTATCAAAGCTATTGCAAAAGGAAGGTGTTCCGTTAATGGGACAACATATGACAGAAGAAGAGTTGGTGAATGATTTATGGACATCAAACTTCAACAAGTAAGCTATGCCTATTCTCAAGGCACACCTTTTGAAAAACGGGCATTATTCGATGTCAATTTTGAAATTCCATCCCATACGTACCAAGCAATTATTGGACATACGGGTTCCGGTAAATCGACCATTCTTCAACATTTTAATGCACTGTTAAAGCCAACAACGGGCATTGTGCAATTAGGCGATCGCACAGTGGAGGCAGGTAAAAAAGCTAAGGATTTAAAAGCAGTTCGCCAACGTGTGGGTATTGTATTTCAATTTCCAGAGCATCAGTTGTTTGAAGAAACGGTATTAAAGGATATTATGTTCGGGCCAATGAACTTTGGTGTATCTGCAACAGAGGCTGAGGCGCGTGCTAGAGAACTTGTCCGTCTAGTTGGCTTACCTGAAAATGTGCTGGAAAAGTCACCATTTGATTTATCTGGCGGACAAATGCGACGTGTGGCCATAGCGGGTGTTTTAGCAATGGAGCCAGAAGTTATTGTTTTAGATGAACCAACAGCTGGGCTAGACCCCCGTGGTCAAAAGGAAATTATGGATATGTTTTATACATTACATCAAGAGCGTAATTTAACGACAATTCTTGTGACACACAGTATGGAAGATGCAGCTCGTTATGCGGATAATCTTATCATTATGCATGAGGGCAAAAATGTATTGAGTGGAACACCGCGAGAGATTTTTAAGGATATTGAGACATTGAAACAATTTCGTTTAGAGCCGCCTCGGATTGTGCGCTTTCAACAAAAAGTTGAAAAGATGATTAATACATCTTTGGCAAAGGTCTGTTTAACTGAAGAGGAGCTAGCGATTGAAATGGCTCGATTATTGAGAGAGGAGCGTGCAGAGTCATGATGGAGAAAATGATATTCGGGCGCTTCCTGCCAGGAGATTCTCCTGTTCATAAGCTTGACCCACGTTCGAAACTCGTTTTCGTATTTGCATTTATCATTATCGTATTTTTAGCGAATAATACGATAACATATGCAATGCTCTTAGCTTTTACGTTATTCATTGTTTTAGTATCGCGTATACGCTTGTATTTTTTAATAAATGGACTAAAGCCGGTGCTGTTTTTAATGGCGTTTACATTTTTACTGCATATTTTTATGACCAAGGAAGGCGACCTACTATTTCATTGGAAGTTTATCTCCATCTATGAGGGCGGTGTTCGCCAAGGGATTTATATTTCCACACGTTTCCTTGTACTAGTGTTTATGACATCCATTTTAACGCTGACAACATCACCAATTTCCATTACAGATGGGATTGAAGTATTGCTCAATCCATTGAAAAAAATCAAGGTTCCTGTCCACGAGCTAGCATTAATGATGTCCATTTCACTGCGCTTTATTCCAACGTTGATGGATGAGACAGATAAAATTATGAAGGCGCAAATGGCGCGTGGTTCGGATTTATCTTCCGGCCCAATAAAAGACCGTATTAAAGCCGTTGTTCCATTGTTAGTACCGCTCTTTGTAAGTGCCTTTAAACGTGCAGAGGACTTAGCAACCGCGATGGAGGTACGAGGATATCGAGGTGGCGAGGGCCGTACGCGTTATCGTCAACTCAAGTGGGATATGGGCGATACATTTGCGCTTGCCTTACTCGCAGCAATGGCGGTTTTATTATTTTTCTATAGAAGTTAAAGGAGTAGCTTGATGCGACGATTAAAAGCAATTATTAGTTATGATGGAACGCAATTTTCTGGATATCAAGTGCAACCAGGAGAGCGTACAGTACAAGCTGAAGTAGAGCGTGTACTTGCCGTTATGCATAAAGGTAACAAGGTCAAAGTAACGGCAAGTGGCCGCACGGATGCAAGAGTACATGCAACTGGACAAACACTGCATTTTGATACGCCGCTTACAATACCGGTAGAAAAATACATGAAAGCATTGAATGTACAGCTTCCTAGAGATATTCGTGTCTTATCCATTGAGGAAGTGGCAGCTGACTTTCATGCGCGTTATAGTGTAACAGGAAAACGCTATCGCTATATATGGTCGTGTGAGCCTGTACAAAGCCCGTTTCGTCGATATTACACAGTAGAGACCAATGGGGTTAAACCAGACGTTACAGCGATGCAGGAGGCGGCTAAGGCGATTATCGGGACACATGATTTCTCATGCTTCTGTGCAGCGAATACAAGTGTCCAAGATAAAGTGCGAACTGTTCATAAGCTCGATTTTGAATGGCATGGTGAAGAGCTACATATGGTCATTGAAGGTAGTGGCTTCTTATACAATATGGTACGCATAATTGCCGGAACTTTATGGGAAGTGGGCATAGGACGTCGAGAAGTGCAAAATGTCGAGCTAGTCGTTGCTTCAATGAATCGCGATAAGGCTGGCAAAACGGCGCCACCACAAGGCTTATACCTTGAAAAAGTGTTTTATTAAGGTCGATTGTTTAATAGAATACGGTATGTTTTAGAGAAGCGGCAATTCGCTTTAAAGAGAAAAAATATTAGGTGGAAAGGGACAATGTAAATGCCAAACGTTACCCTGTACAACTTCACCAGGTGTTTAATGAAATTACTTGACTTTAAAAGTCATTCATTATATGATAACAGATGGTATTTTCATTACCACCACAAATAAGCCCCGAAACTTATAGTGTAGACTAATGAAAAATAACGGTAATCGAATCGATTAGGAGGATATATACATGCGTACAACATTCATGGCTAAAGGTCACGAAGTAGACCGTAAATGGTTAGTAGTTGATGCAGAAGGCCAAACTCTTGGACGTTTAGCTTCTGAAGTAGCTGCAATCTTACGTGGTAAACATAAACCAACATTCACACCAAACGTTGACACAGGTGATCACGTAATCATCATCAACGCTGACAAAATCCATTTAACTGGTAACAAATTAGAGGGTAAACTTTACCGTCACCACACTCAATTTGCGGGTGGTTTAAAAACTCGTACTGCTGGCGAAATGTTAGAAAAGTACCCAACACGTATGATCGAATTAGCTGTAAAAGGGATGCTTCCTAAAAACTCTTTAGGTCGTAAAATGTTCGGTAAACTTAACGTTTACACTGGAACAGAGCACCCACATGCTGCACAAAAACCAGAAGCATATGAGCTTCGCGGATAATATAAATTAAGAGGAGGATATTACTTTGGCACAAGTTCAATACATCGGCACTGGTCGCCGTAAAAGCTCTGTAGCTCGCGTACGTTTAGTACCAGGTACAGGTAAAATTGTTATCAACAAACGTGAAATCGAAGAATACGTACCATTCGCTGCATTACGTGAAGTAATTAAACAACCATTAGTAGCTACTGAAACTACAGGAAGCTATGATATCCACGTAAACGTTAACGGTGGTGGATACACTGGTCAAGCTGGAGCTGTACGTCATGGTATCGCTCGTGCTCTACTTCAAGTAGACCCAGATTTCCGTGCTGCACTTAAATCAGCTGGATTACTTACTCGTGATTCACGCATGAAAGAACGTAAAAAACCAGGTCTACGCGGCGCTCGTCGTGCACCTCAGTTCTCAAAACGTTAATCAACCGATTCTATACGTTTTCAAAACCCTTTCCCACTTTTGTGGGAGAGGGTTTTTTGTGTTTTAAATTATAGTTTTACCTCCGCGTAATATAAAAAATATTCAAAAAATATTTACAAAAAAATATTTAGGATGATAATATAAAAATACCTTAAGGTAATACAGTCTCTATATATAGAAATTAATGTGAGAGTTTATGTAGATTAAAGGTCATTTGTCTATGGAAATTTGAATATTAAATTTTAAAAATGGAGAGTGATGATTCATGGCAACTCAAGTTCGTACAGACGCATATAATGTTGGTAAAAGCATGGGTGAAGCTTTAAATAATACAAAGGTAGGGCAAGCATTTAATAGTACCGCCAAAAAAGTTGGACAAGTATTTGTAGATTATGGGAAAGCAATTAATAAGGCGGCTCAACAAACGGTTTATGGAAATATGGATCAACCAGCATCAATCGTAGGTGGTTTTGGGGCTGGGCTTTTTAAGGGTGGTTTAAAAGGCGCCGCCAAAGGTGTGGGTACTGCCATGCTTTTAGAATTTGGTGTTAGGTCCGTTCACAATATTTATCATGATGTAATTCGTGGTTCTAAATAATAATAAAAAGTAACAAGTTGAGATTTTTTCAACTTGTTACTTTTCTAGTTAGAGAACTAAACTATATTATAGTTAAAGAGGACTGGTTTAATGGAGATTAAATATAATAGTCAAATTAAATTAGAATCCGTTTTATTAGTATATTTAGATAAAAAAATGCAAAAAAATAAATTGAACCTTATTAGTAAAAATGGCTTGCAGTGGGAAGTCCCTATAGGAGAGCAAAAGCGAATTGCAAACAACATATATTACTATGCTTTTATCGTAAATGAAAAATTTTGTGTTTGCGACCCAAATTGTCACAGTGTTTATGAAGTGAATAATATGTATTTTTCAAAAGTAGCTAATACAGTTAAACAAGTAAAGGATATAGTACTTGAATATTCGGTAACTGGAAAGGATTTTCAGCAGTCTACTTTTAATATTATTGGTAAAACTAATGTATTTTCAAATTTAGATATAGCAATTTGTTATAAGGCTAATTTGAAAAATATACTAGAGGACTCACTGATACTTTTCCAAATTATTAACCCAAAAGGAGAATTATATTTTTTGGATTTTGAATGCTTAAAGAAAAATGAAGATAATGGTAAAAGAATTTATTATGCAGGATTAAAAATCACGCCGCTATTAGTGGAGGGAATATGGACATTCCAATTAATATTTAAAGATAAACTATTGGATTCTAAAGAAGTACTGTACAAAATGTATAAAAGCAATTATAGAAAAGAGAACGGATTTACTGGTAACTATAATATTTACGATTTAGAAATATAAAAATCTATATTTATTTATCTAATTTACAAAGGGTGATGGAAAAGAAACGAGACATTGCTGCAAAGTGTTTACTAGTATGCTTTGTTATTTTTAATTTCTTAACTACTGAAATTTTTGCTACATCTAAAACAGTTTAGATATACAGGCTACTTCATTTTTTTTCCTCATTGCTTTATTTTTACGTAATAAATTTAAAGATAAAAAATCGGAATAACTTGAAATTAGAACACATCATTTAAATCTGCGCGTTGACCCTCTGTTTTAGGATACTTTTATGTTGCACTTACATTTTAATAACCAAATTGGCAAAGGATGTGGAAACATTCTATGAATATGGAAAAAAAGCAAGACCTTGCTTTTAAGTTTATTCTCGCCTACTTTATCGTTTTCATTATCTTAAAAGAAATATTTACTTTTTCAAGGCTGGTTAATTATTCCGTACCCATCATTGGAGTCCTCATCGCAGCATTTTTACGTTATAAATTGATTGTGAAAAATCGGAATAACTCTTAAGTATTAAAGTCTACGTGTCGTGCCCTTCAGTGTTTATGATTTACTTAATACCCCCAGACCTAAAAATTTTAGAATTTCCCAAAATATGAGCGTCGACTTAAGAACCTGCTACAATTATCAATTTGATAAAAAAATTTAAAAAGTAGGGAGAAACTATGGCCAGTGAAAAAATAATTGAAGAAATAGAGTCACTTTTATTTACAGAATCAGAGTTTGGAGCACTTTTTGATATTCAAATCGATTATTTAAAGGAAACTGTCAGATTAGATGTGCTTAGTACAAGCAGAAAACGTATTAAAAAGACAATACTATTATTTGAGCAAGTACTTTCTTTGTACGTGTGTAAGTCTGAGGATGCAGAAGACTTTCGTTTAAACGAGCTAAATGATACAGCCGATGCATTATTATCAGAAATCAGCTACCACCCCTATGGCTTCGGTAAAATTAAAGCGGAGACCATAAGTGCAAAATTTAAAGGTAACAAAGAAATTACTTCAAATACTAATTTATATTTTCAAGTAAACAATAAAGATTATTTCTTTTTGGAAGCGAATCGTTTAGTCATCAATAATAAAGTGTTTAATAATTTGTTAGTTCCTTAAAAAACGTGAATTCTTTTAAATGAAGGAGATATTATGGAACATGAAAAAATAATGGAGGAAATTCAAACACTACTATCGGAAGAAACAGCGTTCGGTGTGGTGACGAATGTCGATATCGGTTATTTTGGAGAAACCGTTAAATTAGTTGTCGCTAAAAAATACAAACAAGAAGTGTTGAAAAAGGTTGTTTTCTTTGAACAAGTACTTTCCCTATACATGTGTCAGCTTGAAGATATAGAGGGATTCCGTTTAAATGACTACGATTATGGAGATGAGTTATTGCTAACAGGAATCAGTTATCATCCAGATGGCTTTGACAAAATTACAATCGAAAGTTTAGATTCTGAATTAAAAGGCATTGAAGAAATTTCATCTACTACAAATTTTAGCTTCCACATCAACAATAAAGATTATTTCTTTATAGAAGCGAATCGTTTAGTTTTTGAGGGCAAGGTTTTTAAAGATTTAATTGCTCCAGAAAATAAGCTGAAATGGGAAGATGAAAGTTAATTGTCTATAGGAAGATGCGATTGTACGCTGTAATGCAAGAAGTACATTAGAGGCCTTCATTAATTAAATAAAAATTTTCAAACTCTCAAGCCAATTGTTTGGGAGTTTTTTGTTTACTTTCTAGCATAGTTCCAACACGAACTTCGTACACTATAACTAAAGGGTGGTGGATATGGGTGAAGCGCTGGCTTGCACTAGGAGTAATTATGCTAATGAGTATAGTGGTCGTGGCATATGAAACGAATGCTTCGGACCGCAACTTCTTCTTACCTGACCCACTTGGTGGCACGAAAATTGTCATTGATGCGGGACATGGTGGTCAGGATGGAGGTGCTTCAAAGGGCGAAGTAATTGAAAAGGACATTACACTTGCAATTGCTCAGCACGTGGAGAAGCAATTAAAGAAGAAGGGCGCAACAGTCGTGATGACGCGTACACAGGATGGAGATGTTATTGATGAACACGCGCCATCAGAAAAATTTGGCACACTAAGGGAACGCAAAAAGCAAGATATCTTTTTAAGGAAGGATATTGTTGCAAAAGAACAGCCGAATATTTTTATTACGATTCATGCCAATGCAATTCCAGAGACAAAATGGCGTGGAGCACAGGTGTTTTATCATAAAGACGGACATGCTGATGGGGAATTGCTAGCCAATAGCATTCAGCAATCGATTCGTACGAAATTACAAAATACCGATCGGGAAGCGTTAGCAATTAAACAAATCTACTTGCTGAAAAAAGCGGAAGTACCTGCCGCATTAGTCGAGACTGGATTTATCAGTAATGATGAGGAACGTGCGCTATTAGTCGATAAAAAATATCAAGAAAAAATGGCGGATGCTATCGTTGAAGGTATTGAAGACTACTTACTTGGGAAAATTGAATAGAGCAACAGCTACTATGTAAATCAAAGCATTATGATATACTAACATTGACAGAAAATAAGGGGAGTGTTCGTCGTGATAACAGAACAACAAGTGCGAGAAATACTGGGACAACTACAAGATCCATTTTTACATAAATCATTAGCAGAAACTGACGGTATTACAAATGTGGCAATTAAAGAAGAAAAAAACCATGTCAGTGTAAAAATTGCGATTGCTAAAACAAATACACCGGAGCAAATGCAACTTCAAATGAAGATTGTAGATGTATTAAAAGAAGCGGGAGCTAACACGGTTGGTATTCGCTTTGAAGAATTATCAGCAGAAAAATTACAAAGTTTCCGTGGCACAGCAACAGAAGCTGAAGCGCAAGATATTTTATCACCACTAAGTACAGTACAAGTGATTTCAATTGCTTCCGGGAAAGGTGGCGTAGGGAAATCTACAGTATCTGTTAACTTAGCGGTAGCGCTAGCCCGTCTAGGAAAAAAAGTAGGTTTAATTGATGCTGATATTTATGGATTCAGTGTACCTGACATGATGGGTGTTACAGATATGCCAAAGGTAGTAGACAATCGTATTTTCCCAGTTGACCGTTTTGGTGTAAAAGTGATCTCAATGGGATTCTTCGTTGAAAATAATGCACCAATCGTTTGGCGTGGACCAATGCTAGGGAAAGTATTAGATCAATTCTTCCGCGATGTAGAATGGGGCGAGCTGGACTATCTTCTATTAGACTTACCACCAGGAACAGGTGATGTAGCTTTAGACATTCATCAAATGTTACCTTCTTCAAAAGAAATTGTTGTAACTACGCCTCACCCAACAGCAGCATTTGTTGCCGCTCGTGCAGGGGCAATGGCTCTACAAACTGACCATGAAATTCTAGGTGTTATTGAAAATATGGCATGGTTTGAGTCGAAATCAGGGGAACGTGAATTTGTATTTGGTCAAGGTGGCGGTGCAAAATTAACAGAAGAGCTACGCACAGAGCTACTTGGACAAATTCCACTTGGTCAGCCAGATTGGACGGATGAGGAATTTGCGCCTTCCGTATATGCAGAAAAGCATCCAACAGGACAAACGTATATCAATATTGCGACGAAAATCATTCAAAAATTAAATAAATAAACAAAAAAGATTTCCTCAAATTGCTGAGGAAATCTTTTTTGTTTTGTGAAGTTATTGGCCGCTCTGCTTTTTTTCTTTATCTGAGCTGCCGCCACCGTCACCGCTAGCCTCTTTTTTGTTGCCGCTCTCAGATGAAGTACTCTCACCACTTTTTTTGATAAGCTCCAGCCATTTCGCCTGCATTAGTGGACTTTCAATCGTTTCCTTTACGACTTCCTCCATTTGCTTGCGCAAAGTAGAGGATTTTAAAATCGTCTCCATTTGCTTTTGCATATCAGGCTGACCAAAGAATGATTCCAAATCCTTTTGGTAAGTAGGATCTTTCATGAGTTCCTTCATAATATCCTGTTGTTGCTTTTGCATACTTTTGGCTACAGTTTCTTTGAATTTTGGATCTTCAAAAGTCTTTTTCCAAAAATCCTCTGCTTCTTTTGAAAGCAATGTTTCCTCTGTCGCCTTTTTTACTTCGTCATGTTCTAATATCAATAATTCACGAAAACTCGGCTCCTCTAAAAGCTGTCGCAACGCCTTTTTACCATCCTCTGTTTGTAGAGAGTCAATCATAATTTTTTTTATCTCATCATAAGACATGGTAGAGGTTTTATCTTGTGAACAGGCAGCAAGAAAAAGCGTTAAAATCAGTAATAAAGTCAATTTTCGCATGTAACATCAGCCCTTTCTATAGATAGACTCTTTCAATTATTGTTCACATTTATGATGACTTTATGTATTGCTTGCGAAGAGAAATAGCTTTTTTAACAATGCATTGTTAAAATGATTACAGATATATGAAGAAATTGGGGGACTTTGAGTTGTGACGATACGAAATTGGGCAAAGTTTTTCTTCTTTGCAATGCTCGTTGGTGGCGTAGTCAACGGAATTTTTAGTTTATTTATTCGATGGAGCTTCTTTCAACCATATGTAGCAAATGGTCAATGGGGTGAATTTTTCGCAGGGCTTTTATGGATGGTATTCCTAGGGTTTACAATGAGTGTTATTGCACAAGCAGGGTTTTTCGCCTATCTAACACTGCATCAAGTAGGTGTTAACATTTTTAGAACGCTAACGCTATGGAATTGGGTACAGCTATTATTGATTGCTGTTACCATCTTTGATATTGTGTTCTTCCGTTTTGTACCGGGTGTTAAAGATGGACAAAGCTGGGTATTCTATTTGGGACTTTTAATCGTTTTAATTTTTGCATCAGTAGCAACAGCCATGCAAAAAGTGAAAATGACTGGAAAAAAACATGTTTTAGTGTCCGCATTATTTTTTATGATTGTTATTACAACATTAGAGTGGACAATCGCATTAATGGGACGTGATGAAAATATTAACGAATATGTTGCCTTATTATTATTCCCATTACTAGCTGTAAATGCATATCAATTATTAGTATTACCAAAATACAATGCAAAATCTGACGAAGATCGCCGAAAATTAGAAGAGCGTCGAAAAGCGCGCCTTAATCAAGCAAAAAATGCATAATGAATAAAAAATTGAGTAGCCTCAAAGATAGATGAGGCTACTTTTTTATGGGGTTTTTTTAGATTGAACTGAGTAACCGAATATATTTTCTTCAATAGACATAAATTTATTTTGCTGCAATAAAGTATTTAATGCTTTAAAAGAAACATTACTGTCTTGATGCAATGAAGTAAATAAGAAATCTCCTTTCTGTAATTGAGGCGTTTTTTCTCCTTGCCAAATGAGGGATGGCGACAGAATGTTTACTTGTTTTTGAAATAAGCTCTTTTGCAATTCCTGAGAATATTGATGATTTCTTGTGGCAAACCAAAGTGGTGTAGCCTTTAAATATTTTTCATAAGTTTCAACATCCTTTTGTATTAAGGCAATATCTATTGGTTTTTCTACTGAATCTTCAGGACCTAATAATCCTGTAGGTAGTTTCCTCTCTTGTATCACTTTAATATGCTCTGGTGAGCGTTCAATCCATGCAGCATCTAAAAGTAGAAGCGGATAAGGTGCTTTTACGTTTTTTAACCAATCTAACAACGCGTCATCAGAAAAAGAAATTTCGACAATAAGAGAAGTACCATAATGTCCTTTTGTTACAACAGTTGGTGCATTAGCGATATTAAATACAGAAATCATCGTAGAATTTAGCGGTTTGATAAAGACAAATAATATTACTATTAAACCCAGTGATATCAACGTTTTACGAATCATATTAAAGACCCCATTTCTATATTTTTAAAACGACAAAATTACCTCTTTAAAAAAACTTATGATTTTATGTTGACTTTCATGATTAATCGATGTTATTATGTATAAGTCGCCAAGAGATGACGCGACAAACGAAACAAAATGAACCTTGAAAACTGAACAAGCAAAACGTAATCAATATAGTTTTTATTAGCTATCTTATGTTAGTGAACGAAACAAAAT
>NZ_SZPT01000008.1:0-96839 GCF_005217585.1 Lysinibacillus sphaericus
GTTTTCAAGGTTCATTTTGTCACCGTTTGTTTTTAGCGACTTTTACATAATAACATTTTCTTTTTTGGTTGTCAACAATTTTTTTATAACTTTTTATCTTCTTTCAGAAGCGACAACTTTTATATCATACTATTTACAAACATTCTTGTCAACACTTTTTTGTAATGTTTTTAAGAAGTTTGTGTTATTAATGTTACGTCGTCTTAGCGACAAGTAATAATTTATCATGATTCTATAACCTTTGCAAGTGTTTTTTCTATAAAAATATCAAATTATATTAAATACCTTTATATAATTATACTTTATAAATTAGAAAATCGAAAACCTTCCTATATATATGCCCAATTTTTTTATTGTCCTATTAATTCTACTTTCTTTCTAAAACGCGCATCTTTCTTTACTCGAATGCCTAGCTTTACATAAAGGATTATTCCTAAAATAAATAAGTTCTTTTATAAAACAAACCTCATCCCTCTTTCTCGTTTTCATTATAGAAATTTCTATTTGCTTTAAATCTAATGCCATTGCTTTTCGCTTTCCACTGTAGCTTAACTAACACTACAGTGGAAAACAGCAAGAAACTAAACAAAAATACAAATTCTAAAATGGAAAGAAAAATGGCACTGCAAGCATCATCACAATAAACATAATAACTTGTAATGGTACGCCAATCTTTACAAAATCCATAAATTTATAGCCACCAGCAGTCATAACTAACGCATTAGTAGGTGAGGCAATTGGCGTGGCAAACGCCATACTTGCTGCTACCGCTACACCAATCATAAAGGTTGTAGGATTTGCATCCATTGCAATCGCTGCGTTCATAGCAATGGGTGCAAACAAAACAGCGGTTGCGGTATTACTAATAAATTGACCAAAAATAACTGTCAGTACATAAATACCTATCAATACCCCGTAAGGACCGTATTTACCAAGAACATCAATGATGCCGTTGGATAAAATAACCATGCCCCCTGTTTTCTCTAATGCTGTAGCCATCGGAAGCATTGCCGCAACGAGTACAATACTTTCAAAATTCATATTGTTATACGCATCTTCCATATTCCGCAAACAGCCAGTTATAATCATCAATACTGCCCCAACCATAACGGAAATAACAGCAGGGAATACTTCAAAAGCCATGAGCCCAATCATTAAAAGCATAATCGCACCAGCTATTCCTGCTTTACCAGTTGCCGCTGCAACACTCGCATGCTCTTTCGGTTGACCGACAACAACAACGTCCTGTGTCTCTCGAGCAAGCACTAATATTTCATCCCATGCGCCTTGTACTAAGATGGCATCTCCAAATTTCAACTTATGCGTCACCATATCTTGAAGCTTATAGCCACCTCTATGGTTAATGCCAATAATATTGAGATTATACTTTTCTCGGAATCCTAGTGAACTGACCGTCTCATTAATAAAACTTGAATTTGGCGTTAATAGCACTTCCGCAATACCAAGATGCTTTGTTACCAACTCATCCGCTTCATTCTCAGTCAATTCTTGCATCACTAAACCGTAATCTGCAGTTAAATTACCAATCGCCCCTTCCTCACCTTGTACATAGAGCTCATCTAAAGCATGGATTACACTCGTTGGGCCTGCCATTTCTTGATAGGTCATCGGGAGTAAATTGATTCCATCTTGTGATTTACGGTGAATTTTCATCATACAAAGTCCATATTTTGCGGGAAGCTTTAATTCTGCCAGTGATGTTCCTATAATTGTAGAATCCTCAGGTACAAACACCTTAAATAATCGATTGTTTAAATCATATTGCTTCATAATTTTCTTTGGCGAGAGCTTATAGCCAGTAGATGTTTGCGTTCTTTTTTTATCATTTGGTAACAGAATATTACGCACAAGCACCAAATATAAAATACCGACAATCATCCCAACTAGGCCAATAGGCGTCACCTCAAAAAACCCAAGCTTCGGATAGCCTTGATCGACTAAAAGCTGGCTGACAATTAAATTGGGCGGGGAAGCAATTAATGTCATTAAGCCCGATAAACTAGCGACATAAGATAGTGGTAATAAAAACTTTGAAGGACTTTCCTTCATACTAATAGCGATGCTGACAACAATCGGCATCATCAAAGCAACTGTACCCGTATTACTCATAAAAGCACCTACAGAGCCTACAATAATGAGCAATAGGATAAATAACTTGAGCTCGCTATTACCTGACCATTTCAATAATAGTTGTCCAGCCATTGCTGCAAGACCCGTACGCAAAATACCAGCACCAACTACAAAAAGGCCAGCAATCATTAGCACAACCGAATTTGAAAAGCCTGCCAAAGCCTCTGCTGGCGTTAAAATATTAGCGATAACAAATGCGAGAAGAGAGACAATAGCAACAAAATCTGCACGCACTCGATTCGTCATAAATACAATAATCGTCATTCCTAAAATAAGAAATGTTAATGTTAGCTGCACGCAAAGCATTCCTTTCTAACTATAGTAACAACTACATTCTATACGAAAAAAAGCATAAATAACGGAATTCTCCCTATTTATGCTTTTTCTGTAATATTTAATTGGTAAATCTATGCACAACTGAGATTAATCGTTCACCAAAACTCTTTATTTATTACAAAAGAATACCATGACGCATTACAACTTGCCCTTTTTTAATTACAGTATCGGTATGATTCATGCCGTAAAAGTATTGTAGCTGTTTGTAATTGGCAACATCCAATATAATAACATCCGCTTGTTTACCCGCTTCAAGCGTACCAATCTGGTGGCCTCTGTTCAATGCATGCGCAGCATTAATGGTCGTAGCAGTGATTACTTCCTCTAATGTCAACCCCATATGCATACAAGCTAAATTCATTATAAATGGCAAACTCATTGTCGGCGAAGAGCCCGGGTTAAAGTCTGTTGAGATGGCTACTGGCACTCCTTCATCAATCATTAACCTGCCTCTAGCAAACGGTGCGCGTAAGAAGAAGGCAGTGCCAGGTAGCAAGACGGCAATCGTTCCTGCTTCAGCCATATTTTGAATACCTTCATCCGAAGCAACTAACAAATGCTCTGCCGAGATAGCTCCCACATCAGCGGCTAATTCCGCACCGTTATACGGCTCTATTTCATCAGCATGAATTTTCGGTGTTAATCCAAGCGCTTTACCCGCCTCTAAAATGCGTCTAGATTGCGCTGGTGTAAATACGCCTTTTTCACAAAACACATCATTGAATTCTGCAAGCTCTAATGCCGAAACTTTTGGCAGCATATCATTAATAATAACATCGACAAATTCATCTTCTCGTCCTTTAAAATCGCGTGGTACCGCATGTGCGCCCATAAAGGTACTGATGACATCTACCACATGTGTGTCCTGTAGCTTTTTAGCTACTTCCAGTTGTTTCTTTTCCGTTTCCCAATCCAGACCGTAACCTGACTTCGCTTCCACAGTAGTCACACCATGCTTTAAAAAAACATCTAAATGGTGCATCGTTTTTTCATATAACGCTTCAAAACTTGTTTCTCGTGTGCGCTTTGTTGTAGCATGAATGCCTCCACCTGCATTCATAATGTCCATATAAGTGGAACCGTTAAGTCGCATATTAAATTCCTGCTCACGTGTACCGCCATGCACTAAATGTGTATGGCAATCCACAAGACCTGGCATGACAATCTTTCCAGATGCATCTATAACCTCTGCTTCCTCCACTAAATGAGGGAAATCTATAACTAACTGCTCGTAAGCCCCGACAGCGACAACCTGACTTCCCGCTACGAGCACACTTCCCTTTTCTACAACGGCAATCTCTCGCATTTGTTCTTTTTTTCGAGGCCCTTGTAAAGCGCTTTTCAAAGTAATGACTTCATTTGCATTTTTAATTAAAAGGGTCATTTCACATCATCCTTTAACATTGGCATATGGACACCTTTATTCTTTGCTGTATTGATAGCAATGTCATAACCTGCATCTGCATGCCGAACAATGCCCATTCCAGGGTCTGAAATCAACACGCGCGCTATTTTCTCAGCCGCTAATCTTGATCCATCAGCAACTAACACTTGACCTGCGTGCTGTGAGTAGCCCATTCCTACACCGCCACCATGGTGAACACTTACCCAGCTAGCTCCACTCGCTGTGTTAACAAGTGCGTTTAAAATCGGCCAATCGGATACTGCATCTGACCCATCCAACATTCCTTCTGTTTCACGGTTGGGAGAAGCCACCGAGCCAGAGTCTAAATGATCCCGTCCGAAAACAATTGGTGCAGACAACTCGCCATTTGCCACCATTTCATTCACCTTCAATGCAAAGCGATGGCGATCACCATACCCTAACCAGCAAATACGTGCAGGTAGTCCCTGCCATTTCACCATTTTTTGCGCCATATCAATCCAATTGACAAGACCTTCATCTTCAGCAAACATTTCTTTCGCTAAAGCATCTGTTTTATAAATATCTTCCGGATTACCAGAAAGTGCTGCCCAACGGAACGGCCCCTTACCTTCACAGAACAATGGACGAATATACGCTGGTACAAAGCCTGGGAAGTCAAAAGCATTTGTCACACCCATCTCTTTTGCGTAAGCACGAATATTATTACCGTAATCAAATACTTCAGCACCCGCCTGTTGAAATTCAAGCATTGTACGAACATGCTCTGCCATCGTTTCTTTCGCCTTTTGCTCATACGTTTTGACATCATTTCTCCGTAACGCTAACGCTTCTTCAAACGTCATACCATTCGGTACATAGCCATTGATAGGGTCATGCGCAGATGTTTGGTCTGTCACAAAATCTGGAATGATACCTCGGTTTAGCAATTCACGGTTAACATCTGCACAGTTGCCAACTAGCCCAATTGACGCTGGCTCCCGTTGAGCACGGAGTTGATTGACTAATGCCACCGCTTCATCTACTGTCTCAACAAGATAATCACAGTAGCCTTCTTTTATTTTTCGTTCAATACGAGCACGTTCCACTTCAACTACTAAAATGACTGCCCCTGCCATTTTCCCAGCTAAAGGCTGTGCACCACTCATACCACCCATACCACCAGTAAGAATGAATTTCCCGCGTAAGTCCGCACTACCAAACACTTTCTTTCCAGCCTCTACAAACGATAAATATGTGCCTTGTAAAATACCTTGAGCACCAATATATATCCAACTACCAGCAGTCATTTGACCGTACATCATTAAATCACGGTCCTCTAGCTCATAGAAATGCTCCCAATTGGACCATGCAGGCACTAAGTTTGAATTGGCGATTAAAACGCGTGGTGCATGTTCATGCGTACGGAAGACAGCTACTGGCTTACCCGATTGAATAAGCAATGTTTCATCATTCTCTAATTCTTTTAAAGAAGCAATGATTTGTTCATAGCTTTGCCAATTTCGCGCCGCTTTTCCTATTCCTCCATACACAATAAGCTCATCAGGATTTTCTGCAACTTCAGGATCTAGATTATTCATCAGCATGCGCATCGCCGCTTCCTGTGTCCAACCTTTACATGTTATTTCATTCCCTCTTGGTGCACGAATATTAGTTTTATATACCATTAAAAACACGCTCCTTTAAAATAGTAAAAATGCTATTGGTGTTACAATAATTAAAGATAAGACGACACGCTCAAACCAAATCAGCAAGATTTCACGCAATGTCAATGGAATTTCTGATGACAAGATCAGTGGAATTACAGCAGAAAAGAATAATATTGAAGAAATAGATACGACAGACACAATAAATTTCGTTATCAATGTTGCTTGTGTGACAACAAGTGCTGGTAAAAACACTTCCGCCAACGATAAAGACAATGCTTTTGCTGTTAAAAATGGTTCTGGAACTTGTAATACATATGTAAAAGGAACAAAAATATACGCAAGCCAATCAAAAACAGGCGTATATGTTGCGAGTACAAGCCCTAGAAGACCAATTGATAAAATAGAAGGCATAACAGCCATTGCCATCACAAGGCCATCCTTTAAATTCATCCATAAAATTTTTGCTAACGGCGGATTTTTCTCAACCGCCACCATCGCTTGACGCCACGCTTCTTTAAAACGATTTTGCATTACTATTTTTTCTGGCATCGGTGTCGAGCCTGCAAAGTATTCATCCTTCATTGAACGCAGTGGATACATACGTGCTGTTATTGCCGTAACTAGAAATGTCACAACGAGCGATACCCAAAAAAATGTATTCCAATGCGGCATAATATCGAGCGTGCTTGCAATGACAACCATAAATGTGGCAGATACAGTTGAAAAGCCTGTTGCAATAATTGCGGCCTCCTTCGCTGTATAACGACCTTCCATATAGACACGGTTCGTTAAAAGTAACCCGACTGAATAACTCCCAACAAATGAGGCTACTGCATCTACTGCCGAACGGCCCGGCGTCTTAAAAATAGGTTGCATAAAACGCTGTGTTAAAACACCAATAAATTCAAGTAACCCAAAGCTAACAAGAATAGCTAAAAATAAAGAGCCTATCGGAATAAGTACCCCTACTGGCTTAATTAGTTTCTCCATTAAGTAAGGGCCGATATTTTCATTGGCAAGCCATGCAGGAGCAACATTAAAAATTAGCAAAACCCCAGCTACCATTCCACCCACTTTAAAAATTGACAACAACATATCGATTGACGACTTTTTCCACCTATAAGAAATAAATGGATAGATTGCTCCTCCAACAAGCATCATAACCACATAAACAGTGACAAGCGAGGGTGCTTCTGTACGAATATAATTCACAATATGATCGATTAGAATTGTGTTTTTTCCATGCCATTCAAACGAAATGAAAAAGCTGAATATTCCGACTAAGCTACAGATAACCATTTTTATAATTGAGGAAACTCTAAATGACGAGTCGTGCCTCAACGCCTGTCGCTTATAATCCATCGCCGTCCTCCTTGCTTATTTATAGCAAATCAGTCACCCAATAGTGCCCACCAAATTCATTTAAGTAAAAGAACTTGGCGGGAACATAAAGGATGTTATGCAAGAAGCTTAAATGCTCTCATCTAATAGAACATCACTTGCTAATAAGTACTTCGCTAATGCTTCAATTTCGTCACCAATAGGTTTATCTGCCAATAAAGGCGGACAGAATTCACGCACTTTTTCTAAATACTTTCTTGTTGTTGGCGATAACTGCTCTTCCGCCTTATCTAGATGGATAGCTTGCGACGCACAAATCATTTCTATTGCAATAACCCGAGCTGCATTGTGGACAATTTGTCGCACTTGACGAGCGGATGTTGTCCCCATACTGACATGATCTTCTTGATTGCCTGATGTAGGTATCGAATCCACACTTGAAGGATGTGCCAGCACTTTGTTTTCTGACACAATCGAAGCAGCTGTATATTGTGCAATCATCAGTCCACATTCAATACCAGGATTTGTTGCTAAAAATGGTGGCAAACCATCATTAAGTTGCGGATTGACCATGCGCTCTGTACGTCTTTCGGAAATATTAGCCCACTCACTGACCCCAACCTTTAAAAAGTCCATAGCTAATGCTATCGGTTGACCATGAAAATGACCTCCTGATAGAACTTCTCCATTTTCTAAAACGATAGGATTGTCTGTCGTAGCGTTCATCTCTATTTGCACACGCTGCTCCGCATAGAAAAATGATTGCCAAGATGCCCCGTGTACTTGGGGAATGCATCGCAGAGAATACGCATCCTGCATCCTTATTTCCCCCTGCTTGGTCACGCGTTTACTACCATCAAGCCATTTGCGAATACGCCCTCCTACCAACTCTAATTCTGGATGTGGTCTTACAGCTAATAGTGCCGGATCAAATGCAGACGTAATCCCTTTTAACGCCTCTAATGACAGACTCGCAGCCATATCCGCGGCAAGCCCAATACGCTCCGCCTCGTTTAATGTCAAAACGCCAATACCAGTCATTGCTTGCGTACCATTTACTAGCGCCAATCCTTCCTTTGCCTGTAATCGCACAGGTGTTAAGCCTGCTTTCTGTAATGCGATGTCACCTGACACAAGCTCGCCCTTAAATTCAGCTTTCCCTTCACCTACAAGCACTAATGCTAAATGCGATAATGGTGCTAAATCTCCACTTGCTCCAACGGATCCTTGGGATGGCACGATTGGATGTACCCCTTTATTGATGCAGTCTAGCAATAATTGCAATGTTTCTTGTCGAATACCAGAAAACCCACGTGCTAATGCATTTGCGCGTAAAATCATCATCGCACGCACGACATCCGTTGGAAATGGTTCGCCAACACCTGTAGCATCTGAACGAAGTAAATTTAATTGCAGTAACTCAATATCTGATTCTTCAATTCGTATATTACTTAACTTGCCAAACCCAGTATTAACACCGTAAATTACTTGCCCCTCTGCTAAGCGTTTTTCAATTCTTTCTCTACTTGCTCGAACGCGTTCCGTACTGTCAGCAGATAATACGACCGAAGCCTGCCCCCTCACGATTTTCTCAATTTGTTGCCTTGTTAACGTATTGCCATCAAGTTCGATGATTGTTTGCATACGATATCCCCCTATCCTTAACAGCTTATGTAAATGTATTTGTATAAAAAAAGAATTTCTCTATATCCATTGTACAAACTACTTTTTTCAGAAAATATAGAATTTTAAAAGAGAAAACAGGAATTATTTCAGATTTTTATGTTATTTTTAATAATATAATCGTATTTTTTTACGAAACAAGATTTTTTTAAGAAAGGCTGATTTAAATGAAATTATTATTAATTGATCGAGATCTTACGGAACTTTCGGGCATTCGTTGGTTTTTGCATACATACTTTCCAGGAGATTTATCAATTGAGATGTGCACGACTATTTCCGAGGCCGCAAAAAGCATTCAACAATTTGTACCAGAAGTTATTTTGTTAAATATCGACATGCTACCGAATAATCGTTTAACGGCTCTTTACGGGCTTTTACAAAAACACTCAGGAAAAATCCTAGCCATCACCACAGAGCCGTTATTTAAAAACGCATTAAAAGCAATAGATTTACAGGTGGCGCATCTTTTTGTAAAACCAATTGATTTAGAAGTTTTAAAGCAAAAGCTTAGTGCTATTTCGCTTCATACACCTCAAATCCCAAAAGTTAGTGCTGATGCTAAAGGTGAATCTTTTTACTATCAATTATTTTTAGAGAACACTACTAACTCATTAACAACCGATATGCAGTTCACAATGATTGAACCTGAGCATCCAGAAACATTAAATAAATTGTTCATTTGGCTTCAACAAACACCGATTTATTATCAAATGAGCATTTATCCGTTATCAGGTGCAATCATTTGCCTCTTTCAAACAAGCGATTTAAAAATTATTGAAAAAGATATAAGAACCTTGCTAAAGGAATGGCAAATGACGAATAACGGCGCTCTGAATATCGGCGTTTATGATGGTGCGCCGACAACTTTAAAAGAAATGTATGCATTAACAAAGCGAGCCCTACTGCAAAGCTTTTATGAAGGCTACGGCCATATTTTTTATGCAACGAAACAATACCAAACACACCCTCTCGACCCTTTACTGACACCAGAGGAGCAACAACTACTTATTAAAAGTTTAGAGGAAGGTAATATTGAAGCAGTAAAAACGTTCTTATATCGCTTATCAAATGGAGGTATCTATTACGAGCAAGATGATTTGCGCATCCACCTTACCAGTGTACTGGCGCAAATCCGCCGATTTATGCTGAAATACAAACTGCATGAAAAAGCTGCTATCGAGCAAAATTATCGCCAACTTTTTCATTTGATTATTGAACACCCTATATTCTATACAATTCTCAATGGCATTATTTTATTCACACAGCGACTTATTGAATTGGCACGTGAAGCTCGAATGGAGAAAAAAGCGGACTATATAGAATTAGCTTTGGAAATAATCGATCATCAATATCATAATCATGAACTATCCTTACCATTTATCGCGAATAAGTTAGGGATTAGCCCCAATTATTTAAGTACAATATTTTCACGAAAACAAGGCCAGCCATTCAAACGCTATTTACAGCAAGTTCGGATTCAAAATTCAACTAAAATGCTTATTGAAACCGATTTTGCCATTAGTGAAATTGCGCTGTTAAATGGCTTTGATGATCCGAATTATTTCAGCAAATTATTCAAACAGTTCATAGGGACTACACCTAACCGCTATCGAAAAGGATGGAAAAATCAAGGAGGCATTATCCAATCGTAATTTTCATTTAGACTACCTTATTTTCAATATCAATATTAAATAAGAAGGATTCCCAAATATACTTTGTCTTTAATCTTATATACTTGCAAATCACTTATTCCTTTAAAATAACCGTAAAAACTATAAAAACAGTGAAAATATTCTAAAAAAATATGTATATTGGTTGAAAGCTATGCATATATTTATAGTTTATACATTGCTATATAAATTCTTTAACAATAATTATTATAATGTACTAGCAATTCTATTTTATATTTGTTATAGTTATTTACGAGGAGTTTGACTCACAATATTTTTCAGGAGGTAAACTAATATGACAAACGCAAATGATCGTAGCCGTCGTTTCACAACAGCAGGTGGTGCTCCAGTAGTAAGCAACCACGACTCTATGTCTGCAGGTCCTCGTGGTCCACTTTTACTTCAAGATGTATGGTTAGTTGAAAAATTAGCAAACTTCAACCGTGAAGTTATTCCGGAGCGCCGTATGCATGCTAAAGGTTCAGGAGCATTCGGTACATTCACTGTGACACATGATATTTCTCAATATACGAAAGCTAAAATCTTCTCTGAAATTGGGAAGAAAACACCAATGTTCGCTCGTTTCTCAACTGTAGCGGGAGAACGCGGTGCTGCAGATGCAGAGCGCGATATTCGAGGCTTTGCATTGAAATTCTATACAGAAGAAGGTAACTGGGATTTAGTTGGTAATAACACACCTGTATTCTTCTTCCGTGATCCGTTACACTTTACAGATTTAAACCACGTAGTAAAACGCGATCCACGCACAAATATGAAAAACGCAAACTCTAACTGGGATTTCTGGACTTTATTACCAGAAGCGTTACACCAAATTACAATTGTTATGTCTGACCGTGGTATTCCAACAGGTTATCGTAATATGCATGGTTTCGGCTCACACACTTACAGCTTCATCAATGCACAAAATGAGCGTGTATGGGTGAAATTCCACTTCCGTACAGAGCAAGGCATTAAAAACTTAACAGGTGCTGAAGCAGCTGAAATTATCGGTAAAGACCGCGAATCTTCACAACGTGACTTGTACGAAGCTATCGAACGAGGCGATTTCCCAAAATGGAAAATGTACATTCAAGTCATGACAGAAGAACAAGCGCGTGAATTACCTTATAACCCATTCGACTTAACAAAAGTTTGGTATAAAAAAGACTTCCCACTAATTCCAGTTGGCGAATTCGAGTTAAATAAAAACCCTGATAACTACTTTGCAGAAGTAGAACAATCATCGTTTGCACCATCTAACATTGTGCCTGGTATCAGCTACTCTCCAGACAAAATGTTACAAGCTCGTATTTTTGCATACGCAGATGCAGCTCGCTATCGCTTAGGCGTAAACCACCACAGTCTGCCTGTAAACGCACCAAAATGCCCATTCCGTTCATTCCACCGCGATGGAGCTATGCGTTTTGATGGCAATCTCGGTTCTACATTAAGCTATGAACCAAACAGCTATGGTGAATGGGAGCACAATCTAGACTATAAAGAGCCACCATTACGTATTGATGGTCATGCTGATATCCACGACTTCCGAGAAGATGACAATAACTACTTCGAACAACCAGGTAAATTATTCCGTCTGTTATCTGCGGAAGAGCAACAACGCTTATTCGAAAATACAGCAAATGATATGGCTTCAGTTGAAGAATTCATCAAACGTCGCCACATCTTACACTGCTATTTAGCTGACCCTGCATATGGTGAGGGTGTAGCGAAAGCAATGGGTCTATCACTAGAAGGTATGGATCTTTCAAATCCGTATGTAAAAAAAGAAGTAAAACAAGTAGCAAACATCTAATATTCCCCTATATTGATATCCAATAATACTTGCAGTCATTGGCAAGTAGACAAAAGGTAGCGAGAATGCGCATTTCTCGATGCCTTTTGTCATTTTTACTTCGTTATTTTGCTAGTCCCAATAAGCTTTATAACAAGTAGCTACATTGGAAGACTATCGTACATATTTCAATCTTCCTTCGTTCTAAAGCTTTCGCATCTGTCACTTAGACTATCTTTACCGTTTACTATTCAGTAGATTGGCGTAAGCTGCCTCAACTGACTTAAAGGTAACTCCCCCACTCACTGAAAAAGTAATATGCAGTGGAATTCATTTTTTTTATTGTTTCCTTTTACTATGTATATCTGTCATCGTCATATAGGTGTTCTTGTATACCATTTATATGAAAATTCCACAACTTTGTACTGTTCTTATTCCTAATGTCGCTAAAATTTTTTGGGCATTGATACGTGACAACTATTACAAAACTGGAATGGAGGAAAAAAGATGTCGATTCGAATGAAACTATATATTGGATTTAGTACAATCATTCTTTTATTACTAACTATTTCCTCAATCGCTTACTACCAACTGAATCACATTAATAATTTAAATAAAGACTTATTTGAAAACCGTGTTTATAAGCTGATTCAAGTCGATAAAATTGTCATTGCTTCTTCAATGCAGAGCAACTATCTTCGTTCATATATTCTCGAACCCAATGAAGCAACCATTAAAAACCTCGAGGATCAAGAAAAGTTGATTCAAGACAAGGTGGAAGAGCTAGATAGCTTATTCACTTCAGAAACGACACAAAAGCAAATGGAAGTTATTAAAGCCAATCAGGCGATTTTTGAAAAAGCAGCACTGGAGATTATTAATACATACAGTCCCGATAATTTACAACCTGCCATTGACATTCTTCGAACAAAAGCACGCCCTGCTGCTGCTGCAATCCAACAAGCCGCACATGAAATTGCATTTTATGAGGAAAGACAAGTACAGTTAGCACGTGCTGAGTCGTCAAAAGTGGAAACTATAAGCTCATCGATTATCTTAATTCTCGCTGCCTTTTCCACAAGTTTAGCCTTTCTCATCGCCTTCATTATGACAAGGATTATTACAAAGCCTGTCAATCGCCTAGCTAAGGCAGCAAATATCATTGCTACCGGTGATTTACGTCAAGAGGATGTGAAAGTAAAGACAAAAGATGAGATTCGAAAGTTAGCCGATTCATTTAATGTAATGAAAGCAAATTTGCGCTCTCTCATTGACAATATAGCGATCAATGTAGAACATACTAATACAAGTGCAGGAGAATTAGCCGCAAGCACTGACGACGTTACTTCTTCTTCAAATGACGTTGCTAAACGCGTAGAATTAATGGCTCGAGGCGGTAGTCAGGCTGTCATGACAGGGCAAGAAACCGCTATGGCCATGGACGAAACTGCACGTGGAGTCCAGCGCATCGCTGAAGCCACACAGATGCTTCATTCGAAAGCGCTTGATACACAAAGCGTTGCGACTAATGGTGAAAAGATGTTGCAAAAGACCGAAAATCAAATGATGGTTATTCAACAATCTTCAGATAAGACAAATGCGCTTATTAAACAGTTAAGTACGCAATCGACTGAGATTGAAAATATAACGAAAGTCATTACTGAAATTACCGATCAGACCAACCTACTAGCTTTGAATGCTGCCATCGAAGCAGTGCGGGCTGGCGAACATGGGCAAGGATTTGCTGTCGTGGCAGATGAAGTACGTAAATTAGCGGAGGAATCCAAAATATCAGCCAACCAAATCATTAACTTAATTAATGATATTCAGCAAAATACATTGGAAGTCGAAAAAGCGGTGAGCGTTACAGTACAAAATATTGATGAAGGCGTTTCTTACATTCAACATGCGCAAAACGCATTTAATGGCATTATGGGCGCAATTGAAGATATGGCATCCGAAATAGAAGACGTTTCTGCTTCTACTCAACAAATTTCTGCAAGTACTGAAGAGGTTGCTGCATCTGTCAATGAAATGTCTGCGGTAGCAAAAAACGTGGCAGAACAATCCGAAACGATTTCAAGCGCAATTGAAGAACAAACATCCACCATCCAAGAAATGAATGCTGTTGCACAATCTTTAAACGACGGGGCTACCACCCTTCAAGCACATATAAATAAATTTAAAGTCTAAAAAGCTAAGACAAAAAAGTGTTAGATTGATTGCAGTCAATCTAACACTTTTTGCTACTATGGTGAATCGGATGTTGTCCGCTGTTTATCGGTGATTTCTTTTGTTACTGATACAATCGGCTACCAGCTGTTTTAAACTCTTGAGCCTTTTCCTTCATTCCTTGATGGATAGCTTCTGTCGTATTTAAATCTTTTTCTTTAGCATAGTTACGAATATCTTGAGAAATTCTCATACTGCAAAACTTAGGGCCACACATTGAGCAGAAATGGGCTGTTTTTGCTCCCTCTGCGGGTAATGTTTCATCGTGGTATTCTACTGCTCGTTCTGGGTCTAATGATAAGTTAAACTGATCGCGCCAGCGGAACTCAAATCGCGCTTTGGATAGCGCATCATCTCTTTGTTGTGCCCCAGGGTGCCCTTTCGCTAAGTCAGCCGCGTGTGCCGCAATTTTATAGGTAATGACCCCTACACGAACATCTTCTCGATTTGGTAAGCCTAAATGTTCCTTCGGTGTCACATAACATAGCATCGCTGTGCCAAACCAGCCAATCATCGCTGCGCCAATGGCAGATGTAATATGGTCATAGCCTGGCGCGATATCCGTTGTAAGAGGCCCCAATGTGTAAAAAGGTGCTTCTTTGCAAACTTCCAATTGTTTGTCCATATTTTCTTTAATGAGATGCATCGGTACGTGCCCAGGTCCCTCTACCATTACTTGTACATCGTGCTTCCATGCAATTTGCGTTAGCTCTCCTAACGTATCAAGCTCCGCAAACTGTGCCTCATCATTGGCATCAGCAATTGAGCCTGGGCGTAAACCATCCCCTAATGAAAAAGCAACATCATACGTTTTCATAATTTCACAAATTTCTTCAAAATGAGTATATAAGAAGTTTTCTTGGTGATGGAATAGGCACCATTGCGCCATAATCGAACCACCACGCGACACAATGCCCGTTACGCGATTAGCTGTGAGTGGTACGTAACGAAGCAATACGCCTGCATGAATCGTAAAGTAATCCACCCCTTGTTCAGCTTGCTCGATCAACGTATCACGATACACTTCCCATGTTAAATCCTCGGCTACACCATTGACCTTTTCGAGTGCCTGATAAATTGGCACAGTTCCTACAGGTACAGCTGCATTACGAATAATCCATTCGCGGGTTGTATGAATATGCTTGCCAGTAGATAGATCCATTATATTATCTGCGCCCCATCGTGTAGCCCATGTCATTTTTTCAACTTCCTCTGCTATAGAGGAAGAAACAGCCGAATTACCAATATTGGCATTAATTTTGACATGAAAGTTTCGGCCAATAATCATCGGCTCTGCCTCTGGATGATTAATATTGGATGGCATAATGGCACGTCCTGCAGCAATTTCTGCGCGTACAAATTCTGGTTCTACATGTTCACGAATCGCTACAAATTCCATTTCCGGGGTAATAATCCCTTGTCTTGCATAATGCAGTTGTGTCACGTTGCGACCTTTTTTTGCACGTAATGGTTTTCGGGAAAGCTCCGGAAAAACGTTTTCCTTCATACGAGGGTCGTCTGCTTTGCGGAAGCCATTATCCTCTGGTTTAATCGTCCGCCCTTCGTACTCCTCTACATCTCCACGTTCTTTTATCCACGCACTACGCAATGCAGGTAAACCTTTTGTAATATCCACTTTGTAAGTTGGATCCGTATAAGGACCGCTCGTATCATAAACACGCACTGGTGCATTATCTTCTTCTCCAAAACTACCCGTTGTTGGGCTTAGCTGAATTTCACGCATCGGTACTAAAATATCTGGGCGTGTTCCTTCTACATATACTTTTTTACTTCCGTCAAAACTTGTCATAATGGTAATGTTCTTTTCGCTAACTGTTGTCATATACTATTCCGCTCCCTTTTCCATAAATTTTCAAAAAGGACCGAATCTAGCTCACGCCAATAGGTAGCATTACAAATAAAAAAGCCGAATCCAAAAATATTGGATCCGGCTGTACATGTAAGGTTTATTTATCGCAAAAAATTCTAGGAGTGCGATGTTCATTAACTTTCCCACGCTGGTATGAGCCAGATCAGGTCCAAAGGGTCAAGAAACCTCTATGCGTTTCCCTCTCAGCCCGACTCATCGGACTCCCCTAGTTATAGCTATTAAGTTTGATGATAGTGTAACAGATTTTTCTAATAGATGGAAGTTATAATTAGATTTATCTTGCTATTATCCTCGAGTAATTACGTAAATAGCAGTTCTGCTAGATAAATGACAATTGTTACTGTTAGACAGCTAACAATCGTGGAAAAAAGAACCGTTTGCGCAGCAGTTGCCGACTCAACATCATATTCTAATGCCAAGCTAGAGCTATTGCGTGAGGTCGGAAATGCACTTGCAATGAAGAGTGACTGAGCGACAACACCATCTAAACCGAGGACAAAAATAATAAGCAATGCAACGGCTGGGCCTACTACTAGACGTGTAATGCAGCTAACAAACACCGTTTTATTGAACATGGACTTGATTTCAAGCTGTGATAGTTGTGCACCCAGTGTAATAAGCGCTACGGCAATAAAGCCATCAGCTACATGGTCAATAGGAATACGGATAAATTGTGGAATGCCAATATTAAAGAAATTCATTGCCACCCCTATTATAAGGGCATGAATAATGGGCATTTTCAGGAAGTCCTTTATGATCGCCATCCCTGATTTAGTCGAAGAGATTAAATTATATAAACCATATGTATAGGTCGTCATATTTTGAAAAATAACGAGAATCACTTGGATTGCCACCCCAATGGGCTGCATTGCGAAAATCATTTGTGCTACTGGAATACCATAGTTGCCAGAGTTAATTAGGACAACACTATTTTTAAACACTGCCGTCTCTGTTTTCGCTAGACCAAGCCCCTTCGCTAAAAAATGACTAAGCACCATTTGACTGCCGATAAAGAGCACAATAAATAATGCCACTTCCCCCAGCACTGATAACTCCACACTTGTTTCATATAAATTCACAAATACCGCAGCTGGCATAAAACAATACGTAATGAGCTGAGATAATGCTTTTAAATTAAAAGAAAATTTCTTTTGTAAAAATGCACCAAGTACAAGCAACACTAAAATAGGGGCAACTATTTTAAAGAAAATCATACCGAGATACATCATGGAGGTGACCCCCTTTCATCTCTTTCTATAGTAAAACTGTTCACGACATGGGTCAATGCTCCCCCGCTAGTATAAGTTTACATAAAAAAGAACTGCCCCTTGCTAGGACAGCTCCTTTTTATGTTAGTAGGTTTTTGCTTTGCTTCGCAGATAAACCTCTCTGCTCCGCAGATATTTCACTCTACTCCGCGGGTAAACCCCTTTGCTTCATGGGTATCACCCTGCTTCGCGGGTAAACCTCTTTGCTTCGCGGGTATTTCACCTTGTTTCGCGGATAAACCTCTCTGCTTCGCGGGTATTTCATCTTGCTCCGCGGGTATTTCATCTTGCTCCGCGGGTAAACCACTTTGCTCCGCGGATATCACCCTGCTCCGCGGGTATTTCACCTTGCTCCGCGGGTAAACCTCCTTGCTTCGCGGGGAAATCTCCCTACTCTGCGGGTAAACCTCTCTGCTTCACGGGTATCACCCTGCTCCGCGGGTAAACCTCTTTGTTCCGCGGATATTTCACTCTATTTCGCGGGTAAATCTCTCTGCTCCACGGGTATCACCCTACTCCGCGGGTAAACCTCTATGCTTCACGGGTATCACCCTGTTTCGCGGGTAAATCTCTCTGCTCCGCGGGTAAACCCCTTTGCTTCATGGGTATCACCCTGCTTCGCGGGGAAATCTCCCTGCTCCGCGGGTAAACCTCCTTGCTTCGCGGGTAAACCCCTTTGCTTCATGGGTATCACCCTGCTTCGCGGGGAAATCTCCCTGCTCCGCGGGTAAACCTCTCTACTTCGCGGGTATTTCCATCTCTCTTTATTAAGCAAGTTTAAATCGATTCACGACCTCTTGGAGTTCTTTAGAAATTTGGTTCATGCTGTTGATAGATTCTGCGACCTTTTCCATTTCTGCCTGTTGGTCTGCGGCTGATGCACTCACCTGTTCTGCAGAAGCAGCAGTTTCCTCTGAAACGGCAGAAATACTTTGAATCGCCGTAATGGCTTGGTCCTTTTGCTCCAACATTTGTGAAAGCTCTGACAATAGTTCATTAATTGCTGTTGCAATTGATTGAGATAGCTCGTTATTATCCTTAAAAGCTAACTCTGTATTTTGTACCGATTCATTTTGCGCTTGCATTAAGCTTGCATTGGAAGCAATAACGGATACCGTTTGCTTTGAATCTGCTAGAATGCTAGAGACCGTTTGTTTAATGACTTCTGTTTCGTTTTTAGACTGCTCTGCCAGTTTACGCACTTCCTCTGCTACTACTGCAAAGCCTTTGCCGTGTTCTCCCGCTCGAGCAGCTTCTATACTTGCATTCAGTGCTAATAGATTCGTTTGCTCTGTTATTCCTTGAATAGATGCAATAATTTGATTGATATTGTTAATATTGCTAGACAAAGATTCCATTTGACGTTGGATACGTCCATTCATTTCATTCGTTTCCGCATTTCGGTCACGTAAACTTTCCACTTCTTTCATGCCCTGCTCTGTAGAAGTTTGTGTTTTGATTGACAGCTCGTCCATTTGCTTTGACAACCTTGTAATGGCGTCAATTTGGTCAGATAAGTCAATCATTCGATAATTCGTTTCTTCTGTATCCTCTGATTGTTTTGATGCACCTTGCGCTATTTCGTTAATTGCGACAGATACTTCCTGACTTGATGCTACAATTTCATTAAAGGCTTCATGAACATGGTCGGATGATTGATTGAGCAATGTTGAAGAATTTAATACCGTATGTATGGCATCATTCGTCTTATCCAGCATATTATTATAAGCTAATGCAACAGCACCAATTTCATCGGATTTTATAAATTTATCATCTATCTTTTTCGTTAAGTCGCCTTCTGCTGCTGATTCAATCGATGTACGTAAAACCTTTAAAGGCTTCAACTGCTTAAATATAAACATCGCACTAGCAGCGGCCATTAAAATTACCATAATAATTGCTGATACAATCGTGAAGACAAGGATTTTATTATACGTTTCTAATATTTTAGAATTAGGTAAAACTAATTGCACTGACCATACTTCATCGATATTTTCTAACATCATTGGAGCAAAAGCATTAAATGATTTTTCCCCAAGCTGCTTCGAGTCTACATATAGACTGTCCGGTTTTCCTTCATCCATAGATTGTCTAATACTTGTCCAATCAACCGCATCCTGCATATTTGTCCCATCTAACTTTTCGTTAATACTATTGACCGTTAACATGCCTTGATCTGTAATAATGCCTGCATAACCACCATCAGGCTGTATAGAGTCAGCTAATTCCTTTAAAAAATCGATAGATAAATCAGCTGTTAATACGCCAAAATATGTACCCGAAGCGTTATACAGTGGCACAGCAATAGTCGTCATCGAGACAGTTTTACCGTTCACATTATAATCATACGGCTCTGTTAATACAGCACGCCCTTCTCCTTTTGGTATCCGATACCAATCATCCTCCGCTTTCGGGTCGTCAATTCCTTCTATAGGATCTGTGTTGATTTGGTTGCCATCTTTAGTTAGATAAGGGATAAAGCGATTTTTCACATCAATTAATGCCGTATCAGTAGTTGGTCCAACTTTTACCGCACCATTTTCTATAACCGCCCCTACACCAAGTAAATCATTATTATTCGTTAAATTCGTATTCAGTATATCCATTACACTTTCTGTCGAAAGCGCATCATTTTTTTCCATTGCTTCAACAATACGTTTTGTTGTTTGTAATGTATCATTGGCTTTTTTAAACCGTTCGCTCATTTTTGCAGCAGATAACTCCGCATTTTGCAACGTTGCCTTTTCTGAATCATCGACACTCTGATTATGTAGAGTAGCGCTAGTTACTAATGTATAAGCAACAAATAATACTAAAAATACACCTAAAATTAAAGAAGTGAGCTTTAATGCAATACTTTTGGATTTTTTCATTACAAACACCTCCATTTTTATAAAATAATCATAATGTATCATTGGTAGTATAACAATAAAAGTTTCACTGAATTTACCAAGCAACGTAAAGTTTTCAATTAATAAAGTCTGTTTACAATCCTATTTGTCGTAAATAAGACGTATTGAGTTTAAAAAAACATCGGACCTTTTTACCTATTCAGCTAAAATATGCATATAAAATCCTTAAGCTATGATAAAATTAAGTATAAAATATAGGAGGTTTGCCCATATGAAACACAAAAGAAACCTAGCCTTGCTTGCACTAGTAGCAGTACCTTCACTTATCTATTCAACACCTATAACGTCTGCCTCAGCTGCTGATCATTCGGCACATGCCAAGACTGCTTACATATATAATAATTACTATAATGCTAACGTTAACAACGTTATCCAGTTGATTTCCAATATTAATGATACATCCTTCTCGTTTCAGCCATACTTAGAAGCTGCACTAAAGGCGTACAATGCGTTAACAGAAACTGAAAAGCAATATGTAACGAATTATGGGACACTATCCAATCATCAACAAACAAGAGTAAGTTATCGTCGACTAGCTGCACAAATAGAAGAAAAATTAGCTTCCGTTGACTCTACTTCTGTTAACTATTATCAAAATGTAATTGAAACGAGAGATTGGTACAATAGGTTAAATGCTGCGCAAAAAACCTTTGTAAGTGAAGCAACCCAAAAAATACTGACGTCAACAATTACACCTAATACTTCTGTTGATAAAGTTGTTAATAAAATTCAATTGTTAAACGCTTCTCGACTTAGCTTCCATAAAGATGTGGCAGAAGCGCGCGCTGAGTATAATGCATTGCGAAAATTCTCCAATGTTGTTTTACCTGCAGGGATTGAAAAACAATTATTAGATGCCGAACAGGTCGTTATATTGGATAAATCCGCAGCGAAGCAAGTAGAAAATACCATTGCTGCCTTATCGCCAAAAACGTCTACAACACAGGATGTCCAAGCAGCAAAAAACGCTTTTGAAGCATTAACACCCGTACAACAACAGCTTGTTCCAAACGTTTGGAAATTAGTAGACTTTGTAAAAGGGAAATATAAACTACCTGAAAATGGTCATACAATCGATACACCAACATTGTCAGACTCGGCAGCCGTACCTGGTAAAAATACACTAATGTCTAAGAGTAGAAGAAACACGTATAAAGCAAAAATTAATGTTGCTGATTCTGAAAATAAAAATGAACGTTTTGTTTTAACAACGAAAGCAAATATGGTTCTAATCATCCCACCGCTCAATACACTTGTTAATAAGGATTCAGGCGTAATGGATGTTCAGCTGACAAGAAATTTAAATCGCATTACTTTCCAAGCCTTATTAAATAAAAAACCTGTTAAATTTGATGCGAATATTGAAATTATTTTAGAAAATTTACCTGACAATGCTTCCATTGTTCAGCTCAATGAATTCGGTGACCAAGAACCTGTTTCCTATACAGTCAATGGCAATCAATACATTATAGAAACGCAAACTTCTGGTACGTTCCAAATTATTAGAAATTAACTTATAGAAATCCCATACCCTGTCTTAAGCGGTGTGGGATTTGTCATTGCAAATAAACCACAATTAAACAGGAAGCCACTAGCATGAATATTAGCTAGTGGCTTTCTCTTTTTATATTTATTGTGTTCTAGGTTGAATTAATACATAATCTAAAGCTGCTGGATCTGTAGAAGCTTTTGCATAGACAATATTTCCATATTTATCTTTCGTGAATAGATAAATTCGTTGCTCTTTTTGGAATACGTTTGTTGAATTAGGATCACTACCTGTTTGAATCGCTGTGAAAGTCTTCGCAGAACTTGCATCAGAAGGTGCTGTAATCTTACCTTTACCATAGGAAACAATTGCTCCCCCAGGAATATACGTAAAGTTATTACTATCTGCTTTCGTAATAACATCCATAACATTATCAGGCGTTAGATTATATCCTGAGTTCAATACAGCGTAGTAATACTGCTGATCCCATGTAATATCGGCATTCAGATTCGCAACAACTTCAACTTTCTTAGAAATATTTAAATTACTTGGGAATTGCGTATCTGGTAATAATGTCGCAGAAGTAATTGTATTCTCTTTTGTTGGATATTTATACTCTGCTCGATCCTTACTAAATGTCCAGCCGCCTTTATCTTTCGCGGCAGCATTGACACTAATATCAAAGCTTTCTTTTACTTCGGTATTAAACTTGATAATGAGCTTGCGAGATTCCCAATCATTTGTACCCGTAACATCTTTCCAGCTATGTGTGTAAGTTGGTGTAATAGGCGTTGTTGTACCTGGTTGAACTAATTTAAAATCAAATCCTGTATCGACAGCCTCTGAAAATGTTACTTCAAATGTTTTGCCATCAATTCGTTTATAGATTGGATCTTCTACCTTTGGTGGTGTTCCATCTGCAAAGAATGTATATTTCATAACACCCGTACCATTTGAACCAGGCGTTAGCGTTATAAGTTTATTTTGCTTCTCATCAAATGTGTAAACTTTTGATTCTGTCCCTTTTTGCACCATCGTGACATTATTATATCGGTCTTTTACTGCTACATATAGCTCATACTCTTGATGTGGCTCAAGCGTTAAAGAAATCTCATTTGTATCTTTACGCATGCTGCTCGTAATTCCCTTAGCCATTACTTCTTCAGGCGTTGTTGGTCCAGGCGTTGGATCGCCAACCTTTCGAAGGACGTAGTAATACGAACCATCCTCATCTGACATAAATTTAAAGGTTGCTTTCCGATCACCTTCCAATATTTTAATAGACGTATTGTCAATAACAGGAGGTGTACGGTCATCAATTACATGTTTTGATTGAATATCCGAGACATTTCCTGAACGGTCTCGCAACACCATGTAAATGGAATAGCTCTTAAACGGATCTAACGGCGGAATTGTATTAGGGAGCGGAACTATCACCTTTTGTTTCCCTAATTGTGCTGGCTTATTGCCACCACTACCGATAATCGGGATATTTTTGCCCCCTACATTAAATTCTTTTGCATTTAATTGTACAGCTTCGATTAATCGTAGACGGTCATCTCTTGTTAAATTTAAATCGGATTCCATAATTAAATAATGGTAGGTTCCGGCTTTTGTCGCATTAAATTCAACTAGTGTTTGGTCTTTAGCAGCGTTAATAGCAGGTTCTCCGATAATCGTTAAATATGGCCATTCACCATCTTTATGAATATATTCTGCAGTATTGCGCGGAACAGTATTCACTGGTGTATTGTTAATATTTTCGAATTCATTATCAGCAAGGTCTTTTACATTTGGAGATATCGTTACAACCAAGTTATCTCCATTAACGAAACCTGTTAGAGAAGGGATTGTGAACGTTAATCTTTTTTGAGCTTTATTATATACAACCTTTTCTGGTCGAATTGGCTTTTGTAATCCTTGATTGACAATACCTGTTCCTGTCAGTTCATAGTTTTCAACTTTTTCAGCTGCAATCGGATCTAACTCCTCACTGACCGTTACATAAAATTCATTTTTAATTTCATCTTGTAAAAAGAGCTCTCCACCCACAATATATGGAGGTAGATTGTCTAAAGCACCTGTTTTGAATTCTTTGATTGCTTCTTTTGGAATAGGATCAATTGAATTGTTCCCTGAATCATCCTTCATCACTACAAAAAGTTGATATTCTTGTTCAGGGTCTAATCCTGTCAGCAATCCGGAAATTCCTAATTTACCTGCAAGTGCCTTCCCTTTACCTGTTGGGTTAGCTATTACATCTGCAGTTGTCGGATCTGCGGCAGTTGTCTTTTTACGTACATAGTAGAAGTATTCCCCAGGTTCACTCGCTGTAAATGTAAACTCTGCCCGTGTTCCACCATGTAGAGGGGTTACCATTAGCGATTTTACCGATGGTGGTGATGAATCTTTCATTTGGAACGATTGCGATTTAATATCTGAAGCATTTTTCGCTCCATCTACTACCATGACATAGACAACGTATTCTTTTTTCTCACCTAAATTAGAAATTTTGAACGTATTTTTACCGTTTACCGCTGCACCCGTGCCACTTGCTGCATTATCTGTAGAAATGCGATTCACCATTTCTCGTTTGGTTGGTACTTCTACGCCCTTTTCTCGCACAATATAGTAATACGTGCCTACTTTATCTGACGTAAACTCTACTTGAACATCGCTACCATTTAAGACCGTTAACTTGGTAATATCAATTAACGGTTTTGTTTTATCCGCTGGCTTTTGGTTATCAATATCATCTTTATCGATTGGTTTACCGTCAGGGTCAGTAATATTCCCCACATTATCTTTATCATTTAAGAAATCATCAAAAATATTATTTGGTCCTTCGTCTTTTGGCAGAATTACTTTATCGATATATGTGTAATCACCAATATCAACCCAACCATATGCATTATCTACATAAAGCGTGCCTACGCGACCATCAATATACAGTTGTAAATCGGTATAGCTATTGTAATTTATCCAATCGATATTGCTATCTCCGTATATTGTAAGGGCTGTTTCTGTATCTAAATTTAACGTACCGATATTACCTTGGATTTCAAACTCACGTACGTTTCCGATAATATCAACTCGTGGTAATTTTGTATTTGTTTCAATTTTTGTACCACTTTGCGACACAACAAGTCTTGATACGGTACTATTGTAAAACTCAATGCTCTTTTCGACATTTTTCATTGTCACTTTGTCTTTTGACCAGTTTTCAAAAGGCTTGTTTTTATCTGGATTTTGATTGGAGTCGGTCCAGTTTTGAAGATCGCCTGATGGGTTGCTATTAGAGCTTTCATCTTCTGGCTTATCTGGATTTGACCAGTTAATAAATGAAAAATTGTTGCTTGCTACACGGCCAATTGCTAATGGCTTATAGTAGGATACATCTAAATGTAAAGGTGGACGAACTGTTTCATTTACTAACATTGTGCCGGTTAGCGTAACATTATCGAACGCAATATAGTTCCCATTGACAACGATTGTGCCACCAAACGATTTATAGTCACCGTCAAACTGTAACTTTCGAGAGCTCGTCCCGCTTGCATTCAACGTTAACTTTGCAACTGAATAAATAGATTTCCCTGAAATATCTCCCTCAATAAATGCACCCTTTAATACATCTGCATTGTATTCATTGAAAATATGTGAAAGGTTTTCAGGTACTGAATAAGGTTCAGAATTTATGTAAACAGTATGATCTTCAACACCAGTAATCTTATAAGTTGATACATTCCCCTTTTTCTCTTGTGAACGAACAATAAAAGAAGCAATTTGACCTCGAGTTACTGCATTGAACGGAGAAAATGTGACAGGTGTTGTTCCTTCTGTAATCTTTAAATCTACTAATGTTTGAATATAGTAAGCATTGCTTGATTGGCTATTAATATCTTGGAAGCTATGATTAAAATTCGATGCTACCTCGAATTTAAAGCCAAGCACTAAAATTTTGGCTAGTTGCCCGCGTGTAATTACTTCATTTGGCATAAATGAGCCATTTGCATAACCAGACATAATGCCTGCATTTTGCAACGCTGCTACATATTTATAATATTCATTGCTCTTTGGTACGTCTCTAAAATAGGGATCTTCTACATTCTTTAAATCTAACTTTAAAACTGTAGCGAGCATTTTTGCTGCTTGACCACGTGTTACATTTTGATTTGGTCGGAATGTTTTATCTGCAAATCCACTAATTGCACCTTGAGCGTATAATTTTAAAATATTGTCATAGTGACTTGAATATTGGTTAATATCTACAAATGGTGAAGTAGCTGCTGCTACTTTTTGTGGTGGTGGTACAACAACAGCAATCCCGCTAGTAGCAAAAACAGTTGCGATCAGTGCTTTGTTCACTTTTTGGATTTTTGTTTTATCCATCTCACTCTTCCTTTCACATCTAATTGATACGCACAAACTTCATTTTCATCATACCCTTTATATCGACAGGTAGATAGCGAACCTTCATAGTATTTCTAAAATAATGGAAGAAAGTCTTGCCCAAATTAAAAAGCCAAGAAGCATCGGTGCTCTCTTGGCTTTAACAAAATATAGGCATACATCATATCATACTTGTTTTGTCATAAGGGAAAGGGGGATAACCTTAAGTCCTGTCAAGTTTGATCAAGAGATGTGTCCCGAATTTACATATCAATTTCATAATAAGCGTGTGTCACACAAGGATGACTTATACTTAAGCTTACCCAACTATTCGTCACATTAATCAAGTACCCTAAAATAAAAAATGTAAACATCATTTTTATGAAAATTCTATCAGTGATATCAGCATTTCTACCAGCTTTCACTCCCTTCGCACGTCCTCCACCATCTAAATTCTAAATTTTTTTACTTTTATTGTTATTCTGACATATAATTTTCTGATAAATTAATTTATAATGAAAATTAACATAGTCAATCTAATCGTTCATCTGTTATAATACTGATTAAAATAAATAAAATCTGTATTAATACAGAATGGTATAAAGCTTGCTTTTCACACTATGGGGATAATGAGAAAAGCGCTACCAATGCATGTTAAACGACTGCATTGTAGCCTACACAAAAAGGGGTTGGAAGATTTGGGTATTTTAAAGGGGTTAAAAATTCTCGATTTTTCTGCATTACTACCAGGACCAATGGCGACAATGATTTTTGCTGACCTAGGTGCGGAGGTTATTCATGTAGAATCCTCCAAACGCGTTGACTTAACGCGTATTATGCCTCCCTATGATGAAGATCATGAGGCATATATTCATCAACACTTGAATCGTTCTAAAAAGTCTCTTACATTAAATTTGAAAGCGCCTGAGGCTATAGAAATTGTAAAGACACTCGTACAAGAATATGACGTTATCATTGAAGGTTTTCGACCAGGGGTTATGCAAAGACTTGGTATCGGTTATGAAACGTTAAAAGAAGTGAATCCAAAATTGATTTATTGTGCGATTACAGGCTATGGTCAAACGGGTCCGTATAGCAACCGACCTGGGCATGATAATAATTATTTGGCACTAGCAGGGGTGCTCGATTACTCTCGTCATAAAGACAAAAAGCCCGTTTCTATGGGGATTCAGCTAGCAGATATTGCTGGCGGTACGATGCATGCTGCCATCGGGGTACTTGCTGCTGCACTGCACCGTGAAAAAACTGGAGAAGGTCAGTTTGTGGATATTAGTATGACCGATGCGGTATTTTCTCTTAATGCAATGTATGGCTCTGCCTATATCGGCGGCGGTCGTGTACCGCAACCCGAACAAGAAATTTTAAATGGCGGTAGCTACTATGATTTTTATAAAACAAAGGATGGTCGATTTTTCTCCGTGGGCAGTCTTGAGCCACAGTTTCGTAGGTTGCTCTGTGAAGCACTAGATATTCCTGAACTAATCGATAATACGTTTAATGATTCGTACTATACACAAATTCGCTTTAAAGAGGCTGTGCATGATGCCTTTTTATCGAAAACCTACAACGAATGGCTTGAAGTCTTTAATGAAGATTTTGAAGGTTGTGTCGAGCCAGTGTTAACTTTTCCAGAAGCATGCGAGCATCCACAGTTACAAGCTCGTGGCATGATTGTGGAGATTCCGAAAAACGATGGTACGACGCAAAAACAAATTGCATCTGCTTTTAAATTTGATGGCGTCAATCCAGCGTACAAGCATGTTGGCGCAAAGCTTGGTGAACATAACGAAGAAGTACTGACATCACTTGGCTATAGTGCTGAACAAATCAACGCACTTCAAGAAAAAGGGGTTTTAGAGTAAGTAGTGTCAGGCACGCAAACAATTTAAAAAATTAAAAAGAGTGTCCAAGTAAGTCATTGTTTGACTTCAGTGGACACTCTTTTGTCTATTACACATACGCACTAATAAATATCCGTAATTGTTCGAAATGGTCTTCAACAAGTAAATATTTTTTATATACTTCGATTAATTTCTCAAATAGCTCAAATTGTTCCGTAACAAAAAGAATTTTGAGTATATTAATCATATGCAATGAAGCGCTTTGAGCGACTAAATAATACGAGCTATCAGGTTGACGATAATGTTGGCGCCATTCTTCCACAGATAGTCCAATATGTTGTAATGAGTTATTAACATGAAGGGCAATATCCTTTTGCACAGATGCCTCAAGAGCGATTAATTGCTCTTTACTGTAGTCTTGCTGTACCAATACGGCGTTTATTTTTTTATTGGATGCCAGTACATGTTCTTTTAAGAGCAGTAGCCCCTCTTCGTAACGTTCCATTCTGACATACGTATCTAGCAATACCGCATACAAATTTTCTAAATAATTAAGATGATAATTTTTAATAATGGCCGGCGGTGTTGGCTTTCGATTTGGCAGTAAATCCTTATATTCTAGCAAAATTTCGATTGCGTAGTTATTAAGCCGTTCATCTTCTAATAAATATTCACCATAATGAAGAACATTGTCATAATCTCGCTCTTGATGTGCTATATGCAATAAAATATAGGCAATTAAGACCTTTTCTTTCTCTGTTAATGCATACATAGAATAACGCCAATCAGCCTCAAATGAAGTAATTAAATCTTTAATATGTTGATATTGCCCCTCTGACAAACGATAGTGGGTCACAATTTGATAAAGACGTAACTGTTTTTTCGCTAAACAGGAAGGATTGCATTTATCCACATAAGTTATACACTTATCCAGATTTTTTCTGTAATTATGCACAAAGTTATTCACATGTGTATAAGTAATTGCTGAAGATTGTTCAAAATGTCCCATAATTTCATAAATAAATGTGAATTGTTCTAATGGTTTGTGGATAAGCAGTGAATAAACTTTTTTCATAAACAGCCAATGCCAAAATAAATGTTCTTCTTTATAAATCATATGCACAAAATAATCATTTTCAAATTTATATAAATATATCGTTTGTAAGTCATCTTCTGGCAACTGTACCTGCCATCGCTTGCCAAACACAAGCCAGACTAAACGCTCCAAATCCATTGTATGCTGGGCAAAAAGTTGGTCAAAAAAGATTTCCTTCCCTTTTTGAGTGTAAAAAAAGGCATTCAGTCGGTCATTCACATATTTTGTATCCAGGCCCTGCTTAGTGAAAAAAAGTTGTAACGTCGTAGAAACACGTCCCCAATATTTTCGAGCTGTCGAAAATGCAATGTTCATCGCCGCTTCTTCATTCACTAAAAATAATTGTGGTGACAAAGCAGAACCTAATATTTTAGGATCAGCTTGTGCTGTGACCTCAGCCTCTGCCCATTTTGAAAGTAACTTTTCGGCTCCGTTTTCGCCACTTTGTCTATATGTTATGAATAATTGCTCATCACAATCCAACAGCATACAACCAGAGCCCCCCATCAATTTCACGCAACAAAGATCTTCCCCTATCATGGTATAATTCGTTTTTAAATTATTTTTATTCTTTCTTCAATATAACAAATCCTATCCAAGATATGCTAATAAGTTATGAATAAGGACAGACAAAAGAGCTAAAGTGTTCATCAAGACAAACACTTTAGCTCTAATTAGCTATATATACTTACAAAGCTCATTACTTTACATACTAAGGCAAATGAGCGCATCTGACAACTGCTCTTAAGTTGGTAGCCCAGTGCATTGTCTCAGACGGCTCATTGCTGACGCTATTTTATGGCAGCGTCCATTTATTAAATATTTAAAGTGTAAACTGTTTCCTAAATCAGTTTATACTTTACTTCCTAGACAGTAGACGGACAACGAAACAAAATAGTTACACATTTTAATAAAAATTTTTCAAAAAAATTTGTTTACCAAAATTGTGGGTACTTTCTCGTTTGTCGTAAATTATTAATTAGCAAGCCAAAAATGACAATAATCACTGCCCCTATGAATACTGGCATTATTAAATAGCTCCAGCCGTAGCCGCCTAAAATAATGATAATCGGGTTTGCTCCTGCCGGTGGATGTATTACCCCAGCAAGTGCCATACAGAAAATAGTCAAGCCGACTGCAAGACTAATCGAAATAACGCTCGATCCTAACAATGAATACATTGCCACGCCGATAAAAGCTGAAATCATATGCCCACCTATAATATTTCGAGGTTGTGACAGCGGCGCATTCCATACGACAAATACCAGTACACAGCTCCCCCCAAGTGATGCCATTAACCACGGTGTCCCTGTATAGTTTGTTAAACAAAGTAATACAAAGATACATAGTAAACCACCAGCAGCACCTGTTAACGCATCAGCGAAATTAGTTCTAGAAGGAGCATGTCCACCTCCACTCATCTTAGCTAAATATGCTTTTAAACGATGATTTTTTACATCTTTTTCTTGTAAACGTACGAAATCGGCCATAGTCACCATCCTAGAAATCAACTTTATATGAATTGTCATCATCTATACATGTAGAAGCTTTTTCTATTATATCAGCTAAAAATAAGATTTCAATTTCAGAACTTCATATTTTTGACAATGCTGAAAAGTCAAAATAGTAAAGCACGAGCCCAATGTATGCATACATTTACTAGGCTCGTGCCGAGGTATTTAAAATATCGTTTTTGTGGTAAGAGTTTTCATGTTTACTTGTTTTTAATCATATTGCTTTTTAATCGGTTTGTATATTCGTGCTTTTTTTAGCACCGTCTTCGGAACTTGGAATGTTGCCGTAACGACACCTGGATGGCGGCCGATTTCTATGGAACCCGTAATGGTTGCACGATTCATTACTTCTGGCTCAGTCATTTCAAATAGCTTTGCGGCTCTGCTAATTGCATTAGTTGTCGCATCATTTAATGTTGTACCTGTACCCACTATCGAAACAGGGAACACTTCTTCCACCTGTTTGACACCAAATTCCTCCGCAAGTTCGCGGGCTCTACGTTTTTCTTCTTTTGAAAAAGGCTTTGCTGTGTATGGAAGATCTTCTTCATTTGGTAATAATATCGGACCTTCAAGTGCTACTTTTTTCAATACACTTACCTGTAGTTGTACGATTCCTGCGACATCTGTTGTATGTCCAGCAATTTCACCGTCTCCTTGCATGGCATGCATATCACCAATGTACACGCCACCACCTGGTACTTTTACAGGGCAAATAATTGTAGCCCCCTCACGAACACGGCTAATATCCATGTGCCCATCTGTTCGGTGAGTATCTAATTCTGCTTGCGTAAATGCATATTCATGTGGAGCTCCTATTAAAAATGAGCCAAAATCACCGGCATTATGAGAATCTGGCATCGCCTTTGAAGGCGTTGTCCCTAGCTGACCTAAAAATGGTCGCATTCTTGCCATAACGCCGATTAAGTCACTTGGTGCAAGAGCAACGACAGGGTTTTGCACAGAGTTTTCAGGCGTGCGCATATAATTTTTTGCATCCAATGCAATACGTCGAGCACCCTCTCGCCCTACGGTTAAACCGATATTCCCCTTTTGGTCTAGTGCCATTGTATAACCATTTGTCATTTTAAATGGCGCAGTTTCAGTATCACAAGTTGAACAGCGTATTGCATGCGGCCCAATACCATCCACTACAGTAGCTGGATGAAGTTTACCACAGCCGGGACATTTTACTGATACAAACGGATCACCGATAAAACGGTCAATTATTGCCTCGTCATGCCCAGATGCCGTCGCAAGTGATGTTACCTGTATAGATTTTATTGTGATAACAATTGCATCGCCTACTTCGGCACCTTCTACAAAGACCGGCTTTGTTACTTCGTGTCCACCACGAATGGTTGGCGTTAACATCGGCCCCCAACACCCTGGTGTCGTATTGGCAATAATTGTGCCACCATTTTTGACAGGACCAAGCATTTTTTGCTGTGGATCTAAAATACCGTCTATGAAATCATTCACAAACAATGTTTCCACAGCTTTAGGCTGCTGAACACTTTCGTCATTTTCTGGTTGATTAGCTTTTTCATGCATTTGTAAATCAGAAATCATGTTTGTTCACTCTCCCAATCCAAAAAATTATTTTATGTAGTCTACACAAGGGTAAAAGATAGCTCTCCACTTATACGAGCAGAGAGCCATTATTATTAGTTATTCAAGAACAAATCTACTATGTGAGAAGACTTCATTTAAAGCTTATTGCGTTTACTTGATAGCTACGCATCACTGCGTATACCATTCATTTCGACAGCGAGTTCGATAGTTCCTGCAAATACGAGTAAAACTACACTAAATTTACAATTATCATATCGAAGTATGAGCTGTGCTGGTTAACAGCGTAGTTGTTACTTGTTGCTCCATTCATCGTGCTTCGTCTTTGTCTCACTTTCATTTATAATAAGGCTGATAAAGAAGTAATATTTAACAACAAGACCTTTATTTAAACTAAAAATAGAAAGGGTGTAAGCATCCGATGGCAGAACCAACCATATTAATTGTAGAAGATGAAGCTGATTTAGCCAATCTTCTAAAGGTCAGTCTCCTAAAAGAAGGCTATAAACAAATTCATACAGCTGACTCCATTGAAAAAGCTTGGATAAGCTTTCAACAAACAACCCCCGACATTGTGCTCCTTGATGTCATGCTTCCAGACGGTGAAGGCTATGATTTGTGCCGTCGAATTCGTGAAGTTTCGCATATTCCAGTGCTGTTCTTATCAGCCAAAAATGAAGAAATCGATAAAATATTAGGGCTCGCTATTGGTGGTGACGATTATATTACAAAACCTTTTAGCCCTAAAGAAGTTGCTTATCGTGTAAAGGCTCAGCTACGTCGTGCCGGCTATCAAATACAGGAGACACCATTACCTGTTGCAAAGGCGATTCAAGTTGGACCATTCGTGCTCAATAGTGATGAAACAGAAGTACATAAAGACGGTACTTTATTAGAGTTAACGGCTAAGGAGATTGGTTTAATGGCTTGTTTTATGCATAATCCTAACCGTATTTTAAGCAAGGAAACATTATTTGAACGTGTATGGAGCGAGGATTTCTTTGGCTCAGACAATACAGTTATGGTGCACATACGTCGTCTTCGTGAAAAGATTGAAGTAGATCCATCTAAACCGGTTTTTATTACAACTGTTAAAGGGCTTGGCTATAAATTAGTTGTGCCAAAAGAGTTACAACGATGAAATGGCGCTTAACAGCACGCTTTTTACTTTCCATCTTATCGATTGTCATCATCGTTATTTTTGTTAATACTGCCATATTATTTGGACTAATTCTCTATCAGCAATTTAACAAATTTAATGATGCTACCGCAGATACCGAGGAAATTTTTGTACGCGAGTTCCAGCAGTATATTGATGTGAGCAATGGGCTTCCTTCTGTCAGTAAAGAAGGGCTTCAACAATTACACCAACGAAATGCTTGGATTCAATTGCTTGATGTAAATGGCCAAGTGACGGATGCTTATTTTGAACCTCAAGAGGCACTTTCTCATTATGCGCCTATTGATTTAATTCAAGTTTATAAATATAAAGAATTCGATGTTGATACAACAGTTTATGTAGGAAGTAAAGATAACATTAACTATTTAATCGGTATTAAAGGCAGTGGCGTTTCAAGATACGTGGTTCATCTTTCAGGCGCATCTACATTACAACTTATCGGAAAGTATGGCTTGCTTATCATTATTGCGGATTTACTAGTTGCAACGCTTGTTGGTTGGTTATTCGGTCGCACGCTCACTAAGCCCCTTTACGCCATGATTGAACGCATTCAGCATTTAAAAAATCACAAACATTTACCTATAAAAGTGCCAAAAGGTCTGTATCGTCCAGTATTTGAAAATTTAAGTGAAGTATCGAGCGAGTTGGCTGCCCATGAGCAAGAACGCAAGCGTTTAGAGATGATGCGTGAGGAGTGGATTAGTAACGTCTCGCACGATATGAAGACGCCACTTGCATCCATTCGGGGTTATGCAGAGTTATTAAATGATCGGAACTTATCGCCAAGCGATCGAACGGAATATGCCCAAATTATTGAAAAGCAGTCTTTGCATATGCAAGAATTACTAGATGATTTAAATTTAACAATGCGACTTAGACATCAGCAACTTCCGCTAACTTTAACGGAAGTGAATATGGTACAGTTTATGCGCGAAATTGTCATTGACACACTCAATACACCTCCCTATGAGCAAGCAAATATCGACTTTGATGCTACAGCAGAGGTTATTCTACATTCTATAGATGAACATTTTATGCGACGGGCTGTAGTGAATTTTTTATACAATGCATTGCTGCATAATCCTCCCGATGTAAACGTACATGTAACGGTTGATACGAACACCATTACTATAGCCGATAATGGTCGGGGCATAAGTGCCGAAGATTTAGCCCATATTTTTGAGCGCTATTACCGTGGAACCAATACTGAGCAAATACAAGGTACTGGACTGGGAACTGCAATTGCACGAGATATTATTGAAGCTCACGGAGGAACCGTAACCATCCTATCTGAAGAGCAAAAAGGAACTACAGTAACTATTCAATTATAAACAATCAAAATGTAAAAGGAGCAGCCCCCATTCTTTATGGACTGCTCCTCTTTATTATTTCATTTGAGCCTGCACTTTTGCTGGCATATCATCAAATTGTATTTCATCATAAGATGTCACTTCATTTTCCTTTTTCACGTAAAGCTTTAAATAGGCGTCCAGACGCAGATTTTTTTGTGCAGAAAATTTCAATGTCATCTCTTCTCCGTTTTCTTTAAATGCCGGTAGCTCATACCAATACGTTTGGAGTATTTGTCCATCATCAGCCTTATATTCTTCCAATTCCCCATCTGAGGTAATATGCACATAGTAAGTATCTTTATTTAAACGATTAAAGTCTACGGTCATAAGTACAATTAGACCTGCCACAAACAGGATAAACAGTGCTCCTATACTAATAAACATCTTTTTCATATTAATTCCCCTGTCTCACAATTTTATAAAACGACCGTACAGTAAAGAGATAATACAAGCCGTAAATGATTGAATAGGCAATCATCCATAATAGTACAGGCTTCGTTATATCCATATTAAATAATTGTGAAAACGCTAGTAGCGCGAAAGCACTGTGTACGATACCGACCACAAGTGGTGCGCTAAATATAACAGCAACCTGTCCTGCGACTGTCTTCAATATTTGCTTACTATTCACACCGATTTTATTTAATACTGCATACTTCGCCTGATCTTCTTCTGCCTCTGTTAACACTTTAAAGTAAATAATACTGCCAGTAGCGGCTAAAAATACAAGCCCTAAAAAACTGCCTACAAATAGTAATGAGCCGACTGTACCTAAACTATCCTCATAGCTTTGAGGAACACTTGAAAACCATTCTTGTTGCTCAGTTGATAGTTGTTCATAAATTTCTTTAGACACACTTTGCTGCTTTAAATCATCATCCATAGCAATAAGCTGCATGGTTACCGCTTCGGCATTCGTCGCAGCAAAAACTTGGTCGTTTACGACAAGCACCGTACCAGCTGACATAAAGTTTAGCACACTATCTGTGTACATTTTGTCGATATAAAAGGATTCCCCACTCTGCAATTTAAAGTTTTCACCCGTAAAGTCATGTGAAAAACGTTCATCAAAATTAACATCTAGTAAAATAGCTGAACCATCTGCTATATGCAGTTCACGATTTGTCCCCTGTAATGTCGCTAAACGATTGTAATCGGATTCCTTCAATAATGTATATTCAAAAAAAGCAAATTCATTATCGACACGTAAATTTTTGGCATCAATCGTTTCATTGTATAACACGTTTTGTTGGTCAAACTCTACTGCTTCACCTTTCCACATAAATGTGTTTGGTAACATATGACGCACCGTTGCTTCGGTATTGTAGTACATTCCAAAAACACCACCACCTGCGGTAATCGTTGTAGCACTTAGAATGGCGATGATAGACAACGATTTAGCATTTGCACGTATACGATACAATAGCTGTGAAACACCTATTAAATTTAACCCTCTCCACGACCAAGATGTAGCGTTTTTTAGCGCCGTCAGCACGAACACGCTGACACTATGAAACAATAAGTATGTCCCTGCAATTGTCAAACCTATTACTAGAAGTGGCGTACCAAGAATCGAGAATAATTTCCAAATAGAGCTTGTGAAAATATCTGTAGAGGCTGTGTAATAACTAAATCCAATAAACACTGTGCCCAGTATTGCTGCCAAAAGGGATGCACGGGGAATTTTCTCCCCTTGCTTCTCTGCATGAAACAAGTCGATTAATTTAAATTGGTAGATAACTCTGTAGCCCTGTAAGGACGTAAATAAGAATAGCACCGCAAAAATCCCTGCTGTTTGAAGCACTGCTTCCGGTGTAAATGTTAAATTTGCTACGACTTGATAGCCCATCAGTCGCACTAAAATTGTTACTAGCACCTTTGACATAAAAAAGCCTAGTACAATGCCTAAAATCAATGATAAAAGCCCAATAACTAAATTCTCAAAAAAGAGCATTAATCCTATTTTTTGCTTACGTACACCTAATAGTGAATAGAGTGCCACTTCTTTTTTCCGCTTCTTCATAAAAAACGAATTGGAATACGCGATAAAAATCACAATGAAAAATAACAGTACAATCGACGATGCACTCATTAGTCCTTTAATTTGTTGCGACATATTTGTTGAAGCCGCAAGCTCATCATTGTATTTTAACGTGACAAATGTAAAGTAAATGACGATGCTAAACACCATCGAAGCGATGTATAAAAAATAATTCGACAAATTGCGCTGAATATTTTTGCGCGCCAAGCTAAATAACGTCATTTACTCCACCTCCGATGCCTGCAAGCACCTGTAATATCTCCTGAAAAAACTGCTTTCTCGTTTGTATCCCACGATGAATTTCCTTAGATAGCTGCCCATCTTGGATAAAGAGAATGCGTTGACAGAAGCTTGCTGCAAACGCATCGTGTGTAACCATCATGATGGTTGCCGCATGGGATTGATTCAAATCACTTAAACTTTCGAGTAAATCTGTCGCTGATTTTGAATCGAGTGCTCCTGTTGGTTCATCAGCGAAAATAAGCTTCGGTGCTGTTACTAATGCACGAGATGATGCTGTTCTTTGCTTTTGACCACCTGAAATTTGGTAAGGATATTTTTCAAGTAGCTCACTAATGCCAAATAACTGTGCAATACGCTCTACCCGTATAGCAATTTCCTTCTGTGGCACCTTTGCAATGGCAAGTGGTAGTACAATATTTTCGCGCACGGTTAATGAATCGAGCAAATTATAATCTTGGAAGATAAACCCTAAATTATCACGACGAAAATCTGCTAATTGCGTATCTTTCATATGCGCTAAATTTGTATTACCTATTACAATATCGCCCGTTGTTGGCGTATCAATGGTTGCTAAAACATTTAAAAGCGTCGATTTCCCTGCACCAGAAGGTCCCATTACACCGACGAACTCACCTTGCGCTACTTCAAATGTTATATTTGCTAGCGCTGTAAATGTATTCGCGCCTTTGCCATACGTTTTACCTACATTTTCTACTTTTAATAATGGCGTCATATACGCTCACCTCTTTCTGATTACAGTATACGACCCCAAACTTACAGCAAAATTGTCGCAAGCTTACAGCAACCTTAACTTTATCCATTACAAACAAAGGATTCATACACAAAATGTGCATGAATCCTTTGTTTTGTTTACGTTGTATTCATCTGTTCGCGGGTATTTCTCTCTACTTCGCGGGTATTCACACCTTTTCCGCGGGTATCACCCTCTATTTCGCGGGTATTCACACCTTTTCCGCGGGTATCACCCTCTATTTCGCGGGTATTCACACCTTCATTGCTAACTAACTATTCACTAGATCCGTCCATTCATTCTTGCAGCTTGTTGTAAAGGATCCCATACCCCATTGAAAGGTGGGGCATATGCTAAATCTAAATCGAGTAAGTCCGGTAATGTCATTTTATTGTATAAAGCGGTAGCAAAGACATCAATACGTTTATCTACACCAGCAGGTCCAACGATTTGTGCCCCTAATAGTTGCTGATCTCTCTTTTGCACAACAATTTTAATATACATCCGTTGTGCGCCTGGGTAGTAGCCTGCAATATGACGTGCTGAGAGTTTATATGCCTCGTAATCGAACCCAAGCTTTTTGGCAGTGTTTTCATTGATGCCTGTAGTAGCGATTGTCAAATCAAAGAATTTCATTATAGAGGTGCCAACAATGCCCCGAAACGGTGCAAACTTTCCAGACATATTCAGTCCAGCTAAGCGCCCCTGCTTATTTGCTGTCGTTCCAAGAGGTACATAATCTAAGCGTTCCTTTACAATATGAAAATGGGTTGCACAATCTCCAGCCGCATAGATATTCTCAACCGACGTCTCTAAATGGCGGTTAACAACGATGGCTCCATTTTTAGCTAGTGCAATGTTTGTCCCATCTAAAAATTGTGTGTTCGGTTTTATGCCAGCAGCGACAATTACTAAATCCGTCTCTAACACGCCATTATTTGTAATGATTCGTTCAACTCGTGAAGAGCCTTCAAAGCCTTCAACATTCGTATTTAATAGAAGCTCTATTCCTTGCTTTTTCGCCTCATCATGAACATGCTTTGCTAGTTCTTCATCTAAAATATTGGCAACTTGACTACCTCGTTGTATCAGTCGAACTTTTTTATTACATGCATGAATCGTTTCGGCCATTTCAAGTCCGATATAGCCTCCACCAAGAATGGTCACCTGTTCGATATTTGGCGATAAATCGGCCAGTAATTCTTCTAATCCAGGTATTGTTTTAATTTTATGAATACCAGCTAATTCTGCACCTTTCTTTACTGGCATTATCGGATCCGCTCCAGTAGCGATAAGAAGCTTATCATAAGCAATTTCGAATGGTTCGCCTGAAAATTGCGTACCCATAACAAGCTGGTTCTCAACATCGATGCGTTCGACCTCATGTCCAACGCGTGCATCAATACCATATTTATCACGGAATGTCTCCACATCTCGCGCGATTAGGCGCCTTGTCGATGAAATCCGACCATCTACTACATAAGGCAATCCACATTGTCCATATGAATAAATAAATCCACGCTCTAAAGAGGTAATTTCTGCCCCTGGTACATTTCTATAAATCTCCATAGCGGCTGACATTCCCGCCGCATCTCCCCCAATAATTACGAACTTCATCCTACAAACCCCCTTATTCATATCCTAATTCTATATACTGGTTCATATATAGAGGACACGTTCCGCCTCACACAGCGACTTTAAATTAATGTTAACAAAAAGCGAAATACAAATGCACGTTTCCAGTACTACCATTTTCTAATTTATCGTGACAAAAAAACAGGTAAAGAAAAACAATTGTTTTTCTCTACCCGTTTTACGTACTTAAGCTTTTGTGATTTCTTCTTTGCAGAACGTTAAAATTTCTTCTAATTCATCATCTTCCAGTGCAAAGTCTAAATACTCTCCCTCTGCCTTCTCCATAATGAAATAATTTAAAATAAATGGAGCTCCTTCTTTTTCACCAATTAAAACACGAATTTCAATACCTGCTTCATGGTATAGCTCATCCTCTTCGTCAATGTCCACATCTAAAATAAATTCAAAACGTTTACCTTCAATAATATTCGTCGGATCTAAAATTTCTTCCATCGAGAATTGTGTAATATCCATTTATACTAGCTCCTTTATCTTTACCTATTCTTTTCTATAATAAATCAATTTCAGCATGGGTCAACTAGAAAACCTGTATACACCTTCATGCAATTATGACACAATAAAATAAAACTTTTAGCCGTATGCTATTTTTCAGCAATCAAAATGAGCTAACAGTTAACGCTTGGCAAGCTACATACCTATTACATAAAGGAGGCTTTTTAATGAAAGAGCTACTATATTATCAAGACGCTATGCAACAAGAGTTTACAGCAACGGTTGTACGTACCGGTAGTGAGCCGGATGGACGCCAGTACGTTGTGCTTTCTAATACCGCCTTTTACCCTACCGGCGGTGGTCAACCACATGATACAGGTACTTTAAACAATACTAACGTAATCGATGTCGAAAAGATTGACGATGAAATACGCCACTATATCGAGGGTGAAGCTTCCACTCTTTCTGGCGAAGTACATGGCAAATTGAACTGGAAGCGCAGATTTGATCATATGCAACAGCACGCTGGACAGCATATTTTAACAGCAGCATTTGTCGAACTTTTTGATGCACCAACTGTAAGCTTTCACCTCGGTAGTGAACAAGTTACAATAGATATTGCTGTAGACTCATTATCAAATGAACAGCTTGCGGCGGCTGAAGCTCGGGCAAATGCTATTATTTTAGAAAACCGTCCAATAGAAACAAAATGGATTACCGAACAGCAACTTGCTGACTATAACTTGCGTAAAGAGGTAGCTGTCACAGGAGCTATTCGTTTAGTCATCATCCCTGATTTCGACTACAATGGCTGCGGTGGAACACACCCGACATCTACAGGGCAAGTTAGCGCAATTAAAATTCTAGGAACAGAAAAAATGAAAGGCAATGTACGGGTCTCCTTTGTATGCGGAGGGCGAGTTTTAGCAGAGCTAGCGATGCGCAAGACCGTACTGGCGGACGTGGCTAGACAGTTAAGTGTGCCAGAAACCGAAGCAGCAACTGCCCTTACAAAGCTTTTAGCAAGCCAAAAAACGACAGAAAAAGCGCTTGTAGCGGCAAGAGAGGAATTGCTTACCTATGAGGCAAAAGCATTAGCTGCTAGTGATACACATATTATCGCTATTGCTTTTCATAATCGCACGATACAAGAGCTCCAAAAATTAGCCCGTTTTATTGTCGCTGAACGTGCTGATGTGATTGCCCTACTTGTTTCAGAAAATGAAGATAAATTACAATTTGTAGCTGCTCGCGGTACACAAGTAGACACCAGCATGAAAGAGCTTGCTACAAACGTTTTACCATGTATTAATGGTAAAGGCGGTGGTAGCGATCAAATGGTGCAAGGCGGTGGTGAGCGTATTATTGCTTGCGAACAACTGCTCACTGCTATGCAAGAAGCGCTACAATAAATCTATATACAGTAACAAGCCTCGCACAGCAAAACTGCTATGCGAGGCTTGTTGTATAATGGCTTAATTTTTTTAATCAATTAACTTTGAAGTTTTTAGGAAGCGCTCGATTATTACCGCAACCTCTGCACGTGTAATATTATCTGCTGGGGCTATCATTTGATTGCTTCTTCCTGTAACAAGACCTGTTTTCACCGATAGGGCAATGTAACGTTTTGCATCATCAGCTATTTGTTGATTGTCACTAAATGGGGCTAAAATTGAATTAATTTCATCCTCTGTGATACTTGTATTGATATTCGTTAGGGACAATGCTCTGGCTAAAATAGTCATCGCTTGCTGACGTGTTATTTTATCATTTGGTCCAAATTTGCCGTTACCATAACCTTGAATAAGATTATATTCTGTAGCTGTATTTAAATAGTGTGCGTACCATGCATCTTGTGCAACGTCGCTATATTTTATTGTACCTTCACTTGGCTTCAACCCTAAACCGCGCACCATTATTGCGACAAATTGCGAACGTGTAATATCTTTATTTGGTTCAAATACACCCTGACTCGTGCCATCAATAATGAAGCGAGAGCCAAGATTATTAATGCTATCCTTTGCCCAATGGGTTGTTACATCATTAAATGCAACAGGATGCCATACGACCGTATATAAACTATTTGTTAAACTATTGATTACTGCATAGTGCTTTCCTTCTTTTTGAACAACTTTCGTTGGCACGTGGTAAGTTGTGCCATCTGGTCTCACCACAACAGCTGTTGTGATTTTGCTTAAATCCGTATCGTTTGGAAGTGCAATTGTACGTTCTATATAGGTGTTAAATTTACTAATTTCACCTGTAGTGTTTCCAAATGTATAAGTCACTTTAAAGTCAATTGGCTTTGTCACTAAAGAGAAATTCTGTTCATTTGCGGCAGTATCTACTATTTGTGCTGCTTCTGCCGTTACTTTAGCAAGCTCTATACGAATTTTAATATCTTTTAGAGCAACTGTTGCGCCTAATTGTTGCGAGATAGCATCAATATTAATTTGTTGGGCAGGTAATTTATAAGAGGCTGTCGGTGTTTGGACGACAATTGTTGCCTGCTTATTCTCCATAGTTTTCACGATTTCACCATTTAGCTCACCGATCATCATGTCTGCATTGGTGTCACTCATAGGAATCGTTATGATAGCGTTATTACCTGTAGTTTGTAGCTTTTCTTGAAGTTTGGCTGAATCCACTAGTAGTGTAATTACCTTCTGATTATTAACTGTCGATTTTATAGCCTTACCAAGTGACATCTCTTCACCATTGACGATAAGAATTGCTGCATCTGTCGGTGCCGGATCTGGTGTCGGCGTTGTGCTTGGTGTGTCAGAGCTATTGTTACTATCACTTGTAGCAGGAGGCGCTTCCTTTGAAATTAAAATTGTGTAGAGCTGATACGCTCCATCAACCGCCGTTACTATCACAGAAATTGTATTTAAACCTGTAGCTAGTTTTACAGACTGTGTAGCGAGTGTTCCGTTTACAGTCACTGTGGATTTGCTATCTTCTACAGTCGGTGTAATGATGACACTATCTACTCCAGCAGAAACTTTCGCTGTATATGTTTTTATATCTTTGTTAAAAGCAGGGCTTAATGTACCGCTTGAAATCGTTAAATTTTTCAAATTCGCATTTGAAGAATTTGATAAAGCTTTCACAATAATTGTGAATGTTTTCGATTCTGTTACATTTCCTTTTGAAATGGTCGCCGTTAACACTACAGATTGATTACCCTGCATTGCAGTCGGTCGAGTCACCTTACCATCATTCGCTATAATGTCAGACTTATTAGATGACCAACTAATTGTTGTGCCATTCATACCTACAGTCGGTAATGTAAGTTTTTGTGTGACTGATGTTGCTGAATCCCCTACGCTATATATCACTGCCAAGGAACTTTTATCGTTTTGCACTTTATTTGAAAGCACTTGATAAAGTATGGTATTGATTTCAGTTTGTAACATTTCAATTTTATCAAAACCTTCAGTAGGTCGAACTTGAAGCAATTGTTTACACACTTCATCTTGTTCTTCCGTAGTTAACAAATTGTAGTCACTCAAGTCCAACTGTGTTTCTTCTTCAAATACTGTCCATAACTCAAAAGCATCAACAGCACTATTGACATTTATTAATAATGAACGAGCTATGAGAGCATTTAAATAGGTCTGTCTTAATAGAGTAATTGAATTATAACCAGCTTGTGGACGCTTCTCTATCATCCAATTGGCTAATTCGTTCTGATCCGCTAATTTGAAATTCAAATACAATTGATGTGCACCAGATGTATAGTGTAATACATTCCAATCACTAAGCATTGCGGATTTCATATCCTCTATATTACTAGCATTATTAAAAGAACCTAAGTCATTTTGTGCTGCTGAGGCGTTAGACATTGGCGCTAAGCATAGCGCCAATGCAATTAAAATGAGCAATAAGCTTGATCCTTTATTTTTTTTGTATCGAATACGACTCACCCATTTCTGATCAAAATATAAAACACTTATTAGTTCGCTTTATTTATTAATAGTAGAATAATCACCAAGCTGTAACTGTCTCCATTCAGAGCTTTCAAAGATAGAAGACCCTGATTGGAATCTGCTATATCGTGCAAGACCACCATTATTCGGTAAAAGAGCAGTTGTCGAAGTTGGATCTCCTAGTAAATCGACGATTTGGCCATTGCGCTCTAAAGCGATTGCTACAATATAACTACCATTTTCAACATGGAACTCTGTATTATAATATGTCGCATTTGTTAGATCAAAAAAATCATAAAATATTTCATTAATTATGATGTAATTTGCAATATTCGAACTATATATACTCTCTTTTTCAACGTTGCGAGTGCCTGTTGCCGGATTATATTGATGGATTACAAATTCATATCCTGCAGTATTTTCCATATTAGGATTAGATAGTTGGATGACATCTCTACCGCTCCCACCTTGTAAAAAATCAGATATAAAAAATGTCGGTGCTTCAATAGTTACTATAAAGATTGTTGACACTTGTCCACCATTTCCATCTTTAGCTGTTACTGTAATTGTGCTTGATCCGACTGCTTTCGGTTGTAGTGAGAGAGTAGTCCCATTTAAAGTAACGGCAGCAACTGCCTCATTACTTGAATTCGCACTTAATGTTAGGGTATCTTGATCTTCATCGGTAAATATATCGTTTAGTTCTATATTCCAAATAACTCCATTTTCATTTCCTCGTTGATCTTTAATCGTTTTCGCTACGATTGGCGCATGATTAGAAGAAGCTTCTGTAACTGTTACTGTAAAGTTTGTTGAAATAGTGCCCCCATTGCCATCAGTAGCCGTTAAAGTAATCGTAGCTGCACCAACTTTTTGAGGTGAAATGCTCAAAATTGTGCCATTCAAACTAACAGTAGCGATGTCTGTATCATTCGATACGGCACTCAATGTTAAAACATCATTATCTGCATCTGTAAATACATTGCTAATATCAATAGTACTATCCGCGCTATTAACAGCTAATGTTTGATTTGTAAGAGCCTCTGCTACTACGGGATCTGTATTGGCTTGAAGTAAAACCTCTACATCGAAGCTGGTCATAGCTCGTCCTACCTTCCCATCATCTGCAGTTACTTTTATTCTTGTAATGCCAGGTGCTACCCCTTCAATAATAAGTTGGTCGCCGTTAACTTGTGTCGCAACAATTCCAACAGGAGTTGGCACAACCTTATAAGTTAATGTGTCTCCATCGGCATCATAGAAAACCTTACTTAAGTCAATCACCTTTCGCGGTTGTCCCAGCGTAATAGTTTGCTTTGGGATTCTCTCAGATGCTACAACAATGGGCGATTGATTGTTAGAAGCCGCATAAGTAGAGAAACTAAGAATAGTAGAAATGACCAACATTAAACAGAGCGTTACTAAAATTTTTCTCGTATTTACTTTAATATCCAACACGAAGCCTCCTCTAATAATGTAATTGTTTTTTCTTTTGATAATGCTTGTTATGTAACCCTTAAAAACGTTAAAACATCTAAAAATGTATAGATGTCCTGACTGATTATATCAATCGAAACTCTCCAATTTCTCTCCAATCCAGTGTGTAAATCCTTTCAATTCATAAAAAAATAAGCTGTCCAAATAATTATGGACAGCTTTAGCTTGTATTTTATAATTTAAATTTTTGGATGGCTCCATGTAGACGGTTTGCCATGTCCGACATTTTTACAGTTTGCTTGTTCATTGCCTCTACCGTGTTCATTTGCTCGGCAGTAGCATTTTTCACTTCCGCTACATAATCACTTGCTGCATGGGCAGTTGCCGCCATTTCCTCCATAGAGGCAGAAACCTCTTCTGTATTAGCTGACATTTGTTCTGCGGAAGCATTCATTTCCTCAATTTGACCTGCTATTTCACCGACAGCTTGTACTATCTCTTCAAAACGCTCTCCTACTGCTTCAATTGCTACTAGACCTCGCGCTACATTCTCTTCGCCATTTTCTGCTGCTTTTACAACCTCTAATGTGTGTACCTGTACTCTATCAATTAATATATTAATTTGAGCAGCAGAGCCAGCTGTTTGCTCCGAAAGTTTTCTTACCTCCTCTGCGACTACGGCAAAGCCTTTTCCTGCATCTCCTGCACGTGCAGCTTCAATTGAAGCGTTTAATGCTAATAGGTTTGTTTGGTCTGAAATATCCGTAATCATTTTAGAAATTAGCTCTATTTCTTTCGATTCCTGTTCAAGCTTATGGATAATGTCCAGTTCTATAGCTGTTCCACGTTGTATTTCATCCATACGGCTAATCGATTGCTGGACTGCTCCGTTACTTTCACTTATTTTCTCGGAAATAAAATCCGTATTCGTAGCTATCGTTGAAGCAACTTCAGCAAAGTTTTGAATACCAAGTGCCATTTGTTCCATCGCTGAGGCACTTTCCTCCGCCATTGCCGTTTGACTTTGTGCGCCACGATCTACCTCACCTATTGCAAGTGCTATTTGCTCGGAATGTTTAGTGACAGCAATTACATCTCCCATTAACTCACAAGAGGTTTCATTTACCGCAGTCGCTTCTTTACCAGCTTGCGATATCATATCTCGCATATTATCTGCCATTTTATCTAAAGCCCGCACCATTGTCCCCATTTCATCAATGCGCTTCAAATATTTAGCTGGGATTTCTTGTGTAAAATCTCCCTCTGACAATCCTTCACTAATACGAAGTACGTGGCGAAGCGGTTTGCTTACAGATTTCGATATCGCAAACGAAATCAACATTCCTAAGATAGAGACGATAATCGTCATGAAAATAAAGTTTGTCTTCAATTGTGAAAGCCCTGCTAGCATTTCATCCTCTAGTGCGACGACCCCCATTTTCCAACCATTATCTAACGTATGATACCCCATTAAACTTGTACCTTGTTCCTTTGTATCGAAAGAGAAATAGCCATTTGTATTCCGAATCATTTCTTTTGCAGCTAACGATTCCCCTGTTATTTCGCCAGATTCTTCTGCGGCAGAAATTGCATTCACTTGCTCTTTCACAAGGGCATGGTTCTTATGTCCGATAACGGTACCTTTTGCATCTAACATAAGGGCATAACCATTTTCTCCAACTTGAATGTCTTCAACAATGTTAGATAAATAATAACCATCTATACGCGCTAACAATAATGCTTTTTCACCTGTCACAGTATCGATTGGTGCTACGATTAATATAACTGGTTCACCTGTGACACGACTAATCGTGATTTCTGACATTACTGTCTTGCCCGTAAACCCTTCCTTTATATAATCTCGATCACCTAAATCTGCTGTTGTATTATCTAAATAATGGGCTACGCCATCAGATGTGATAATGCCAAAGCCTAGATAATTTTTACTATCATCCATACGCTTTGTTAAATAGGTTTTTTGCTCCTCAAAGTCCATACCACGGATAACTGCTTGTTCCGCAATAGCCTCCACTTCCACTAAAGCTAACTGAAAGTGCTCCTCTATATATTTTGAGACATCTGCTGCTCTCGCTATCAAATTCGATTCAACCTGTTCTTCAACTGCTTTTGTACTATTCATCCATGTAGAAAAACCAAGGGTACCACATGTAACAAATACTAAAGCGATAATTGCTATAACTAATTTACCACCAATACCTTTAATCCACATATTCGCTTTGCTCATTTCTCCAAATTTATTTTTCATTATCATTTTAATTTTTGTAATTTTTTGCCCTTCTTCCTCAAGAGTAAGGTCACTATAACTAGAAGTCAATAAAAGTTTTCCAATAAGATTAAAAATTGTCTAAAATTGTATTTATCATCATACTCATAGTGCTTATAGTCTAATACATTTTATCCATACACTTCCTAAATCGTTATTAAATAGATTGTTTTAATGGATAAAATTAAAACTTTTTCCATGGTAATTTGATTATAATTTGCTTTTTTTGTTGATTATAAAAAATAGAACACAATCTGTTTACTTTGGAGGGGTGTATTTTATATGAGTGCAGATAAGAATGTCTCACGTCGTGATTTTTTAAAAACAACAGGTATTGCAGCTGGTACATTAGTCGGTGGTGGATTAATTGGTGGTCTTGTTGGCTATAACATCAACGGTAAAGGCACTTCTACATTAGAGCATGGTAATGGGACGACAAATGAAGCTGCCGGTTCACCTAAAGCAAAAATGTTTTTCATGAACGAACGCGATTTTAAAATTTTATCGAATGCTACTGAACGTATTTTTCCTAAGGATGATTTAGGACCTGGTGCAATTGATTTAGATGTACCTTACTTCATAGATCATCAGTTAGCCGGACAATATGGCAGTAATTCCAAAGAATATATGCAGGGACCTTTTGGTGAAGGCTCTCCTACACAAGGCTATCAAAGTCGCTTAACACGCGCTGAAATTTTTAAACAAGGCATTGCCAAAATGGAAACGGAAGCTCAAAGTCGATTCAAAAAAAGCTTTAATGATTTAGAGGGCAAGCAAATGGATGAAATATTAACAGCTTTTCAAAAAGGTGACATCCAAATGAGTGGTGTAACTTCCGCGTTCTTTTTTGCACTATTACGTGCCGCTACTTTAGAAGGTGCATATTCAGATCCTTTATACGGTGGGAACCGAAATATGGAGGGTTGGCGTATGAAAGGCTTCCCTGGTCATCAAATGGCTTATATCACAATGATTGAAGATCCTAAGTTCCAAAAAATTGAACCAAATCAATTAGGCAATCACTAATCTAAGGGGGGTTTATAAATGGCAACAACATTACCAAGTGTAGACGTTGTAACAGTAGGTGTTGGGTGGACAGGTGGCATTGTCGCTGCTGAGTGCTCGAAAGCTGGATTAAAGGTCGTTGGTTTAGAACGTGGTCAGAAGCGTGGCACCGAGGATTTTTTAAGTATTCATGATGAATACCGCTACGCAATTCGCTATGATTTAATGCAAAATCTTTCAAAGGAAACAGTTACTTTTCGTAATAATCGAAAGATGCAAGCTTTACCGATGCGTCAACTCGGTTCCTTTTTATTAGGTGAGGGGCTTGGAGGGGCTGGGACGCACTGGAATGGTATGACATTCCGCTTTTTACCGTATGACTTTCAGATTAAAACAATGACAGACGAGCGTTATGGGGCAAATAAATTAGGGCCTGACTATCTATTGCAGGATTGGGCACTAAACTACGATCAATTAGAACCCTATTTTGATAAATTTGAAAAAACACTCGGCATTTCAGGGGATGATAAAAATCCGTTTGCAGGTAAACGCTCAAGTGCCTATCCAACACCTCCTATGAAAATGACGCCTATGCTACAACAATTTGAGAAAGCAACGAAAAATCTAAAATTATCACCTTATATGGTTCCTTCTGCCAACATCTCAGAAGTCTATAAAAATCCTGATGGTGAAACAATTAATGCTTGTCAATATTGTGGCTTCTGTGAACGTTTCGGTTGTGAATATGGGGCAAAATCTTCCGCGGAAATTACCGTAGTACCTACTGCTTTAAAAACAGGAAATTTCGATTTGCGCTTTAACTCTAACGTTGTAGAAATTTTAAAACAGGGTAACAAGGCAACCGGCGTAAGATATATCGACACGGTATCTGGTGAGGAGTTTATACAGCCTGCGAATATTGTCGTATTAACAAGCTATGTCTTCAACAACGCTAAGCTGTTAATGGTTTCTAATATTGGTCAACCATATGATCCAACAACAGGTAAAGGAACATTAGGCCGAAACTATTGTTATCAAATATTACCTGGTGCTAGTGGATTCTTTGATGAACAATACAATACATTCATGGGTGCAGGGTCTCTTGGGATGAGTATAGATGATTACAATGGGGATAACTTTGACCATAGTGAGTTAGATTTTATCCACGGTGGCAATATAGCGCTTACTCAAACAGGCACACGTCCTATTAGCTCTAACCCAACCCCTCCTGATACGCCAACATGGGGACCCGAATTTAAAAAGCAGTCTATTCATTACTATACACGTTCGTTTGGTATTGGTGCTCAAGGGGCCTCTATGCCACATAAAGAAAATTATCTGTCTCTTGATTCCAATTACAAAGATGCGTATGGGTTACCACTCGTACAATTAACCTACAACTTTACTGATCAAGATCGTGCACTGCATAAATTTATTTCAGCTCGCGCTGCGGACATTATGAAAGAAATGGGTGCCAAAACGATTGTACCTAATGCAGAAATTACAGATTATAACATCGTCCCTTATCAAACGACACACAATACAGGTGGGACAGTTATGAGCTCAACACCAGATAAGGGCGTTGTGAACAACTATTTACAACATTGGGATGTAGAAAATCTTTTTGCTATAAGTGCTGGAAGCTTTGCTCATAATAGTGGCTATAATCCAACTGGTACCCTCGGCGCACTAGCTTATCGTTGTGCAGAAGGTGTTGTGAAATATAGCAAATCAGGTGGTTCTTTAGTGTAGGGTAGCTATCTTTACTATGAAAATTGGAGAGGAGGATGAAGCGATGGGAGGTCTTGGTGCAATCGGCATTCCTGGGTTAATTATCATTTTGGTCATTGTACTTATCGTTTTCGGTCCAAAAAAATTACCGGAAATCGGTGGTGCAGTCGGTAAAACATTTGCAGAGTTCAAAAAGTCAACAAAAGGATTAATGGATGACGACGATGAGCCTGCGAAAAAAGTAGAAAAAAAATCTGATGTTTCGTAGGAGGTTTCCTATGGATCCTTATGAAGAAAAAAATTATTTAAGTCCGCTCGATAAAAAGCAAACAGAGCCTCCATCCTTACAGGAGGCTTTTGTTGAAATAGCCAGTATTGACGATGAGCAGACAATTGTCGAAGATAAACCACTTTTCCCTGTAGACTCTCTACTGGAGCATATTACAGAACTGCGAAAACAAATCATTAAAGGGCTTGTCGTCTTTCTATTATTTTTTATTGTCGCATTTTCAACCATTAATATTTGGTTTCCTTATGTAACCCGTGGCCATTCACTTATTATATTAGGGCCTTTAGAAGTCGTTAAGTTTTATATGACCATTTCAACTACTCTAGCCTTTGGTCTATCGATGCCCTTTCTCGTTCACTTTCTTTGGAGCTTTGTAAAACCCGGCTTAAAGGAAGAGGAAAGCCGTTTTCTCGGGCTCTATGCACCTGTAATGTTTGTGCTCTTTTTATTAGGTATCGCATTTGGCTATTTTGTTGTAAACCCACTTAGCTATTCATTTTTAGTAAGCTTAGGTGCTGCTAATTTTGATGTAATGGTATCTGCTAGTGAATACATGCATTTTTTAATTATGACGACTGTACCACTCGGCTTATTATTTGAGTTACCCATCGTTGCACTCTTTTTATCGTCCATTGGTTTACTAACTGCGGAATCCATGAAAAAAATACGAGGCTGGTCCTATATCGCTATGGGTGTTGGCTCTGCAGTTATTACCCCACCTGATTTCATTAGTCAATTACTTGTATTAATACCGATGATTATTTTATACGAAATTAGTATTCATCTTGTTAAACGTATAGAACGTAAACAACTAGAAAGCACTGCGTAACTATAACGCAGTGCTTTCTAGTTATTTATTTCTGTTGCGGGCTTGAGTGCCTGGCACCCAGTGCTTATTTTTTCTTTAAATCCATGACAATAATTTCTGGTAGATTAAAAATTCGATATGGTACACTACTATTTCCTAGACCTCGGCTAACGACCATTTTGGTGCGTTCTTCCTCGTATAAACCAGCAGTGAACTTAGGAAACAGTCCCTGTCCTGGCGCCACAAGTCCTCCCATGCCAGGAATCCGTACTTGCCCACCATGTGCATGCCCCGAGAATACCAAATCTATTCCTTGATTTACATACGTACTAAACACTTCTGGTCGATGCGCCAGCAATAACTTTAGCATATCTTCTGGAACATACGCTGTCGCCAACTCTAACATTTCTTCTGTCGATCTACCCATTAACGGATCTTCAATACCAAGAATCGCCAAGCGCTCCCCGTCGCGCTCTAGCACGGTCGATTCATTAGCCATCACATGTACACCTAACGATGAAAGCGCCTCATAAATTTCATTAACCTTATTCGACGCCACTTCATGGTTTCCTAGTACATAATATACATCCGCTAATTCAACTAGTCCTTTAACTGCCTGTAGACTTTGTTTTAAATCGTAACGATTGCTATCAATCACATCACCCGTGATAAAAATATAGTCAGGATTCGTATCCTTAACCTTAGCAATCAGTTTTTGCTGATTGTTACCAAAGCGGGCATCATGTAAATCCGATACTTGTACAATGCGTAGCCCATCAAAGTTGGCAGGCACCTTTTCTGATTCGAATACATGTTTACTAACGACTAGCCAGTGATTGTTTACGTACAAAAAAATGACTATAAAAAGAATAAAAAAGATACCATATAATAATTTTTTCAATCGCAATCGCTCACTTTGCGGCTACTTTTTTTCAGAATAAAACTCTGACTACTCTATTATAAGCAAAAACCAAAGTGATTGTAAGTATATGCACTTTAATAATATAAAATGCATACAAGTACTATCTTCATATTCCTTCATGCTTTAGCATATGGCATCCAAAATCCACACTACTTGTTAGATTGAGATTCTCGTTGCGCCATCATTATTACTAGAATACAATTTCAAAAAAAACGCATTTAGTTCTCTTCTTTAAAAGAGCTAAATGCGCTTCACTATTTATAACACTTTTTCTAAGAAGTCTTTTGCACGTTGTGTAGAAGGAGATGTGAAAAATTCTTCTGGAGGTGCATCCTCTATTAGCTTTCCACCATCAAGGAATAAAATACGATCCGCTACCTCTCGAGCAAAGCCCATTTCATGGGTAACAATTAACATCGTCATCCCTGAATCTGCTAAATTTTTCATAACTGCCAATACTTCTTTAACCATCTCCGGGTCCAGTGCTGAAGTCGGCTCATCAAATAGTATCACTTTTGGGTCCATTGCTAGTGCTCTGGCAATTGCCACGCGTTGTTTTTGACCACCTGAAAGGCGACTTGGATACTCATTGCGTTTTTCAAAAAGCCCTACTTTTGTTAGTAAATCTTCAGCTACTTTGATCGCTGCGGTCTTATCCATTCCCTTTACATTGATAGGTGCATACGTTAAGTTTTCTAATACGGTTTTATGTGGGAAAAGGTGAAAATGTTGAAATACCATACCTACTTCTTCACGTATTTTCATAATATTTGTCCCTTTGTCTGTCAGGACATCGCCAGCAATTGTTACCTTCCCACTTGTTGGTTCTTCTAATAAATTTAAGCAGCGTAGGAATGTAGATTTACCAGAACCGGAAGGCCCTATAATGGCAATTACTTCTTTTTCTTTTATTTCAGTTGAAATACCTTTCAACACTTCGTTTTGCCCATATGATTTGTGTAAATCTTCAATTTTAATCACTTTTTCTCATTCCTTTCTCGATTCGTTTACCAAGGAACGTTAAGACAAGCGTCATAATATAGTAGATTATCCCTGCAAATAATAATGGTTCAAGATATCGATAGGTTGAACCCCCTACAATATAGGCACGGCGCATAATATCAAGGGCACTAATGACTGTTACAACTGCTGTTTCTTTGTTTAATGTAATAAATTCATTTACTAAAGAAGGTAAAATATTTTTCACTGCTTGTGGAATAATAATATCCTTCATCATTTTTGAATACGGAATACCTAGTGCTTGAGCTGCTTCCATTTGACCTTTATCAACGGCATTAATACCCGCACGAATAATTTCTGAAATATAAGCTCCAGAGTTTAAGCCAAACGCAATAATTGCAGTTGGAATTGGCTGAATTTGAATGTCTAGTAGCTGTGGAACAGCGTAGTAAATAATTAATAATTGTAATACAAGTGGCGTCCCGCGGAAAATTGACGTGTAAAAGTCCGCTAACCAGCGTAGCATTTTTACTTTCCCAATTTTACATAATGCTAGTAATATACCAACGATAAACCCAATGAGAGAAGCACCGATTGCTATTTGAAGTGTAACACCTATTCCTTTTAAAATATAAGGAATAGAGGGAATGATTGCTGAGAAATCTAAATTCACAGCGTACCCTCCTTTCTCGTTTCCTTTTAGTGAAATGGACAAGCGATAGCCCTAAATAGGGCTATCGCATATCGATACTATTATTCAGCTTTTTCTAACCATTTTTCTTCAAGCTGTTGAATTTTGCCTTCATCTGCTAATTCTTTTAATGCTTTGTTAATTTTATCTTTTAAATCGCTACCTTTTTGAACAGCGATTGCTTTATAGTCTTCTGGCTGTTCTTCTACTGGGAATGCGGCTAATTTATCGTTTGTTTTCAGATAACCTTTCGCTACGCCACCTTCTAGAATTGCTGCGTCTAAGCGTTTAGACATCATATCTTGGATGATTTCAGGAATACGTGTGCGTCCTTCAACTGATACATCTACTTTTTTAGCAATGGCATTACCTAAATTTTCTTGAATAGAAGCCGTTTGTACGCCGACTTTTTTACCAGCTAAGTCCGCTTCTTTTTTAATGCCACTATCTTTTTTAACGATGATAACTTGTTCTGTTTGATTGTATTTATCTGAGAAATCTACTACTTTTTCTCGCTCTTCATTTGGTGTCATACCAGAAATAACAACATCTACTTTACCTGCTTGTAAAGCTGGCACAAGGCTGTTAAAGTCCATATCTTGAACTTGCATTTCTACACCTAATTTTTCACCAACTAATTTAATTAAATCAATATCGAAACCAATGATTTCTTCACCTTTAGCAGCGTCTACATATTCAAATGGTGCATAGTCTGCTGATGTACCTACTTTTAATACTTGTTTGTTTTCTGTATCTGAGCTTGAATTTGTTGCTTTATCTTCTTTAGCGCCACATGCTGCAAGTAAACCAATTACTAAGACAAGCATAAGCATGAAAAATTTGTTCTTCATCTTTTATATCTCCTTTTGATGTTTTTTTATTGTCTATGAGATAGGAATGTCTCGAAAATAGTCGATTGGATATTTATTCATATAGCAGAATAAAAAATCTATCTGCTAATTAAGATATACTCTTTCAAAATATTTTTCAAGCTATACATGAAATTTTTTAGCAAAATATTTTACACAGAATTTTCTAATAAATCAATGTTTTTTATTTTTCGGTCCATATATTTTTAAATTGCTCCTTTATAGGCGCTACTATATATTTTCCTTCTTCTAATTTTTTATTCCTATCGTTAAGTAAATACCCTATATTTCCTTTAATATAAACAACTAATGTAGCAGGCCAAATAAAAAAGCAAGGTATGGACGTTTTAAACGCCTTATACCTCGCCTTGCAAACGATAGCAAATTTTTGCTTTCGCTATTCTTTTTCTGGAAATAGCTTCGATTTTAATTCATCTTCACCAGAACCTTCCGCTAATGGTACACGAGATCGATAGGCGGCACGGCATATTAAATGCCCTGCTACTGGTGCTGTGACAAATACAAAGAGAATACCTAATATTAGTCGAACACTTACATATCCGTCATGTATCCAGAAATAAATAAAAGCTCCTAACAAACAGGTTAGTACTGACAACGTCGAGCTTTTTGTAGCAGCATGTGAACGCGTATAGACATCTGGCAAACGAATCATCCCAAACGCACTAATAACACTAACAATAGAACCGACAAGTATAAGGATGACTGCCGTCCACTCAATCATTTGATTTACGCTCAACAATCACACCTCTTTCAATATATTTTGTAAAAGCAATTGTACCGATAAACGCCAATATACCTAAAATTAAAATCGCCTCTAAATACGCTTTGGTTTTTAAAACAATCGAAACAATGGCAATCGCCGAAAGTAGATTAATACCAATTGTATCAAGGGCTATTGCTCGATCCGGCATGGATGGACCTTTAATGACACGATATAGAGATAATGCAATTGACACACTAAATAACGCTAGTGCTAAAAGTAAAATTTTTTCAACCATTAGCGTGTCACCTCCATAATTGCTTCTTCAAATTTTCCAATGGAGCGAATAACGGCATCTTTAGATTGTTCTATATCCATAGCATGGATATAAAACATATCTCCCTCCTCCGAGACCTCCATCACTACTGAACCAGGTGTGAGCGTTAGCAAGAGTGCAAGAGCTGTAATTTCCCAATCTCCGTTCAGCTTTGTTTTATACGTAAAAATGCCAGGAGTAATATTTAACTTTGGTGTTGTGATTTGTTTTAGGACATTATAGCTTGAAAGTAATAGCTCCCAATTAAATAGCCATAGTAGTTTAATAATAGAGAAAACACGGCGCAAATAAAATTGCGTTCCATAAAACCGATGCATCGCATACAAAATCCCAATACCGACGACAAACCCCATTAAAAAGGTGGAAAACTGTGGCGTGATTTCGTCCTTTAGCAATAACCACAAGGTAGCGATAAATAAATTTAAAATAAACTGCATAGCCATTACTTATTCACCTCACCTTGCCATTTTTCGCCATTTAACACTGCGTCAATATAAATAGAAGGTGTATGAAGCGTTTCTGCTGCATCCTTCACATAAGGCGCCATCGACTCGGCTCCAATCCCTAAAGCAATTGTGCAAACAGAAAGTAATGTTAAAGGCAACACCATTCGCTTTGGCAGTGGTGTTTCATCTTCAATACTGAGGATCGTTTCGCCAAAAAAGGACGATAGAAAAATGCGCAGTAATGAATAGAGGACAATTAAGCTAGAGAAAAATCCTAGCCCTAGCAGGACAAAATTCCCTCCCTCAATCGCGCCTTGTCCTATTAAAACCTTGCCTAAAAATCCACTTAAAGGTGGAATTCCTGCGATTGAACACATCATAATAAAGAACAGCCAACCAAAAAAGGGATAATTTCGAATAAGTCCACTCATATTATCGATAAGCGTTTCACCGGTTACATAAATCATCATCCCTACCGCCAGAAACAACATGGCCTTTACTACCATATCATGCATTAAATAATACGTTACACCTTGCAGTGCTGACTCTGTTCCTATAGCTAGTCCAGCAACAATAAAACCAACACCAATTAGGACATTATATGAAGCAATTGTCCTCACATCTCTTCCAGCAAGGGCACCCATGCAACCAGCAAGTATTGTTAGTCCAGCCATAATACCGAGAGTTGTATGGGTTACCCCCGGATTCGTAGTAAATAATAATGTAAATGTACGAACAAGGGCATAAATACCAACCTTAGTTAAAAGTGTGGCGAAGAGTGCAGCTATAGCGGTTGGAGGTACACTATAAGAACCTGGCAACCAAAAGAATAGAAGTAATCCCGCTTTAAGGCTAAAAACAATTAGAAACACCAGTCCAACTGTAGTAATAAGTGGATCAGCTCCAGCTTCCATAACCCGCAATGAAATATGAGCCATATTTAATGTGCCGATCGTTCCATATAAAAATGCTAACGCTACTAAAAAAATCCATGAAGCAACAATATTAATAAGTACATATTTTAACGCCTCGCGTAGTTGGACTTTCCCTCCACCTAAGCTAATAAGGGCATAAGAAGCAAGCAACATCACTTCGAAGCACACAAACAAATTAAAAATATCTCCCGTTAAAAATGAACCATTTACACCTGCTACCATTAAAAGAACAAAAGGATAGAAATACATTTTTTCATAGTGTTCTCCAATTGTAAAAAAGGCGTAAACTACACAAATTGCTGCGACAATATTCGCTACGAAAACAAGTAATACTGCAAAAGAGTCTGCAACAAATAGAATGCCGAATGGCGGTATCCAACCACTAAAATCAATTCGCATTACACCTTGCTGCTGAACTTCTAACAAAAGGACAACGCTAATGAATATAACAAAGCCCAAAGTACACAAGCTCAAAATGCGTTGAATCATTATATTTTGTCTTAAAAACACAAGTAAAATAGCCGTTATTACCGGCACGATTAATGGTAAAACGATTATATTACTCATCAGACGTACCTCTCAATTCATCAAATTCCCCAGTGCCATTTGTTTTATAAGCACGATAGCCGAGAACGAGCACAAATGCTGTCACTGCGAAGCTAATGACGATAGCTGTTAAAATCAATGCTTGTGGAAGTGCATCTGTATAAGGACCTGCTGATTCCCCAATAAGTGGCACATCCCCTTTTTTAAGGCCACCCATCGTTAAAATCAGTAAATGTGCAGCATGTGAAAGGACTGCTGTCCCTAAAATGACACGCAATAATTGTTTAGAGAGGATAAGGTACGTCGCGACAGCAACTAATACACCAACTAATAATAGTATTAAAGACTCCATTGGCTATTCATCCTCACTTATACTTAAAATTATGGTTACAACAACGCCAACGACAGTTAGTGCCACGCCAGCCTCAAAAATAGTGACGGTTGAGAAGCCCATTTTCCCGAAAACCGGTACATTGACATATTCATACGTCTGCGTTAAAAATGGCACATCAAAGAAAAGCGAACCGATGGCTGTCCCCGTCGCAAGTAATACGCCCAGTGCAGCAACCTTTTTGAAATCAAACGGCATTCCTTTATGAACTGTTTCAATGTCATAAGCTAAATACAGTAGTACTATTGCAGAAGCAAGCACAAGACCGCCGATAAAGCCCCCACCAGGAGCGTGGTGGCCTGCAAAGAATAAATACACACCAAGCGTTAAAATTATAAATACGATAGCCTTAGTAATCGTTCGTAAAATAACATCATTAATTTTCATGGTCTGCCTCCTCTTTTCGTGGCTTTAGCTTAGTTAATGTGTACACGCCTAAGCCAGCTATTAAAAGAACGACAACCTCTAACATCGTATCAAATGCACGAAAATCTCCTAAAATTGTGTTAACGATGTTTGACCCACCTGCTAAATCATAAGCATCATTAAAATACAGTGCTACCGTTTCAAAACGGTCATAATGTACAACAGCCAAGCCGACTAATGTCACTGTAGCCCCTGCAAAAATAGCAATAACAGCATTTGCCCACTTCACTCTCATGCGTGAGTTTTCAGGCAATAAATCCGGTAAATATTTAAAACATAGCAGGAACAATGCTGTAGTTACGGACTCAACAACTAGTTGTGTCAGCGCTAAATCAGGTGCGCGAAATATAACGAAAAAGAAGGCAATCGAATAACCGAGAACTCCATTTAAAAGCATCGCTGTAATTCGTCCTTTGGCAAAAATCATCCAGATTGCAGCAAACATCATGACAAACACTAAAACTAACTCATAGGATTCAACAGGTGAATCCTTTGCAAATTCAAATACTATGGCATCAGACCAAATAAAGTACCCTGCAATCAGCGCAACAAAAAATACATAGATATAGACAAAGTAATGAGTTAAATTGCCAGACATATAGCGGTTCGTAAGCTTCATTGAACCTTTTTCACTAAAATTAATAAGGTGATTATAATAGCTATTGAATGTAAAATTTTGCGAAAAAACTCGGTATAGTGGCTTCCAGCTTTTTAATGTTTTAAATAATACAAAGCCAATAATGATTACACCAAGGGTCATTAATAATTCTATATTCACACCATGCCATGCAGAAATATGAGGTGTTAACTCGCTAACCGTTGGAAAAGTTGGATATATACTAGCCATCGCAGGCTGTAAGATATAATGTCCTAGAACATTTGGAAAGAAGAAAATAGTCACTACTAATAAACAAAGTACTATTGGCGAAATTAGCATCCCAATTGGTGCCTCGTGTGGTTTTTTGTCCAACTTGTACGGCTGTAGCTTTCCAAAAAAAGTATGTCCAATTAAAATCATGCTGTATACAAACGTAAAAATACTGGCAACCCATGCTACAACGGGGAACAATATGCCCCAAGTATCGATGGAAAAGACCTCAACCTCACGAATAGCCAAAACAGCGGCAAAGAACATCTCCTTACTTAAGAAGCCATTAAACGGTGGTAATCCTGCCATCGAAAAACCACCTATTACTGCAATCGTAAATGTCACAGGCATCAATGCCATTAAACCACCAAGGCGTCGAATATCGCGCGTACCTACTTCATGATCGACAATACCGACCATCATAAATAACGCCCCTTTAAACGTGGAGTGATTAATAAGATGGAACAATGCCGCAAAGCTTGCCTGTGTGTATATAATGGAACTTTCTGCATAGCCAAAATAATGACCCACAGAGCCCAAGCCAAATAAACTCATAATCAACCCAAGCTGGCTAACTGTTGAAAAGGCAAGTAACGCCTTTAAGTCTGTTTGACGAACAGCATTGAACGAGCCCCAAAATAATGTTACAAGGCCAATTCCACTTACTAACCAAAACCAAACTGGCTCACCGCCAAATACTGGGGAGAAACGCGCAACTATATAAATTCCAGCCTTCACCATCGTAGCTGAGTGGAGGTAAGCACTAACTGGAGTTGGTGCCTCCATCGCATCAGGCAACCAAATATGAAATGGAAATTGAGCTGATTTAGTAAAAGCACCTACTAAAATTAACAATAAGGCAGGAACAAACAATGTGTGCTCGCGTATCATCTCAACGTTCGATACAATGTCACGAATACTAAATGTGCCAGATGCTACATATAGCATTAGAAAACCTGCGAGCATGGAAAGACCACCGAAGACTGTGATCGTCATGGCTTTTCGTGCACCAGCACGTGAAGCTTTACGATGATGCCAGAAGGCGATTAACAAAAATGATGAGACGCTTGTTAATTCCCAAAACGTATATAGCACCATTAAATTATCTGAAAAGACGACGCCGAGCATAGCGCCCATGAATAGTAATAAGTAGCAGTAAAAATGATGAAGAGATTCTTTCGTTGATAAATAAAAAATTGAATATAAAATAACTAAACTACCTACACCTGTAATCAGCAAGCCAAAAATGATACTGAGTCCATCGAGGTATGTCGTGAAGTTTATATTAAAAGAGGGAATCCACTCATATGTATCAATAAATGTTTTACCCTCGGCAATTTGAGGAATGTACCGTGCGAGTAAAATAAACAATATGATTGGAACGGATAAAACAAACCATCCTAAATGTGCCATTCGCCTTAGTCGCCTATAAAGCAAGGGAATTAGCGCAGCACAAACAAATGGTAAAAGTATCGCAAAGAGAACTGTGACCAAATGAAAACCTCCTACAATCAAATTCGTCCAGCGAATTAGCATCTTCAATTTTGTATGTTTCTTAAGCATTGCATAATACAAGTCAGTTAGAGCATGAATAATGTATTAGCATAACTTTCTCATTACAAAAATGTGTGATATTCGCCGGTGTGCTTTTATTTACACAGCAAGCATTGAACAACCTGCCCATAAAGCAAAAGCGTGCTATATCTACCATTCTTTGAAGGAAGGTAGATATTATACGAAAAAAGATGAACGAATATATCAGAATTCTTGTACATTTAGGTATTTTCTATACGCATGGCTGAGCGTACGAGACATTTATCATGCCTAAAGTAACCGAAAAGTGTTTCAATGCATCAATACTTGACTATCCATTTAACTCACTGCATAATAATGTGGCATATGGAAGCTATTTATTTAAATGCATATCATGCATAAACAAAGTAGCCTTAGAACATGGACATTAGCCAAATCCCTTAAGGGTTTTCCGTATATCGTCATTAACTTTTATTCATTTTTAAGTATACAATATAAATAAGCATAATGCACTGTAACAGCATTGATTTTAGCTGTTTTAGGATAATTTTTTCATAATATGCAGTACAAATAACAAAATAACAATAGGATAAAGAGGTGTATTTTTTTAATGAAGCATGTAAAAGGGAGATTGGACGAAAGTATTTTAGTATGTGTCTATTATGGGCTTAACGGGGAACGCTTAATTCGTCGCGGTCATAAAATGGCCACGATGCTCGATTGCCCACTTTATATTCTTTCAGTCGATTCACAACCTCTTGATGCATTTGATGCAGAGAAATCTGGTTATATTGAACAGTGGAAAAACCTATCTGAAGAACTTGATGTTGAAAAATTTATTTTAGTAGATAATGAAAAACGCCCGATTCAAAAGGTTATTGCTGAAGTGGCTAAAAATTACGGTATTTCACAAATTATCGTAGGTCAAAGTGCACAAAGTCGTTGGGAAGAAATAACAAAGGGGTCATTCCTGAACGTTCTGTTAAAAGAAGTACCTTTTGTAGATTTTCACATTGTAGCAGTCCAACGTCCTACTGAAGATGACGCGTATGATACATACGAAAAAGGTGTACGTGCCTATTTGATTAAAGAACAGGACCATTTCAAAGTAGCCTTTACCTGTCCAAAATATGTTTCAATTGAAGGAATTTTCTTTAAAGAAATTGGCACTGATTTTGACAATGGCATTTTTAAATTCACGTACAATGATAAAATGCATGAAATCCATATTTCTGAAGGTCTAGTAATGGATAAAGAAAAATTGCCACAAGAGTTTACATCTCCGTTACGTCAATAGTAGCCTGTTACTTAAAAATTGCAGGGACAAAGATATTAATTTGGACAAACTAAAAAATTTTAACTGCTGTAGGGAACCACAACGGCATAGCAAAAAGTGTTAAATTGACCTCAATCAATCTAACACTTTTTCTCTTTTGCCTAGTCTTGTATTTATAAAGCTGAAGCCGGTGTATCTTTAGGCAAGAAAAATGCCACTAGTAATAACAACGGAAGTAAGGAAACGACTAACATTGTAAAATCAATACCTTTATGATCCATTAAAACACCAATAACCATGGCACCAATTGCTCCCATACCAAATGCAAAGCCAGTTGTTAGCCCTGCCATTGTACCAATCTTAGTTGGTACGAGCTCTTGCGCATAGACAACCGTTACAGAGAAGCTAATCATAATTAATGTTCCGATAATGACTAAAAATATTGTTGCAGTCCATAGCGGTACATAAGGCAAAGCTAAACAGAATGGCATCGGCACGACAACTGAAAGTAAAATAACATTTTTTCGTCCAATACGATCTGATAATGAACCCCCAAAAAAAGTACCAACAACGCCAAAAGCCATAAAAGTAAATATTAATATTTGTCCAAGACGCAGACTTACATCATAATGATCCATTAAATAGAAAACATAAAAACTTGTTATATTCGTTGTATAAAATGATCTTGCAAAAATAATAGTAAATAATAATGTTAAAGCAATTCCTACCTGTTTCTTTGTTAATGGTGGCAAAGATGATACCAATGTACGTTTTTTCTTTGCTAACCGTTCTTGCTCCAATTGCTTCTTATACCATTTAGCAATTTTACTCAATAAAAGAATCCCAAAAGTTGTCGCGATTAAGACAAATGCCGCTCCGCGTTGTCCAAAAATATCTAAAATATATGCACTGATTAATGGTGCTAGCGCTTGTCCAGAATTTCCCCCGACTTGATAAATCGATTGTGCAAGGCCTCGTTTAGAGCCTGCTGCCATAAAAGATACGCGCGAACCTTCTGGATGAAATATAGCTGAGCCAAAACCTAAAAATAATACAGCTACAAGTATTACCCAATATTGCGCTGTGAAGGCTAAAATCGCGATACCTATAAACGAGCTAATCATCCCTATTGGTAAAGCATAGGGCATCGGTTTTTTATCACTGACATAGCCGACAACTGGTTGTAAGGCAGAAGCAAACATGTTTAATACGAATGAAATAAGCCCGATTTGTGTAAAGGTCAAACCGAGCTCACTCTTCAATATTGGAAACATCGCAGGGATGACAGCCTGCATTGTATCATTGATTAGATGGGCAATAGCAATAGCAATCATAATCGGAAATACTGGATTGTTGTTAGAATGCACCATTTGTTTGTTCATGCTATCACCACACTTCCTTATTTATTCGAATTTTTTTAAAAACAGATTGTCGCATACAATTCCTCTTTTTGCACAAGCTATTCTTCGACGATAGCAGTTTAAGGAGTTGATTGTTGTATGACTGTAGATGAATTTTTTCACGCCAATGTTTTTGAAATGATACTTAGAGCATCTCTATCCTTTTTTGCACTACTCATTGTTACACGAATACTTGGCAAAAAGCAGCTAGGACAGCTTACATTTTTCCACTATACAACAGGTATTACGTTCGGATCCATTGCTTCTGAAATTGCAGCACAGTCTGAAACACCTTTTTTAGAAGGACTTATTGCATTAATTTGGTGGAGCGTTTTAACGTATCTTATGACCATTATTACGATAAAATCTAAAAAAGCACGTGTGCTGATTGACGATAAGCCCACTATTGTTATTCAAAATGGGCTTATTTTAGAATCTGCGCTCAAGAAAAATCGTTTACACATGGATGAGTTAACGATGATGTTACGTGAACAAGCTGTATTTTCCGTGCAAGACGTGCAATATGCCATACTGGAGACTACGGGTAATTTAAGTGTATTAGCTAAGCCTACGGAGCAACCCGCTACAAAACAAGATGTAAAGGCAGATGTTACCCCACCTACCTACTTACCAACAGAAGTCATTTCCGATGGACAACTGATTAAAGAAAATATCGTCGAACTTGAATTAACCGAAGATTGGGTCATGAAAAAATTAAAAAAACAAAATGTCCAAACTTACGAAGATGTCTTTTTTGCACAAGTTCAAGCGAATGGCTCTTTATATATCAGTCTAAAAGATAAAGCGAGACGGTCAAGCCCTTAAGCTTGTTTCGTCTTGCCTATTCTACTTGCATTATATCCAATGGGGTAATAATACCAATCAGTTTTTGGTGTGTTTTGCCGTGCTCGGTAATTAACAACGCTTCAAAACGTCTTCCTCTCTCCACACCTTGCTTAAATATTTCCTCAGCCTCATAAATCGTTATGTATCTACTCACAAATTTGTAATTCACTCTATTTTTTTCGTGTAATAATATATCATGCAATGTAGGAACGTGCCTCGGTACATGATTGCCTCCCATGACAGATGCAAGCCAGTTAGTAATACCAACAGTCGTCACAAGACCTTTAAATTGCGTTTTATTGTAAACCGGAAATTGAGTGAATTTCCGACTGCGAATCACTTTTAATACATGCTTTAAAGAATCATTTTCTTGAAAGACCAGCACCTTTTTTCGGAACATTTGTCCTACAAGTGTTGGTTTTGCCAGCGTAGCGTCCATATATTCAATGCGCTCTACGACATCTACATGCGGTTCTGCAATTACATATTCCATAGATGTACGATGGTGAACAATCGCATTACGTAAATCTGCATAGGACCGTAAATCATCCTCATATTTACGTACCAATACATCCTTTTTCTTTGCCTGATCCACTAAACGGTAAAATGGCATAAAATCTTTTGCACCAATAATATCTCTTAGCCTATGGTCAATTCGATTAAATGCCGTTAGAAAGCGATCAGAATTTTGAGTAGTAACCAATCTTATCACCTACCATAGCAATATTTTATATTTTTCGAGTTATTTGACAAATATTGAGTTATAGCTACATTATATTCCTAAGTTATGGATATTCCAAGAAAAGTTCGTGCAATAAGTTTGGGTGCCTGGCACTCACACAAATGTGAAAAATCTGAATTGCTCAGGTGCCTGGCACGTAAAAATCCACTTCGCTTTCCGCAGGCTCAAGGTAAGCCGCGAGAATCAAAGTGGATTGGGGTGTCAGGCACCTAAACAAATTTAAATATTCCGAATTATTTGGGTGCCTGGCACTATAAATTAGATTTTAGTAGATGAAGCATTTTTCTTCATTGAAAAAACGCCGATACTCGTACACATACATATAAGAACAACTGTCATAACTAGGCTCCACCAATAATCAGACATCTCCATCGTGCCACGAATAAGCTGAACACCGTATAGTGGTAATTTCCAAGGTGATATAGTCCAAAATGTACCTACAAGTCCATCAATAATTTGACCAATAAAAATAATAATAAATGCAGCTGTTGCCGCAACAGTTGTTTTAAATGCAGCACTCATCATTAGCGTTAACGCTAAGACAAATAAAACCCATATAAAATACGAACCAATACTTGCTAAAAGGGTCGCAACTTCAAATGTTCCATACAGTACAACCGTATAGTACACACTTGCTGCAAATCCCGCTATTATACTGACAAAGCCAACTGCACTGATCACAATAAACTTACTTATAAAAAAAGAAGCAAATGAAATAGGTCGTACATACAATAAGGTTGCTGTTCCATTTGAACGTTCCTTACTAATAGCTCCTACAAAAGAAGCCATTAGCACTAGTAATCCAATTAATTGAAACTGGCTAATTGTAGCAAGTAACAAATCGGCTGGTACTAATTCTGGCATTAACATTTCAAATCCTTCAGGCATATTGCCAACCGCCTCTAGTATATCCATCATATAATAGTTCGTTAGTGGTTCGCTCATACCTAAAAGTGCAAAAACAAGTGGAATCCATAAAAACTTTCTACTTCGCCATGCTTCGCGGAATTCCTTCTGAAGAAGTACGTTCATGCCACTCATACTCGTTTCGCCACCTTCATAAAAATTTCTTCGAGCGATGCTGTTTGACGTGCAACATTTCTCACTAAATACGGATAAACAGTAAGGCTTTCGAGCAATTGCTGCATGCTTGGTTTATCTTCTTGAATGGCTACAGACACATAGCAACCATTGACTGTACATTTAAATGTAGATTGACTGACAAAATACTGCGCCTCTTCTACTGTGCTAAACTCTACTACATAATTTGGCTCGTCATAACGTTGGCGTACCTCACGTAATGTCCCTTGTTCGACAAGTTTGCCATCACGCAAAAATAATAGCTGGTCCGTCATCTCTTCCGCATCATTTAAAATATGTGTGGAATATAAAATTGTCGTCTGTTGCTGTAAGCCTTTTAATAAATCAAGTACTTCCCTACGTCCAACAGGATCTAAAGCAGATACTGGTTCATCTAACAACAGTAGTTTAGGCTTATGGACAATTGCCTGGGAAATACCTAGCCGTTGTTTCATCCCACCGGAAAACGTTGCAATTTTTTTATGAAGATCATTTCCTAAGCCGACAAATTCTAACGTTTTTTGAGCTTCCTGCTTTGCCTTTTTAGCAGATACACCGCTTAACTTTGCAGCCATCTCCGTAAACTCTAATGCACTTAACCACGGCTGAAATTGTGGATATTGCGGTAAAAACCCAATATTTGCTCGTAAATCTCCCCCCACCATGTTTACACTACCGAAAGAGGGTCTTAATAAACCTGTTAACATGGATAAAGTTGTTGTCTTTCCTGCTCCATTTGGTCCGATTAACGCTGTAGAGGTATGCTCTTCTAAAACAAAATCAATGGCATCCACTACAGTTTTTTCCGCAAAACGCTTCGTCAACCCTGTTACCTGTAGTAATGTAGTCATGATTGTTTTCTCCCAACGATAAAATATGCTATTGGTCCAAGTAAATTAATAAATAATATTATCAATACCCATAAAATTTTCGGTCCATTCGTTGCATGAATTTTACTAAGATCAATTAATGCAACAATAACTAAAATAATTTGTACGCCGATTAGTGGCGCTATAATCGCCCAAGGGATATTTGCTAACTCCTCCATCATCCAAACCACCTCGCCTTTTGTTCTAATATCACTATAACAACTTTGTTATAATATGTATAGAACAATTTTTTATCTTGCTTATAAATTTTGCACTAGGCGTTAAATCAAGAAAGACGGCTCTGACAGAACTGTAACTTGTATTTCTGACTTACCTACAAATTAGTCATACCGCAGTTACTTAAATTTATTAAAAATTATAAAAAGCCCACCATTTGAACATGGCAGGCCGCGTTTACATATAGATTTGTTTCGTAAGACGATAACATGTAGATGCTAAGGTTGATAGCACTACTTTTCATACAATTTCTTTAAAGCAGTAGCCATATTTGGGCGTATCTTTACTTGGGAACGAGCCTGTTTAACAGCTAACTCCGCTTCCTCCAAAGAATCGGCTAAGCCAAGCTCCATTAACACAGCCGTCGCAGCTACACCTGCTCGTCCACCCCCACTTCCACAATGGAAGTAAACCTTCTGTCCAGATTCATAGGCAGCGACTATTTTTTTCGCTACTGTGTCAATAGACTGAGCTACTTGTGCTTCTTCATCAGCGATAGGCAGATGGTTGTAGTTATAGTGTGCTGATTGCTGTTCTAGTTCAGTTAATCCATTTACTCGAACATCAATGACAACGTTTACCTGCTCATTTGAAAAAGCAGCTTCAGCATCTTGTGCACCACCAAAAAATAATCGATCTTTCACTAACACATCATAGTTTTTTTCCATCCGATTCACGCTCCAAGCTGTTATTTCTCTAATAAATGTCCGATCTTATGAAGATAATTAAGTTGAACAGGTTCCGCCTTAATCGCTCGTTGTCTAAATACTTCTAGGAAAAACCAAGCTTTTTCATTACCTCCATTACTCGTTGTTTCAATGCTTCTAGGGAAAACCAATCTTCTTCGGTTTCATCAATTTCAACAACGCTAGATTGTACCCTCTCAATTGCTCGTTGTCTAAATACTTCTGGGGATACCCAATCTTCTTCTTCAAATTCATCAATTTGAGAAACTTCAATGCCTTCTAGGCCGTCTCCCCATGTAACTGTAGCTTTTACTTCCTCTAAAATTTCTATATATTGTTGATGTAATTCTTCTTTTTCTTGTTGACTTAACTCAGTTACAGGTGCTGTATCAATTTTTGTAATAAAGAATATAAAGGGGATACAAGCCAAGGCAAAAAGGATTGTGAACAATTTGTACGTTTTTAATCGACGTTTTTTTTCCATTCTATCCTACTCCTTATGATGTTCAGATGTCTCATAAAGAAATATTTTTTGTTTATGTTATGAAACTACACCAGTTGGACTGCAATAGAATTTTGTATTTAATGTATGATAAGTTGTTAAACCAACATACTTTAAACTTCCACCAATCGTAAATGCGTAAGTTGTGCCTCTATTAGTAATACGAGCGTCTACTCCTGTACGGGTAAAAAAACCTCTTGAAGGAATAGTGCGTAAATTAGAATAGCCAGTTAATACTTGGCGACCATCAGAAAGCTGTGTTGTAAAAGTCGCAAATATTGTTATATCAATAGGAGTTGATTCATGTAACACTCTAACCTTACGTGATGCAGAAGTAGTAGACAATAGCGTTATGTTATTTGCAAAAGCCGCAACAGGGTTAGCTTGTGTCGCCCCAATTGCTCGCCGTTCGAATATTTTTTCTGAAAACCTATCTTCTTCGAATTCATAAAAAGGAATTTCAGGAATTTCAATTTCAACAACGCTAGATTGTACCCTCTCAATCGCTCGTTGTCTAAATACTTCTGGGGAAACCCAATCTTCTTCTTCAAATTCATCAATTGGAGAAACTTCAATGCCTTCTAGGCCGTCTCCCCATGTAACTGTAGCTTTTACTTCCTCTAAAATTTCTATATATTGTTGATATAATTCTTCTTTTTCTTGTTCCTGTTGACTTAACTCAGCTGCCGATGCGGTACTATTATTTGTAATAAAGAGAATACAAGCGAAAATAAAAAGAACTGTGAACAATTTGTACGATTTAATCAATGACTTTTTTTCCATTTTATCCTTCTCCTTATCTTTCGGAATAATTAAATAATACATCATTAGCAAAAGGCAAGAGCAAAAGAGAAAATTTATTTATACATTTTAATCGACTATTTTCAGCTACTCTATCCCTCTTCGTAGTTTTTTGAATAATTAAATAATATATTATTTATTTAGGGGCAGTCTAGTAAAAATGACAGAAAATATAGTGTTTTTTAAGCTATAATGTCAAAAAAGCTAAGTAAAAAACTACTTTATGGTCATGAACTTGAATAATATTTTGTATCTTGGAAGTTAGTATGCGGAAAGGAAATACACAGCTTTAGCTGCTACACTATTGTGTAAAAAACTATCCGTTACATAAAAAGAAAAGTACTTACGTTCTCATCCTGTTAGCTACTTGGACAATAGCATGTTCCTAAATAAACTACAAAAATAGTTTTGGAATATGTTAACTTAATAACTTTGTAAAAAAGAAAAAGATGTACCATAATCAGCACATCTTTTAATTAATATTTATTTATATAGACCTACACCCACTATAACTCTTATTTCTCTAATAAATGTTTGATATCTTCATAATACGGTAATGCAGTTAACGCCCCTGGCTTTGTTGCTGCCATAGCACCTAAGCGATTACCAAAGCTCACACAACGAACTAGTTCTTCCTCAGTTGTTGGTAAACCGTTGTAATGGACATCGCGCAGAACGCCTGCCATAAATGCATCTCCCGCACCCGTAGTGTCCACTGGCACAACCTTCTCGGTCGGTACATGTATAACCTCACCGTTTAATACTGCATACGTGCCCTCTTCCCCTACTGTTACTAAAATAATCGGCACTAAATAACTGTTTAATTGTTCGATGCCTTCTTCTAAAGTAGCGGTCTCTGTTAAGAAAAATAACTCATCATCCGTGACTTTTAAAATATCTACATTTTCAAAGAAAGAAGTAATGGTCTCACGACAAATTTCTTCACTGCTCCAACGTAAAGGTCGAATGTTGGCATCCATTGCGATAATAGCACCTTTTTCCTTTGCCATATCAACAGCAGCACTAGTCGTTGCAAGTGCAGTTGGATGGAACATTGTGCCTGAGCACACAATGAGAGCAGAAGCATGTTTAAAGGCCGCCTCATTTAATTGTGTTGCTTCCACTTGTAAATCGGGTGTCTCATCGACATAATCTTTGAAAATTCGCTCACATGCTTCTGTTAAATGTACGTATACACCACTTACACGTTTTGCAGGGTTAAATACCGCAAAATCGAGGTTCACGCCTTCTTGTGCAAGACCATCTCGGACAAATTGTGAGCCTTCGTCATCTCCTGTAATCGTAATCAGCGCAGATGGAGCCCCGATACGGCTAATGCCTGCAGCCACATTTACCGTTGCGCCACCCATATATTTAGTAAAAGATGTATTCGTTACATCATCAGCAATATAGTCAATAAAAGCATCTCCATAGACTAAAATATAATCCTTATCTTCCTTTATCATTGTAGTCCCCCCGAAAGTCTATTCATTCTAGATTAACATGAAAGTTGAATTCCAATAAAGTTTTAAACTTTCGGAAAAATAATGAAAGACATACATCATTTACGCCAGCACAACTTCTTTAGCTTACTTTGGCCATCCAAAGGAGGAAAACCCGCCCGTAAAGGCAACCAACAGCAGTGTTTTCTATATTTAATTTGATACATTTTTCTGTTTTATTCTTCTAACGATTATATTTTTTTCCTTTCAGCAATGGCGACATCTACTGATAGTTCGTAAGACGAGGAATCACAGCGCCTGCAAGGGTTGTGCTAAGCGGAAAGCACCGACGGCAACGTCTATCCATAGCCATACTATTTGCTAAATATAAAGTAGCGAATATTTCAAAAGCTTGAGACATCATCTATCTTTGTTATACTTGCCTATAGAAAGGTAGGGATTTTAACAATGAGTATTACGATTCGACAAGCACAACCACAGGATGCCCGTGCCGTTGTGCCACTAATTATTGATGCGATTGGTGAGATTGCCAACCGTTTAACAGGTGAACAGACAGCTTCAATGGTTGAACAAGAACTAACAGTCCTCTTCAAACGTGAAGACAACAGACACTCTTATTTAAATACTTTTGTTGCTGTGGAAGGTGAACAAGTATTAGGCATCCTTGTTTACTATAATGGTGAACAAGCCATTCAAATGGATGCCAATCTCGTAAAATGGCTTGAAGAGAAAAATGCTCCTTCAATCGCTATCGATCAAGAGGCGCATCAAGATGAATATTATATTGATACAGTTTGTGTAGCACCAGAGGCTCGTGGTAAAGGAATCGGTACACTATTAATCCAATTCGCCATTGAGCAAACAAAACAACGAGGTTTTACAAAATTATCACTGAATGTTGAAACGCAAAAAGAAGATGCTCGTCGCTTATATGAACGTATGGGCTTTGTGATTACTGAACCATGGTCCATCATAGACGAACCTTTCCATCATATGGTGAAACAGATTTAGGATGTGGATTAATTAAGCATGAAAACAAATGTATTATATCCTCTGTTGATAGTCATCGCTTCTAGTAGTTATGGCATTTTATCGACCATCGTGAAAGTAGCTATGTTGCATGGCTTTACATCATCAGAGGCGGTATCGAGTCAATACATCATTGGCTTTATACTTGTTTTAACAATTTTTATCTTCACCCAAAGAAAACTACCGAAACTTTCAAAACACGGACTATTTATATTAGTAAGCGCAGGGATTTTTACAGGTATTACAGGCATCGTTTACGGCGAGTCATTAAAATATTTACCTGCATCTCTAGCCGTCGTTATGCTTTTCCAATTTACTTGGATTGGTTTGCTGTTAGATTGCGTTATCCATAAGCGTCTGCCAAGTAGACCTGAAGTTATTTCGATACTGATTCTATTTGCGGGGACTATTTTGGCTGCCGGTGTATTGAATGTCGATTTAAGCGGTATTGCGATTCAAGGCTGGTTATTTGGGTTAGCTGCTGCATTTACCTTTGCCTGCTTTATCCAATTTAACTCTCGTCCCGTTGAAGGTGTTACAACGACATCAAGAGTTTTAATTGTTTCTTTTGTAGCACTAATTATAGTTAGTATTTTCCTCAGTCCTGAAATTGCATGGAATGGCAAATTATTTGCTGAAGGCTTATGGAAATATGGATTAGCACTTGGACTATTCGGTATAATCTTACCCATTTATTTATTTTCAATTGCAGTACCCAAAGTGGGTGGCGCACTGGCCTCTATTTTAAGTGCGATTGAACTACCTGTAGCTGTGACCGTTTCTGTTATCGTATTGCATGAATCACTCACTGTTTTACAAGTAATTGGCATTGCTTTAGTGATTATCGGCATGATGTTACCTAGTATGCTTGCCAATCGAAAATCACCCGTAAAAACTCCTTAAAAATGGATAAACCATTTTTAAGGAGTTTTTAATTTTTACAATATACCGTTGAAAACAGTCAATTTTTTAAATTATGATAGTAGTAACGTTAGAATTTTTTAATTATTCTAACATTAATGTTTTATTTTAGTATTATACTGCACTATGTAAGCAACTCACTAAAGGAAGGGGAAGATGATTATGAAAAAAACACGTATTTTTGGATTTTTGCTTGTGTTGATGCTGATCGTTGTAGCTGCTTGTAGTAGCACTAACGATCAGGGTTCGACAAAAGATGCTGCAAAAAGCGACACGGCATCTAATGCTGAAAAAGCAGATGGAAACACATCTCCGTCAGGTAAGCTGGTCATTTACACAGGGCGTGATGAAGAAATGGTGCAAGGCGTAATCGATCAGTTTAATGAGAAGTACCCGGACATTCAAGTGGAGTTTTTAACAATGGGGGCTCAACAAATATTAGAGCGTCTACGCGGTGAAAAAGCAAATCCTCAAGCAGATTTTTGGTGGGGTGGTACTCAATCCGCCTTAATGGTTGGAGCAAACGAGGATTTACTCCATGCATGGCAACCGAGCTTTATCGACACAATCGATGCAAACTATAAAGATACAGAAGGTCGCTGGTTCGGTGAAATGCTATTACCTGAAGTCATTATGATTAATAGTGACTTACTAACAAAAGAAACCGGTCCACAAGATTGGGATGATTTATTAGATCCGAAATGGCAGGACCAAATTTTAATTCGTGGGGTATTAGCGTCAGGAACTATGCGCACGATTTATTCATCCATGATTGTTCGTCAAGGTGCCGACACACCTGACAAAGGTTATGAATGGCTATTAAAATTAGATGCCAACACAAAAGAATATACGCAAGATCCTAATGCACTTTATTTAAAGCTTACACGTCAAGAAGGTAGTGTTTCATTATGGAATCTACAAGATATCCTATTGAAAAAGTATACAACAGATTATCCGTTTGATTACATCTATCCAAAGAGTGGTGCACCAATTTTAGTAGATGGTGTTGCGGTTGTTAACAAGGCAAAAAATTTAGAGAACGCAAAATTATTCGTTGAATTTTTATTTGAAAAAGAGATGGTTACCAAATTAGCGAACGACTATTACCAAATTCCAACACGCTCCGACATTGATCAAGCGACAATGCCAGAATGGTATCAGGAATTAGATTTAAAAACTTTTGATATTGATTGGCAGTTAATGTCGGAAAAAGAGGCAGCATGGATGGAACACTGGGATACTAATATAAAAGGTAGAGGAAAGAAATAGAGCAACTCAGAAAACCCGTGCTGACTAAAGGTATCAAGAAGCCCCTCTTGATGCCTTTTATTAAAATTTAAGTACCTCATAAAATAACCTGTAATGAAACATAAAGTTATAATACTAGCATGGTCTAATTTTAGACTAATTTGTTTTTTCGGATTATTCAATTTATAATTATTATACTTAAAATCGAGGGAGGATTACCTATGATACTATTAAAAGTATTTTTAGAGGAATCGCTTTTCTGTCATTCGGATTTTAATTTCTATCCTTAAAATTGGCGATTTTATCAGTTAATTAAACAATTCCGCGTGACAGGCTAACGCAAATTGTATTTGGAATATAAATACAATATATATTGTATAATTAGGTGAAGAATCATGAATACATTTTACTCTTATTTGAAACTTCTTGTAAAAACTCTGCCTCTTTTTTGGGGTGCTTCGAAGTTTTATTCTATTATTTTGTTTGTTATTATTCCTTTTCAAGCTATATTACCATCTCTAACTCTATGGTTTTCGAAAGGATTAATCGAAGCTATTTCTACTACCGACACCATCGTTTATTCTATCATTATTTTCTTTGTACTATCTTGGATAATCGTGTCATTTATTAATGCCATTTTAGGTCCTGTTGAAATGACCTTTCAAGGTTTAATAACGGATAGATTAATTGCCCAATTAAATAAAAGCTTGTATGGGAATAAAAATTGGTGAAATCAATGCATATCTGTCTTTTCAAAATAGAAAGGAGCATTGCATTTGAAAAATGTCAAAATCGAAAATGTCTCTAAGCAATTTGGGAAAGTGCAAGGTGTAAAAGATTTAAATCTCGAAATCAAAACGGGCGAATTCTTTACCTTCCTTGGGCCTAGTGGCTGTGGGAAAACGACGACATTGCGAATGATTGCAGGGTTTTATTATCCTACTGAAGGAAAAATTTTTTTCGATGATCGCGATGTGACATTACTTCAGCCAAATAAACGCAATATTGGTATGGTGTTTCAAAATTATGCGCTGTTTCCACACATGACAGTAGACGAAAATATTGCTTTTGGCTTACAAGTACGAAAGCTCTCTAAACAGGAAATAACACAAAAAGTTGACCGCATTCGAGGACTTGTACATTTAGGGCAATATGGCAGCAGGAAAATTAATGAATTATCTGGTGGTCAGCAGCAACGCGTTGCCCTAGCAAGAGCACTTGTGATTGAGCCTGATATTTTATTACTCGATGAACCGTTGTCGAATTTAGATGCAAAGTTACGTGAGGAAACGCGAATTGAAATTAAAAGAATTCAATCCGAGTTAGGTGTTACAACCATTTATGTAACACACGACCAAATGGAAGCGATGTCCATGTCGGACCGCATTATGGTGATGGACAATGGTTATGTAAAACAAATCGGCACACCTCAAGAAATTTATAATCGACCAGTAAACCGCTTCGTTGCCGATTTCATCGGGGAAACCAATTTAATCGAAGCGACAATCTTTGCGATTAACGCAGATGAAGTGCAAGTAAAAACAAAGCATGGACTTGTTCTAACTGGGCGAAAGCAACACAGCTCCCCTACTTTAACGCATATGATTGGAGACAACGTGTTTATTTCGATTCGTCCAGAGTCTGTCAATCTGGGCCCTGGAGAAAATACATTAACTGGAACAATCACATTTGTTGAATTTACAGGAATAAGTGTAAATTACATTGTCGATTTTATTGAATTCTCATTGAAAGTTATGATAATCAATAAAAATGTGCAGCTAAAAAACATTGGCGAAAGCATTACTTTAAATATAGCGCATGAATCACTATATTTTTTAGGAGAATAGGAGGCAGACCACATGGAAAAACCACCTGTACATTCTTATCAAAGTAATGTTTGGACACGGCTAACGCAATCTAATTGGTTTGTCTATATTTTAATTTCACCTTTGTTTTTAGTATTGTTTGCTTATGTCATTTATCCTTTCTATCAAACTTTTCTTCAAAGTTTTTCAGGAGAGCACGCACTTAGTCATTATCAAAAGTTTTTTAGCCTTGCTAGCCCTGCTAATCTTGAGGCGCTATGGACTAGTTTATATATATCCATTATTAGCGTGATTTGCTGTGCACTTGTTGGTGTAACAATGGCATTTTTATTGGAACGCTATGAGTTTCCAGGAAGACGCATATTATCTATTTTAGTATTAGTGCCAATGGCTCTTCCACCGCTTGTTGGCGTACTCTCTTTTACATTCCTATACGGGGAGAGTGGCATTTTTCCACGCGCAATTCAGCATTTATTCGGCTTAAAGCAAGTACCCTTTTCTTTAAAAGGTATATGGGGTGTCATCGTTGTCCATACATTTACCATGTACACCTACTTCTATTTAACCGCTTCGGCTGCTATTAAAGGACTCGATCCATCATTAGAGGAAGCAGCAACTAGTTTAGGTGCAGGGCGTATTCGTGTATGGACAAAGGTTATTTTACCGATGTTGACACCTTCTATTATTGCATCTGCCTTGCTCGTCTTTATGGTATCAATGGCATCTTATACGGCACCATTAATGTTTGGTGTCGAACGAACGATGACCATGCAAATTTACTTATCACGGACAAATGGTAATTTAGAAATGGCCGCTACACAGTCAATGATTTTATCGTTTGTATCCATTTCATTTTTAATTGTTATGCGCTGGTACCAAAACCGTAGAAATTACCAAAATTTGAGTAAAGGCATTAGTGTTCATCGCTCAGAAGTATCTTCAAAATTCATGAAAATAATTGCTACAATAGCTTCTTTTGGCGGAACACTGATTTTAATTTTACCCATTTTAGTGCTGATTTTAATTTCCTTTTCAGTCGATGGTGCATGGAAAACCCAAATACTGCCCACCGACTACACCGTCGATCATTATGTGGCACTCTTTACTGATGAGCGAACGTGGAGACCTATTTGGAACTCCATCCAAATGGGTATTGTCGCAACGTTTGGTAATGTACTTTTTGGTGTCGCTGCAGCCTACGCGATGGTGCGTCTCAACTTTAAAGGGAAAACATTGCTCGATATTTTAATTATGGTTCCTTGGGCACTGCCTGGAACTGTTGTTGCTGTCAATTTAATTGCTGCCTTTAGCACTGAAAATATATTTGCCTTTAACCAGGTGCTGATTGGTACGTTTTGGATTTTACCGCTTGCTTATTTTATTAGACATTTACCACTTGTTTTCCGTTCAACATCAGCCTCTCTTGTGCAATTAGATCAGTCGATTGAGGAGGCGTCACGAAGCTTAGGTGCAAATTGGTGGTATACGTTTCGACGTATCGTCCTGCCGCTAACTTTTTCGGGCATATTAGCAGGAACATTACTAGCGCTTGTCCAAAGTTTAGGTGAATTCGTAGCTTCTATTCTTATTTATAGCACTTCTACGATTCCGCTATCTGTGGCTATATTTCAAAAATTATATGCCTTTAAATTTGGAACTGCTTGTGCCTATGGTGTTTTACAAATTTGCTTAATTTTAATAGTACTTATTATTTCGGAAAAGCTATCAAAGGGCAGTGCTGGCTCAGCCATATAACTGTTATTCTATTAGGAGGCCATTAATTATGTTTGAAGATTTCCGTAACAAAATTCAGCAAGAGGATGGAATAATTTTTCCTTCGAATATTTACCGGAAAATTGTATTGCAACCGGCTTATGATGAAGCAAAGAAAAATTTTTTAACGATTATGCTTCAAATTAATATTGCCCATTTAAAAATGCTAGAAGAACAAGGACTTGTAAAAAAAGAAGAAGCGAAGCAAATTGCTTTGGCACTGAAAAAACTAGATTTGAACTATTATCGAATAGAAGATTACAGCCCGCAATACGAAGATTTATTTTTCCGCATTGAAAATAAATTAATTGAACTTGCTGGTGATGTTGCCGGAAATCTTCATATCGGTAGAAGTCGGAATGATATGGGGATTGCCATTTATCGAATGACATTGCGCAAAAAATTATTAATGCTTATGGGAGAATTGCTTAAATTACGCGGTGATTTAATTGCAGCTGCCGAGGAGCATATTGATACGATAATGATTGGCTATACACATACGCAACAAGCTCAACCGACCACTTTTGCCCATTATTTAAAAGCTGTTATTGATCAGCTAGATCGTGATTTTGAGCGCATGCAGCATTGCTATAAAACAATAAATCGGAGCAGTATGGGGGCAGCCGCCTTAACGACAACAGGCTTTAACATTAGTCGTGAGCGTATGCGAGACTTATTAGCTTTTGACGATATTATTGAAAATGCATGGGATGCGGTTGCTGGAGCTGATTATATTGCTGAAACAGCAAGTATTGTGCAACTTGCGGCACTGAATCTTGGCCGTACATCACAAGACTTTTTACTATGGGCTACGCAGGAATTCAACGCCTTTACACTTGCAAGTCCATACGTTCAAATTAGCTCTATTATGCCTCAAAAGCGAAACCCTGTGTCCATTGAGCATACGCGCTCATTACTATCTGCGGTTGTTGGAGATGCAAGTACAGTGCTACAAATGGTACATAATACACCGTTTGGTGATATTGTTGATACAGAGGACGATATGCAACCGTATTTATGGCGAGCGATGGATCGATTAATAGGTATATATAAATTATTTGGCTCGCTTGTTGTCACAATGGATGTCAACAAGAAAAAGCTTCGAAACCGTGCAGAAAATAGCTTTGCCAATGTAACAGAACTTGCTGATACGTTAGTGCGTTCGGAAGGTATTTCATTTCGCCAAGCCCATAGTATCGTAAGTAAATGTATTAAAGTATTGCTTGCTCACGGTGAAGAATCATTGGCAAGTCTTACGTGGGGATTAGCCAATACACAAGCCAAATTGGTTACTGGCAAACCGTTAGTTATTTCTGAAGAAGATTTCTACCATACTTTAAAACCCGAGTTCTTCGTAAATGTCCGAACATTACTAGGTGGTCCCTCACCTGAAACGATGCGGGCTTCGATCGAACGTTCGAAGGCACAAGCCAATACCTTACTTGAGTGGATTCAACAGAAAGAATTAGCTATTACAGAGGCGGAGAAGCAATTAATTTTGTTTATAGAGGAATGGGATCAATGAATAAATGGCTACTAATAATAGACGGTGGTGCAACTAAAACGGCATGTGCCATCGTACATGCCGAGTCAGGTGAAATTCAATATACAACAACAATGGGCGGATCCAATTATCAGGCGATCGGCATAGAGTCTGCAACAGAAATACTACGAGCGTTATTAAGCAAAGCTCGTGTATTTTTGCAGGAACAAGCTATCTCTAAAATCGCCGTCGCCACGTTTGCTATGGCTGGAATTGATTCTCCAAAGGATCATCAAAATGTGACCGCAATGGTTCATGAGGCAATTACAGCGGAACAGCTAGATATCCATACGTTAATCGTCGAAAATGATGCACAAGCTACTTTATTAGGTGTCACTGAAGGACAAGCAGGTGCGCTACTAATCGCAGGAACAGGGGCTATTGCCTATGCATTCGATGGGCAACAAATTGCCCGCACTGGTGGTTGGGGCCATCGTGCGGGCGATGAAGGAAGTGGCTATTGGCTTGGGCAGGAAGTCATACGTGCCATTTTTCGGATGGAAGATGGCCGAGGGGAAGCGACGCTATTAAAAGATGCTGTGTATAACTATTTACGTATTCAGGATGTCACCGAGCTCGCAGCATGGTTATTCCGCCCTTCTTATACAAATGCACAATTAGCCAAAATGGGGGCATTTTTGGCCGATGCCGTTGCCAAAAAAGATACATGTGCTATTCAAATATCCACTCAGGCAGCCCATGAATTAGTGCTCCTTGCTTGTGCGGTACTAAAAAAAATCAGTTATCAAGGCCAACCATTTAACTTTTATTGTAATGGGGGTGCTATCAAACATAACCCTCTGATTTTAAAAATATTTTCACAAGAAATGACTTCAATGTATCCGAGAATTAATGTTTCCTTATGTCAACATCAGCCAATATCTTATATTATCAATCGTTCAAAAAGGGCGTATGACAATTTGTAATATCCCACGCCCCCAAGTATCGACAAAGAGGCTGGGACATAACAACGGCGCAGCAAAAAGGTGTTAGATTGACTACCATCAATCTAACACCTTTCTCTTTTATCCCAGTCCCTTTGTTATTTTTTTAGCCTTTTAATAGCTTGAACAAAATATGATTGAAGTAAAGAGTGGCATCCTACTGTAAACTGCGTAGCCAGCAACAGTAATGACTGCATTTAAATTATAGTTGCATTTTCTTTAGTTCATTCGTCATGAAATATAAATAACCGTCCTTAATAAATAAATCTTTCGTGTCTTCCTTATTCAGCAGTTGTTCGCCACTTCCATCGGGGCGAATTTTCGTTAAATAAGCACCATGTGAATAATTACTAAAGTATAGCCATCCATCTGCATAAACGATATATTGTGCACGCGTTTTCGTGACACGCTGTGCTTTGCCTGTAGTCATATCAAGCACATATAATCTATTGTCATCAGAAATACTGCTATAGAATAGTTGATTTCCTACCTGTGCAGGAAAATCAATATCTTGATAATAGCTATAAGCGGTACTTGTTGCTTTCGGATAATCGTCTGCTATCCATGTGTGATCGCGTGCCATCGTGCGATCATCCACTAAAAAGTATTGATATCTTATAGCCCCTTTACGATCAGGCACCGGATCATTCCACGTTGTATCAAGATGATACCATTGACCGTCGAGTTTTACTAAATTCCAAGCATGGCCTTCTTGACCGACATAACCCACAATATATTTTGTCTCGAAACCAAGTTTTTGCAACATTGAGTGTGCTAATAACGCATAGCCCTGACAAACACCACCATGCTCGGCCAGCACCGTATAGGCACTATGTGGGCTTGACTTTGTTTGCTCAGTATAAGCTGTATTGGCTACTATATAATCATTTACTGCTTTAATCTTTTCTACATCGGTTTTCGCGTTTTTTGCAATCGTAGCAACGATCTCTTGCGCATTCATCTCTACATAAGCCGCTTGCTCCGGTGTCATTAAATAGCTTTGTTCTCCAAAAATCTTAGCAGTTTTTTTACCATATTCAAAGCGTATGGAATGCTTACTAATATGACCATAGACATAATCGTCTCGTTTAATGGCACTATCATAAGCCTCCTCCACAATTTTCTCGATTCGTTGCGTACTTCCTTTATATTGAATTTCAAAGCTAGGCGAAAAACTACTATAGTAGGCGTACATTGCATCCGCCATTTCCTTCGCATTAGTGACAACAAGCTTTGTTTCAGGCTGCTTTACAACTGGAGCAGTGACCGCTAGCTCTTGGTTCTTTACATCTTCAGGGTTGGCTGTTTGAATTGAGGCATCTTCTGAAAATTTGGTGGTAACATCAACAATTTTTTCTTTTGTTGCTAGTAGCATCGTTTCGATGTCATCATTATTTGCCCAAGTTACGACTTGCTTAACTGTCGCTTTACCCGCTGTATAGATTGGTTCCATAAAAACGATAAATATTACTATAATCGCTAGCTTCTTCCACAAAAATCTTCACCTCACACAGTTTCACTACTTTCATTATATACAAAAAAAGCACAAAGAACTCATTTAAGAGTCCTTTTGTGCTTATAAATAATATATGCATTCAACAGGTAATCTAGAAACGTCCTGTTGTTTCGTCCACTGCATACTAGTTCATTTTTTGCTTTTGTTCTTTACCGTTAACTTTATACACTAAATAACCGCTACCAATCATTAAATCCGTTACAGATTGTTTCACTACTACATTTGTTTTTAATGTTTTAAGATTTAGTTTTGTTAAGTAGCCGCTATTACTATAATCGCTATAATAAAGATAATCGCCAGCGCCTGTAATGTACAGTGCACGAGTATCAATCACCTTCGTCTTCTTACCACTTACTAAGTCAAGTTTATACAACTTATCATTATCCGCTGTATTGCTGAAGTATAAAGTATTTTGGATTTGGTGTGCAAAATGTACATTTTGCATGAAATTATAGGTAGTACTTGTGGCCGCAGGATAATCTGTAGTAATCCAAGTATGGTCTTTGTTTAGTTGTGCATCGGTTACAAGGAAGTAATCATAGGAAGATGCCCCTATTCGATTTGGTAACGGATCATTCCAAGTTGTATCCAGATGATACCACTTGCCATCAAGCTTCACCATATTCCAGGCATGTGCTTCAGTGCCATTCACATAACCTACTACATATTTTGTTTCAATCCCTGCCTGCTCTAGCATTTTATAAGCTGATAACGCATAGCCCTGACATACAGCTTGTCCTTCGAATAGTAAAGCGTAAGCGCTATGGGGACTTGCTTTCGTTTTTGTACCATAAGTAGTATTTGACACAATATAATCATTAATAGCCTTTACTTTTTGAAACGGTGTCATAGAAGGCTTAATAATCGTCTTTAAAATGCTATCAATCTTCTTTTGTACAGCAGCTTCTTGTGTGGCATTTGTAAAGTATTTTACTTTATAGGTTACATTCCCGACAGAGTCAGCAGACATTGAAATGCTTTGAAGATGACCACTAGCATACGTAGCTTGTTGCTGCGCCTTTTCAAATGCCTCCATAAACTTGTCCATATCCGTCATTGAACCACTATATGTAACTTTAATTTCAGTCGCAAAATTATTAAGTTGCTTTGCTATTTCTTTTGTTAATTGATCAACAGTTGCTATCTTCGTACTAGCCATCGCATTGTATACAATCGGTGCAGGAGTGTTTAATGGTTGAGTCTGTGCACTTTGTGCATTGGCTACAGTTGGGCTTAACATCAACAATGTGGCACTGCTTAATAACCATTTTTTCAAGATAGATTCACCTTCTCTTATATAATATCTTTATATTAATTATAAAAGAAAATGCAACTTTAAATCTATCATACAAGTTCACTACATACGACTTTTTTCTACAATATTTCATTCCAATAATTAGGTTTTTACACCTACCTTTACTATAAATCTACTAAATTAAAGTAATTTTTTGCAAAATTCATCAATTCACTTCTTTTAGACTACTAAGACCTGTAAGACGACACAAGCCCCGCTACATCGACTTTTATTGAAAAACGAATTCATCGAGCCTTCAAGAGGCTTACCGTTGTCCAATGAAAAGTGAAGAAGCAGAGCTTGTCGATTTAACAATAATTCATTTTAATTTTATGCTTTTTATATTAGCCTTAACAATCAACGGCTTTTAACAACTAAATTAACCGCTTCTTGAATCAATTCATTCATTTTCTCGCCGTCACCTTCCGCATTTTGGACACATTCCAACAGATTCGTACTTACAATGACACCTACTGTACGATCTACTGCTGAACGCACTGCTGATAATTGCGTAATAACAGCCTTACAATCCTTTTCTTCTTCCATCATTTTTAAAATACCGCGTAGCTGACCTTCCATGCGCTTTACACGATTTTTTACTTGATCTGAATATTCCACATTCATTACCCCTTCTTTTTATACTCGCGACGTCCAGTTGAGTAATTATTATTCTTATCCTAGCACAAAATATAAGAAATAAACCTGCCACATCATTCTTGCTAAGGTTTTAAATATTTTATAAGCATTTTAGTCATTACAGTACCTGCATTTGTTAGTTCATCGTATTGCATAATTGAATTCTTTTTTATGCGTAGCTGACCAATTTCTACTTCGAAGATGGGACATTTTCTTCTTAGAGCGACGACAAGCATATTTGTATCGTAGTCAAAACGATCACCTTGCACTTTAATAAGCCATGGTAACTCATTGATTGCTATGTAACGCAAACCTGTTTGTGTATCCATCAATTTTTTATGGAATAGTAATTCAAACAACAAACTAGTCGCTCGATTTCCCCAATAGGAAAAAAATGTACTATCCGAAGAATGAAAATTTCGTATGCCTAGCACAATACCTTCTGAAAAAACTTTTGTCATGTTCAATACTAGTTTGATATCTTGTAACGTATGTTGCCCATGTGCACCTACTGTTAATACACCATGAAACTTCACACGTTTAGACCATACATAGGAGAATGCAGTTTTTAATGCGCCTCCCTTTCCAATATTGTGTTCATGCTGAAGAACCTTGCAGCTATCTATTTTCTTTAACTCTTCAAAAATACTTGTATATTTTTGATCGCTACCGTCATTCACAATAATAACTTGGGAAATGGAGGTAGCTAATAATTGATGTACGAATGTTACAAATGATTGTTGCGGATTATATGTTGGAATAATTGCTGCAATGTTTTTCATCAATTAAACAATCCCCCCAATAACTATAAACAAACTCTTATATCAAATAGTAACATGGAATGTCGACAATTCAACCGATGATTTCATTGTAAAAACATCAATAACTTTAATATTTTCCCGATATATGAAAAAAGGCTGCTACCGTGAATTGGTTAAGAAGAGGTGAGTACAATCGTTATACAATATGAAATCCTACATGAACAATGTAAAAAGTTACACATATTATCGTTTACGCATTTAGCAGAAAGTCTAGAAGAAGCTAGCACTCATGCTATATCTCAACCTTCCATCTCCTTACATAAGTCACGCCTCGTTGTCGAGGAGATTGTTTATGACTTTTACGAGCTGGAAATGCACGCCAAACCTAAAATAAAAAATATGCGAACACTATTAAATAATCGTACGTTTATAGCAAAAATACATCCACGTCGCATTTATTTATTAATGGAACTTGTCCTAAAAATGACAAGTACTAGCAATAATGACATTGTTGAAGCAAAAGCCGCCAAAATTGTCCTCGATTATGTTAGTGATATCGTTGAATGGTTTATTCATCGTTATGATCGGAAACTTAAAATGTCCATGTCCTCGCGAAAAGGCGCTAAATTTGAAGATATTTTGCCGCCAATCGATACGAAGACGCTGGATCACTACTCTGCGAAGGACTATGAACATGCGGCTAATTGGTTTGAATTAGCTGCTAAAAAAGGCAATGCAAGTGCACAATACAATTTAGGCTTCCTTTATAATCATGGTCGTGGCGTCCAAAAAGATTATATAGCTGCCAAAACATGGTATGAGAAAGCAGCCGCACAACAAGATGCGAACGCACTTTATAGTCTCGGCGTGCTTTACCATTTAGGGCAAGGTGTTGTACAAAATTATGAAGAGGCTGCAAGATATTATAAATGTGCTGCAGATTTAGGAAATGCCGATGCACAGTACAATCTAGGTGTACTTTATAATCAAGGGCTGGGGCTTCCTGTTAATTTTACAGAGGCCGCAAAATGGTATATTTCAGCTGCCAATCAAGGTAACACTAGTGCACAAAATAATCTCGGCTTTCTTTACCATAATGGGACTGGTGTGCAACAAAGCTTTGAGGAAGCGATAGCCTATTTTGAAATGGCAGCACTTGCTGGAGATGCAAGCGCGCAATACAACCTTGGGTATATGTATCTTAAAGGTCGTGGTATCTCACAAAATATGGAGGAAGCTGCGAGATGGTTCCATTTAGCTGCTCTTCAAGACCATACCAATGCCGAATTTCAATTAGCGATGCTATACAATTCAGGATTAGGTATACAGCAGGATCACGTTGAAGCAATGAAATGGTTTAAACTTGCTGCTCATAACGGACATACCAATGCGCAATATTGCCTTGGTATCCTCTACCAAAAGGAGAAGGATAACACACGAGCAGAAAGTTGGTTACAACTTGCCGCTGACAGTGGTCATATTAGTGCTGGCTACGAGTTGGGGCTTCTTTATGTCTATCAACTTCAACAGCCCGATAAAGCATTACCCTATTTTAAAATGGCTGCTGACAAAGGCTATGCTGATGCTCAATTCGAGCTAGGGCTTCTTTATGCAAAAGGGACAGGTGTTACATTGAATTATACTGAAGCAGTGAGATGGTGGAGAGCTGCAACCGACCAATCCCATATTCAGGCGGAGTATCAGCTAGGATTATTATATGAACAGGGTTTAGGTGTTCCCCAAGACTTAGATGAAGCTCGACGTTGCTATAGGCTTGCCGCTCTTCAAGGGCATTCAGGTGCGCAATATCAACTTGGTAATTTATTTGATAAGGGGAAAGGTGTAAAGCAAGATTTTACAGAGGCTGCAAAATGGATTGAACAAGCAGCGAGTAAAGGACATGCTAAAGCTCAATTCCAGTTAGCCCAAATGCATAGTCATGGACAAGGTGTGCCTAAAGATTTTGCCAAAGCAGCACAACTTTATCGACTTGCTGCCAATAAGGGACATCAAAAAGCGCAATTTCAGCTTGGTATGCTTTATAAAAAAGGACAAGGCGTTGCTCAAGATTATAATGAGGCAACACGTTGGCTAAAAAAATCTTTAGAACATTTAACATAAGTGCGTCCTGAGGCGAACTAGTGCGAGTCGTACTTGTAAAAAAGAGTACCTATAAGAAATGGTCTGTAAAAATAAAAATGGAGGCAAACTCAAATTTTATTGAATTTGCCTCCATGCTAACCGCGTTAGTTATTGACGCGGTTTTTATATTAGTTTTTCATTTCTTCTTTTTGATTAATCATAAATGTTACAACGATAAATAGCGCAAAACTAATTAATAAAGTTGTACCACCGACAATAAAGAAAACTAAAGTCAATGTATGATTAAAGTTGAATGGATTAATATTGTAGAACCACATTCCAAGTGTTAAGCCGAAGACGCCAATAATTGCCGTCCAGCCGTGTAATGTCACTAACTTTTGTGATTTTACTTTAAAGGCACGGTAGAAAATCCCCCATGCAAACATACTTAACCAACCAACAAGTAAAACGTGTGCGTGAATTGGTCGAAACTCATAACTTCCTGACCCTGACATATGCGAACCTAAATACGTACCCACCAATGCGAAAATCGCAGCGAGTCGAATAAGACGTATACTCCATTTTTGCTCCATACGATAACTCCTCCAAGTTTTAACTTACGTAGAAGTTTATCGTTTGAATATGAACTTTACATGAACTCCATATTACAATTTTGGTAGGTGTATACAAACACTTGTCCCTTCGTTCATAGCACTTTCCATTTGCACTTTACCACCGTGCAATTCAATAATTTGTTTAACAATTGCAAGACCGAGACCTGTCCCCTGTTTCGTTCTAGACTCGTCAGCTCTATAAAAACGGTCATATACCTTTTGCAATTGTTCTGTAGTCATACCAATGCCGCTATCCTTTACTAATACCTCTACAAAAGTCGTTTGTTCCTGAAGTTGGATATGAATGTCTCCACCATTAACATTATATTTAATGGCGTTTGTTAATAAATTATCCCAGACATTTTGCAATAGACTTGCATCGCCATTATAAATTACTGGCTCAATCTGATACGATAATTGCACATTCGCTTCCTCTAACTGCCAACGATATTTTCGCACTGTTTCCTTCAATTGCTCATCTAACGGATACGGTTCTCGCTTTAACATTCTGGTAGATTGATCGAGTGATGTCAGCAATAATAGTTGCTTTGTCAATGTCGAAAGTCGCTTTGTTTCTAGCTCTATAATCGTTGCGTATTCTTGCCGTTCAGGTTCTGCAAGCGTAGGATTTTTCAATAAATCGACATACCCTTGAATATTCAATAACGGGGATTGAAAGTCATGGGATACATTACTTATAAACTGTTTTCGCATTCTGTCATTTTCCTGTAGTTTTTCTGTCATGACATTAAAACTATCCGCCAGTTGTCCAATTTCATCTGCTCGGTCAATTTCAAGCAACGTATCAAACTTTTCATGGGCAAGTTGATGAGTTGCTTCGGTTAACTTTGTAATCGGACGAATAAGTGCCTTTGCAAATAATAACATGGCAAGTAAGCTCATCACCGCCATCCCAAGAATGAGACCACCTAATAACGTATGAGCCTCTGAGAACAAGAATCGAATATCTGGTCGAATAAACAATGCATATTGCTCGTTATGATACGTAAAGGGTACACCAATAGTATTTATTAACTCATTCGCAAAAAAGCCTGTCATAAAAGTCTCTTTTGGAAAATCCCGCATCCCATGATAGACTTCCCCATCTAATACTTGCTGGATAATATCAGTGGGCAATTTCTTATCTCGGTATTCGCCACCAAAAAAACGATGTTCCTCTCCAGTTGTAACATATATTTGATACCCAATATCGCCAAGCGTTGTTAAATAATTATCTAAATCCATTTCTTTCGCTGATTCAATATAGTCGGCAATATCTTGTGCAATCGCAACGTTTTTTGCATCATTTTTTTCTTTAGTCACTTGGTGATAATATGTATTCGTCATTAAAAATCCAATACATAAACTGCCAATCATAATGAGCATTGTCGTGATAACAAATTTACTATATAACGTCTTCATGGTGCACTTACCTCAAGCTTATAACCGACACCACGCACCGTTGTAATTTCGACATCTGTATTGTAACGATGCAATCGCTCGCGAATCCGCTTCACATGTGTATTTAATGTTTGTTCATCACCTTCATAGTCGTAACCCCATACTTGCTCCATAATAATGCTCCGTGTAAATACTTGATTTGGACGAGAGGCAAGTAGCGCTAACAGCTCAAACTCTTTTAAAGGTAACAGAAGCGTGTCACCACCAATTGTAACCTCAAAGCTACGGCGATCAATTTCAAGCTTACCCACCTGTATCGTTACTTGGTTTGTTTTATCAAGCCTACGCAAAATAGCCGCAATACGAAACAGTAATTCCTTTGGCTCGAACGGCTTAACGACATAGTCATCCGAACCTGCTAAAAAGCCTCGCTCCTTATCTTCAAGCTCTCCCTTAGCCGTTAATAACAGCACAGGGATATCATAATCCTTACTTAAAATTTCTGTTAACTTAAAACCATCCATTCCGGGCATCATAACATCCACTACTGCCAAATCGGGCATATTTCCATCCAGCAATTGCAAAGCTTGTTCCCCATTCTCTGCCTGCATGACTTGATAGCCTTCGCGAGTTAAATAAATATTCACTAACTGTAAAATATGCACATCATCATCGACAACTAAAATTTTCATTCCCTCTTGCCTCCGTTCAATATACTAGCGCCCTCCACCCTAAATTATCAGAATTGTTTGGACATTGTTTAGGTGACTGGCACTAAAAAGAAATTATAGAAATCAGCAGCAATATCAGCAGTGGTAAAACAATGACAATATAGCCTCTTGGATTTGCAAAATTCATTGTCCAGCCTACACCAAAACGTTTTTCTACAAAAACAGATGGGTCCTGACGATTCATATAAATAAGACCGCCTTTCCAGTAACGATCCTCATCAATATCCATTAACTCTGACACCACATTATCTTCATATTTCAACCGTAATTGTCGCTTTTTCCATGCATAAACTAGCACTGAACCTAAAATTAAAAATAGAAATGCAATAAAGAATGGTAATAGTTTATTGCCTTCAGCCATTGAAGGATAAATATTACTTAGCTGTAGTATGGTCAATAATGCGGTTAAACTATAGCTAATCAATGCTATATTCCAGCTCATAAACTTTCGTGTTTTTAATTCATTTTCTAATGACTCCCGCTGACGATTAATAGACATGCGAATAGCCGAACGCTTAAGTGAATCTGCAGTGCCCCACATCATACATTGCATCATCAACATAACTAGTGGTAATGAAATCGCAATAAAATAGGTTTTTTCTCGCCATGCATCCGCCGCTCCACTTGGTCCCCAATGCACCGCTACAGCATTTGGTATTTGACTATAATGTAATAATGTGAAAATAATAAGAAAAATCGTAACGCCTATCGGCACCACATAGAAGGGCCATGGAAGCATTTCATCACGACTACGAGCAGTTAAATCAACTGCTCGCACCTGTTTTATATTCATGCCCCATTGCTCGCGTATTTTCAACTTCATCACTTTCTGATGGTTTAACCAGTATAACACCATACTAATCGCCAGCATGCCAAATAAACAGCTTAGTAAAAGGATGCCTTGTGCACTTTCAGAAGGTGCAAGCGACCAGTTAAGCATTAGCATAAATATTAAAATCAGCACGCCAAAAAGCCCTACTGTTTGCGCATATCGTTTTTTCGCAAGAGCTAATGCAGAATGCTTTATATTTTGTTCTGGTACAGTAACACCAAATACAATAGTCTCACGTACAATATAAGGGACAAAAACTTGCATAGCTAATGTCATCACATACATTATTGTAAAAATACCTAGTAGCATGCTACACCCCTTCTGCTGGCAGTTGCAAGTCAGCGAATACCTTTTTCATCATGTGCTCAATTTGATCCACTGTTGCACCGAGCACCATTCCTTCTGCCACAACAGGCTTTAAATTTTTTTCAATCTGCTGCAACTGTTCAGGCGTTAATGCACGCTCCTCCGTTGAACGAATAATTGCTCCTGATTTAGCACGAATCGTTATAATGCCCTTCGCCTCAAGTTCATGGTAACTCTTATTAACCGTATGCATATTGACACCTAAATCGGCTGCTAAACTTCGTACCGACGGCAATGTATCCCCCGGTCCCATGTCCCCTCTCGCAATACCCTCTATAATTTGCCGTGTAACCTGTTCATAGATAGGTACATTCGATAATGGCTCTATTTGAATAAACATCTAAATCAACTCCATATTTGTTATATAATAAGTATAACAAATAACCAATTTTATGCATAGAAAAAGGAGCTATTCTGTAAGGGCTTAAATTGTTTTGCAATGAACTTTCTTACAAGTACACTTTGCTTCTCATTATTTTTGTACAGATCGAAACTTTATTACTATCATCCCAAACATGCTTGCCGATTTTCTACTCTGAACCTTATTTGCAAGCGATTCTTAGGTTAAATAACAAAAAAGATGTCTCATGTACTTTTGAGACACCTTTTCTAATATTAATTCGTTCCTACTGCTAATTGTTCTCTTAAGCGTGCAACTGCTTCTTCTACTACTACTGCATGTCCTAATTCATTAAGTGATTCACCAATTCGTCTCACGGCTTGTTCAAGCATTGCGGGTGTTGTATTGCCCATATGCCCAATACGGAATGCTTTACCTGCTAAATGAGCCAAAGCCCCAGCAACAATTACACCTTTTTCAGCAAGCTTCGCACGGAACTTGGCATCCTCTACGCCCTCCGGATAGAGCATACAACTTAAAGTTGGAGCTGCTACTGTTTCGTCAGCTAGTGCTTTCATACCATACGTAGATAATGCTAAACGCATAGCGCGACCGTACGCTAGATGACGTGCCTCACGCTTAACAATACCTTCATCTAAAACCATCTTCATAGCAACATCATAAGCATAAATTAAATTTACAGGTGGTGTTGCAAAATATTTCCCTGGATCATTCATAACCGGAATCCAATTTTCTATATCACTATAGTATGCGGGTATCGTTCCTAGCGCTTCACGAGCCTTTAAGGCCGATTGATTAAAGGCGATAATGGCTAAACCTGGTGGTATCCCGATTGCTTTTTGTGAGCCAGTTAGTACAACATCTAATTTATAGTCAGGATGACCATATGTTTTATTCATATTTTCATCTAGCGCTGCTGTTGCGACAACACCATCTAAAATAATTAATGCCCCTGCACTTTTAATAATAGGTACCAATGCATCGAGATCCGAAGCGACGCCTGTAGATGTATCTGCATGTGTAATAGTGACTGCCTTATAATTAGCTTCAGCTAATTTTGCCTTTACTGTAGCTGGTTCAACTTGTTTTCCCCATTCTGCTTGTATCACGTCTACCTGAATACCATAAGCAGTTGCTAAAGGCGTAAAACGATCACCAAAATATCCGTGACTAATAACGAGTATTTTTTCTCCCTTACCCACAGTATTAACAATCGCCATTTCCATTGCTAGCGTTCCAGAACCTGCTAGTACAAACACTTCGCCATCCGTTTGGAATAGTTTTTTTGTTTGTGCTAATGCGTTTTTATAAATTGCCACAAAACGTGGATCTGTATGCCCACGAGTTTCGCTTGCCAAAGCATCATATATTTCCTCAACTACGGGTGTAGGACCAGGAATTAATAGTATTTCTTTATTAGTACTCATCTCTTTTCCCCCTCTAAATGATTTCTAAGTATAGAAAAATGCCTTACAAGCCCCCCATCAAAGCTTGTAAGACATCTTGCACCCCATTTTTAAATCTCAATACTTACGATTAATATAAGTAGACCCCTTTTATTAAACAGTGCTCATTTTTTGTAAGAAACGGAGGAACAGACTCCGTTCGTTACATTAGTTGGAATTAGTGAGCTGCATTCGAGTTCAGCCCACAGTGTTTAAGGAAAGTTAGATATGTTCGTTAGTAGATTTCTATCAATTAACTTAATTTTTCATAGCCTGGAAGTGTCAAGAATTCCACGAATTCATCTTGCTCAATTAAAGATTTAAACAGTTCAGCAGCTTCAGCATAGCGACCACTGTTATAGGCTTGTTCCCCAACAGCCTCTTTAATTTTCACAAGCTCTTCTTCCAATATTTCCAGCACAAATGCTAATGTAATACCACGCCCATCATCTAAAATACCCTTTGGATGACGAATCCATTGCCATACTTGTGTACGGGAGATTTCTGCAGTTGCAGCATCTTCCATCAAGTTGTTAATTGGTGCAGCTCCGTTGCCTCGTAACCAAGAAGCAATGTACTGAACTCCTACGCTACAGTTAATACGAAGACCTTCAAGGGTAATTGTCCCTTCTGGAACAGCTACTAAATCTTCAGCCTTTACATTCACATCTTCGCGTTTTTTATGGATTTGGTTTGGTGTTTTCATAATCGCATCAAACTGCTCCATAGCTGTTGCCACCATACCAGGGTGTGCTACCCAAGTTCCATCATGACCATCCGTTGCTTCACGACGTTTATCTTCCGCAACCTTTGCAAATGCTACTGCATTCGCCTCATCATCGCCTTTAACAGGTATTTGTGCAGCCATACCACCCATAGCAGGTGCGTTGCGCTTATGACATGTTTGGATACATAAAGACGTGTAAGCCTTCATAAATGGAACTGTCATTGTTACTTGACCACGATCAGGTAAAATCACATCAGGTTGATTGCGCAGGCGTTTAATGTAGCTGAAAATATAATCCCAACGACCACAATTTAGACCTGCTGAATGATCGCGAAGCTCGTATAAAATTTCATCCATTTCAAATGCAGCTAATATTGTTTCAATTAAAACTGTCGCTTTAATTGTACCTTGTGGAATACCAATATAATCTTGTGCAAAGATAAAGACATCATTCCACAAGCGAGCCTCTAAATGACTTTCTAACTTCGGTAGATAGAAGTATGGACCCGTGCCTTTTGCCAATGCATTTTTAGCATTGTGGAATAAATAAAGACCAAAATCGAAGAAACTACCTGAAACTGGCTCACCATCTACCAACACATGTTTTTCAAGTAAATGAAGACCACGTGGACGTACTAGTAATACCGCTGTTTCTTTATTTAATTTATACGTTTTACCGTTTGACGCTTGAGTAAATTCAATCGTCTTATTAATGGCATCACGCATATTAATTTGACCAGAAATCATGTTTTCCCAAGTAGGAGCTGAAGCATCCTCAAAGCAAGCCATGAACATTTTCGCACCAGAATTTAATGCGTTAATAACCATTTTGCGGTCTACTGGTCCAGTAATTTCTACGCGTCGATCTTGTAAATCTGCAGGCAGTGGCGCAATTGTCCAATCTCCCTCACGAATATGCTTTGTTTCTGGTAGGAAGTCGAGTTTCTCACCAGCATCTAGACGCTTCTGACGATCTTGACGAGCCTCTAAAAGCTCTTTACGACGAGCATCGAATTTTTCATGCAGGGCAAGAACAAACTCAAGGGCCTCCGGTGTTAAAACTTCTTTTGTTTGCTCGTTTTGTTGTCCAACAATTTTAAGCTTACCTGTAGTTGCCTGTTCCATTAGTAGTTCCCCCACCTCTCGTGATTTAAGTTTCCCCCGCTTAGGAGGTGCGAGGGAAACTTATCTATGATTATGAATTTAGGAATTAACGTAATCGAATTAAACGAATTGTTCTGTTTCTGTAGAACCAGCCATCGCTGTTGTTGAAGAAGTACCACCAGAAATAACTTGTGACACATCATCGAAGTAACCTGTACCTACTTCGCGTTGGTGACGAGTAGCTGTATAGCCTTTAGATTCAGAAGCAAACTCAGCTTGTTGAAGTTTAGAGTATGCAGCCATGCCGTTATCTTTATAGTCATGAGCTAACTCAAACATAGAGTGGTTTAATGCATGGAAGCCAGCTAATGTTACGAATTGGAATTTGTAACCCAATTTACCTAACTCACGTTGATATTCTGCAATCTCTTCTTCTGAAAGGTTTGCTTTCCAGTTAAATGAAGGTGAACAGTTGTAAGCAAGCATTTTACCAGGGAATTCAGCATGAATCGCCGCTGCGAACTCACGAGCTTCTTCAAGTGACGGCTTAGACGTTTCACACCAGATTAAATCTGCATATGGTGCGTAAGCTAGACCACGAGCAATCGCTTGTTTAATACCTGGTGTTGTACGGAAGAAGCCTTCTGGTGTACGTTCGCCAGTAATAAATTCAGCATCACGTGGGTCAATATCAGAAGTTACCATATCTGCAGCATCAGCATCTGTACGTGCGATTAAGATTGTATCTACGCCCATTACATCTGTTGCAAGACGAGCAGCAATTAAGTTACGAACTGCGTTTTGTGTAGGAAGTAATACTTTACCACCTAAGTGTCCACATTTTTTCTCAGAAGCTAATTGGTCTTCTAAATGCACACCAGCAGCTCCTGCTTCAATCATTCCTTTAACAAGTTCGAATACGTTTAAAGGACCACCGAAGCCAGCTTCAGCATCAGCTACGATTGGTGCAAACCAATCGAAATCGTCTACACGACCTTCAGCATGGTCGATTTGATCAGCGCGTTGTAGCGCTTGGTTGATACGTTTTACTACAGCTGGTACAGAGTTAGCTGGGTATAAAGATTGGTCAGGGTACATTTGACCTGAAAGGTTAGCATCAGCAGCTACTTGCCAGCCAGATAAGTAGATTGCTTTTAATCCTGCTTTTACTTGTTGAACCGCTTGATTACCAGTTAATGCACCTAATGCATTAATAAACGGTTCTTCGTGTAATGATTTCCAAAGTCGTTTAGCGCCTTTTGTTGCTAAAGTCTGTTCAATTACAACAGAACCTTGTAATTTAACTACCTCTTCAGCCGTATAAGCGCGTTCAATACCAGCCCAACGTGGGTTTTCTGCCCATTGTTTTTCTAAAGCTTGAATTTTTTCTTGACGTGTTGACATATTGAAATTCCACCTTCCCCTTTGTGTAAAATATACTCTGTTAAAAAACTTTTTAATTTCTGTTCCATAACAGGTTTATTTGTTGTAAATTAATATATAACAGTACATCTGAATTTTCACTATTTTTTGATAAAAGACCAAATTTTGATGATGAAACCGCTTTTTTAAGCGACAAAATTTGGTAAACTGTTTACAAACAAGGGGGCTATTCACAATGAAAAATGAAATCAATGCTGTACAAAAAAGTATTGCACAACAATTTATTACGATGTTACAAGACTGGATTCCACCCAACTCGTCCATCGCCATTGCTGTAGAGAACTCCTATATTTACTTTAACTCTGGATATCATGGTATTCATTTAGAAATAGGACGGCAAGTTGAACCAGGCAGTATTGCAGAGCAAGTATTGCGTACAAATAAACGTACAGACGCAATATTAGATAATACTCTATTTGGTACACCCTATTATGGTATTGGCTACCCAGTACATATTCAGGATACGCCAGCAGCATTAGTAGTTGTTTTACCTTCAACTTTTACTGCACAGAAATTGGAGCCTTATCAATTTTTAACAGGGAAACAGGAAGAAGAATGGACCCCTGTAGTAATCGATAAAATTTCTTATATTGAGAGCCTTCAGAAAAAAACTTGGTTTTATGTAGAAAAGGAACAATTTAAAACCAGTATTACACTTAAAGAATTACAAATGCGTTTACCTCCGTTTTTTATACGCATTCATAGATCCTATATAGTGAATATTCATTTCATAAAAAAAATGGCGCGTGATCTTACTTCGAATTTCATTGTTACTTTAAAAGATGGTACAGAATTACCTGTCAGCCAATCCTATCTTAATAACCTACGTAATGCGCTAGAATTTTAACAAAATAAAAACAGCTGCCTTCTGCAGCTGTTCAAATATTGACACAAAAAAACCTGAGAATAAATTCTCAGGTTTTTATTTGCCTAGCGACGTCCTACTCTCACAGGGGGAAGCCCCCAACTACCATCGGCGCTAAAGAGCTTAACTTCCGTGTTCGGTATGGGAACGGGTGTGACCTCTTTGCCATCATCACTAGACAGTATTTAATTGAAAGATTGTTCTTTCAAAACTGGATAAACGGTGCATTGAATGTTTCAAACTTTTTGGTTAAGTCCTCGATCGATTAGTATTCGTCAGCTCCATGTGTCACCACACTTCCACCTCGAACCTATCTACCTCATCGTCTTTGAGGGATCTTACTTACTTGCGTAATGGGAAATCTCATCTTGAGGGGGGCTTCATGCTTAGATGCTTTCAGCACTTATCCCCTCCACACATAGTTACCCACCGCTGCCTTTGGCAAGACACCTGGTACA
>NZ_SZPT01000010.1:0-2932 GCF_005217585.1 Lysinibacillus sphaericus
TAGGTTAAGTTATTAAGGGCGCACGGCGAATGCCTTGGCACTAGGAGCCGAAGAAGGACGGCACTAACACCGATATGCTTCGGGGAGCTGTAAGTGAGCTTTGATCCGGAGATTTCCGAATGGGGGAACCCACTACGTTTAATCGCGTAGTATCTTGACGTGAATACATAGCGTCTTGAAGGCAGACCCAGGGAACTGAAACATCTAAGTACCTGGAGGAAGAGAAAGAAAAATCGATTCCCTGAGTAGCGGCGAGCGAAACGGGAAGAGCCCAAACCAAGAGGCTTGCCTCTTGGGGTTGTAGGACACTCTATACGGAGTTACAAAGGAATGAGTTAGATGAAGCGACTTGGAAAGGTCCGCCAGAGCAGGTAAAAGCCCTGTAGTCGAAAGTTCGTTCCCTCCAGAGTGGATCCTGAGTACGGCGGAACACGTGAAATTCCGTCGGAATCCGGGAGGACCATCTCCCAAGGCTAAATACTACCTAGTGACCGATAGTGAACCAGTACCGTGAGGGAAAGGTGAAAAGCACCCCGGAAGGGGAGTGAAAGAGATCCTGAAACCGTGTGCCTACAAGTAGTTAGAGCCCGTTAATGGGTGATAGCGTGCCTTTTGTAGAATGAACCGGCGAGTTACGATTACGTGCGAGGTTAAGCTTTAGAAGGCGGAGCCGCAGCGAAAGCGAGTCTGAATAGGGCGAATTAGTACGTGGTCGTAGACCCGAAACCAGGTGATCTACCCATGTCCAGGGTGAAGGTGAGGTAACACTTACTGGAGGCCCGAACCCACGCACGTTGAAAAGTGCGGGGATGAGGTGTGGGTAGCGGAGAAATTCCAATCGAACTTGGAGATAGCTGGTTCTCTCCGAAATAGCTTTAGGGCTAGCCTCGTGATGAGAATACTGGAGGTAGAGCACTGTTTGGACTAGGGGGCCATCCCGGTTTACCGAATTCAGACAAACTCCGAATGCCAGATATTTATACACGGGAGTCAGACTGCGAGTGATAAGATCCGTAGTCAAAAGGGAAACAGCCCAGACCACCAGCTAAGGTCCCAAAGTAATCGTTAAGTGGAAAAGGATGTGGCGTTGCACAGACAACCAGGATGTTGGCTTAGAAGCAGCCATCATTTAAAGAGTGCGTAATAGCTCACTGGTCGAGTGACGCTGCGCCGAAAATGTATCGGGGCTAAACGATTCACCGAAGCTGTGGATTGACATCTACGATGTCAGTGGTAGGAGAGCGTTCTAAGTGCGTTGAAGTCAGACCGGAAGGACTGGTGGAGCGCTTAGAAGTGAGAATGCCGGTATGAGTAGCGAAAGACGGGTGAGAATCCCGTCCACCGTATGACTAAGGTTTCCTGAGGAAGGCTCGTCCGCTCAGGGTTAGTCGGGACCTAAGCCGAGGCCGATAGGCGTAGGCGATGGACAACAGGTTGATATTCCTGTACCACCTCCTCACCGTTTGAGAAATGGGGGGACGCAGTAGGATAGGGTAAGCGCGCCGTTGGTTGTGCGCGTCCAAGCAGTAAGGCGTGTGTGTAGGCAAATCCGCACACTGTAACGTTGAGCTGTGATGGCGAGTCCGTATGGACGAAGTTCCTGATTTCACACTGCCAAGAAAAGCCTCTATCGAGGTGAGAGGTGCCCGTACCGCAAACCGACACAGGTAGTCGAGGAGAGAATCCTAAGGTGTGCGAGAGAACTCTCGTTAAGGAACTCGGCAAAATGACCCCGTAACTTCGGGAGAAGGGGTGCTCTTGAGCGTGCAAGCGCATGAGAGCCGCAGTGAATAGGCCCAGGCGACTGTTTAGCAAAAACACAGGTCTCTGCAAAACCGTAAGGTGACGTATAGGGGCTGACGCCTGCCCGGTGCTGGAAGGTTAAGAGGAGTGGTTAGCGCAAGCGAAGCTGCGAATTGAAGCCCCAGTAAACGGCGGCCGTAACTATAACGGTCCTAAGGTAGCGAAATTCCTTGTCGGGTAAGTTCCGACCCGCACGAAAGGCGTAACGATCTGGGCACTGTCTCAACGAGAGACTCGGTGAAATTATAGTACCTGTGAAGATGCAGGTTACCCGCGACAGGACGGAAAGACCCCGTGGAGCTTTACTGTAGCCTGATATTGAATTTTGGTACAACTTGTACAGGATAGGTAGGAGCCAGAGATCTCGGAGCGCCAGCTTCGAAGGAGGCGTCGGTGGGATACTACCCTGGTTGTATTGAAATTCTAACCCATGCCCCTTAGCGGGGCAGGAGACAGTGTCAGGCGGACAGTTTGACTGGGGCGGTCGCCTCCTAAAAGGTAACGGAGGCGCCCAAAGGTTCCCTCAGAATGGTTGGAAATCATTCGTAGAGTGTAAAGGCACAAGGGAGCTTGACTGCGAGACCTACAAGTCGAGCAGGGTCGAAAGACGGGCTTAGTGATCCGGTGGTTCCGCATGGAAGGGCCATCGCTCAACGGATAAAAGCTACCCCGGGGATAACAGGCTTATCTCCCCCAAGAGTCCACATCGACGGGGAGGTTTGGCACCTCGATGTCGGCTCATCGCATCCTGGGGCTGTAGTCGGTCCCAAGGGTTGGGCTGTTCGCCCATTAAAGCGGTACGCGAGCTGGGTTCAGAACGTCGTGAGACAGTTCGGTCCCTATCCGTCGTGGGCGTAGGAAATTTGAGAGGAGCTGTCCTTAGTACGAGAGGACCGGGATGGACACACCGCTGGTGTACCAGTTGTCTTGCCAAAGGCATCGCTGGGTAGCTATGTGTGGACGGGATAAGTGCTGAAAGCATCTAAGCATGAAGCCCCCCTCAAGATGAGATTTCCCATTACGCAAGTAAGTAAGATCCCTCAAAGACGATGAGGTAGATAGGTTCGAGGTGGAAGTGTGGTGACACATGGAGCTGACGAATACTAATCGATCGAGGACTTAACCAAAA